>JBAPYW010000016.1:0-38530 GCA_049284935.1 Xanthobacteraceae bacterium
ATCCCGGCGAGGCGACGTTCCCGGTGTCGTGCCTGGTGGTCAAGCGTGGCGGCATCGTGGTGTTCTGCGCCGGCACCTCGGGCTACAACATCACCTTCGACGCGCGCTATGTCTGGATGCGGCAGAAGCGCATCCAGGGCTCGCACTTCGCCCACCTCAAGCAAGCCAGCGCCGCCAACCAGTTCGTCATCGATCGCCGCATCGATCCGTGCATGAGCGACGTGTTTCCCTGGGAGAAGATCCCGTACGCGCACGAACTGATGCGCACCAACCGCCACAAGCCGGGCAACATGGCGGTGCTGGTCAACGCGCCGTGCACCGGCTTGCACACCCTCGACGACGTCATCGAGGCGGCGTCGATGCCGGAGTTAAGCCGGCAATCCGCCGTGACGGCTTAGACGAATCCCGTTCAGCCAGCGGCAATCAGTTTACGATCACTGCTTCGTCCGCCCGGTGGCGTTTTTGGCCGCCGATTTTTCGGTGAGCGCCATCACGGCGCGATAAGCGTTCGCCAGACCGGCACCCCAATCAGAATGCCGGTCGGCCGATGCCGGCAGCTTCGCTGTGGTCGTGATGATGGCGCGAATATCGGCGGGCTTGAGCGATGGTTGAAGTTCGAGCAACAACGCGGCGATTCCGCTGACATGCGCGGTGGCGACTGACGTTCCCGTCGTGATTTGGTACGCCGCACCCGGCGCCAGCGCGAAAATCTCGACGCCCGGAGCGGCCACCGCAATGTACGCGCCGTGATTGGCCATGTTGTACAACCTGTCATTGCTATCGGTGGCGGTGACCGCAATGACGTTGGGATCGGCTGCCGGGTAGAGCGGCGCAGAATTCGGGCCCGCGTTACCGGCGGCCGCTATCAACACCATGTCTTTCGCATATGCAGCCGCCAGCAGACGATGCATTTCAGGATCGGCGGGACCGGCAAAGCTCATATTGACAACGCGCGCCGCATTTTTCGCCGCCCACTGCAGACCTTTGTAGATGGCGAAAGAGGTGCCGTTGGCCGCCGCCGGAGTGTTGCCGAAGGCGCGGGCTGCCAGGAGCTGCGCGCCTGGCGCGATGCCCAAGAGCTTGGCATGTGCGGCGATGGCGCCGGCCATCGCCGTCCCATGGTTGTCCGGCTTCTCGTCGCCGCCCAGCGCGTCGAAGCTTTTCACGATAGTTCCGTCGAGATTCGGATTAAGTTCGTCAATTTCCGAATCGATTATGGCGACCGGGATATTTTTCCCCGTCGCAATTTGATGCGCTTGTTCGACTTGCAGCTTGTCCAGCACGTACTGGGCAGGGTCGCCTCGCATATCGGGAGAAATTTTCGCGACCTCGTCCTGCAGCGTAAATACATAGTTGGGCTGCACGCTGGCGACGATGCGTTCGTCCTCGAGGGCGCCAATCGCATCGCCGACCGTCCGGCGGCCGCCAATGCGCCAGCGATAGAGCGTGCTGCCGACCAACGGGAAGCTTTGTGATTCGAGTTGCGTCAGATTGTAGCGCCGCGCGAGCTGTTCGATCGCTTGCGGCGTCGCGCTCGGCGAAAACGCGGTGATCACTTCGTTGGGGACAAAGCGGCGCTCTCCGCGCGGCGGCATTCCGCCGGCGGCGCCGCCTCCACCGTTGTTGTTGCTGTTGCCGGCGCCCGGTCTGCCACCGGCACCACCGCCGCCGGCATAATTGCCGCCGCCGTCACCCCCGTAGGGGAAGCCGCCGCGGCCGCGGCCGATGGTTCCATGATGTCCTGGCCCGCGACTGCCTTCATTGCCGAGGCTCCCGCCGTTAGTCCGCGGGAACCGGTCGACACCGCTGGCGCGACGCTGCGGCATCATCGGCTTGCGCGGCGCTGGGTGAATGCCGGCGCGCGGCCCGAATCCGCCCATGCGTCCGAAGCCGCCAAACGCCGCAGCAGGACTTAATTCGCCGATGGCGGCGGCGATCAGAAGGACGCCGCAGAATATCAATCCCAAGATTGGACGCAGGTTCTTTGTGTTGCGGCGCATGACAAATACCCCTGTCGCTCATTTGGTCGGCACGATAAGGCCGACAACCGGGTCTAGCTGCAGCGTCTTGACCATCCGCTCGGCATCCGCCTGCGGCAGCTTCGCCTCAGCAATGCGCACTCGGTATAGTCCGCCTGCCGACGGTCCTGCCGCAATACTGAGTTTGTTGGTTTCTAGAAACTTGGTGATGTCGGCGGCGCTGGCCTGGGGCTGGAATCGGATCAGGACATAGTCGCCTTTGCCGCTCATGGTCGTGGGCGCCGCGGCCGTTTCGTAGCCGCTGGAGCTTCTCTCCTTCAGCAGGATGCCGGCGATCAGTCCGGCCTGCAGCAAGATGGCGAACGCCGCCGCGCTCGCCGACCAGGCCAGCGTGCGCGGCGACAAGGCAGCGAAAAACTCTCCGATGCGTGCGGGGAGATTGAGCGATGCCGCCGGGCGGCGCGCCGGCTCGGCGTCGATCTTGGCGAACAACGCCGCCATGGCACGCGGCGACGGCGCGCCCAGCGTCTCGTTGAGATGGATGGTCTGCGCCAGTTCCTCGCGCACCAGTTTGTAACGCCGGGCGAGCTCAGGGTCTTTGGCCAGCGCGGCTTCAACCCGCTCCCGGTCGCCATCTTCGAGCGTTCCCGTGGCGTGCCAGGGCAAGAGCTGCTCGATCTCGCTCGCTTCGCGTTCGTCCGTCGTATTCATGGCCAACCTCGATCCACCCCTTGCTCCTTCAGGAGCTCGGATAACTTCTTGCGCGCGTAGAACATGCGCGTCTTAACCGTCGCCTCCGGGATGCCGACAATGGCCGCGACTTCTTCCACCGATTTCTCATGATAATAAACAAGGTCGACGATCTCTCGATGTTCGGCCGAAAGTTTGGTCAGGCATTGCCGCAAGACCGCGCCCTTGTCCTTCTTCGCCAGCGCAACTTCGGGATCGTCGGCATCATCCTCGATTGCGCCGGCCGTCTCTACATCCAGTTCCTCCTCGTGGCGGCGTCGCAGTACCGAAAGCGTTTTGAAGCGGGCGATGCTCAGCATCCAGGTCGAGACGGTTGAGCGCCCCTCGAACCTGCCGGCTTGGCGCCAGACGTCGAGGAACACGTCGCTAATCAAGTCTTCCGCCGTCGCTTCGTTGCGCACCAGCCGCAACACAAACCGGTAAACCCGGACATGATGGCGTGCGAACAGCGCCTGCATCGCGAGCCGATCGCCGTTGGCGATCCTTCCAATCAGCACTTCGTCCGAAGTCGTCTGCATCGACAGGGCTATCGGCTCGTGACATTAGTCGTCAGCGGCGGCCGACAGGTTCAAGTAAAAATCAAAAGAAATTTTGTTCGCCGGGCAGCCGGTCGCCGTCGCGCCCAGTTTCGCGTTTCGGCCGCCAATCGGCAAGCCAACCGGGGGACTTCCAGCATTTACGGGCGTTTTTGGGCGGATTGCGCTGAACCGGTAATTCCAAGGAATAGGAAGGCAGCCCGGCGACAATTATCGCAACGCGCCTTTGAACCTTTCTCCGTGAGCGCCGACCAAAGGGTATCGCAACTTCCAACCTCGGAGAACGGTCATGTCACGCAAAGCCATCCTCAGTCTCGCAACCGTCACCATCATCGCAGTCGGTCTCGCTTCCACCGCGGCAGATGCCCGCGGGTTCGGCGGCGGGTCCGGCGGCGGCCACATGGCAAGCGCTCGCAGCCTCGGCGGCGGCAACCACTCGACCGGGCGCGGCAACGTGAACCGCCTGGCTACGCTCAACCCGGGTCGCGGCGGACGTGGCGGTCATCCCGGCCATGGCGGGCTCCATGGTCATCATCACCACCGCATATTCCGCAACGGCATCTGGATCGATGTCGACGGATACGCCGAGGACTACGTGGAGGCGCCGGTCGTCGCGACGCCCGGTCCGTGCACCTGCCTGACCAAGACCTATACCAAGGACGGTCTGGTGGTGTTCGCCGACGTCTGCACCGAAGAGGCGGCGAGCGCGCGCCTTGACGGCACTGCCACGGGCGCGATCGATGTCCCGACCGACGGCAAAGCAACCTCGTCGTCGAAGGCTCCGGTCGACAGCAAGGCCCTGTCGCAACAGCCGACGTCGCCGAACTACGCGGGCCTCACCTACGCCGACTTCCTGGCGGCGAACCCGCAAGCGGCCTCTCAGGCGCAGAAGAACTAAGGCATTGGCCGACCGCCTTGAGCGACAACTTCGGACGACCTAGGCCGCCTGCGCAGCAATCGCAGGCGGCCCTTTCTTGGCTAAGGGGGCAACGTCTACGTCTTGTTTTCGCGCACGCGCGCGATTGCGGCGTTGAGCTCGCCGCCATAGATGAAAATCCAGGCGCTGTAATAGAGAAACACCAGCGCCACCATCGCCGAGGCGAGCCCGCCGTAATAGGTCACGTAGGTGTAGGCAAAATCGGCGAGGTAGCGGCCGAAGGCGAAGCCGCAGGCGAGCCAGAGCATCAGCGTCGCGGCAATGCCGGGGCACACTGTCAGGAGCCGCCGCCGCCCGGCCGGCAACCACATATGCAGAATGACCAGCGCGCTGGCGATGACGACGCCGCCGATGCCGAAACGCGCGACATTGTAATGGGCTTGCAGCGGCTCGATCCATGGCGCATAGGCGGCGGCCGCCCGAAACACCAGCGGCCCCAGCACCACGAGAAAGGAGAGCGCCAACAGCGCGATGGCGCTGACCAGCACATAGCCGATCGACTCCAGCCGCAACAGCCACCAGCTTCGCTCCTCGACGAGCCCGTACGCGCGGTTGAGCCCGATGCGCAGGCTTTCGACCCCGCTCGAAGCGAAATACACCGAGAGCACGGCACTGATGGTCAAGACGCCGCCGCGCGCCGTGGTCAGCACGTGGTGAATCTCGCCGGCGATCGGACCGGCGACCTGTTGCGGCCAGGTCCCGACGATCAGGCGGGCGACTTCGTCGGCGAGATTGCCGGAGCCGACGAAGCCGGCGAGCGACGTCACCACGATGAGAAACGGAAACAACGCCATCAGCACCGACAGCGCGATGTGGCTGGCGATCGCCCAGCCGTCATCGCGGTTGAAGCGATAGAAGGCCTCCAGGGCGACGCGATAGCTCAGGCGGAAGGTGTTCAAAGCGGGCGGCCTCTGCGGTGGGCAAGTTAGCAAGTTATAAGTTGCGCATGATCTTTTCCGAAAACCGGCAACCACTTTTCGGGATCATGCGCCATTCAGATACGTCATCCCGGGCCGGCTGCGAAGCCCGGCCGCATTCGATCAGTGCCGAGCGACGCCGTCAGGCCGCCGCGGCCGGACTTGGCACGGCCCGCCGCCGGCGGACCCCGACGTAGCGCATGACGGCATATTGGATGAGGAACAGGCCGAGCTTGCTGACGATGCCGTAGACCGACATGAACGACGCCCAGGTCACGACGCTGAAATTGAGCGCGACGACGAGGTTGAGCGCGGCGGAACAAAACATCAGTCCCGACCAGATGAAGCCGAAGATGAAGGCGATGTCCGGCACCAGCTCCTTGGCGACCGGCGGCAGGTAACGGTTCATCCATCCCGGCTTGAGCATCACCACGCCGACGACGAGGTAGATCAGGCTCGGCTTGACCATCACAAAGCGCGGATCGTTGGTGATAAGCGTGGCCGTGCCGGCGCCGATCACCAGGAACAGGCTCAGCCACTGCATGGTGTCGATCGGCCGCTTGCGGACGAACTCCCAGCCGATCTGGGCGACCCCCAGCGCGACGCCGAGGGCGACTGACAAGGGAATATTTTTGCTCAGGAGAAAAACCACAAGAAAAAACACGGTCGACGCCATGTCGAGGAGCAGAAGCTTTGCCGCGGCGAATAAATCTCTCATGGGGGCTCATTTCTCCGTCGGCCACGATAGCCATGTCGCGAGGAGTTCGCATCCGTTGGGCGGCAGGCGGACGAGGTCGTGGGGCGCAATTTGCGGGTGAATCTTGGCTTTTGTGCAGTGCACGCGTAATGTCCAAGGTTCGTCCTCCCAACAGGCTCATCGGAGCTATTTATGCCGCTTGCTGCTTCCCCCAAGCCCGCCGACCACGAACTGATCGCGACACTCGGCCAAGTGGTTGCGGCCGTCGACGCCTTGTTTGCGGATGCGCGCCGGGCGGTCGCCGAGCGGGTGATGCAGGACGGCCGCGCGGTGCCGCGGGCGCTCGACCGCGAACAGCGCGCCGCCCACGGTCTCGCTTGGCTCGCGACCTACGTCGAGGCGCTGCGCCAGCTCGCGGCCTATGCCGAACGCCTCACCGCGAGCGGCGATTTCGGCGAGATCGAGGAACTTTTGGTGCGCATCGGCGCCGGCGAATATCTGGCGCAGATCTTCGGCGGCATTCCCATGAGCCAGGGCGAGATCGTGCGCCTCGCCGACCTCGGCCTTCCTCCCGCGGCGGCGGCGGCGCGCCTGACGCCGGCGGTCGAGCACCTGATCGCGTTCGGCAACACCGCGCCGCGCCGCGCCCGGCTGGTCGAGCTGATCCGGCTGCAGCACGAGGCGACCATCGGCGCCTGCGGCCTCGACGAAACGCTCGATTCGATCCGCGAGGAAATGCGCAAGTTCGCCGACGACGAGGTGGTGCCGCATGCGCACCAATGGCATCTGCGCAACGAGTACATCCCGCTCGATATCATCGGGCAGATGTCCGAGCTCGGCGTATTCTCGCTCACCATCGCCGAGGACTACGGCGGCATGGGGCTCGGCAAGGAATCGATGTGCGTGGTCTCCGAGGAGCTGTCGCGCGGCTATATCGGCGTTGGCAGCCTCGGCACCCGATCCGAGATCGCCGCCGAGCTCATTCTCGGCAGCGGCACCGAGGAGCAGAAGCGCAAGTGGCTGCCGAAGATCGCCTCCGGCGAGGTGCTGCCGACCGCGGTGTTCACCGAGCCCAATACCGGCTCCGATCTCGCCGCGCTGAAGACCCGCGCGGTGCGCGAGGGCGACGTCTACAAGGTCTACGGCAACAAGACCTGGATCACGCATCCGGTGCGCGCCGACCTGATGACGCTGCTCGTGCGCACCAATCCGGCCGAGAAAGGCTATCGCGGCTTGTCCATGCTGCTCGCGGAAAAGCCGCGCGGCAGCGACCGCGATCCGTTTCCGGCAGCCGGCATGACCGGGACCGAGATCGAGGTACTCGGCTATCGCGGCATGAAGGAATACGAGATCGCCTTCGATGGCTTTGTTGTGAAAGCGGAGAATCTCCTCGGCGGCGTCGAAGGGCTCGGCTTCAAGCAGCTGATGGCGACTTTCGAATCCGCGCGCATCCAGACCGCGGCGCGCGCCATCGGCGTGGCGCAATCGGCGCTCGAAGTCGCGCTCGGCTATGCGCTCGCGCGCGTGCAGTTCGGCGAGCCGATCGCCAATTTCCCACGCGTCGCCGACAAGATCGCCATGATGGCGGCGGAGATCATGATCGCGCGCCAGCTCACCTATTATGCGGCGCGACAGAAGGATTCCGGACGGCGCTGCGACCTCGAGGCCGGCATGGCGAAGCTGCTGGCCGCGCGCGTCGCCTGGGCCGCCGCCGACAATGCCGTGCAGGTGCACGGCGGCAACGGCTTTGCGCTCGAATTTCCGGTGTCGCGGATTCTCTGCGACGCCCGCATCCTCAATATTTTCGAGGGCGCCGCGGAAATCCAGGCGCAGGTCATCGCGCGGCGGTTGCTCGACGGGTCGAACTGAATGACGTCGCGTCAGCGATGATTTTAACTTTTCATTAAGCATAACAAAGGCACGGTGTTACCGTGCCTAGGGCTCTGAAAACCGTCCGGCTGCTTTCTGCTGTTCTGATCGCCGCTATGCTGGCGGCTTGCGCGCGCTCGTCTGTTGTTACCCACAGGCACAGATCGCTCGCCGTGAACCGAGAGGCGTCGCTGAGACCCTCCGAGCCGTTCCAGAGCAAAAACGGGCTCGCCAGTTTTTATTCGGAGGGGTCAGCAACGGCGAGCGGCGAAAAGTTGGATGGGCGCCAACTGACCGCCGCGCACCGCACGCTGCCGTTCGGCACGCGGCTGCGTGTTACCAATCTTTCTAATGGGCGCTCGGTCACGGTTCGTATTAACGACCGCGGTCCATTTGTTCGCGGTAGAGATGTCGACGTATCCTATGCTGCGGCACAGACGCTAGGAATTACCGAACAGGGCGTTGCCAAGGTCAAATTGGAAATCGTTCACTAATGTCCCGATTCCGAAGTTCGCATCATTATGCGGCACCCTCGTTTGCGAACTTCGGAATCGAAGGACACTAGCAACGTATTGATCCAGTGTGGCTTTGGTTCAGAAGTCCGCATGACGAGTTCGCGGCAAAAATGATGCGGACTTCTAAACCGCCACACTAGTGTCCCGCTTCCGAAGTTCGCATCATTATGCGGCACCCGACGGATAAACAGGCTGACAATGATCCATTCTTTGGGTGATTGTGGACGGTCCCCACCTGTCCTAATTTGGCCGAGATGAACTCCTAAAGTTGCTACTCGACTTGGGATGGGGGTTTTCATGCATTCTCGCATTGCGAGTCTCATCGCTTTGTTCGTCGCAGTGCTTACCTTGAGCGCCTGTGCGCCAGTTCCTTGCCCGCCAGGATGGCATCCAGGGGGGCCGTGGGGCCGAAGATGCTTCCCGAATGGGCCTTACCCACCACCGCCATACTACATGCCCCCGCCGGGCGCGCCGATGTATCCGCCGCCGCCTGGGTATCCGCCGCCGCCTGGGTATCCGCCTCCGCCCGGGTATCCGCCTCCACCCGGGTATCCGCCTCCGCCCGGGTATGCACCTCCGCCCGGCCCTCCACCGCCTCCGCCGCCGTCCTCGGCACCGCCTTCGTGAGCTTGCCTCAGCGTGGCCAAGGCCGCCTCACTTGGCGGCCTTGGCGGCTTTACTTGGCGGCCTTGGCTTTTCCCATTTCGCGGCTGAGTAGCCGCACGGTAGTTGCGGTCAAGCAGCCTGCAAAATTCTACTGGGCCAGGCGCAGGAAAACTCGCGATGGTTCGGATTCCCGCCCATAAATAAAAAGCGGCCAGGATCGGAACCGCGAGGGTTCGGTCAAGACCGCCCGGCTCAAGTCAAGTGTTGCGAGATAAATTTTGTTGAGAAAATAGGAGACCATATTCTTCGCGCCGAGCGTGAACAGTGAGCGTCTTAGCGCGAGGCACAGCGACGTCGGTCAAGTATCCGTCGGAAGTGATCGCTTGGTGGGTTGTCGAGCGCTGACAAACGCCAAGCTGATCTTTCGTTTCGGGCCATCGACGGACTCATGCGGTGCAAAAAGAGCTGCTTCCGGTGTTGCAACCTCAGGGCAATCGCATAGTGTTGGGGACGCCGTTCAGGGGCCACGTCATGAGCCGTCAGCGTTTTTTCCCGACAAAACTTATAGCAACAATTCTTCTGCTGGTCGCGTCTGGTTTTCCAGCGTTTGCACAGCAACGTGTCGCCCTGGTCATAGGTAATTCCAACTACAAGGAAGCCCCGCCCCTCCCTAATCCGGTCAACGATGCCACCGCCATCGCCGCCCTGCTGGAGAGCGCCGGATTTCAAGTTGTTCTCCGGCGCGATGTCAGCATCAACGACATGCGACGCGCGCTGCGCGAGTTCTCCGATGCAACACGAACGGCCGATGTCGCCGTTGTCTATTTTGGCGGTCACGGCATCGAGATCGACGGCGAAAACTATCTCCTTCCCGTTGACGCTGTGCTGGAACGTGACATCGACGTGGATGACGAAACCGTGTCGCTCGACCGTATCTTGCGAGTGGTTGAGCCTGCGAAGCGTCTGCGCCTGGTTATTCTCGACGCCTGCCGTGAGAATCCATTCAGCCGAACCATGAAGCGTACGATGGCGAAGCGGTCGGTCGGCCGTGGCCTCGCTAAGGTCGAGCCGACGATGTCCGATACGCTCATTGCCTTTGCTGCCAAAGCCGGATCGACCGCTTCCGACGGTGACGGGCGTAATAGTCCATTTGTAACCGCGCTCCTAAAGTACCTTGCCGAACCGGGACTCGACCTGCGCATCGCATTTGGGCGCGTTCGCGACGACGTGATGTTGAAGACGGATAACGAGCAAGAGCCGTTCGTCTACGGCTCGCTCGGAGGATCGATCGTATCGCTCATGCCCGCCAAGGTCGACGATTCAGCGACGGGGGCGCGGCCGGAGGCCAGCCAGCAAGCGAACCTCGAAATCACTTTCTGGAATACGATCAAGGACGACAAGAATCCGCGCCTGTTCGAAGCCTATCTCAAGCGCTACCCGAACGGTGCCTTTGCCGACATCGCTCGGATCACGCTGGAGGGTTTGAAGACTGCGGCGCTGACACCGCCGGTCGCGCGGAATGACGATTCGACCCTAATCAGCGATCCTGGATTGGTGGGCGAAGTGCGCGATCGGCTCTATGAATTGAACTTCGATCCCGGTCCCCTCGAAGGGCCCGCAACCGACGCCGTGCGCCAAGCGATCCGGGAATTCGAACAGCAAAGCAATCTGCGGCCGACCGGCACCGCAACGATGGGTCTGCTGCGGCGATTGCGCGAAACCGGCGGTCTCAAGCCCTGGGGCGCGATCGTCTATGACAAGGCTAAGGGGAAATGGGGGATGGCGTGGGGAGAGGAGACGCGCAAGGCGGCTGTGGCACGTGCTCGCGCTTCGTGCGGCGATGCCAGCGCCTGCCCGATCGAGATCAGCTTCTTCGGCACCGAATGCGGTGTGTTCGCCCATTCCGGATCAAACTGGGCGATCACGGCGCGCGATGATGTCGGCAAGGCCAAAGAGGCGGCGCTCACCGATTGCCGCAAGCGCGGTAAATCCTGCGACATCGTCGCGTCGGTGTGCGCTGACGGCGCGGAACGTTTCAGCGCAAACAAGTAGGCGGGCGAGATGGGTACCGAGACGCTAAAGCGTTTATCCGCGGTCATCCTTTTGTGTACAATCGGCGTCGCCTCGTCGCCGTCATTCGCGCAAAGCTCCGGCTCAAGCGGCGGCACAGTTGGCAAGCAGGACAAATCTACTTCGGGTGGAGATGAGCCCGCCGCAACGCGCCGGCATGGTCCAGCGACGCCAAAACGATCGGCCAAGACATCCGATAGGTGCAGCAGCGTTGCGGGTAGCTACACCTATCCTGCCGAGACAGTCACCGTATTCAAATCCGACAAGACGGCGACCAATTCTTTCGGACTGGAGGGGACGTGGAGCTGCGCGCGTGGCACGATTACTGTCCACTGGAATACCGGCTTTGTAGACCGCCTAGTACCATCCGGAAGATTGAACTTCTCGGCGACCAACAATCACGGCTGGGCGTGGGTGGCGCAACGCTTATGAGTCCAGAAAGAAAAGTGAATTGAGACAATGATCGTCATGATACCGCCGGGCTAATTGGAATCCGTTGCAGAAGCGGTGATTCACGTCTGCCAACATATCGCCGAACTCAACGAAGCGCACTGACCGCACGACTTATCGCACATTCCGACCACTACCGATCACTGCTGCGCGGAATTTGCGGACGGAGGCGCCGGCGGGGCGGGCTGACCCGGTGACGACGTGTGAGGCAGTGCCGAGGGAGCGAATTTTACCTAAATCTATTACCCAACCTTGTTCACACCATCAATCGCAGATTTCGATGCCGAATTGTGCCGAACCTTGAAGGAGCCTGCAGTTGGAACTCGTTCGCGAAGCCGCGGCAGAGCCGCGAACGCGATGAGCCGCGGTGACGCGCGAAGTCGGGCGAGGTCTTGCGTGGTCACTGCGGCTTTTGGCTTTTGGCTGTTCGTCATCTCCAGAAATTGATTTTTCGTGCTTGCCAATCGTTCCTCCTGCGCTGCCGGGCTGTGTTTGCGCGACAGCGACGGCCGGAGCAAAAAGCACATTGACTGCCAAAACGAGTGAACAAACGAAATGCATCAGTCTCCTCAAAAAACCTAACCGGACCTAGGGCAGACTTCAGCTTGGTAAGGATACATTAGAGCGCCTTGATGTACAGCAATTAGTCAGCGGCCCGACCCAATGCATGGGCGCACTGCAATACAAACTCGACTTCCGAGACGGCTCAGAAGCTGACGTGAAGGCCTCGGTTGCGAGTGTCTGCTTCGCTCCCAAGAGCAGACTCGGGACGGACCGTGGCACGCAAGCGTCGGGCCACTGCCTCGCCAGGAACCGCCGCTTCCGCTAATGCAAGTACGAACAGAATTGATAAGATCGGCCGTGACGGAGGAACGCCATGTCGGTACAGATCCTCGATGTCGGGCGCGACTCGGCCCAGGGCGGAGCGCTCGCGCATATTCCGGGCGACGATGGCTGGCCGATCGTCGGCCACACGCTTTTCCTGCTGGCCGATCCCAAGGGGTTCGTCGAGCAGCGGGCGCAGCGCTACGGCCCGGTCTACCGCAGCCGCGCGTTCGGCCATGCCAATGTCTCGCTGCTTGGCCCCGAGGCCAACGAACTCGTGCTGTTCGACAGCCAAAAATTGTTCTCGTCCGCTCTCGGCTGGGGAACCATCCTCGATCGGCTGTTTCCCCGCGGGCTGATGCTGCTTGATTTCGACGAGCACCGCCGGCACCGGCGTGCGCTATCGGTCGCGTTCAAATCCGAACCGATGCAATCCTATCTCACGGAGCTCAATGCCGGGATAGCGAAAGGCTTGGCGCAATGGCCGCGCGGGCGCGAATTCAAATTCTATCCGGCCGTCAAGCAGCTGACACTTGATCTTGCGGCAACCTCGTTCCTCGGCGAAGAACTCGGTCCGGAGCTCGAGGCGGTCAAGCGGGCCTTCATCGCGATGGTGGCGGCTTCGATCGCGGTCGTTCGCGCGCCGCTGCCGGGAACGCGGATGGGCCGAGGGGTGCGGGGCCGCGCGCTGATCGTCGACTATTTCAACCGGCAGATCCCGCTTCGGCGTCAGCGCGGCGGTGAGGATTTGTTTTCGCAGCTATGCCGCGCGACCTGGGACGACGGCTCGCTGTTGTCGAATGCGGACATCGTCGACCACATGAGCTTTCTCATGATGGCGGCGCACGATACGCTGACCTCCTCGCTCACCTCGTTCGTGTATCGGCTCGCGGCGAACCCCGACTGGCAGAATAAAGTCCGCGAGGAGTATCGCGGACTAAGGCTGGCGCCGGACCAGCCGCTGCCGTTCAATCGCCTTGACGACCTTGCGCTGACCGAAATGGCGTTCAAGGAGGCGATGCGGATGACGCCTCCGGTGCCGTCGATTCCGAGGCGCGCGGTGCGCGACTTCGAGTTCATGGGTTTTCGCATCCCGGCCGGCACCGGCGTCAACGTCAATCCGCTCTTCACCCACCATATGCCGCGGCTGTGGCCCGAACCGGATCGCTACGACCCGACACGTTTCGGTCCCGAAGCCTCGCGCGGCCGACACAAGTTCGCCTTTGTTCCCTTCGGCGGCGGCGCGCACATGTGCCTGGGACTGAATTTCGCCTACATGCAGGCAAAGTGCTTCACGTGGCATTTGCTGAACAATTTCCAGGTGTCGGTTGCGCGCGACTATCGGCCGGGCTGGCGCATGTGGCCGATCCCGTATCCGCAAGACGGACTTTTGGTTACCCTGGCTCCCGTTTAGCGCGTTACAAAATGCGCGACTTCCGAGACGGGTCAAAAGCTGACGTGAAGGGTCGGGCCGATTCCGGAAATCAGATATTGGGGCCAATGCCATGAAAACTATTAGGGCCAAGGCCAGGAAAACGAGCAAATCCGCAAGAACTTTAACTCAGCCACCACGCGCCAATCGCTAGCGTGATTACTGTCAGCGGAATTCCTGCGCGGCAATATGCCCAAAATGATATTTCAATGCCCACATTGCGGGCTCGTTCGGCGACAATCAGGTTCGCTACCGAACCGACGAGCGTAAGGTTGCCCGCCAGAGTCGCGCTCATCGCAATCACGAGCCAAATGCGGTGCTGATCAGCCAAGCTTTGCACGAATGGCTTGAGGGCCAATACTGCGGGTACATTGCTGATGATATTGGACAGCACAGCGGTCATGGCGGTCAGAATATAAACGTTGTCGAGATGGAGTGCCTGCACAGCACCAACAACCTCTGGGGTGAATAGGATTTTCTCCGCTGCTGCGACGACGACGAACAGACCGGCAAACATGAGCAGCAGCGAACCATCGAGCTCTCGATAGACTTTGCGAGCCTTGATGGCGCGCGTGATGAGCAGCAGTGCGCCCCCGAGAATGGCGGCCTTAGCCACCGGTACACCTACGAAGAACGCCACGATCACGCCGAACGCGACCAACACCGCCTTCGTCAGCTGTGGCATATGCAGACGAAGCGGCGATGGCTTGGCAGTAAGCTGCGCCGGCCGGCGGAACTCACCCCACCACATGGCACCAAGCAAGAGCACAACGAGCAGAAGTCCGGCAATAGCTACCGGCGTCAACGTGGCCGCAAATACCGTGTAAGGGATGTGCGAGATTGCACCGATGATCATATTTTGCGGATTACCGGTGATCGTCGCCGTGCTTCCAACATTTGAGGCCATTGCCACCGCGAGTAGATAAGGAATTGGGTCGCGCCTGAGCGAGCGCGTCACCTCGATGACGAGCGGGGCCATGACGAGGCATACGGCATCGTTGACAAGGAACGCGGAGAGAGCCCCTGTCGTGACTGCGATGGTCGCGAGCAAAACCAGCGGCGAATGGGCATGCGCTAGCGCCCAACCCGTAACCAGCCGGAAGAAGCCTGAGAGCTTCAAATGCGCTACCACGATCATCATGCCCAGAAGGAGCGCAATGGTATCGAGATCGATCGCACGGTAGGCCTCTTCAGGGGTGATCGCGCCAACCGCCATCATGAGCGCCGCGCCGGTCAGCGCAATCCCGGCCCGATCTAGACGCAAACCAGGGATGCGGCCCAGCGCCACCCCGATGTAGGTGAGAATAAAGATTATCGCCGTGGCAAACGTCGTCAGGGACATCATTCCGCCGCCCGCGCGAGATTGGTTTTCTGAGCCCATTTGCCTGTGGCGGGCCGTTCGTTCGGCCGCCAAGTTTCCGGCATTGCTAGCCAGAATAATGCCAGGCCCGTGCCCGCAATGGCCGCCAGCGTGAGAAATGCGGCGCTATAGCCGGCATTGACCACGATCAAACCGGCGAGCGTCGTGGATATCTCGGCCTCGTTCCAGTTCCGGACGGTCAGCAGGTAGATGGCGAGGTAGGGTCCGAGTCCGCCGCGCACATCTGCCAGAAAGAAATTCAGCGCGTCGAGAGCGCGCGAAGCTCGGCCAACGTGCGTGGTGCTGGCCCCTCCTGCTTCAGCAATCGCCATTCTACTGCTAATACTGCGAATGCCGGGAGGTTCCTTGGCGATCAGGTCCGATTGGGGTCAAAAGGTGACGTGAAGGCCTCGGTTGGGAATGTCCGCTTCTTCACCTCGAGGCAGACATTCTCTGCGCGCTTATGAGTCCGAGCCCTCGTCAACGTGGGCCATTGCCGCCGGCGGCTAAGGCAAATAAGGCAGGCTCGCCACGCCGCGGGTTTGAAACTGCAAGGCGCGCTAATCTATAACCAGGCGCTTGCTGACAATAACGCGGGAGGATGACATGACGCCGGATATCGGACTGGCCAATTGGTTCCTGCAACGGTCGCTGCGCACGCCGGAACGGCTGGCGCTGCGTTTCGAGGGCGCAACGTGGACCTACGGCCAAATGCAGCGCTGCATCGAGAACTGCGCCGGGCGGCTCAACGCGCTCGGCGTCGGCAAAGGCGACCGCTTGGCGTTTGTCGGCCTCAACCAGCCGATGTTTCTGTTTTCGATGTTCGCGACCGTGCGCCTGGGGGCGATCTTCGTGCCGCTGAACTTCCGGCTGACCGGGCCGGAACTCGCTTTCATGATCAATGACAGCGCCGCCAAAGTTCTGATCGTCGACGCGCAATTGCGGCCGGCGATTGCCCCGGTCGAGAAGGAATTGACCAGCGTCACGGCGATGCTGGCCGCCGAGGACGAGACGCTGTGGCGCGACGGCGCTGCGCCCGCGGCCGCCCATGTCCCGGCGCGCGCCGACGATGTCGCCATGATCATGTACACATCCGGCACCACCGGCCGTCCCAAGGGCGCGATGCTGACGCACGGTAATTTCTGGTGGAACAACACCAACACCATGCACGCGCTCGACATCCGGGAGGACGACGTCACCTTGACCGCGGCGCCGATCTTTCACATCGGCGGGCTCAACGTGACGACGCTGGTGACCCTGCAGAAGGGCGGACTGGTGGTGCTCCAGCGCAGCTTTGATCCGGGCAAGGCGCTGGCGGACATTGCCGCGCATCGCGTGACCACGATGTTCGGCGTGCCGGCGATGTTCCAGTTCATGGCCCAGCATCCGAGCTTCGGAGAGACCGACCTGTCGTCCGTTCGCGTCCTGGTGGTCGGCGGCGCGCCCTGTCCGGTGCCCGTGTTGAAGGCGTATCTGGCGCGCGGCGTGCAAATGCAGCAGGGCTACGGCCTGACCGAGACCGCGCCGATGGTGAGCTTTCTCGGCCCGGAATTCGCGCTGGCCAAAGCCGGCTCGTCGGGCAAGCCGCCGCTGTTCGCCGAGATCAAGATCGTCGACAGCGAGGGGCGGCTCGTCGTCGCGCCTGGCGTGCAAGGCGAAGTGCTGGTGCGCGGGCCCAATGTCACCCCCGGTTATTGGCACTTGCCGGAGGCGACGCGGGCGGCGATCGATGATGACGGCTGGTTCCGCACCGGCGATGCCGCCTATCTCGACGACGAGGGGTTTTTGTTCATCTGCGACCGCGTCAAGGACATGATCATCAGCGGCGGCGAGAACGTCTATCCGGCGGAAGTCGAGAGCGGGTTGATGCGCCATCCGGCGATCGCCGAAATCGCGGTGATCGGGACGCCGGACGAGAAATGGGGCGAGGCGATCGTGGCGATCGTCGTGCCGAAGGCCGGGCAGTCAGTGACGCTGGAGGAATTGCGCGGCTTCGCCGGCGAGTTCCTCGCCCGCTACAAGCTGCCGAGCCGCCTTGAGACGGTCGCTGCGCTGCCGCGTAACGCGACCGGCAAGATTTTGAAATATCAGCTCCGGCAAACCTTCGCCCGACCGGAGGGACCGGCGGCGAAATCGGCGGCGGCAGGCTGAATTTTGCCGAGGGTCGCGCTCTTGCGGGCCTGAAAGCGTCAACGACGCTACTTTTGCGGCCGTGTCGAAACCGCGCTTGGGCGCGCGAGTAACCGTTCGCTCCACGCCGCGACAGCGCCGGGAGGAGTGATCTCCATCAGCGGCAGGAACTCCAGGAACGGTATGTAGCACGCCTCGGCAAGCGAAAACTGCTCGGCCACCAGATAGGTCTTGCCGGCCAGTTGTTTGTCGAGGATCGCAAAATGCTTCTCGATTTGCGCCTTGGCGTCGGCAATCGCCGCGGTGTTCCATCGTTCCTTGGGCAGGAAGCGCTTGGGGAAAATGATCGTTCCGGCGTGGCGGGTAAACTGGATGTCGCAGAGCTTCATGTGCATGTCGACCAGGGCGCGGCCGCGCGCATCGGCCGGCACCAGCGGCGGGGTTGGCCGCGTTGCCTCGAGAAAATCGAGGATTGCGGTCGACTCGAAAAGGACGAACCCATCCTCCTCGAGTGTCGGCACGCGGCCGTAAGGGTTGAGCGACAGATACGGCTCTTCTCGATGCCGGCGCGCTGTCATGTCCACGAGGACGAGTTCGTGCGCAATCTGCTTCTCGGCAAAGGCGATGAGGACCCGGCGCGAATAGGTCGAGAACGGGTGGTAGTGCAGCTTTATTGCCATGGCATGTTTTCCCCAAGACCGCGCGCCGCTTGGCGCGATTGCCGAGCAAGGTTTCCCGGACCGCGACGCCGATCGTCGCATTCAATTGGCACAATATTCCAATGGCGCGAAGTCACAAGCGCAAGGGGGTCGCACTCGTGTCTTTAGCGAAGGTCGATATTGGCGGCTGCTTTGCCTGCAATCCCGCAAGGGCGGTAGCTGGTGCGTCGACCTCAAATCGATGATTATTGTATGGGCGAAGGCGATATGGCCGACGGGCGGTCGGCCGGAGGTTGGCGCACTTGGGTACGGAAGTGATTGAGCACGAAGAGCCTGATGGCAGAGGAGAGGTTCCCATGCCGACGCCGCGTATCGATGTCGGCCACAAGGTCCGACAGAGTCACATTTCGAGCGGTCACGATCTCCTTTAAGCTTCGCCAGAACTCGTCTTCGAGACTGACGCTAGTCTTGCGGCCGGAGATTACAATAGATCGTTTATTGATCGTAGACTTCATGATTGCCTCCGCCGTAACGCAATGCGCACCCATCCGATGATCGGCAATCGCAGCCGACACTTGCTTCGCATCAGGATTGTCGACGCTAACGGTACGTGGAACGCCTCAGGTCGCGATCACAGTGATACGACCTTCGAGAAGTGCAAACGGTTCGCGCGGATCGCCAAACCGACTCATCGTTCTGCTCCAGCGTGAACGATAAACAACAAAATCTGCGTGCCTGTCCAATACCCTGATATGGCGTCTTCCATATCCGTGGTGTATGGTTGCGGTTGCGGTTTCTGGTGCTGACGGCCGCACCTATCAATAAAAAAGGTGATTCCGGGCGACTTCTGAATCACTCTGGCAAGGACGTGTGGCTGATGGAATTGCGCCATCTCCGCTATTTTGTCGCTGTCGCCGAGGAATTGAATTTCACCCGTGCGGCCAAACGGTTGCGCATCAGCCAGCCGCCGCTCAGCTTGCAGATTCGACAGTTGGAAAAAGAGATGGGCACGCCACTGTTCCGTCGCCGCGCTCGTGGTATCGAGCTGACCAGCGCCGGAAAGTTGCTGCTCGAAGAAGCCCACATCATCCTCAAGCAGGTTGAGCGAACCAAGACTGATGTGCGGCGCAGCGGCCGCGGCGAAACTGGGCGAATAAACCTCGGCTCCGTCGGCGGAACCTATTTTCATCCGCTCATTCCAGCAATCATCCGTGAATTTCGGACGCATTATCCCGACGTCGTTTTGTTTCCCCAAGCGAGCAGTACGGCTTTGCTGGTCGCGCGCCTATGCTGCGGACAGATTGACATTGCTTTCGTTCGCCCGCCGCTCCGCGACGATGAGGGCGTTGTAATCGAGCCGCTCGTCGACGAACCCGCTGTCATAGCCCTGCCGACCGGACACCCGCTAAGCCGCTCGATTTCGGCGCCGCTTCGCGCATTCGCCAACGAAACCTTTATCCTGTATCCGCGCGAGCTGAACCCCGGGAATTACGACTCGTTCATCGCGGCCTGCCACAAGGCCGGCTTCAGCCCGAAGTTGGGCCAAGAGGCGCCGCAAATCGTATCGACAATTCCCCTGGTGGCGGCGGGCTTGGGCGTGTCGATCGTGCCGGTCTCGACCAGCCGGATTTTGGCCGACTCGGTTGTCTACCTCCCGATTGAAGGCGATGCGCCACGCGCGTTGATCGCTCTGGCGCATCGACGCGATGACTTCTCGCCAGTCGTGCAAAACTTCATCGCTGTCGCTCGCCGGCAATACGCCGAGGGCTCCATGCTGATGCCTTTTCATCCGAGCGGTCATTGACGCCGAATTCTTTGCGAGGGATCTTTTTATTCTAGTTGTGTTGATCGTCCTCCGGCGCTGTTCCCTCAGCAAGCCGCATGAGCGCGTATGCAATCGTTCTGATTTCCTCCGCCATGTCCTGCTCCACAAGAGCATATGACAGACGAAGAAGCGCCACTGCGTGTCTTTCGAGGGATTCATTGCGCGCTTGCATTACCAACCTATTTTTGCCTTTTCGCGCGCTGAAGTGCTGTCTCGATTTCAACAGCCTTCGCCATAAGTTCATGGCCTGCCACTACCAAGCCTTCCGCAATCTCGCTCTTCAAACCCGGGATTCTCGCGCAGCGAAAGCATTCCTCTGCTTCGCCTGCCAAACGCTCGGCATCGGCGGTATTGGCGGCTCGGTCTTTCCCTGATTCAACAGCAACCTTTCGCAACAATGTAATGCTCAATGAGGTCACTAAGCATCGAAGGTGCCGATTTTCCGCCTGTAAGGCTTTTATTGTAGAATCGTTCATGGCTGCCTTGTTTCAACGTCCTGAGCCTCTGGCAGAGGAGATGGAAAACGAAGCAGCGATTGTCCAATACCTTCGTATGGCGCTTTCGATATGTGTTCGGTATGGTTGCCACGCCGAAGTCAGGCCGCGCCAATAGGGCGACTGCTGACTTCCTCCCTAAAGGGAGACGGCCGATGGAACTGCGCCAACTCCGCTACTTTGTTGCGGTCGCCGAGGAGCTGAACTTTACGCGTGCAGCCAGAAAGCTGCGCATCAGTCAGCCGCCGCTGAGCGCGCAGATGCGACATTTGGAAAAAGAGCTGGGAACGCAGCTGTTTCGTCGGCTTGCCCGAGGGGCTGAGCTTACGGATGGGGGAAAGCTCTTGCTTGAACAGGCCCGCATCATCCTCAAACAGGTCGACGACGCGGCCGTCGGAGTGCGCCGCCGCGGTCGCGGCGAAACAGGGCAGATCATTGTCGGTAGCAGCGGTTATTATTGCCATCCGATCATCCTGAAAGTCCTTCGCAAGTGCCACACGCTTTATCCGCAGCTCACGATTGCCCACGAACTAGAGGTAACCAACAATCCCCTACTGATCGCTTGGCTACGTACTGGACGGATCGATGTGTGTCTTTTGCCACTCCCCCTCGATGCCAGCGCAGGTCTCGCACTTGAACCTTTGGTCGACGAAGATTGCGTGATCGTGTTGCCGCAGGCACATGCATTGGCCAATTCCGCGACGCTACCGCTAGCGCACCTTGCCAAAGAGACGTTTATCCTCTGTGGTCCGGACTTTAGTCCTGCCATGTTTGATTCAATACTCGCCGCTTGCTCACATGCAGGCTTTCGCCCCAAGCTCGGCCACCAGCCACCGCAGGCCATGGCCGTCATCCCGATGGTGGCCGCCGGCTTCGGTGTATCGATCGTGCCGCGATCTTTTAGCGAGTTTCGTTTTGCGGGTGTCAATTACGTCGATCTTGAAGGCGATGCACCGCGCTGCGCCGTCGCTTTGGCTTGTCGAGGCGACGAGCCTTCCTCTGCAATCAAGAACGTCATGAAGGCGGCTCGCCTTGCCAAGCTCGCGGGCAAGTAACGTCGGCGGAGCGCGGCGATGGATACGGCTCGACGCAGAGGTAGCCCGCGGCGCGCGATCGCGCCCTTGGCCTCTTGTCGGCCCAATTCCTGCGCTGCCGATCGTGAAGGTTTCTTGAGAAACGTCCCAGCTGGCAAGGTCGCCGCGTTTGTTCGCTAACCCCGGTGCCGCAGCGCGTCGACCAACAGGGTAAAGGCTGCCGAGGACTGGCGGCGGCTGGGGTAATAGAGGTGGTAACCCGAGTACGGCGCGCACCAATCCTCGAGCACCCGCTTGAGCCGGCCCTTGGCGAGATGGGGCTGCGCCAGGTCTTCCGGCACATAGGCGAGGCCGCATCCGGCCAGCGCCGCGTTGAGCATCTGGAAAGGGCCGTTGAAAGTGAGCTGGCCTTCGACGCGCACTTTCAGTTTGCGACCGCCCTTTTCGAATTCCCAGGCATACAATCCGCCATGTGTCTGAAGACGCAAATTGATGCAGTTGTGGCCCACCAGATCCTGCGGCTTCTCCGGTTCCGGCCGGTTCCTGAAATACGACGGCGCCGCGACGACCGCCATGCGCATGTCCGGCCCGATCCGCACGGCGATCATATCCTTCGCCACGTGCTCGCCTTCGCGTACGCCGGCGTCAAAGCGCTGGGCGACGATGTCGGTCAGGCCATAGTCGATGATGATCTCGACCTTGATGTCCGGATACTGCCGCAGGAACTTCGTGAGTTTCGGCCAGAGGATCGTGTCGGCCGCATAATCCGTGGCCGTGACGCGAATGGTGCCGGTGGGCTTCTCGCGAAGTTCACTCAACGCTGCAAGCTCGGCCTCGACTCCCTCCAGCCGCGGGCCGACGCTGTGAAGCAGGCGTTCGCCCGCTTCCGTTGGCGAGACGCTGCGGGTGGTACGGGTCAGCAGCCGAACGCCCAGCCGGGCTTCCAGTTCGCGGATGGTGTGGCTGAGCGCCGACTGCGAAACGCCAAGCTTTGCCGCAGCATTGGTAAAGCTACGCTCTCGCGCGACGGCCAGGAAGGCCAGGAGATCATCCAGACGACCGCGCTGCATTTATCGTATCCGCTCATAAGTCCATGCACATTATAGCGACTAGTCGCGGTGGATAGGCGGCTTAAATGTTGCCCATGCAACCGGCCAGGATCCGCCATGATCACGCGCCGACACCTGCTCGCCGCCACGAGCGGCCTCGCTCTGGCGGCAGCCGGCCGTGCCGCCGCACAAACGCCGGCACTGACTGTCCCAACACCGCGGAGGAATGACATGGAGATCAAACGAAACGGCTCACGGCCGTCCGCCGAGGGATCGGCGGATTACTTCACCGGCGTGGTGCGCATTGACCCGCTGTTCGAGGCGCCCGAACCGGCACGTGTTCGCGGCGCTAGCGTCACCTTCGAGCCGGGTGCCCGCACCGCCTGGCACACCCATCCGCTCGGCCAGACACTGATCGTCACGTCCGGGCTCGGCTGGGCGCAGCGGTGGGGCGGCCCCAAGGAGGAAATCCGGCCCGGCGACGTGGTCTGGTTTCCGCCCGGCGAGAAACACTGGCACGGCGCCGCGCCGACAACGGCGATGACGCATATCGCCATTCAGGAAGCGCTGAACGGCAAAGTCGTCGACTGGATGGAGCGCGTCACCGACCAACAATACCGGACCTGACCCCGAAGGAGAAGCGGGCGATGCAAGCGAAGCAGACGGAGGAACCGATGACAACTGACGCGACGGCGACTGGGAAGCGTCAGCAAACTGGGGCCAGCCTCACAACGTGCCGCGTACGATGCGTGCGGCGCAAGGCACGGGTTCGCCGCATGCACTGACAATTACTGCAATTACGAGAGAAATCACGATGCCACAACGCACATGGTTCATCACCGGCGTCAGCAGCGGCTTCGGGCGCGAGCTTACCGGTCAGCTCCTTAAGCGCGGCGACCGCGTCATCGGAACCGTGCGCGGCACCGGCAAGGTCGCAGACCTGGTCAAGCGTTATCCCGAAATCTTTCGCGCCGAAGTGCTCGATGTGACCGACGTGGCGGCGATCCGCGAGGTTGTCGAACGCTCGTTCGCGCAGCTCGGACGCATCGACGTGGTCATTAGCAACGCCGGCTACGGCCTATTCGGCGCGGCGGAGGAGCTTAGCGACAGGCAGGTCGACCACATCGTTGCGACCAATCTGGTCGGGTCGATCCAGCTCATCCGTGCCGTGCTGCCGCACCTTCGAGCGCAAGGCGGCGGACGCATCATCCAGATCTCTTCCTACGGCGGGCAAGTCGCGTTCCCGGGCAACTCGATGTACCACGCCACGAAGTGGGGCATCGAAGGTTTTGTGGAGTCGGTCGCCCAGGAGGTCGCGCCGTTCGGGATCGGCATGACGATCGTCGAGCCCGGCGGCGCGCGCACCGAGTTTCGTCACGGCAGTGCGCAAGTGGCAAATCTCATGCCGATCTACGATGGCACGCCCGCACACGCCTTCCTCCGGATGCTTGATTCCAAAAACGGTCTGGCCCCCGGTGATCCAGCCCGAATGGCCGCGCGCATCATCGATAGCGTCGACGCGGAGCCTGCGCCGCTGCGCATGCTGCTCGGCTCACAGGCGCTGGAGAGCACCCTTGCGACGCTGCGCAAGCGGATTGCTGGTCTCGAAGCGCAGACTAAGCTCGCCGCTTCCACGGACTTCCTGCCCGGGGAGTGACTAGCGCCGTCAACTTAAGGGAAGGGCAGCATGCGCGTTGGCATACCCATCCGCTCGGCCAGATCTTGATCGTCAGGTCCGGTCTCGGCTGGGCGCAGCGATGCGGCGGCCCCAGGGAGGAAATCCGGCCCGGCGACGTGGTCTGGTTTCCGCCCGGCGAGAAACACTGGCACGGCGCCGCGCCGATGACGGCGATGACGCATATCGCCATTCAGGAAGCGCTGAACGGCAAAGTCGTCGACTGGATGGAGCACGTCAGCGACCAGCAATACCGGACCTGACGGCGCACCTGATTAAAAAACGCCGGTGGCGGCAGCAGCAAGATTGAACGCCATGGCCCGTCGATGCGACTAACGCATGCAGGGCCAAGATCGAGGATTCAACCTTAGAGATCGGCCCGATCGGTAACATCGGACTGCCGGAAGCGCTTCAAGGAGGCTGACATGCCCATGAATGGCTCCTCAGTTGCTCGTCGAAAGGCGGTGAAGACAGGCCTGATTGTCGCGACGATTCTCTTTGTCGCCTCGTTGGTCATGCGATCGATCGATATCTATCAAACGCAGCAGTCGGTATCGCCGGCGGCCATCGCCTCTTTGGCTCTTGGCGCGCTTGGTGTCGTCATGGCCGCGGGAGCCTTCTTTTACGCGGTGCTGAGGAGGAAGTGACCGCATTCGGGCACGACGTGCCGGAGGCCATCGCTTCTGATATGTCCTGATCGGCGTGGCCGGCTTTGCACGGCATTATGTAGGCCGGGCTGAGGCACCAGGTCCGGCCCGAAGTGGCTGGCCGACGACGGGCTGCGCGACATCGTGGACAGTCTAGGCTGAAATACCGCTCCCGGATTTCGCTTCCGTTCAATTCGGGCTACAAGGTCTCCCATGTCAGAGTTCCTCTCTCACGGCCTCGTCCCGATCGCCATCGGCGCGGTCGCGGTGGTGCTGCTGTTCGGCCTCGTCAACATGATGCGCGGCGGCTCCGGCAATACCTCGCAGAAGCTGATGCGACTGCGGGTGCTCTTACAATTCGTCGCCATCGTCATCATTATGGTCACGATCTGGGTCATGGCGAAATAAGTCCGGCGAAATCACCATGGTCGTCCTCAACAAGATCTACACGCGCACCGGCGACGACGGCACCACCGCTCTCGGCAGCGGCGAGCGGCGCAAGAAATACGACCTGCGCATCGCCGCCTACGGCACCCTGGACGAGACCAATGCCGCAATCGGGGTGGCGCGCTTGCATACGGCCGGTGAGGTGGCGCTGGATTCCTCGCTCGCCCGCATCCAGAACGATCTGTTCGACCTTGGCGCCGATCTGTGCACGCCCGGCAAGGGCAGGGGGCCGGGCGGCGCCCGGCTCACGGTGACGGCGGCGCAGGTGGCATGGCTCGAAAGCGAGATCGACCGGCTCAATGCCGCGCTCGAGCCGCTGCGATCTTTCATCCTGCCGGGTGGCTTTGCGGCGGCGGCCTATCTGCATCTCGCCCGCACCGTGTGCCGCCGCGCCGAGCGGCTCATCGCCGAGCTCAAGGACAAGCCGGACGAGAGCGTCACGCCGGAGGTGTTGCAATACGTCAATCGGCTCTCCGACTACCTGTTCGTTGCCGCGCGCTATGCCAACGACAAAGGCGCGCGCGACGTGCTGTGGCAGCCGGGCGAGAACCGTTGAGAGCGTAAAGAACGAAGGGGGGAGTTCATGGGCCGGCTTGATGGCAAGGTCGCAATCGTCACCGGCGCGGCAAGCGGCATCGGCCGCGCCAGCGCAATTTTGTTCGCGCGCGAAGGCGCACGTTTGGTTGTCGTCGATCAGAATGCGGAAGGGTTGGCGGAGACCGCGAAAACCATCACGCAAAATGGCGGCACCGTGCAGCTCTTGGCCGTCGACACCAGCCAGGAAGACAACGTCAAGGCTTTCGTCGAAGAGGCGCTGAAGAGTTTCGGTGCGCTCGACGTGGTCTATGCTAATGCCGGCGTCAGCGGCGGTTTGGTTCCGCTGTTCGAGCAGAGCGTGGATCATTGGCAGCGCGTCTTGCAGATCAATCTGATCGGAACGTTCCTGGCGATCAAACATGCCGCCCCGCACATGGTGGAAAAGCGCCGCGGCTCGATCATTCTCACGGCATCGGTCGCGGCCTTGCGCGCCAACGCCGGGGGCGCTCCCTATAGCGCCAGCAAGGCCGGCGTCATCAGCCTCGCCCAGACGGCGGCCACCGCGCTCCTGGGAACCGGGGTGCGGGTCAATGCCATCTGCCCGGGATTGATCGAGACCGGCATGACCAAGCCGATCTTCGAGGCCGCCCGCGAACGCGGCACGCAAGGCAAGATCGGTCAGCTCAACCCGCTGCAGCGCGCCGGGGCGCCGACGGAAATAGCCGCCATGGCGCTGTTTCTCGCCAGCGACGAGTCCTCCTATGTCAACGGCCAGGCCTTCCCGGTCGATGGCGGGCTGTCCAGCACCTTGCCCTTTACCCGGCCGATCCGTTGACCGCGGGCGCGACCGCCGGTACGTTGCCGCACCGCAGCATCCGGGACCTTCGCAGCGGAAGCCGATAAAAGCCGAAACAAGCCATGAAAATTCTCGTGCCCGTGAAACGGGCGGTCGACAAGGATGTCAAAATCCGGGTCAAGTCAGACGGCTCAGGCGTCGAGCTGAGCAACGTCAAAATGTCGATGAATCCCTTCGACGAGATCGCCGTCGAGGAGGCGCTCCGCCTCAAGGAGGCGGGCAAGGCCACTGAGGTCATCGCGGTCTCCATCGGGCCGCCGCAGGCGGCTGAGACCATCCGTACCGCTTTGGCGATGGGCGCCGACCGCGGCATCCTGGTCAAGACCGAGGGTGCCGTCGAGCCGCTCGCGGTGGCGAAAATCCTCAAAGCCATCGCGGCGGCGGAACAGCCCGGCCTTATCATCATGGGCAAGCAGGCGATCGATGACGATTGCAACCAGACCGGCCAGATGCTGGCGGCACTGCTGGGCTGGCCGCAGGGCACTTTCGCCTCCAAGGTGGCGATCGAGGGCGATGCGCTGATGGTGACGCGCGAGGTCGACGGCGGCTTCCAGACGGTCAAGCTCAAGCTGCCGGCGGTCGTGACAGCCGATCTGCGGTTGAATGAGCCGCGTTACGCGTCGCTGCCCAATATCATGAAGGCGAAGAAGAAGCCGATCGACGACAAGAGCGCCGCCGATTACGGCGTCGATACCAAGCCGCGGCTCGACGTCGTCAAAACCACCGAGCCGCCCGTGCGCAAGGCCGGCGTCAAGGTCAAGACCGTCGCCGAACTGCTCGATAAGCTCAAGAACGAGGCGGGGGCGATCTGATGCCGACACTTCTTCTCGCCGACCACGACAATAAGTCGCTGAAAGATGCGACCGCTAAGGCTTTGACCGCCGCCAAGGCGCTCGGCGCCGACGTGCATATTCTCGTCGCCGGTCATAACTGCCGATCCGCCGCCGAGGCTGCGGCCAAGCTCGACGGCGTCAAGAAGGTGCTGCTGGCGGACGCGCCCGTCTACGAGCACATGCTGGCCGAGCCTGTTGCGGCGCTGATCGTCTCGCTCGCCGGCCCCTACGAAACGATCCTGGCCGCGGCGACGACAACGGGAAAGAACATCATGCCGCGGGTCGCGGCGCTTCTCGACGTCATGCAGATTTCCGAGGTCATCAAGGTCGCGGCGCCGGATACGTTCGAGCGGCCGATCTATGCCGGCAACGCCATCCAGACGGTGCGCTCGACCGATGCCAAGAAGGTCATCACGGTGCGCACCGCCACGTTCCAGGCGACCGCCGACGGCGCCTCTGCCGCGCCGATCGAGCCGGTGGCGGCGGCGGCCGACCCCGGCATTTCCGGCTTTGTCGGCGAGGAACTCTCGAAATCGGAGCGGCCGGAACTGACCTCGGCAAAAATCATCATTTCCGGCGGCCGGGCGATGCAAAGCCGCGAGAACTTCACCAAGTACATAGAGCCGGTCGCCGACAAGCTCGGCGCGGCGGTCGGTGCCTCGCGGGCGGCGGTCGATGCCGGCTACGCGCCGAATGACTGGCAGGTCGGGCAAACCGGGAAAGTGGTGGCGCCGGACCTCTATATCGCCGTGGGCATCTCCGGTGCTATCCAGCACCTCGCCGGCATGAAGGATTCGAAAGTCATTGTCGCAATCAACAAGGACGAGGAAGCACCGATCTTCCAGGTGGCCGACTATGGACTGGTAGCGGACCTCTATCAGGCCTTGCCGGAGCTGGCCCAGGAGCTCGAAAAACGCAGTCGTTGAGCGGCTAGTGCGGATCGTCGAAGAAGGTAAGCGAAGATGGTCGAAGTGCAGGAGCGGCCGATGACGCGCGGCGCACGCGCCGAGGCGACGGCGTTTTCCATCCGCAAGGTCGGCGTCGTCGGTGCCGGCCAGATGGGCAGCGGGATCGCCCATGTCTGTGCGCTCTCGGGTTTCGACGTGTTGCTCAACGACGTCGTCGCCGAGCGCATTGCCGAGGGGCTTGCCACCATTAGCGGCAATCTGGCGCGCCAGGTCAGCCGCCAGCGCATCACTGACGACCAGCGGCAGGCTGCCCTCGATCGCATCAGCGCGGCAAAAACGCTGAACGAGTTCGCCGATTGCGATCTCGTGATCGAAGCCGCGACCGAGAAGGAGGAGGTCAAGCGCAAGATCTACGGTGCGCTCTGCCCGTCGCTCAAGCCCGACACCATTGTCGGCACCTCGACGTCGTCGATTTCGATCACCCGGCTCGCGTCCGCCACCGACCGCCCCGAGCGTTTCATCGGCATTCATTTCATGAACCCGGTGCCGCTGATGGAACTGGTCGAGGTGATCCGCGGTATCGCCACCGACGACGCGACCTTCGAGACCACCAAGCAATTCATCGCTAGGCTCGGCAAGCAGATCGCGGTCTCCGAGGATTTCCCCGCCTTCATCGTCAACCGCATCCTGCTGCCGATGATCAACGAGGCGATCTACACGCTCTATGAAGGCGTCGGCAATGTCGAGGCGATCGACACCGCGATGCGGCTCGGCGCCCATCACCCGATGGGGCCGCTGGAGCTCGCCGATTTCATCGGGCTCGACACCTGTCTGTCGGTCATGCAGGTGCTGCACGAGGGCTTGGCGGACTCCAAATACCGGCCGTGTCCGCTCTTAGTGAAATACGTCGAGGCCGGCTGGCTCGGCCGCAAGACGCGGCGCGGCTTCTACGATTATCGCGGCGAGAAGCCGGTGCCGACGCGCTAAAGCTTCGTCTGCTCGACACTTCGCAAATTATCCGGTGGATTTACCGTTCGGCGCTGGCGCTCGGCGCGCGGCCGGATAAGATCGACCTATGACAAGTACAGATCTCCACCGGTTGAGCTCGGTCATACTGAGACAGGTGTGGGGACGCGACACCGTCGACGGCCAGCGCGTGGCAGCGGCGGTGCATTATGTCATCGCCAAAGCGAACTCCAGTAAGCTCGGGCACGTCAAGCTCAATAAAATCTTGTGGTGCGCCGATCTGCAGCATTACCGCTGGCACGGCGTGACCATTACCGGGCTACAGCATTATGCGCGAACGCTACACGGGCCGATGTCCCAGGACATTGTCCGGGCAGTCGGTCGGCTGGTCAGGGAAGGCAAGGTCGAAGAGCGGACCGTCACGGTCACCGATTATACCCGCCGGGAGATGATCTGCTTGCAGGATCCGGATATCTCGGAGTTCACCGGCGCGCAGATCGACATTCTCGATCAGATGATCAACGCCATTGTGCCGCTGTCGGCCAGCCAACTCAGCCGCATGAATCGTGACGATCCGCTATGGAATGAACTTGAGAATAACGAAGCCATGTCGGTGGCGACAGGATCGATCATGACGCCGCCGCCGGCGCCGCAATAGTTCAGGCGGCGGCGCTGGTTCTTGCTCTAATCACAGCACGACGGCGAACTGTTCGGTTGCGCTTTTGTCGCGGCGCGGTTTGTACGATTATCGCGGGGGTAAGCCGGCGCCGACGCGCTGAGCTTGTGTATTTTCTGTCGGCTTGAACGCGCGTGTTTCTCCGCGCCCGAATAGTCCGTTGCGAGGCGCGCAGTGCGAAAACAATCCAGCGCTTCGCTGGATTGCTCCGTCGCTTCGCTCCTCGCAATGACGAGATGAACTACTTCATCAGTTCGACGAAAAGCCCGATGATGCACACGTAGCCGAGCACGAAAATGATTGTCCGGATGAACGGAATGGCGGCTAGATAGACAACGGCGTGAGCCGCCCGCAGCCAGAAATAGCTCATCGCCCAGAAGGCCGTCATCGAATCGTTCTTGCCGGCCAGCTGGATGAGGACCACCAGCGCCGCAAAAGGTGCGAAGGTCTCGACGGCGTTGAGATAGAGACGGTCCGCACGTTTCCCCCAAAGCGGCACCGGGCGCGGCGTCGGATCGACGTAGTTTTGTGCGGCCAGAAATCCGTTGGTGATAACCTGCGCAGCGATATACGGAATCCACAGCGACGCCGTGAGCATTGCCGTGAGAGCCAGATATTTGAGTTCGGGCGACATCTGATTTTCCTCCCCAGCAGTGGTTTCGACCTATTCGGCGGATCGGTTGTGGTCCGGATGAAGCGGCATCCGGGATCACCTTTCGAGCGAAAACCGCATCCTTGGAATTCGCTCCGCTTTTGGGCAACTGCGCCCCTTAATCGCAGCACGAATCCGAGGCCTTCGGCTCCTTGTATGTGGCCTTAGGATCGACGACCGCGCCCGCATATTTGTCGTGGTGGCGCACCCAAGCCATGCCGTAGGCGAGGCCGTCCTCGTCGCGGCCTTTGGGGACGAGATCGAGGAAATTGTAGGCGCCGATCAGAATGTCGAGGCCGCGCCCGTAACACGAATAGGTGTGGAAGATCCCGCCGGCCGGATCCTTGTAGAAGACGCTGGTGCCCGGGCGTTCGTCGCTCGGGAATTCGGTCACTTCGTAGTTATAGTTCGCGACGCCTTTGGCTTTCTCCTCCGGCGTAGCCGACACGTGATAGTCGAAGTTGAAGTCGCTGCCGAGCGAGGACACCCATTTGAAATGCCAGCCCATGCGCCGCTCGAACGCCTCGATTTGCGGCAGCGGCGCGCGCGACACGACCACGAAGGCGACGTCGCGTTGCGCGAGGTGGGTGACCAAGCCGTCGAAATGATCGGCCAGCAGTGAACAACTCGGGCAACCCTCCTGCCAATCGGGGCCGAACATGAAGTGGTAGACCACCAACTGGCTGTTTTTGCCGAAAAGCCCGGCCAGCGTTTCCTTGCCGTTCGGACCGCCGAACACATAATTCTTCTCGACCTTTTCCCAGGGCAGCTCGCGCCGCTTGCGGCTCAGCGCGTCTCGCGCGCGGGTAAATGCTTTTTCCTCCGCGAGATGCGCCTTGCGGGCAACGAGCCACTCCTCATGGGAGACGATTTTCTGCGGTTGCATGTTGCGGTTCCTCACTTCGCTGCTTCAGGCGTTCGCCGGCGTCATCCAGCCGATGCCGGCGCCGCCGGGTTCCGTGAGGATGACGATGCGGCCGACGCCGGGCACGTCGAAGGCCGGTTTCATGACCTTGGCGCCGGCCTTGGTCGCTTTCTTGACGCGCGCGTCGACGTCGTCGACCGCGATATAGGCCATCCAAGCTTCCGGGACGTCCTTATACTCGGGACCGCTGATATCGAAGAGGCCGCCGACCGGCTCGCCGCCCATTTTGGCGATCCAATAGGTCATTCCACCGCCCGACGGCATCGCCTCGAAGCTCCAGCCTAGCGCGTCAGAATAAAATTTCTTCGCGCGCGCGACATCACGCGTCATCAGCTCGTTCCAATGAAAATGACCGTGTGACCAGTTCATGAACTGCTCCTATGTTGGTGGCGGGCGTTATTGTTGCCGTTGTATATTCCAATCCTGTGTCCCTCACGCGACTAGCTTCTCGAGTTTGTCCAAGGCGCCATTCCAGCCGTGCTGGTGACGGTCGCGTGCGTCTTCGTCAGCGAACTGCTCGTGCGTCAGCGTCAGCAAAGTACCATCGCCATCAGCCTTGAGCAGCACGGTTACCACCGATTCCAGCTCCGGCGTGCTTTTCCAGGCCCAAGTGAAGACTAGCTTCTCGTTCGCGACCACCTCGCGATAGACGCCGCTGACATCGTGTTCCTCGCCGCCGGGCGAGCGCATCACAACGCGATAGCGACCGCCGACGCGGGCATCGTTCTCGGCCCGTATGGTTGTGGCCTCTCCGGGTGCGATCCATCGTTTCACTTTTTCCGGATCCGTCCATGCGGCGAAGACTTTGGCCGGGGACGCCTTGAGGCGCCGCTTGAGGGTGAGGCTTGGCTTGACGGCGGATTGGACGGGCATGACTCTTCCTCCTCGAGAAACACGGCGAGGCGGCGAAGGGCCTCGGACCAGAAGCGTTCGTAGCGATTGAGCCAGGCGATGGCGTCGTGCATCGGCGCGGCATTGAGCTGGCAGGTGACGGTGCGGCCCGACTTGGCGCGTGCCACCAGTCCGGCGTCGGCGAGGACGTCGAGATGTTTCATGATCGCCGGCAACGACACGCCGAACGGCTCCGCCAGCGCGCTGATCGATAATCCGGGTCGCTCGGCGAGCCGTGCCAGCAAGGCCCGCCGCGTCGGGTCGGCAAGGGCCGCGAAGGTGCGGTCGAGAGGCGCGGCATTAAACTTAACCATATAGTTAACTATAGAAGAACCGTCGGAGCTGTCAAGCCGGATGCGTCCGACCGCTGGCTTCAGGGAGAAGAGCAATTCGGCGCCGCCTCAAGCCTGCCGCCTGATGCGGCCATGGGAGGCTGCCCACACGCGCCGGATGCACCCAGATGTGCGGAATGATCCATCGCCGCGCCGCTACGCCGCGTCTACCTTGACAGTTCACGGTTCCATTGCCACGCTGGCGCCCAGAATTAAAGAATGCACGGCCGGAACAACGGCCGCTCATCGCGCAATGTCGCGCACGGGAGGAACCTATGAAGCGAATAGGGACGACGATTCTGCTTGCGGGGGCGCTGGCGGTCCCGCTGGGACTTGTTGCCGTGGCGCAAGAGACCGGCGGCGGCGGCGGCGGCGGCAACGCCAAGGCGCCGGCGGCGCCGAATGTCACGCAGGCGATGCTCAACAACGCCGCCAAGGACAGCAAGAACTTCCTGGCGACCAACGGCAATTACGATCAGACGCGCTTCCATCCGGCCAGCGAAATCAACACCAAAAATGTCAAAGGGCTGCACGTCGCCTGGATTTTCCAGACCGACATCAGAGAGTCGATGGAAACCTCACCGATCGTCGTCGACGGCGTGATGTACGTCACTACCTCGTTCGATCACGTCTATGCCCTCAACGCGCAGACCGGCGAGCAGATTTGGCACTACAAGCACGAAATGGGGCCGGTCACGGTCTATTGCTGCGGGCCCAACAATCGCGGCGCCGCGGTCTATGGCGACAAGGTGTACCTCGCCACGCTCGACGCCAAGCTCGATGCGATCGACGCCAAGACCGGCAAGCTGGTCTGGTCGCAGCCAATCGTTCCCGACCCGTCGCTCGGCTACAGCGAGACGATGGCGCCGACGGCGGTCGATGGGAAAATCCTCATCGGCACCAATGGCGGCGAGTACGGCATCCGCGGCTTCGTCAAGGCGTTCGACGCCAATGACGGCAAGCTGCTTTGGACCTTCAACACGATTCCGGAGAACTCGGTCGGCGTCTGGGCGACCAAGGACGCCACCGGCCGCGACATGCACCGCGATATCGCCGCCGAGAAGGCGCAACTCGCCAAGACCGGCGATCCCTACAAAACGCTCGGCGGCGGCGTGTGGCAGAATCCCTCGGTCGACCTCGCCACCAAGCGCATCTATTTCGTGGTCGGCAATCCGTCGCCCGATCTCGACGGTTCGCTGCGTCCCGGCGACAACCTCTATACGGATTCGCTGGTTTCGGTCGATCTCGATACCGGCAAGCTGGCCTGCTACTTCCAATACATTGCCCACGACCTCTGGGATCTCGACGCCACGAGCCCCACGGTCCTGGTCAATGTGAAAGACGCGAGCGGCAAGACGGTCCCGGGCGTCATGCACGCCGGCAAGACCGGCTACGTCTATGTGCACGATCGCAAGGATTGCAAGCTGATCCGCTTCTCCGAGCCGATGGTGTCGCAGAAGGACAGGTGGACGCTGCCGACGCCTACCAAACCGCTCGATCCCAAGTCGGCACGCATGTTCCCCGGCGCCAATGGCGGCGTCGAGTGGTCGCCGATGGCGACCGATCCCGGTCTGCACCTGGCCTACGCGATCAATCTCGAGCAAGAGATGACCTACACCGTGGATAGCTCGCCCTATCCCAACGGCAAGCTGTGGCTCGGCGGCGCCTTCACCAACATCCCCGGCGGCATCCAGGCCGGCAACGTGACCGCGGTCGACTACGATACCGGCAAGATCAAGTGGCAGGTGAAGACGCCGCAACCGATGATCGGCGGCATTCTCGCCACCGGCGGCGGTCTGGTGTTCGCCGGCGAGAGCAACGGCTGGTTCAAGGCCTATGACGCCAAGGACGGCAAGGTGCTCTGGAAGTTTCAGGCCGGCGCCGGCGTCAACGCGCCGCCCTCGTCCTACATGGTCGGCGGCAAGCAATATATCGCGGTGGCAGCTGGCGGAAACGTGCAGGTCGATTCCCGGCGCGGCGACAGCATCGTCGCTTTCACGCTGGAATAACGGAACCCGATCACCTCGGGGCGATTGCCAGGACGGGACCGGAAACGGCCCCGTCCGTTTTTTTGGTAGGATGGCTTGGCGATGAATGAGGTTCCGGTCCACCGTTGCGGCCCACACCTGACGCTGACGCTATGGCTCGCTTTGGCGGTTTTGCTGCCGTCCGCGGCACGCGCGGAAAGCATCGAGGACAAGGCGCAAGTCTGCACGGCCTGCCACGGCGAGAACGGCGTGCCGGTGGAGCAATCGTTCCCGGTGCCGGTGATCTGGGGCCAACAGCTCGGCTACCTGTTCTTCGAATTGCGCGATTTCAAGTCCGGCGCTCGCAAGAACGACCAAATGACGCCGATCGCGCAAAGCCTCGAGCAAGCGGACCTGATGGCGCTGGCGCAATATTTCTCCAAGAAAGCCTGGCCCGACCTGCAACAAAAGCCGGCGGCGCCGGACGCCGCCGCCGAGGCGCAGCGCGTCAATGCGTCCGTCGTCTGCACCAGTTGCCATCAGGAAGGATTTAAAGGCGACAGCACCCAGCCGCGCCTCGCCGGCCAAGTGCAAGCCTATCTGCAAAAGACCATGCTGGACTTTCGCAGCGGCGGGCGCGCCAACAATCCGGGCATGACCGGGTTCATGAAGGGACTGACGGACCAGGAGATCGCGGCGATGGCAGCCTGGCTTGCCGGGATGTGAAGGTTTTCCTCCCTCCGCGAAGCGGGAGGAAAGAGAAGATCACTTCGCCGCGAGCTTCGCGCGCACGTTGGCACTTGCCGCCAAATCGAGCGCGGTCTTGCCCTGCTTGTCCTTCAACGTCCGGTCGGCGCCGCGCTGAAGCAGGAGATCGACGACGGCCACGTCGCCGAGCCCGGCGGCGATCATCAGCGCGGTACGGCCGCGATTGTCGGCGTCGTCGAGCGAAGCGCCGTGCGCGAGCAGAAGATCGACAACGCGCCCGACCGCCGCGGCGCCGACGCCTTCGTCGTGGCCGGCCGCCCACATCAGCGCGGTGAGGTCGTTGCCGTAGCGCGCCCGCGGGTCGACGCCGGCGTCAATGAGCCGGACCACGATATCGTCGAAGCCGCGCGAGGCGGCATAGACCATGGCCGTCTTGCCGGTCTCGTCGCGCACGTTCGGATCGGCGCCGCGCGCCAGCAGCGCGTCGCAGATACGGCCGTTGCCTTTGAAAGCCGCGGCCATCAGCGGCGTGACGCCCTTGCGGCCGGGAAGGTTTGGATCGGCGCCCTTGGTCAGCAGCAAGGCAACCGTCGAATGCTTCTCGGCTTCGGCGGCGGCGAACAGCGCCGTGCCACCGTCGACGTTGCGGGCATCGATCGGCGCACCCTTGGCGAGGAAGAGTTCGACGAGTTTGATCTGGCCGCCGCGCGCGGCGTGCGCGAGCGGACTGCCGCCGCGGCGGTCGCGCGCCAACAGCGACGCGCCGGCGTCAAGGAGCTTGCGCGCCAAAGCCTCACAGCCTTTGTCGGCGGCCGCGAACAGCGCCATATTGATCTGCACCGATACGGCTTCGGCTTTGATCAGCTCATAGTCGCGCTCGATCTCACTGCAGTCCCGCTCGGGGCGCGGCTGCAGGTTTTGCCCGCGCGCCGGCGAAAGTGCGACGAGGGCGGCGAAGGCGACCAGACAGGCGATAGTGGGGAGCGGACGGCCGATCATCGCGTGCGTCCGTTCAATTCTGGCTGCTTGGGAGCGCGGCGCGGAGCAGCTTGACGCCATCGGCGCTGGCCCATTCGGCGGGTCCGGCCATTTCGCCGATCTCGCAGCCGGAGCGGTCGACGATCAGCGTCGTCGGCATGCCGAAAGCCTTGCCGGCCAATTTCAGCTGCTGGAACACCTTTGCGCTTGGATCGGAATAGTAGGCCAGGTGCGTCACGCCGATGTCCTTGAGGAACGCCACCGGCTTTGCCGGATCGCGGGTATCGATATTGATGGCGACGACCTCGAATTTCGGGCCGCCGAGGCCGGATTGGAGCGCGTCGAGGGCCGGCATCTCCTTGCGGCATGGCACGCACCAAGTCGCCCAGAGGTTGATGAGGACGGTACGGCCGCGCCAGTCGGCCAACGTCCGCTCATGGCCTTCGGCGTCCTTAAATGCGAGGTCGGGGATGCGGAACGGCGTATGCGCCACCGTCAGCGCCGCGACTTCACCATGCGCCAAAGGCGCGATGCGGCCGGCGGTCTCGACCGCGGACGCACAAGCCGCCGCGGCCGGATTGCTTCGCAGACGCCCAATCCCGTATACCCCCGCCAGCACGGCGATGGCGCCGCACAACGCCAGTGCGGTCATCTTACGGCGGCGGACTTTGTCATAGGGCTCGGTGGGCAGCTCGGTCATCGGCGGTAAAACCTCGGCGGACGCAACATGAGCAGCAACAAGATGTGGGGCGGACGCTTCGGGGCAGATCCCGACCCCATCATGGCGGACATCAATGCCTCGATCGATTTCGACCGCCACCTCTACCGGCAGGACATTGCCGCGAGCAAGGCGCATGCGGCGATGCTCGCCAAAACCGGCATCATTACGGCGCAAGATGCAAAGCGCATCGCTCACGGTCTAGACACGATCCTGTCAGAGATCGAGGCCGGCAAATTTACCTTCAAGCGCGCGCTCGAGGACATTCATATGAATGTCGAGAGCCGGCTCGCCGAGCTGATCGGGCCGACCGCCGGGCGCCTGCATACCGCCCGCTCGCGCAACGATCAGGTGGCGACCGACTTCCGGCTGTGGGTGCGCGATTGGCTCGACGGGATCGACGCCGTGCTTGCCGCCTATCAGCGCGCGCTGGCCGAGAAGGCGTTGGAGCACGCCGCGACCGTGATGCCGGGCTTCACCCATTTGCAGACGGCGCAGCCGGTGACCTTCGGCCACCACCTCCTTGCCTATGTCGAGATGGCGGCGCGCGACCGCGGCCGCTTCGCCGACGCGCGGGGCCGCCTCAACGAAAGCCCGCTCGGCGCCGCGGCCCTTGCCGGCACCTCGTTTCCGATCGATCGCGCCATGACCGCGAAGGCGCTGGGTTTTGCGCGGCCGATGGCGAATTCGCTCGACGCCGTCGCCGACCGCGATTTCGTGCTGGAGACGCTGTCGGCCTGCGCCATCACCGCGGTGCATCTGTCGCGGTTCGCCGAAGAGATCGTGATCTGGTCGTCGCCGCTGGTCGGGCTGGTCAGGCTCTCCGACAAGTTCACCACCGGCTCGTCGATCATGCCCCAGAAGCGCAATCCCGACGCCGCCGAGCTTGTCCGCGCGCGGACCGCGCGCGTCGTCGGCGCACTCACGGCGCTGCTCATGGTGATGAAGGGGCTGCCGCTCGCCTATCAGAAGGACATGCAGGAGGACAAGGAAGGGACGATCGACGCGCTCGGCACGCTGGCCGTGTCGATCGGCGCCATGGCCGGCATGGTGCGCGACCTGGAGCCCGACCTGGCGCGCATGCGGCAAGCCGCGGCCGAGGGCTATGCCACCGCCACCGATCTCGCCGACTGGCTGGTGCGGACGCTCAAACTGCCGTTTCGCGAGGCCCACCACGTCACCGGCCGGATCGTGGCGGCGGCGGCAACAGCCGGGGTTGCGCTCGACAAGCTGCCGCTTGCCGCTATGCAGGCAATCGAGCCGCGCATCACCGGCGCGGTCTTTGGCGTGCTGTCGGTCGAAAACTCGGTAAAAAGCCGCGAAGTCTATGGCGGCACCGCGCCCAAAAACGTACGCGCGCAGGCCAAACGCTGGCTGAAGCGGCTTTAGCGTCCGATTCCGGCGGCTATAGGTAAACCCGCTGGCAAGGTGTGATCGCCAAAATCTCGCCGCTGCGGTTCGATCTGCTATGCTGTCGCCGAAGCGGGCGGGGAGCGTCTTTTGGCCTTTGATCGTTTGAGCGTCAGGTTCGCGCTGGCCGTGCTCGTCACGGCCGTCGCTCTCGGTCTATCTGCCTGCGGGCGCAAAGGGCCGCTCGATCCGCCGCCCAGCGCGGCGGTACCGCCCCCGCCGGCGGCTTCGGCGGCCGACGCGTCCGGCGCTTCGGCTCCTGTCGCGCCG
>JBAPYW010000017.1:0-141135 GCA_049284935.1 Xanthobacteraceae bacterium
GGCTTCGGGCGCGACGAACCGCAAGCGTTCCTGAACGATCGGGCCGATGGAACCTACGCTGCGCTTGATCTCGGCACCAATAATTGCCGGCTTTTGATCGCGCGTCCGACGGCCGACGGGTTTCGCGTGATCGACGCGTTCTCCCGCATCATTCGTCTCGGTGAGGGCGTGGCTGCTTCGCGCCGCATCAGCGAGGCGGCGATCACACGGGCGGTCGAGGCGCTGTTGGTCTGTCGCGACAAGATGCGCGCGCGCGGCGTGCGGCGGGCGCGGCTCATTGCCACGGAGGCCTGCCGCGCGGCCGAGAACGGCGAAGAATTCCGCGCCCGCGTCGCCGAGCAAGCCGGCCTCGAGCTCGAGATCGTCGATGCCGCGACCGAGGCAAGGTTGGCGGCGGCCGGCTGTACCGAGCTGTTCGATCCAGCCGCGACCGGCGTCATCCTCTTCGATATCGGCGGCGGTTCCTCGGAGCTGGTGCGGCTGGGCCGCCCGAACGGCGTCCGGCGCGGGCCGCCGCGGCCCGACATCATCGGCTGGGCGTCGTTTCCGGTCGGTGTCGTCACGCTGGCGGAGCGCTATGGCGGCACCGCGGTGTCCCGCGAGGTCTACGACGCCATGGTCGAAGAGGTCGGCGCGTTCGTGGAGCAATTCGCGCACGCGCATCGCGCCGGCCTCGACGACTTCCACATGCTCGGCACGTCGGGCACGGTCACGACGATCGCCGGGGTGTTCTTGCGGCTGCGGCGCTACGACCGCCGGCGCGTCGACGGCTGTTGGCTTTCCGACCACGAGATTTCGCGCGTGGTTGCCGAACTCGTGGCAATGAGTTTCGACGAACGCGCGGCCAACCCCTGCATCGGCGCCGAGCGCGCCGACCTCGTGCTCGCCGGCTGCGCCATCCTCGACGCGATCCGCCGCGCCTTTCCCTGCCCGAGGCTGCGCGTCGCCGATCGCGGCCTGCGCGAGGGCATGCTGGTCGAGATGATGCGCGCCGACGGCGTGTGGGGAGAGGCCTGATCGGCCATGGCGCGACTCAAGGACGAGAAGCGCCGCACACTCTCATCGCGGACTTGGCTCGAACGCCAGATCAGAGACCCTTATGTGGCGCGCGCCAAGCGCGAAGGATTCCGCTCCCGTGCGGCTTATAAGCTCGCCGAACTCGACGACAAATATCGGCTGCTCAAGCCGGGAGCGCGCGTCGTCGATCTCGGCGCGGCGCCGGGGGGCTGGAGCGAGATCGCCGCGCGGCGCGTCGGCGCGGGCGGACGGGTGCTGGCGATCGACATTCTCGACATGAAGCCGATCGCTGAAGTCGAATTCCTCAAGCTCGATTTTCTCGACGCCACCGCGCCGCAACGGCTCAAGGACTTGCTCGGCGGGCAGGCCGACCTCGTGCTCTCGGACATGGCGGCCAACGCCACCGGCCACCGGCAGACCGATCACATCCGCATCATGGCGCTCGCCGAGGCGGCGGCGCATTTTGCGCGGGAGGTGCTCGCTCCGGGCGGCAGCTTCCTCTGCAAAGTCCTGCAAGGCGGCACCGAAGCAGCCTTGCTTGCCGAGCTCAAGCGCGATTTCGCCAGCGTCAAACACGTCAAACCGCCGGCGAGCCGCAGCGATTCGGCCGAACTTTATCTCCTCGCCCGCGGTTTTCGCGGGCGTGAGACGTCACCGGCTTAGGGATTGTCTACCGCCTCTTGCGCTACTTTCCGGCCGGACAGCTCTGCTCCCGCGTCGGGCGGAAGCCGCGCAAATACGAACGCAGCGGAGGCGGACAGCGCGCCGACCGCCAGGAACGCCGGCGGAAAGTCCATAGCGCTCATGGTGGTGCCGTGCTTCAACCGCAGCGTAGTCTCGACCACCAGCGCGCCGACGGCGACGCCGGTCGATAACGACAATTGTTGGGCGACCGAGACCAGCGTGGTCGCCCGGCTCATCAGCTGCGGCTCGATCTCGGCATAGGCGAGCGTATTGATGCTGGTGAATTGCAGCGAGCGAAAAAAGCCGCCGCTGAGCAGGATGACGATCATCGCCGCAAACGGCATGCCGGGAACGAAGCTGGCGCAAGCGGCGAGAAACGCGGCGCTGAGAAGGCTGTTGTAAACGAGCACCGGACGATAGCCGAGGCGTCTGAGCACGCCGGCGACGGCGGCCTTCATGAACATCGAGCCGAGCGCCCCGGTAAAAGTGATGAGGCCGGATTGGAACGGCGTCAGGTCGAAGCCGATCTGCAGCAAGAGCGGCAATAGAAACGGCAGCGCGCCGATACCGAGCCGGAACAGGAAACCGCCAAAAATACTGGCGCGAAACGTCGGCAGCTTGAGCAGCCCCAGATCGAGGATCGGCGCCGCTTTGTGTCTGGCATAAACGATGTAAGCCACCGTCGAGGCCGCGCCGACACCGAGCAGCGCGGCGACCACGCCGACCGGCAAAAACTCCAGGCCCATGACCGAAAGTCCGAAGGCCAGCCCGCCGATGCCCAGCCCTGACAGGATGAAGCCGGCATAGTCGAACGGAGCGGGCCGTTCGGTGCGGATATCGGGAATGTAACGGGTCGCCATCACCAGGCCGATAAGACCGATCGGCACATTGATGAGGAAGATCCAGTGCCACGATGCGTAAGTCGTGATGAAGCCGCCGAGCGGAGGACCGCAGATCGGGCCGACCAGCGCCGGTATCGTCACTAGCGACATGGCGTGGACCAAGAGCCGCTTATCGATGCTGCGCACCAAAATGAGGCGACCGACCGGCGTCATCATCGCCCCGCCCATGCCCTGAACGATCCGGGCCAGCACGAATTCTTCGAGCGAACGCGACAGCGCGCAGCCGATCGAGCCGAGCACGAAGACGCCGATGGCGATGCGGAAGACGTGGCGGGCGCCGAAGCGGTCGGCGGTCCAGCCGCTCGCGGGGATGCAGATGGCGAGCGCTAGCAGGTAGGAGGTGACCGCGAGCTTCAGCGCCAGCGGGTTGGTTCCGAGCGCGCGCGCGATGGCCGGCAGCGACGTCGCGATCACGGTGGAGTCCATGTTTTCCATGAACAGCGCCACCGCGACGATCAGCGGCACAACGCGGTCGTACGAGCTCGGCGGCACGCTCGGGGGCATGTCTTCTATCGGCTCGCTGGGGCGGCGGCTTTGAGCCGCTGCAAACCTTCGGCGGGCTGCTGGAACGATGGATCGATCTCCAGTGCTTTGCGGAAGTCGGCGATGGCGCCGCCGGTATCGGCGAGCCGCTCACGGATCAGACCGCGCGTCGAAAAGGCGCTGGCCGAATGCCCGTTGAGCGCGATGGCGCGGTCGGCGTCGGCCAGTGCCGCGACGTTGTCGCCGGCGAGGTAGCGAGCCCAGGAACGATTATAAAAGGCGAGTGCGGCGGTGGGCGACAGCTCAACGGCGCGGGTGTAGTCGGTGATGGCGCCGGCAAGGTCGAGCCGCTCGCGTTTGGCGTTGCCGCGGTTAATGTAGGCCTCCGCCGAGCGCGGATCGAGCCTGATGGCTTGATCGAGATCGGCAATGGCGCGCTCGTTCTCGCCCTTGGCCTGCCAGGCGCTGCCCCGGTTATTGTAGGCCGCCGCCGTCGGATTGAATTTGATCGCCTGATCATAATCGGCGATCGCGCGATCGAGGTCGCCTTTGCGCCGCCAAGCGATGCCGCGATTGTAGAGCGCGACGGCATAACTCGGATCGATGCGCAGGGCCTCGCTGTAGTCGGCGATGGCGTGGTCTGGGTCACCCTTGTCGTCAAAAGCGTTGCCGCGATTGTCGTAGGCGACGACGAACTTCGGATTTAGCTTGATCGCGGAACCGTAGTCGGCGATGGCGCGATCGTAATCGCGCTTCTGGAAGTAAGCATAGCCGCGCTCGTTGTAGGCGCCGGCGTGTTGCGGATTGAGCCGGATCGCCTCGGTCAAATCGGCGATGGCGCGGTCGAGATTGCCGTCGCGGCGCAGCGCAATGCCGCGATCGTAATAGATGCGGGCGTTCTTGGCGTCGAGGCGGATCGCCTCAGTGTAGTCGGCGATGGCGGCGTTGCGGTCGCCTTTGTCGTCATGCGCGTTGCCGCGGTTGATGTAGGCTTCCGCGCTCGTTGGATCGAAGCGGATGGCGGTGTCGAAATCGGCGATGGCGCGGTCGTAGTCCCGATTCTGGTAGAAGACGAGGCCGCGATTGTCGTAAGCCAGCGCGAATTGCGGTGAAAGCTTGATAGCACGATCGAAATCGGCGAGAGCGCGGGCAGTGTCGCCCTTGGCGCGCCACGCATCGCCGCGATTATTGTAGGCGGCGGCGAAATCAGCGTCGAGGCGGATCGCTTGATTGTAATCGGCAATGGCGCGGTCGAGATCGCCTTTCTGATACCAGACGATGCCGCGATTATTGAGCGCTGCGGTATTTTTCGGATCGAGCCTGATGGCCTGGTCATAATCGGCAATGGCATGGTCGAAGTCGCCCTTGCGGCGGAACGCGAGGCCGCGATTGAAGTAGGCCGCGGCGTAGTTCGCGGACAGTCGGATTGCCTCGTTGTAGTCGGCGATGGCACGGTCGAAGTCCGCCTTCTCGTCGAAAGCATTGCCACGCGTCATGAACGCGCTGGCGTCGGTGCCGTTGAGTTTGATCGCGGCGTCGAGATCGGCGATGGCGGTGTCCAAGTCGTGCCGTGCCAAGTGCACGCTGCCGCGTTCGGCGAAAGCACGCGCGTAGCTCGGATTGAGGGTGACCGCGGCCGTGAAATCCTCGAGCGCGCCCGCGAGGTCGCCCTTGGCGCGCAGGGCCATGCCCCGATCTTGATGCAGGATGGCGAGATTGGCCGGTTGATAACGGCCGGAATCGATCAGCGCCGTGCAGGACGCAATGCGCCCCTCATTGGTGGCGCGCCATTGTCCGGTGCAGCGGCGTTCGTCGGCTGCGTCCTGCGCATGCGCGGTTACGGCAAGCAGGAGCGGTACGGCCAAGGCGACGATGACCCGAAGAGCCCAAAAGGCGACCGCCGATCTCTGCGTCATCAAAGCTTTACCCGGCATGGGGTGGCAATCGCTTAACTCGCTTTGCTTGGTCTCGGTTGCGGCCAACCTACTCTGCTGTACACTTGCCGGCAAAGCCGTGCGGTCCCCCTTTCACTCGCGTGACCTGCCGGGAATGAGCGAACATGCGCGGCCGACCACTTCCCGTTTCAATTCCTCGGCGCATCGTCGCGGACTATATGCGCCTGTCGGCAACGATACCGAGTATTCCGATCGAAAGAACGATGGATCTCGGCGCGGTGGCGGCAGCCCGCAATGCCTGCTCGCCGCGGCCGCCGTGGGTCGCGCTGTTCGGCAAGGCTTTCGCCCTCACGGCGCAAGAGTTGCCAGAGCTCAGGCGTGTTTTTCTCAAGTGGCCCTGGCCGCATCTTTACGAATACCCTGCCAGCGTCACCATGTTTGCGATCGATCGCGTCTATCACGGCGAGCCGGTTGTTTTGCCACGCATGGTCAAAAATCCGGCGGCCTACCGCATCCGCGATCTTGCGCAGATGATCCGCGACGCCAAAGAGGCGCCGCTGGATGAGATCAAGGACTTCCGCCGCGTGCTTGCCATTGCGAGATTGCCGGGGCCGCTGCGTCGGCTGCTTTGGTGGCTTGGCTTTAGCATCGGGCGGCAACGCGGCAACTATTTCGGAACTTTCGTGGTGTCAACGGTGTCGGCGTTCGGGGCCGAACTCATCCATCCGATTGCCGTGGCGCCGATATTTCTGACCTATGGAATGATCGGTGCCGACCAGCGTTGTCCGGTGCGCTTGATGTTCGATCATCGGGTTGTCGACGGTGTACCGGTCGCCCGCGCGCTGGTCCGCCTCGAAGCCATTCTCAACAGCGCGATCATCGAGGAACTCCGCACCATGGCGGCCGCGGCCGCGCCGGCCTCTGCCGCCGGGATGGAGCCCGCTCCGTTTCCTTACAAACGCCCGGCCAAGGCAAACTCACCCCCGTAAGTGCTGAATCCGCACCATCTATGAATCCGGCTGCGGACGTGCTAGGAGCCGCCGCCAACCCAAGCGGGCTATCGAGTCGGACGAGCAGGCGGGCAGGGCGAGTGCTCCACCCGCGCGGATTTACTCTTTCCAGCTGCTTTTTCGACGCGACCCGCCCAGCCAGCCCGCCACAAACGTGCGGGCCCAAGCGGAGTTGGCAATGCTCAAGAACAGTCCCCGCGAGGGCTTCACCTTCGACGACGTGCTCATCAAGCCCGGCCTGTCGGACGTGCTCCCCTCGGAGGTGGATATTCGCACCCGTATCACGCGCGGCATCACGCTCAATATCCCGATCGCCGCCTCGGCCATGGATACGGTGACCGAGGCGCATATGGCGATCGCCATGGCGCAGGCCGGTGGCATCGGCGTCATTCACCGCAATCTCGACCCGGCGGTGCAGGCGGCGCAGGTGCGGCAGGTGAAGAAGTTCGAATCCGGCATGGTGGTCAATCCCGTCACCATCGATCCCGACGCGACGCTCGCCGATGCGCTCGCTCTCATGCAGGAGTACCACATCTCCGGCATTCCCGTGGTCCAGGGCGCCGGCAACGGCCGCGCCGGCAAGCTCGTCGGTATCCTCACCAACCGCGACGTGCGCTTTGCCACCGACAAGCGGCAAAAGGTCTCCGAGTTGATGACCAAGGAGGCCCTGATCACGGTGCGCGAGGGCGTCGGCCAGGACGAGGCCAAACGGCTGCTGCATCAGCATCGCATCGAGAAGCTCTTGGTGGTCGATAACGATTACCGCTGCGTCGGTCTCGTCACGGTGAAGGACATCGAAAAGGCGGTCGCTAACCCCAATGCCTGCAAGGACGAGCAGGGCCGGCTGCGGGTCGCCGCCGCCACCAGTGTCGGCGAAGCCGGCTATGCCCGCAGTGAGGTGCTGATCGAGGCCGGCGCCGACCTTCTCGTCGTCGATACCGCTCACGGTCATTCCAGGCGCGTGCTCGACGCCGTGACCCGCATCAAGCGGCTGTCGAACGCGGTGCAAGTCGTCGCCGGCAATATCGCCACTGCCGAAGGCGCCAAAGCGCTGATTGATGCCGGCGCCGATGCCATCAAGGTCGGAATCGGACCGGGCTCGATTTGCACCACGCGGGTCGTCGCCGGTGTCGGCGTGCCGCAGCTCACGGCCATCGTCGACGCGGTCGAGGCGGCGAAACAATCCGACACGCCGGTGATCGCCGACGGCGGCATCAAATATTCCGGCGATCTCGCCAAAGCGATAGCTGCGGGCGCCGATTGCGCCATGGTCGGCTCGCTGCTCGCCGGCACCGACGAGACGCCGGGTGAGGTTTTTCTCTACCAGGGCCGCTCCTACAAGAGCTACCGCGGCATGGGTTCCGTCGGCGCTATGGCGCGCGGCTCGGCCGATCGTTACTTTCAACAGGAGATCAACGACACGCTCAAACTCGTGCCCGAAGGCGTGGAAGGCCAGGTGCCATACAAGGGCCCGGTCGCCAACGTGCTGCACCAGCTCGCCGGGGGATTACGCGCGGCCATGGGTTATGTCGGCGCCAAAGACCTCGTCGAGTTTCATGCCAAGGCCGAGTTCATGCGTATTTCCGGCGCGGGGTTGCACGAGAGCCACGTGCATGATGTTACCATCACGCGCGAGAGTCCCAACTATCCGCGCCGCGAGTGAGCACTCGCCATGAAAAGGCCGGCCGCCGATCCGTTCGCGCAGATCCGCAAGGCCACTGATCAGCATCGCTTGCAGCACGGCTGCGACGCCTATCCCTACGGCAACGGCCCGCTGCTGAGCGTGCTGGCGGCGGCGGTCCAGGCGCGGCGTATTCTGGAGCTGGGGACGGCGCTCGGCTACACGGCGCTGTCGTTTGCCTACGGCGCACGAGATTCGACGGTTGACAGCATCGAGCGCGATCCCGAACACGTCAGGCTTGCCCGCGACCACATTGTTGCCGCCAGCCTCGACCATCGCATCACCGTGCACGAGGGCGATTTCGCCAACGTGCTCGCCACGCTCGATCCCGGTTACGACCTCGCCTTCTTCGACGGTCAAACGCCGGTGCCGGCGCTGCACACCGCCTTGCGAAACCTGTTGCGGACCGGCGGCACGCTGATCACCGCCAATCTGAACCATGGCGGCAGTGCCGACGCGGTGTCCCGGGGGCTGTTTGACGGCAAAAAATGGCGGAGCGCGCTGGTCGGCGAGGCAGGCGAAACGGCGATCAGCGTCAAGCTATGAGCCCGCATTGGCGGTGACGTGGTGCCATGATAAGCAGCTTTTAACGATTAACCTCGGGAATCTGGCCGATGTCGCTCCAAGCCGTTCTGCTGCCGCTGTTCGTCGAGGTTATTCTCACCTTCGCACTCATGCTGTGGATGGGCGCGCTGCGCCAAGGCGACTATCGCTCGGGCGCGGTCAGGGCGCAGGACGTGGCGCTGCGCGAGCCGGGTTGGCCGCGGCGCACGATGCAGGCCGCGAACGCCTATTCCAATCAGTTCGAGCTTCCCATCTTGTTCTATGTACTCACCATCCTGGAATGGGTCACTCGACACGCCGGCTACGTCTTTGTCATCCTGGCGTGGATTTTCGTGATCTGCCGCGTGTTGCAGGCTTATGTGCACATCACCAGCAATGTCGTGCGGCTGCGTAGCCTGTTCTTCTCGATCGGTGCCTTGGTCCTCATGATCATGTGGGCGTTGTATATCGTCGAGGTGCTGACCGGCATCATAGTGTGATGCAACCTTGTGTCGTCTGTTCTGCGGCTTTTGTTGAGTATGACTTTCTCTGACAACCCCATGATCGAGGTTCGACGCCATGCCGCTCGACTTTTGCCACCCGGCCGCGCCGCATAAGAAGCTGAAGCTGCCGGAATGGTATGTCTCCAACTTGATGATGGACCGCGCCCTCGACGCAGTCGTGCGGCGGGTGAAAAAGTTCGACCGCAAGCACGACATTCCCTACCTCGCGGGCTACAGCGAGGACGGCAAGACCATCTACATCGACCGCCACATGCCGCGATCCTTCAAGTTCCGCGGCCGCACGATCGAGACCGACCGCTACCTCATCCTGCACGAGGAGGTGGAGAAGACGCTGATCGATCAGCTCGGGCTGCATTATCTCCACGCGCATCAGATCGCGACGCGCGCGGAGCAGGCGGCGGTGCGCGCCGCCGGCGTCAACTGGCACGACTACGACCGCTTCATGCAGAAATACGTCAAGCGAATAGGCGACGAGCGCTTGACCAAGGTACCCGACGATCTCGACACCAAGCCGTATCGCGATGAGCACGATGATGATTTGTTGCGGCGCATGCTGGCTTCGATCAACAAGGGCGATATCCCCAAAGGATTCCGCGGCGCGCAATTGCGCGATGCCGCCCAGGAGATCCGCCAGTACGTTCGCCGTCATGACACGCCGGCTGCCCGCCGGGCCACGGCGATCAAGCGCGCCATGAAATGACGGCGGCCTCAAGCGGGACGCTCGCATGACGCCGGCCGCGCGGCTTTCTGCGGCTATCGAGGTCAGCGCCGACATCGAAACGCGGCGGCGGCCGGCGGCGGACGCGCTCAAGGACTGGGGCCTCGCGCATCGCTTTGCCGGCTCGTCGGATCGCGCCGCGATCGCCGGTCTGGTGTACGACGCGTTGCGGCGCAAATCGTCGTCGGCGTGGCTGATGGGCGAAGCCGGCCCGCGCGCCGTGCTGATCGGGATGCTGCAGCGCGAGCGTGGCCTCGACATCGCGGCGATCGCGGCGCTGTGCAGCGGCGCCCGCTTTGCCCCCGCACCATTGACCGAGGCGGAGCGAACGGCGCTGACGAGCGACAGGCTCGCGAGCGCGCCGCCGCCTGTTCTGGGCGATTATCCGGATTGGCTCGATCCGTATCTGGCGCGCGTCTTCAAGGACGAACGCGGTGCCGAGGGGGCCGCGCTCGCGAGCCGCGCGCCACTCGACATGCGCGTCAATACGCTCAAGCTCGAGCGTGACGAGGTGCTGCAGATGGTTGCGCATCTTCACGCCGAGCCGACGCGGTGGTCGCCGATCGGGTTGCGCATTCGGCTTGCGGCCGAAGCGAAAAGCCCGGCCATCCATGCCGAGCCTTGCTTTCGCAAGGGTGCGGTCGAGATCCAGGACGAGGGCTCGCAGCTTGCCGCGCTGTTCGCCGGCGCCAAGCCCGGCGAACAGGTCGTCGATCTGGCCGCCGGCGCCGGCGGGAAAACCTTGGCGCTGGCCGCCGTGATGGAGAATCGTGGCCAAATTTACGCAACCGACATCGACAAGCGGCAGCTCGCGCCGATCCATGAGCGCGTCGCGCGCGCCGGCGCGCGCAACATCCAGGTGCGCACCCCGCGCGGCGAAGCGGACGTGCTCGCCGACCTCGGCGGTCGCATCGATCTTGCGCTCATCGACGCGCCCTGCACCGGTACCGGCGCTTGGCGGCGCAACCCGGACGCTAAGTGGCGCGTGCGCCCCGGAGCGCTGGTGGAGCGCGTCAAGTGGCAGGAAGCTTTGCTCGACCGCGCCGCCGCGCTCCTGAAGGCGGGCGGGCGCATCGCTTACGTCACCTGCTCGGTGCTCCAAGAGGAAAACGGCGATCAGGTGCGCGCCTTTTTGTCTCGGCATCCGGATTTCGCCGCCGTGCCGCCGCGCCAAATCGCCGCCGCCGCGCTGGGCGAGCGCGCGATGCTGTTCTTGCATACGGCCCTGGTCACGGAGGAGGGCGTGCTGATGACCCCGCGGACCACCGATACCGACGGCTTCTATGTCGCCGTCATGCGCAAGGCGTAGCATTGTGGTGGAGGGGGAGCCGCCGTGCCCTTGACCCGGGCGGGTCACGGCCGCACATACCCTCCTCAACGCCCATGCACGACACCATCCTCATCGTCGATTTCGGCTCGCAGGTCACCAAGCTCATCGCGCGGCGCATCCGCGAGGAGTCCGTCTATTGCGAGATCGTACCTTTCCAAAAGGCCGAGGAGGCATTCCGCGCCTTGCGGCCGAAGGGGGTGATCCTGTCGGGCGGACCGGCCTCAGTACTCGATAAGGACGCGCCGCTGGCGCCGATGGCGATCTACCAGGCCGGCGTACCCGTACTCGGCATCTGCTACGGCGAGCAGGCCATGGCGCAGCAGCTCGGCGGCAAGGTCGAGGGCGGCCATCACCGCGAGTTTGGCCGCGCCGAGGTCGAGGTGACAAAGCCTTCGCCGCTGTATGACGGCGTGTGGGAGGTTGGCCAGCGTTACCCGGTGTGGATGAGCCATGGCGACCGCGTCACCAAGCCGCCGGAAGGCTTTGTGGCGACCGGGACTTCCGCCAACGCCCCGATCGCCATGATCGCCGATGAGAAGCGCAAATTCTACGCCACGCAATTCCACCTCGAAGTCATGCACACGCCGCACGGTGCGGCGCTCATCCGCAATTTCGTGCGCAATATCGCCGGCTGCTCCGGCGATTGGACGATGCGCGCGTTCAAGGACGAGGCGATCGAGAAAATCCGCCGGCAGGTCGGCAAGGGCAGGGTGATTTGCGGTCTTTCCGGCGGCGTCGATTCCGCCGTCGCCGCCGTGCTCATCCACGAGGCGATCGGCGACCAGCTCACCTGTGTGTTCGTCGATCACGGCCTGCTGCGGCTTGGCGAAGGCGAACGCGTCGTCGCCTTGTTCCGCGGCGCTTACGACATTCCGCTGGTGCGCGTTGCCGCCGAGGAGCTGTTCCTCAAGGCGCTCGCTGGCGTTGAAGACCCGGAACAGAAACGCAAGACGATCGGGAAATTGTTCATCGACGTATTCGATGCGGAAGCGAAAAAAATTGCAGATTCTGGAAAAGGCTTGGCCGAGTTTCTCGCCCAGGGCACGCTCTACCCGGACGTGATCGAGAGCGTCTCGTTCGCCGGCGGGCCGTCGGTGACGATCAAATCGCACCACAATGTCGGCGGCTTGCCCGAGCGGATGCACATGAAGCTCATCGAGCCGTTGCGCGAGTTGTTCAAGGACGAAGTGCGCGCCCTCGGCCGTGAGCTCGGCTTGCCGGAGGCTTTCGTCGGCCGCCATCCCTTCCCGGGCCCCGGACTAGCCATCCGTTGCCCCGGCGCCATCACCCGGGAGAAGCTCGACATCCTGCGGTTCGCCGACGATGTCTTCATCGAGGAAATCCGCCGCGCCGGCCTCTACGATGACATCTGGCAGGCGTTTGCGGTGCTGCTGCCGGTGCGGACCGTCGGCGTGATGGGCGATTTTCGCACTTACGACTTCGTCGTCGGCTTGCGCGCGGTCAACTCGACGGACGGCATGACCGCGGATTTCTATCCGTTCGACATGAATTTCCTCGGCACCGTCGCGACCCGCATTGTCAACGAGGTCAAGGGCGTCAACCGCGTCGTTTACGACATCACCTCGAAGCCGCCGGGAACGATCGAGTGGGAATAGGAAATCTCTTCGCAGAATTCACCATGACTCATCAGTCAAACCGCTGATCTCTGTTGTTATGCGTGTCCTTCTCTCGGAAGGTTCCGGCCTCACGTCAAGGCAGGTGGCGACCCGATTGGGCACTCTTGGACATCATGTCGAGATACTTTCCTCCTCGCAGATTTGTTTGACCAGGTTTACCCGCTACGTCCGCAAAGTGCACCCTGTGCCGCGTTTCGGGCTTGATCCGCTTGGTTGGCTGCACGCCGCCCAGGCAATCGCTAAAGCCCGAGCCATCGATTTTCTCTTCCCCACCCAGGAACAGGTTGCCATACTCTCCGCGTGCCGAGAGCGACTCCAAGTCGCGACAGTGGTGCCGCCATTCACCTCCCTTCGCCGAGTGCAAGACAAGATATCAGCGGCGCGGACACTCGAAGACATCGGCATTCCGCAACCAGCATCAGCGGTCGTGAGCGGCATTGCTGACTTAACCCGTGTGTCGACCTTTCCCGCCTTCGTCAAACAGCCGATCAGCACGGCCAGTAGCGGCGTTCGCCGCGTGTCGTCGAAGGCCGAATTAGAGAGGGCGGCAACGGAAATGGGACTTGGCGAGCAGAAATTGCTTGTGCAATCCCACTCTCAGGGGCCACTCGCGATGATCCAAGCCATCGCAGACAATGGGCGTTTGGTGGCGTACCACGCAAATCTACGTGTGCGCGAAGGCGTCAGTGGAGGCGCCTCGATCAAAGAAAGCGTAACACTTCCAGTGATGCCTGAAATAATCGCAAGGATGGTACGGGCGTTGAATTGGCACGGTGCTTTGTCTCTGGACGCTATCGTGACGCCCAGCGGACCGCTCGTGATCGACGTGAATCCGCGGCTTGTTGAGCCAATGAACGCTTACTTCGCGGGAGTAGACTTGGTTTCCGTTATGCTTGATCTTGCGCAATCGCGTCACCCGGCCGTGCAGCATCCCGGAAAAGCCGGCGTTCGTTCATGCCAGCTTCTGCTCGCGATTTTGGGCGCAGCGCAAAGGGATAAGACGAGGCGGGCCATTATCCGCGAACTCGTCGCGGCGCTTTACCGACGCGGCGAATACGCGGCTGCTCATGAAGAATTGACGCCGCTCTATCGCGACCCAATTGCAGCGGTTCCGGCGATGGTCGCCATCTTGCTCACGCTATTTCGACCATCACTTTGGCGAACGTTTCAGTCCGGGGCAGTCGGACCCTACGCGCTAACGCCGAAAGCGTGGAACCAAATTCTTTCAGCGGGGGTCGATTGACGCTGCACCGCCGGCTGAAAGCCATCTGAAGTCGAATATTTAACGAGGATGAAGACCGTGCCGATCGCCATCTACGGCATCAAGAACTGCGAGACGATGAAGAAGGCGTGCGCTTGGCTCGACAAGCACGGCATCGACTATTCATTCCATGACTACAAGATGGCGGGCATCGAGCGCGAGCGGCTGGAGCGGTGGTGCAAGAAGGTCGGTTGGGAGACTTTGCTCAATCGCGCCGGCACGACATTCCGCAAGCTGCCGGACAAAGACAAAGTCGGCCTTAATGCACAAAGGGCAGTAGCCTTAATGTTGGCGCAGCCGTCCATGATCAAGCGGCCGGTTCTCGACTTGGGTGCCGGCAAATTGCTTGTCGGCTTCGCGCCGGAGCAATACGAGGTCGTACTTGGAACGCGAAAGTGACGCGCCGCCGGTTTCGAGCGCGGTTGATTGAGCTGGCACGGCGCCACTTCATGGCGGCTGACGCTGGTCTGCTTGCGCGAGGGCCCGTACCGTCATTGACAAGAGCGGGCCGGTGGTCATGATCGCGGCCGTATAATTCAGACCACCCTCCGCTTCCACCCGATTATGCTGAAATCTCAACACTAGAGTTGGCTGCTCAGCCATGGGCCTCGCGATCGAAATCCTCGGACTGGTCGTGTTTCTCGGCGCGCACGTGTTCGTCTCCAGGCGCAACGAGCGCGCGACATTGATCTCGCGGATCGGCCGCGGGCCGTATTTGGGTCTGTTCACGCTGGTCTCGATCGTCGGTCTCGTGCTGATCGGCTTTGGTTTCGCGCGTTACCGCGCCGAAGGTCTCATCCCGGTGTGGTATCCGCCGGCATGGACGCGCCAGATCGTGGTGGCGGCGATGTGGCCGGCCAGCATCGCCGTGGTCGCCGCCTATATTCCCGGCGACATCAAGCGCGTCCTCAAGCATCCGATGCTGGTGGGCGTTAAAATCTGGGCCGTAGCGCACCTTTGCGCCAACGGCGATCTCGGCGGGATGATCTTGTTCGCTGCGGTGCTCGCTTGGGCGGTCTATGACCGCATCACCTTGAAACGCCGCAGCGATCCCGGCGCACCGCCGATTCCGCTCGGCGGACGGCGAAACGACATCATCGCGATCGTCGTCGGCACCATCCTTTATCTTGCACTCGGCTTCGTGTTTCATCCCATCGTGATCGGGCTGCCGGCCTTTGGCACGCCGGCGCTGGGACATTGACGCATGTCGGTCCACGAAGAGATCCGACGGCTGACAGCGCCGGACATCCGCGGCCGCAAGAACGGCGAGCCGCTGGTGTGCCTGACTTCGTATCACGCTCACACGGCACGCATCCTCGACGGCTATTGCGACGTGATCCTGGTCGGCGATTCGCTCGGCATGGTGATGCATGGGCTCGAGACCACGGTGCCGGTCACCCTCGACATGATGATCCTGCAAGGCCATGCGGTGATGCGCGGCTCGAAGCGGGCGCTGGTGGTCGTCGATTTGCCGTTCGGCTCGTATGAGGCATCCAAGGAGCAGGCCTTCGCCTCCGCCGCCCGGGTGCTGAAGGAAACCGGGTGCGGCGCCATCAAGCTCGAAGGCGGCCGGCGCATGGCGGAGACCATTGCGTTTCTGGTCGAGCGCGGCGTCCCGGTCATGGGCCATGTCGGTTTGACGCCGCAGGCGATCAACACCATCGGATCGTTCCGCGCGCAAGGCCGCGACGAGAGCGATTGGGCGCCGATCGAAGCGGACGCACGCGCGGTGGCGGATGCCGGCGCATTTGCCGTCGTGCTCGAAGCGATTGCCGAGCCGCTTGGCCGCCGCATCACGGGCGTAGTCGCTATTCCCACGATCGGCATCGGCGCCAGCGTCGCCTGCGACGGCCAGATTCTCGTGCTCGAGGATATGCTTGGGCTCTCGCCGCGGGTGCCGAAATTCGTCAAACGCTTTGGCGAACTCGGGCCCTCGATCGAGCAAGCGGTGAAGAGCTACGCGGAAGGGGTCCGCACGCGCAGCTTCCCCGGCCCGGAGCATGTCTATCCGATGCGGAAGAAAAAAGCGTGAGGCGGCTATGCCGACCGGGTCTCGACTGGGCCTGCGCCATCGTCGCAGGCGGCGGCAGGGGCTTTGCCTTGCTCGCGCCACATGACTATTCTAGCTCCCGCGGGGATTTCGGAGCCTAACCGCCCGGAATCCCTTGATTTTGTCCAGGTCTGTTCGGAAGCCGGCTGCGCGGCTAAAGGTGCGGCGCAGGCAGAGTGCTGAACGTGAACTGGTGCTGGGGCAGGTTCCGTGGCCGATATTTTCCAAGAAGTCGACGAGGAAGTCCGTCGCGAACGGCTTAACAAGCTGTGGCAGCGTTACGGCCATTACATCATCGCCGCCTGCCTTCTGGTGGTCGCGGCAGTGGCCGCTTGGCGCGGTTACGAATGGTGGGAAACCAAGAAGGCAGTTGAAGCCGGCGCCGCCTTCGAGCAAGCGGTCACGCTGGCGGAAGCCGGAAAACACCAGGAAGCGGAGGCGGCGTTCGCCAAACTCGCCGCCGATGGCACCGCCGGCTATCGCCTGCTGGCGCGTCTGCGTGAGGCTGCCGAGCTTGGACGGACAGACCGCAAGGCGGCAATCAAGGCCTATGACGAAATCGCCGCCGACAGAAGCGTCGGTCAGGTGATCCAGGATCTGGCTACGTTGCGCGCCGGCATCCTGCTTGTCGACAGCTCCTCTTATGGCGACATGCGGGCGCGGCTTGAAGCGTTGACCCGGCCGGATCGGGCCTTCCGTCACAGCGCACGTGAACTGCTCGCGCTTTCCGCGTGGAAAGAGGGCGATATGGGCGCGGCACGGCAATGGACCGATATGATCATCACCGATCCGCAAACGCCTTCGGCCGCGCGCAGCCGCGCTGAGGTTTTGAGCGAGCTGATCGCGGCGAGCGGCAAGGGTTGAGTCAATGCCCGCGCGAAAGGGTGACTCGCTGGTTCGGATTGGGGCAACGCTCACCGTCGTGCTGCTGCTCGCTGGTTGTACGCCGGGTGGCCAGTTCGATCCGACCGAGTTGCTGTCTTCGGACATGTTCGGCACCAAGAAAAAGATTCAGGGCGATCGCCAGCCGCTGTTTCCTAACGGCGTTCCCGGCGCCGAGACCGGCGTGCCCCCGGATTTGGTGAAAGGCTACCAGCCGCCGCCGGAGCAGGCCGCGGAAAACAGTGATGCCGCGGCAAAGGCGGCAGAAGCGGCGGCCAAGCCGAAGCCTAAACCCAAGCCCAAGCCGAAAGTTGCTCGTGCGCCGGCGACGCATGATGCGGCCTTCGATCAGAAGCCAAAATCCGCCGCGCCGCAAAGCGCCCAACCCGCGCAATCGGCTTGGCCGGCGCCGCCATCGAGCAACACGGCACAGTCAGGGCAATCGGCTTGGCCGGCGCCGCCGCCGAGCAACGCCGCACAGTCGGGGCAATCGGTTTGGCCGGCCCCGCCGCCGAGCAACAACGCACAATCCGGGCAGTCGGGTTGGCCGGCTCCGCCGCCTCCCGGCACGTTTTCACACTGATCGCTTCAGGCTAAAGAGCCTCATGCTACGCCAAAGCGGCGTACTGGGCCTTGCCATCAGATCGCGTCATGTCCTTCACCGTCGCCATCGTCGGTCGGCCCAATGTCGGCAAATCGACCCTGTTCAACCGCCTCGTGGGTGCGCGCCGCGCCCTCGTCGACGATCGGCCGGGCGTCACGCGCGATCGGAGGGAAGGCGAGGGAAGGCTCGGTGACCTTTCGTTTAAGGTGATCGACACGGCCGGGCTCGAGGATGCCGACCGCGAGAGCCTCTCCGGACGAATGCAGGCGCAGACGGCGGCGGCCATCGCACAGGCCGATGCCGTGCTCTTTCTCGTTGATGCGCGCGCCGGCACAACGGGGGCCGATCGGGGCTTTGCCAACCTGGTGCGCCGATCGGGCAAGCCCGCAATCCTCGTTGCCAATAAGAGCGAGGGGCGCGCCGGCGGCGCCGGGGCGCTCGAATCCTATGCGCTGGGGCTCGGCGACCCGGTCGCCGTCAGCGCCGAGCACGGCGAGGGCTTGGCTGACTTGTATGACGCGCTCCGCGCCGCGCTGCCTGCGGCGACTGCGGAGCACGCCCGCAAGGAGGCCGCCGCCGCGGAGGACAAACCCATCCGCATCGCGGTCGTCGGGCGTCCGAACACCGGCAAGTCGACGCTGATCAATCGCTTGCTCGGCGAGGAGCGGCTGCTGACGGGCCCCGAAGCCGGCATCACGCGCGACGCCATCGCGATCGATCTGCATTGGCGCGGGCGGCAATTGCGCATCCATGACACCGCGGGTCTGCGTCGTCGCTCGCGGATCGAAGAGAAGCTCGAAAAGCTGTCGGTGGCCGATGCGCTCAACGCGATCCGTTTCGCCGAAGTCGTGATCGTGCTGGTCGACGCCGAGACGCCGTTCGAGGAGCAGGATATCCGCATCGCCGACCTCATCGAGCGGGAAGGCCGTGCTATCGTCATCGGGCTCAACAAATGGGATCTGATCGAGAAGGAGCCGGGCGCGCTATCGCGGCTGCGCACGCACATTGACCTCCTGTTGCCGCAGATCAAGGGCGTGCCGATCGTCGCCTTGTCGGCGCGCAGCGGCGAGGGGATCGATCGGCTGATGGCTGCGGCGATGGATGCCCATGCGGTCTGGAACCGCCGCGTGCCGACGGCCGCGCTCAACCGTTTTTTGACGGAGGCAGCGGCGGCACACCCGCCGCCTGCCGTGAAAGGTCGCCCCATCCGGCTCGACTATATGACGCAGCCAAAATCGAGACCGCCGACCTTCGTGCTGTTTTCGTCACGCGCAGCGGCACTTCCGGAGACCTACCGCCGTTATCTCGTCAACGGTCTGCGCGAGAATTTTGCCCTGCCGGGCACGCCGATTCGGCTGACGCTGCGGGCCAAGGCCAATCCCTACGCCAGCCGCAAGCGCCGCTGATGGCGGAGAGCTTTCACGCGGGTCGCATGAATTCGAACAGCTTGCCGGCGCGGTAATCGTAGAGTTTGCCGGTCTCGGCAAAGTTCGGCAGACACAGGTCGACAATACTTTCCGCGACCTCACTCGGCGTCGGCAGCGTCATCGGGTCTTCGCCCGGCATGACCAAGGCGCGCATGCGCGTGCGAACCGGACCGGGATTGAACAGATTGACGCGCACCGCGGTGGAGCTTGTTTCCGACGCGTAGGTTCGTGCCAGCACATCGAGCGCGGCTTTCGATACCGAGTAGGGGGCCCAATAGGCGCGCGCAAGCGTGGCGGCGCCGGAGGTGATGAACACGGCGCGGCCGGCATCGGAGCGCTTGAGCAACGGGTCCATGGCACGGATAAGATGCCAGTTGGCGGTGACATTGACCGCCATCGCCTCTTCCCAGCTTTTCGGCTCGATATGGCCGAGGGGCGAGGGCACGCCGCAGATCGCGGCATTGCCGACGAGGACGTCGAGCCGCGCGTGGCGCTCGTTGAGCGCGGCGGCGAGCCGATACAGGCCGTCGTAATCGCGCATGTCGAGCGGCACCAGCGTCGCCGAGCTGCCGGCGGCGCGAACCGCATCGTCAAGTTCCTCGAGACCGCCGACGGTGCGCGCCACCGCGACCACATGCGCGCCCGTGCGCGCCAGTGCGAGCGCCGCCGCATAACCGATGCCGCGCGAGGCGCCAGTGACGAGCGCGACACGGTCGGCGAGAGGTAGCGGCATCCCTCAGCTTGCCTCGGCGAGCAAGGAGAGCTGCCGGGGCGGGGCTTCGTGCGCGGTGCGGTCGGTGAGCGAGGTCGGATATTCGCCGGTGAAGCAATGGTCGGTGAATTGCGGACGCAGGGGATCGCGCCCTTTCTCGCCCATGGCGCGGTAGATTCCTTCGACCGAGAGGAAGGCGAGCGAATCGGCGCCGATGAATTTTCGCATACCTTCGAGGTCGTGCGTGGCGGCCAGGAGCTTGTCCCGCTCCGGAGTGTCGATACCGTAGTAATCCGGATGGGTAATCGGCGGCGAGGCGATGCGGAAATGCACTTCGCGCGCTCCGGCATCGCGCATCATTTGCACGATCTTCACCGATGTGGTGCCGCGCACGATTGAGTCGTCGATCAAAACAATGCGCTTACCGCTCACCACGGCGCGGTTGGCGCTGTGCTTGAGTCGAACGCCGAGCTGGCGAATCTGCTGGGTCGGTTCGATGAAGGTTCGCCCGACATAGTGATTGCGGATGATGCCGAGCTCGTAAGGGATGCCGGATTCCTGAGCATAACCGATCGCCGCTGGCACCCCGGAATCAGGAACCGGAACGACCACGTCGGCGGCAGCCGGCGCCTCGCGCGCGAGCTGCGCGCCGCTCGCCTTGCGCACGTCGTAGACGTTGCGGCCGCCGATGATCGAATCCGGCCGGGCGAAATAAATATACTCGAAGATGCAGGGTCGCGGCGCCATCGGCAGGAACGGCTTGTGCGAATGCGCGCCGTCTTCGTCGAAGACGAGAACCTCGCCGTTCTCCACGTCGCGCACGTAGTGCGCGCCGATGATATCGAGCGCGCAGGTCTCGGAGGCGAGGATCGGGCAGCCGTCGAGCTTGCCGAGTACCAGCGGCCGGATGCCGAGCGGGTCGCGGGCACCCACCAGTTTCTTGTTGGTCACGCCGACGAAGGCATAGGCGCCTTCAAGCATGCGCAGCCCCTCGATGAAGCGATCGACGAAACGATTGCGGTGCGAGCGCGCGACCAGATGGAGGATTACCTCCGTGTCGGTCGTCGATTGCATCATGGCGCCTTCGCGCACCAGCTGGCGGCGCAACGTCAGGCCATTGGTCAGATTGCCGTTATGGCCGATGGCAAAACCGCCAGCATTGAGCTCGGCGAACAGCGGCTGCACGTTGCGCAGAATGGTGTCGCCGGTGGTCGAATAACGTACATGGCCGATTGCGGTGTTGCCGGGCAGGCGATCGATCACCTCGCGGCGCGAAAAGGCGTCGCCGACGAGGCCGAGGCGGCGCTCGGAGTGAAAACGCTTGCCGTCAAAGCTGACAATCCCGGCGGCTTCCTGGCCGCGATGCTGCAGCGCGTGCAGGCCGAGCGCGGTAATCGCCGCGGCGTCGGGGTGGCCGAAGATACCGAATACGCCGCACTCTTCACGCAGCCGATCGCCGTCAAGGTCGAGGAGGGCAGCTTCTGTCATGGTCATCGGCTCGCGATCATCTCAATGCACCATTCCCCTTGACCTCGAGCAATTGCTGCATGCCAGCCCGGCTCGAACGATCATACCCCAGATCGGCGCGACTGCCGGCGGGTTTGTCGAGTTCGCCATGCTGATCCGGCTGGCTCTCGGGGATGTCAGGTTCCCCGGGCCGCGGCCGCTTCAGCCTCTTCAAGATGGTGCTTTCCGGGTCCTCCGGCAACATCGACATCAGCCATTGTCCGGTCCCGGTCAGGACCACCCGCGATTTGGCGCTTTTCACCCATTCCGGCTGGCTGCGGTCGGGAACGAGCCAAGTGAAGAACAGGAAGGCGACGACGACGATCACCAGACCGCGCGCGAGCCCGAACAGGAAACCGAGCGTGCGGTCAAGCGCGCCCACGCGGCTGTCCAGCACCATATCCGAGATTCGGACGGTCAGAATCGAGACCACCAGCAGCGTGACCAGGAACACGCCGCCGATGACGACGATGGCGGCGAACACATCATTGTTGAAGTACTGCTTGGCGTAAGGCAGCAGCTTGGCATACGAATAGAGCGTCGCCACGGCAGCCAGAACCCAGGCGATGATCGAGAGCACCTCGCGCATGAAGCCGCGAACCATGGCGAGCAGCCCCGAAACCAGCATCACGACGATCAGGACGATGTCGAGCAGCGTAATCGGCATGATCTGCTAGTCGCTCGCTAATCCCGTCCAATGACCGCAGGCGCACGTAGCCCGAACGCGAAGGTCCGCCGCGTGTATAGCCGGACCGCGCGGCGCCGTCATCCGCCTTCTCGTCTGCTCAGCCATCTCATTTTATCGTTAATAATTGCGGATATGTCGCGGAACGCGCATCGCAATCGCCCGGGTCATCCGTCCTGACGGCCGACCCGCCTGAGCGCCGGCACGCCGTCCCGGGCAATATCGACAACGAGATTCGCCAGCGTGGCGATGGTGGAGAGCGAAAAGCCATCGGGGGCGTCGTTGCGCGCTCCTTCCGGGACAATCGCCCTCGCGAAGCCCAGTTTCTGCGCTTCCTTGAGGCGGGCGGCGGTCTGCGCCACCGGCCGCACGGCTCCCGAGAGCGACACCTCGCCGAAATAGACGGCATCCGCGGGCAGCGGCGCGTGCGCTAGCGAGGACACCAAAGCCGCGGCGGCGGCGACGTCGGCCGCCGGCTCCTGGATGCGGAGGCCGCCGGCGACGTTGAGATAGACGTCGTGGCCCGAGAGGCGAACCCCGCAATGGGCCTCGAGCACCGCCAGCACCATGGAGAGCCGGCTCGGGTCCCAGCCGACCACTGCGCGGCGCGGGGTGCCGAGCGAGGTCGGCGCGACCAGGGCCTGAATTTCCACCAGCAACGGCCGCGTTCCCTCGATTCCGGCGAACACGGCGGTGCCGGCACTGCCGAGGTCGCGCTCGGAGAGGAACAGCTCGGAGGGGTTCGCGACTTCGCGCAAGCCCGCTCCGGTCATCTCGAACACGCCGATCTCGTCAGTGGGGCCGAAGCGATTCTTGATCGCGCGCAGGATGCGGAATTGCTGCGAGCCTTCGCCTTCGAACGACAGCACGGCGTCGACCATGTGCTCGACCACGCGCGGCCCGGCGATCTGTCCGTCCTTGGTGACGTGGCCGACGAGGACGACGGCCGCGCCGCTGCGCTTGGCAAAACGAATCAGCTCGCCCGCCGAGCCGCGCACCTGCGTGACGGTACCCGGTGCCGCGTCGACGGATTGCGTCCACATAGTCTGGATCGAATCGATGACCAGGAGCTGCGGCGTCGACCCCTGCGAGAGCGTCGCTATGATATCCTCGACCGAGGTTTCCGCGGCCAGCTCGACCGCCGCGTCGTTCAGGCCGAGGCGCTCGGCACGAAGCCGCACCTGGGCCACGGCCTCCTCGCCGGAGATATAAACGGCGCGGTGACGGTTGCGCGCGTATGCAGCCGCGACCTCGAGCAACAGCGTCGACTTGCCAATGCCCGGGTCGCCGCCGAGCAGGAGCACCGAGCCGCGCACCAAGCCGTTGCCGGTGACGCGATCGAATTCGGCGATGCCGGAGGCGAGCCGTGGCGCTTCGAGCGTTCGACCCTTGAGCGGCTCGATGACAAAGAGACGTCCTTTGTGCGAGGACCGCGCCCGCGCCGGCGCCGCGGCGCCTTCCTCCATCAGGGTGTTCCACGCACCGCAGGCTTCACAGCGGCCGGCCCAGCGCGCCGCCGCTGCGCCGCAGCTCTGGCAGACGAAGTTGTGTGCGCGCGCAACCATCATGCACCTTGTTCCGCCTCGCCTCGCGTCTTACGCACCACGATAGACGAGATGACAACGGGGGCCGAGCCGAGTGAGGATCTCGTAGCCGATCGTTCCGGCCGATGCAGCAAAATCGTCGACGGTGATCTGCTCGCCGATGAATGTCGCGACGTCGCCGCGGTGGACAGCTCCATCTGGAAGCTCAGTGACGTCGATGCAAGCCAGGTCCATCGAGATGTGGCCGGCGATCGGGCAGCGCCTTGCAGCGATCATAGCTGCGCCGCCCGGCTTGCGGTCGGTGCCGCTCGCGGCGCGCAACACTCCGTCGGCATAGCCGAGCGCAACGACGGCGATGCGCGAGGCGCGTCTTGCGGTCCACGCCGCACCATAGCCGACGGTCTCGCCTTTTTCGACTTTGCGCACCTGCAGGATGCGTCCGGTCAATTCGACTACGCCGCGCATGGGATTGGTGCGTCCGGGCGTGGGATTGATGCCGTACAGCGCGGCGCCGGGCCGCGCCACGTCGCAATGTGCCGCCTCGCCAAGGAAGATGCCCGAGGAATTGGCGAGCGAGGCGGGAACGCCCTGGTAGAGCAGGTGGAGCTCGCGAAACAGCCGGATTTGGTTGGCATTGAGGGGGTGATCGGCGATTTCGGCGCAGGCCAGGTGGCTCATCAGCAGCGTGATGCCGTGGTTCTCGTTCTGCACGCGCAACGCCAGCGCTCCGGCTTCCGCCGGCGAAATGCCGAGCCGGTTCATGCCGGTGTCAATATGGAGTGCTGCGCCGCCCTGCCACCTTTGGGCGGCGACGAATGCATCCCATTCGGCCAGTTCGGACGTGCTGTTGATGACCGGCCGCGCGTTGAGTTCCGTGAACGCCGTCGCGGCCTGGGGTGAAAATCCGTTGAGCACGTAAATCGTGGCATCGCGGGCCCGGGGACGAACCCGGCGGGCCTCGGCGATATCGGCCACGAAAAAGGTTTTACAACCGGCCGTTGCGAGCTTTGCGGTGACCGCTTCGAGGCCGAGCCCATAGGCATTGGCCTTGACCACGGCAGCGCATTCGACGGTGAGCAGTTTGCGCGCCAGCGCGCGCCAGTTGGCTTCGACGGCGTCGAGATCGATGAAAAGCGTCCCGCCGGTCTCGGGGTCCGCCAACAGGCTCGCCAGTCCAGGCAGTGGTTCTGCGAGTGCCATGTCCGCCTTATGACCGGCACCGCGGCGATGGTAAAGCGGGGCGTCGGGCTAAAATCCTGGCTGATGTCTTGTGTCCGGGTCGGCGAAGCGGGTCACTTCCGCGTCAAACTGCAGATTGACCGTTCCCGTAGGTCCGTGCCGCTGCTTGCTAATGATGACCTCAGCCTTGCCGTGCACTGCCGCCATCTCCGTCTGCCATGCTTCGTATTCAGCAGTGCCGGGACGCGGCTCCTTGTTCATCAAGTAGTATTCCTCACGGTAGACGAACAGCACGACGTCCGCATCTTGCTCAATCGAGCCCGATTCGCGCAGATCAGATAATTGCGGGTGTTTGTCTTCCCGGCTTTCCACCTGACGTGACAACTGAGACAAAGCCAAGATCGGAACGTTCAGCTCCTTGGCCAGCGCCTTCAGACTTGTGGTTATCTCGGTCACTTCGTGAACGCGGCCTTCCATCGCGCGGCGCGTCGATCCCTGCATCAGCTGAATGTAGTCGATAACAATGAGGTCTAGCCCGCGCTGGCGCTTGAGCCGGCGGGCTCGGGCCGTGAGCTGCGCAACCGAGACGCCGCCGGTTTCATCGATGAAGAGCGGCAATTGTTGGATTTCGATCACCTTGTCTTTGATTTTTTCAAAGTGGGAATCATCGATATCGCCGCGCCGCATCATGCTGGACGATATGCCGGTCTGCTCGGCGATGATTCGCGTTGCCAATTGCTCGGCCGACATTTCCAGCGAGAAAAATCCGACGATACCGCCGTCGACCGTTCCCATATGTCCGTCGGCGCGCTGCTTGCCCCGCCATGCCCGTGCGACGTTGTAGGCGATGTTGGTCGCCAGCGCCGTCTTTCCCATGCCGGGCCGGCCCGCCAGGACGATGAGATCGGAGGCTTGTAAACCACCCATTTTTGCGTCGAGGTCCCTAAGGCCGGTTGCGAGACCGGACAGCCTGCCGTCGCGTTGGTACGCAGCTGCCGTCATATCGACGGCCCGGGTCAACGCCCGTCCGAACGGCTGGAAGCCGCTATCGTAGCGGCCCCGCTCCGCGACTTCGTAGAGCTTGCGTTCGGCGTCTTCGATGTGGCTGGTCGGCGTTGCCTCTACTGGTGCCTCGTAGGCGAGGTTGACGATGTCCTCGCCGATCTCGATCAAAGCGCGGCGAACCGAGAGATAGTAAACAATACGGCCGTAATCCTCGGCGTTGATGATGGTGGTCGCCTCGGCGGCGAGTCGCGCCAGATATTGATTGACGGAGAGCCCGGCGATGTCTTGGTCCGCCGGAAGGAAGGTCTTGAGCGTTACTGGCGTCGCCAGTTTTCCGGCCCGGATTAGACTGCCGGCCAGTTCGAAGATTCGCTGATTAATCTCTTCGAAGAAGTGCTTGGCTTCGAGGAAATCGGAGACGCGATAAAAAGCCTCGTTATTGACGAGGATCGCGCCGAGCAGAGCCTGCTCGGCCTCGATGTTGTGGGGCAACGCGCGGACTGGAAGTTCCGCAGGGGCCTGTTTGCGTGCGATCGAATCGATTTGTGCCATGGTCCCGATCAAGGGGTTCGCGTGTGGCCAATTTTGGGTTGGCCACTATGGAATTAGTCGGTTGAGGGCAACTCAACGTCGCGGATCACTCAGCGACAGCGCCACTACTCGCAATTCCCGGTCGCTGTACGCTTACCGCGAGCACGTCGTCGATAGTCCAGCCAGGGCACCATGGGAAATACTCTTTGCGGCTTTCCCCGCTAACCACCGCGTGTCGAGACGACACCGTTGATAGGGGCCACTGGCCCTTGACGTCCGCTATCCGACGGCCGGATGGTGCCCGCGCTACTCTCCGGCCAGGCGTAGCGGCGCGGTGTAGCTGGTTTCAACTTCGCGTAACCGCGCTTCCTCGCGCCCGATGTAATCGCGCGTCGCCGGCACCACGCCTTTGCGCTTGGCCATCTGGATTTGAAACACCACCAGATCGCTCTCGCGGAACGCCATCTCGGAGGATGCCAGGTAGAATTCCCACATACGCACGAAGCGCCCATCGTAGAGCCGCTCGACGTCTTCACGGTGGGCGAGGAAACGCTCGCGCCAGGCCTTGAGCGTCTCGGCATAGTGGAGCTGCAGGATTTCGACGTCGGTGACCATGAGCCCGGCGTGTTGGATGGCCGTCAGGACTTCCGAGAGCGCGGGGATGTAGCCCCCTGGAAAGATATATTTGGCGATCCAGGGATTGGTGACGCTCGGAGGGCCGCTGCGCCCGATCGTGTGGAGAAGAAAAACGCCGTCGTCAGCAAGGAGCTGTGCACCCTTGCGGAAAAAGGTGTCATAAAAGCCGACCCCGACGTGCTCGAACATGCCAACCGAGACGATGCGATCGAACCGCCCGGTGACATCGCGGTAGTCCTCGAGGCGGAAAATCGCGTTCTTGGCGCGGCCGCGCTCGAGCGCTCGCTGCTGGGCGCGTGCGTACTGTTCCTGCGAGAGCGTAATGCCGGTCACGCGGGCGCCGGCGACCTCGGCCAGATAGAGGGCCAAGCCGCCCCAACCGCAGCCGATGTCGAGCACGCTGGCGCCGGGTTCAACCCGCAGCTTGGCGGCGAGGTGGCGCTTCTTGGCGAGCTGCGCATCGTCGAGCGACTGGTTGGGCTCCTCGAAGTAGGCGCAGCTATACTGTTGGTCGGCGTCGAGGAAGAGCGCATAGAGCCTGCCGTCGAGATCGTAGTGGTGAGCGACATTGCGCCGTGCCCGGAACCGCGGATTGAACTGCTGCAACCGACGGAACAGATAGCGGACGAGCCGCCACGGCAGGGTCCAGGTCGGCGGGGCGATGCGCTCTTGCCGCAACAGGATTGCGAGCGCGTTCCCGATCGAGCCTTGCTCGAGCACGAATGTGCCGTCCATATAGGCTTCGCCCAGGCGGAGTTCGGGATTGAGCAACACCGCCCTCTGCGCTTTTGCGTTGGTGAAGCGCGCGGCGACAGGGGGGCTGCTGCCATCGCCGAAGGTGTAGGTGTTGCCCGCCACCGTGGTAACCGTAAACGACCCATGACGGATGAACCGGCTCAAGAATATCGATAGCAACCGATCCACGGCCTCCTCCACGCGCTCCTACGCCGCCGCCACAGATGCGACCATCGATGCCTTCGGCGTTACACCCGCTCCCCCGGCCGGCTCAGAGACCTTTGCGGCGAGCAGGGCTTCTGCTTGCCGTCATTAAAACAAAATCCTCGTTGACCAGCAATGCAGGTGACGACGGTCTTGTCCGGCGGCGACCGCGACGCCCGGCTCGCATTGGGCCGGTTTTGGGGTAAGGATGGCTGGCCTGCCGAAACGATTTGAGGAGTTCAGGGTGACCCGGCGTCTCGCGGCTACGATCGGCCTGCTGGCAGGACTAGCTCCAGCCTGGGCCTATGCTCAGACCAATATCGACCAGGGCAAGACCCCGGCGCAGATCTTTGCGTCCGCCTGTGCCGAATGCCACAAGGCTACCCGCGCGCTGGCCAGCGGCAAAAATAGCGCGACGCTTACGGATTTCCTGCAGGAGCATTACACGACAAGCAGCGCGCAAGCGGCTGCGCTGGCCGCCTACGTGCTGAGTGCGGCGCGCGGTGGCGAGAGCGGCGCGGCTCAACGCGGGCAAAAGCCGTCGGCGGCCCATGCTGTGGCGCCCGCCGAGAAGCCCAAGCCGGCAAAACGCCAAGCCCGGCAGCCTGGACAGCCCGAAGAGGGGACACCGGCGACCGCCAAGCTACACCAACGGCACCCGGCAACGGCCTCGCGAAACCATCGCGAGGAGCCTAACGCTTCACCGTCCCAGGAGCCGGCTGCGGTTGCCCATGTGCCTGCTGCGGTCGTGGCTGAGCCGGCCGCCCCGACTGAGCCACCGCGCCAGGAAGCGAGTCCGGCTCCAGCGGCCGCGGCTCCGCCGGCGGATGCCGCATCGGGCGGCGGCGAAACGGTGCCGCGCGACAATATTCCAGACTGAAGAAAGCAGACGTCGAGTTCAGGCCTTATCGGCGGGCGGCGGACTCTCGGCCGGTTCGGCACCTTCGCGAGTGTGCAGCGATTCGGCGGCCTCCGGCTCGAAGAATGCTTCCGCTGCAATCACTGCGGCTTCCTCGGGCGTCGGCTGTTCGCGTAGCCGCGTCACGTCTTCGCCGCGTTCGATACGTGCGGCTTCCTCATTGTTGCGAGCGACAATCACCGTGATCGACGTCTCGATCTCTGGATGCAGCGATAACGGAACGCTGTGCCGGCCGATGGTTTTGATCGGCGCGTTGAGCGCGACCTGATTGCGGCTCACGTTATAGCCGGCGTTTGCAATAATGCCGACGAGGTCGCGCGGCGAAACCGATCCGAACAGTTGACCTGCTTCCGAAGCCTGCCGCAGCACCGTGAAGCTCTTGCCATCGAGTTTCTCGGCGACTTGACCCGCCTCGCTTTTGAGCGCCAGCGAACGCGCCTGGAGCTCGTCTTTCATGGATTCAAAACGCGTGCGGTTTTCAGTGGTGGCGCGCAGCGCCTTGCCGCGCGGCAGCAGGAAATTGCGGGCGAAGCCGTCCTTGACGCGCACCACCTCGCCCATCTGCCCCAATCTGGGCACCCGTTCGAGCAAGATCACTTCCATCTCGACTTCTCCTTGCCACCGCTTCTGCCGGCTCGGCTCAGCGAGTGGTCGACCGGATCACATTCAGCGGATCACGTAGGGCAAGAGCCCAAGGAAGCGCGCGCGCTTGATCGCTTGGGCAAGCTCACGCTGCTTCTTTGCCGAGACCGCCGTGATACGGCTCGGAACGATCTTGCCGCGTTCCGACACGAACCGCTGCAACAGCTTGACATCCTTGTAGTCGATCTTTGGTGCGTTGGCGCCCGAAAACGGGCAGCTCTTGCGGCGGCGAAAGAACGGCCGGCGGCCGCCAGCGGATTGCGGTGACATTGCCATGGTCATTCCTCCGTTGCCGCGTCGATCTCGTCCACGCCCTCGCGGGGACGCCGATCGCGATCCCTGTCGCGGTCACGGTCCCGCGGGCGCTCGCCGCGGCGGTCGTCGCGATCACGGTCGCGTTCGGCGCGGCGCATCATGGCGGATGGGCCTTCCTCATGCTCCTCGACCCGGAGCGTGAGATAGCGCAACACGTCTTCGTTGAGGCGCTCCAGGCGCTCGATCTCGTTGATCGCGGCCGGCGGAGCATTGATGTTCATTAGGGTGAAATGCGCCTTGCGGTTCTTGCGCAACCGGTAGGACAGGGATTTGACGCCCCAATATTCGGTCTTGGCGATCGATCCGCCCAATCCTTCGACGACGCCCTTCAATTGTGCGGTCAATTCCTCTACCTGCTGCGCGCTCGCGTCTTGGCGCGCAAGGTAGACGTGCTCGTACAGCGGCATGGCGGCCCTTTCCTTCGTTGCCCTCGCTCGCTCCCGGCGCCAAGCCCCTCGAGCCCTTCGGGAAAGGCTCGAATGCTCTGAAGGCGGGGACACCGGACGCCGGACCCTAAAGTCCTACCGCACTAGAGAACTGCGGCCGTCCGTTCAGCCCCCGGCCGGGGTCGAGCGGAAAAACAGGCCTTATACGCGGGCCGCACGGAAAGGCAAGACGCTCAACCCCGCGCCCGGTCGCTTTGGCCTAGAGTGTTCAAGTATGTGCGAGATCGCCGATATCCACTTCCTCCCTGCTCGAGGTCTGTTTCCCTTGACAGAGGCGTCATCGCGGTATCTTTCGCCCCTCCCAGGGTGGGATGAATTTGAAGCCGTAAGATCGCGGGGAAACAGAGTGGAAATCCCGACCGAATCATCGATTTGCTCGTGTCGCTTAATTCCAGGTTGCAACGCGGGTCGCGCATAAGCTGCGATCCTCGCGTGGGGGACACCGAGGGGCGTGTAATGGCGGTTGCGTTCGTTTTTCCCGGCCAAGGTAGTCAGTCGGTAGGCATGGGCAGGGGGCTGGCCGAGACTTTTGTCGCGGCGCGTCGGGTCTTTGAGGAAGTCGACGCGGCGCTCGGCGAAAAGCTCAGCGATACGATTTGGAACGGGCCGGCGGAAACGCTCACTCTGACCGAAAATGCGCAGCCCGCGCTCATGGCGGTCTCGCTCGCCGCGCTGCGAGTGCTCGAAGCGGAGGCCGGCATCGATCTGGCGCGCGATGCGGCTTTCGTTGCCGGCCACTCGCTCGGAGAATATTCGGCGCTGGCCGCTGCTCGGTCGCTGACGATTGCCGATGCAGCGCGCCTTCTGCGCATTCGCGGCCGCGCCATGCAGAAAGCGGTGCCGGTTGGCGTGGGCGCCATGGCTGCGTTGATCGGCGTCGAAATCCGCGAAGCCAAACTGATCGCCGCTGAGGCGGCCGAGGCAGGCGTCTGCGCGGCGGCCAACGATAATGGCGGCGGGCAGGTCGTATTATCAGGCGAGAAATCGGCCGTTGAACGCGCCGTCGAGATCGCCAAGGCGCACGGCGTGAAGCGGGCAATGATGTTGCCGGTCTCGGCGCCGTTTCACTGCTCGCTGATGCAGCCGGCGGCGGATGCCATGGCCGGGGCGCTTGCCGCGGTCGACGTCAAGCCGCCCTGCGTGCCGGTCGTGGCCAATGTGCTGGCGCAACCGATAAGCGACCCCGCCATGATCGTGCGCTGCCTGGTCGAGCAGGTGACCGGGACGGTTCGCTGGCGCGAATCGGTTCTGTTCATGGTGCAAGCGGGTGTGACCACGTTCCACGAGGTCGGCGCCGGCAAAGTGCTCAGCGGGCTGATCAAGCGAATCGCCGAGACGGCCAATGCGTCGTCGACCGGCACGCCCGACGACATCGCCCGGTTCAAGGCTGCGCAGGGTTGAGCTTGCGCGTTCGCGAGGATGGTCATGTTTGAACTTATCGGAAAGACCGCATTGATCACGGGAGCCTCCGGCGCGATCGGCGGCACCATCGCCCGCGTCCTGCATAGGCAGGGCGCCACAATCGCCATCTCCGGTACCCGTCGCGACGCCCTCGACCGGCTTGCCGCCGATCTCGGCGATCGCGTTCACGTGTTGCCCTGCAATCTCGCCGACGGCGCCGAGACGGACGCGTTGGTTCCGCGGGCCGAGCAGGCGATGGGTCAGCTCGACGTGCTCGTCGCCAATGCCGGAGTGACGAAGGACAATCTGTTCGTGCAGTTGCGCGACGACGACTGGGACCAGGTCATTGCCATCAATCTCTCGGCTACGTTCCGGCTCGCCCGTGCCGCGGTGCGCGGCATGATGCGCCGCCGCTTCGGACGCGTCATCGCGATCACCTCGGTGGTGGGGACGACTGGAAATCCCGGGCAGGCCAATTATGTTGCCGCCAAAGCCGGCATTACCGGCATGATCAAATCGATTGCGCAGGAATATGCCAAACGCGGCGTCACCGCCAATTGCGTTGCGCCCGGATTCATTGTCACGCCAATGACCGACAAGCTCACCGACAAACAACGCGAAGCGATCCTGGCGAAGATTCCGGCGAACCGCGCCGGTACGGCCGAGGAGGTGGGCGCCGCAGTCGTGTTCCTCGCGACCAACGAGGCCGGCTATGTGACCGGGCAGACGTTGCACGTGAACGGCGGAATGGCCATGATTTGAAGGCGATAGAGGTTGCAGCGGCGGCGAGCGGCCGCGCTGGTCAACGCTATGGAAGTGTGGTAACCGGACCGTGACTGAGCTGGGGGAACCGGAAAGCCGGAGAGCGGGAATAGACGTCCGCCTCTGTTCGCTGTCGACCCGCGGCTATTGCCCGTCACGGGGCGAGACATTGAGCGGGTCGCGCTGCAAAGAAGAGGTTGGAAACGATGAGTGATATTGGCGAGCGGGTGAAGAAGATCGTCGTGGAGCATCTCGGCGTCGAGCCCGACAAGGTAACCGAAAACGCCAGCTTCATCGATGATCTCGGCGCCGACAGCCTCGACACGGTCGAGCTCGTCATGGCCTTCGAGGAGGAATTTGGTTGCGAGATTCCCGACGACGCTGCCGAAACGATTCTCACCGTGGGCGACGCCATCAAGTTCCTCGAAAAGAACGCGAAGAGCTGACACGCGGCACTGCTCGATTGCCCTGCACGGATTACGCGCCCGGGCGTGATGTTCGCCCGCGGTTACGGGCGGGCGGATGCTGCGGCGGCAGGCTTGACCGAGGCAACATCGGGCGAAGCGTCCGCCGGGAACGTCGATGATGAGACGCGTCGTCGTCACTGGTCTTGGTATGCTGACGCCGCTGGCTTGCGGGGTCGAGCACACTTGGCAACGGCTGCTCGCGGGGGAGAGTGGGATCGGGCGCATCGAGAAATTCGATGTCTCCGATCTGCCATGCCAGATTGCCGGCCAGGTTCCTCGCGGGGACGGCTCGAACGGCACCTTCAATCCCGATGACTGGATGGAACCGAAGGAACAGCGCAAGGTCGATAACTTCATCCTCTATGCCATGGGGGCGGCGAAACAGGCGCTCGATGACGCCGACTGGCACCCGCGGGACTACGAAGAACAAATAACGACCGGTGTGCTGATCGGCTCCGGCATCGGCGGCATTGAAGGCATCGCCGAAACCGCTCTGCTCCTGCGCGACCGCGGTCCGCGGCGAGTGTCGCCGTTCTTCATCCCGGGTCGCATCATCAATCTTGCGTCGGGTTACGTATCGATCGCGCATTCGCTGAAGGGTCCCAATCACGCGGTGGTCACCGCCTGCTCGACCGGTGCTCACGCGATCGGCGACGCCGGCAGACTTATTGCGCTCGGCGATGCCGACGTGATGGTGGCCGGCGGCGCAGAATCGCCCGTCAGCCGCATCGCGCTCGCCGGCTTTGCCGCGTGCCGGGCGCTGTCGACCGGCTACAACGAGACACCGCAACGCGCCTCGCGGCCCTACGATCGCGATCGGGACGGATTTGTGATGGGCGAGGGCGCCGGTGCGGTGGTGCTTGAAGAGTACGAGCACGCCAAGCACCGCGGCGCTCGCATCTATGCCGAGCTCATCGGCTATGGCCTCTCCGGCGACGCGTTCCATATCACGGCGCCAGCGGAAGACGGCGATGGCGCGCTGCGCTGCATGCAGGCCGCGCTTCGCCGCGCCGGCATTTCGCCCGGTGAGATCGACTATATCAACGCGCATGGCACCTCGACGCCGCTCGGCGACGAGATCGAGCTCAAGGCCGTGGAACGGCTGGTCGGCAATGCCGCCGGCCACATCACCATGTCGTCGACGAAGTCGTCGATTGGCCATCTGCTGGGCGCAGCCGGCGCAGTCGAGGCGATCTTCTGCCTGCTGGCAATTCGCGATCAGGTGGTGCCGCCCACCATCAATCTCGACAACCCCTCGGTCAACACCGTTATCGACCTCGTGCCGCACAAGCCGCGTAAGCGCTCCGTCAATGTTGCGCTCTCGAACTCGTTCGGATTCGGCGGCACCAATGCCTCCGTTGTATTCAGCCGGGTGCCGGATTAGTGCAGTCTATCGCCGTTTCGCCATATTTGCTCCGCACTCGCCTGCAATTCACTGCGAGAGCGAGAGCCCATTATCGCACCGATGGGCGGACGCGGGAGAATCGGCAGCTATTCGGTTCGCTGGACGGAGCTCACCTTTCACCGATGATGCATAGCGTAAAAGTGGACATGCGGCGGTGACCAGCTCCGATCCACCGCGCAACGGCAGCGACCGCGCCGGGATACGTCCGCGTGCGGCACCCGTGCACGCCGCAAACCAACCCGATCCGAATACACGCGGCCGAGCGCCCGCGGCGCAACAATCCTCTGCCACGGTAGGCGCCGCGAAGACGCGCAAGGCCGTCAATGGGAACGGCGAGTCTTCATCCGCGCTTTCATCCTCGCGAGAAACCAAAAAAGCCCTGCCGGCCGCGGGCGAGCAATATCCGCGCCTATCGGACCGGCCGCTGAACGGGATTGGCGCGGCTGCGGCGGGCACGAAAAATCCCACGCAAATCACGCCGCGCAGCCCGCGAACGGCGCTCGAGCCTGATACCGTGGAGATGCCGGTCCGCCGCTCAAAGAGTGCGCGGCATCCTTTTGTCGTGATCGGTAATGCCATCATCAGCATCTTCGTGTTGGCGGCGATCGTGGCCGGTATCGCGCTTGTTATCGGCAAGCAGCGATTTGAGGCTCCGGGGCCGTCGCCGGAGGACCGCATCGTCAATATTCCGCGCGGCGCCGGCATCCGCGATATCGCCGACGTGCTGGTGCACGAGGGCGTCATCGATCAGCCCTGGGTGTTTATTGGCGGCGTGTTGGTGCTCAAGGCCCGCGAGGACCTCAAAGCCGGCGAATACCAGTTCAAGGCGCACGCCAGCTTGCGCGACGTGGTCGCGACCATCGTCGAGGGCCGCGTGGTGCCGCATCAGTTCACCATTCCGGAAGGCTTGACCTCCGAGCAGATCGTTGCGCGGCTCCTGGACGACGACGTATTGACCGGAAACATCAAGGAAATCCCGCGCGAAGGCAGCCTCCTGCCCGATACCTATAATTTCACCCGTGGAGTGACGCGCGAACAGATGATCCAGCGCATGCAACAAGCGCAGCAGCGCGTGGTCAAGGAAATCTGGGATCGCCGCTCCCCCGATCTGCCGATCAAGACACCGGATCAGCTTGTTATCCTCGCGTCGCTGGTCGAGAAGGAGACCGGCAAGCCTGAGGAGCGCACGCGGGTCGCTGCCGTGTTCGTCAACCGGCTGAAACAGAAGATGAGGCTGCAATCGGACCCGACCATCATCTACGGGCTGGTCGGTGGCAAGGGTACGCTCGGGCGGCCGATCATGAAAAGCGAGATCGATCAGCCGACGCCCTACAACACCTACCAGATCGACGGGCTGCCGCCCGGACCGATCGGCAATCCGGGCCGCGCTTCGCTCGAAGCCGCGGCCAATCCGGCGCGCACGCGCGAACTTTATTTCGTGGCCGACGGCACCGGTGGTCACGCCTTCGCCGAGACTTACGAGCAGCATCAGAAGAACGTCACACGCCTGCGTTTGATCGAAACCGATCAGAAGGATCAGGCTCCTGCCGACGCGCAGTTGATTTCATCGCCGCCGGCCACGCCTGCTCCGGCGCCGCAACAGCGGCGCTCGTCCGGCCGTCGCACGCACTAGCAAAGCTGCAGTTCTCATGCGGTGGACGCGCGGCGAACGAGCGCGGCGTTATTCACCGCGCGTCAGTGCATGCAGGATTTTCCCGTTCGCCGCCCACGGGCGCCCTGATCGCCCTTGTGACCATGGAAAGCCGCCGCTAAGTTCGGCGCCGCCTCTTCCCAATTTTATCGGAGATCGCGTTCCATGGCGCTGTCGAGCATGACCGGCTTTGCTCGCGGCCACGGCGTCTGCGGCCCCTATGCTTGGGCCTGGGAGGTCAAATCGGTCAACGGCAAGGGTCTCGATCTGCGGCTGCGCCTGCCGCCCGGCTGGGACGCGATCGAAGTGCCGGTTCGCGCCCGCGCCGCGGAGACGCTTGCACGCGGCTCCATTCAAGCAAACCTGACGGTCGAGCGTACCGGAGTTCAGCCGGTCGTGCGGGTCAACACGGCGGTGCTCGATGCGGTCTTGGCGACGGTGCGGCAGCTTGCACCGCGGATCGAAGCATCGCCGCCGTCGCTCGATGGCCTGCTGGCGCTCAAAGGCGTGATGGAGGTCGGCGACGTCGAGGAGCGCGAGGAGGAGCGGCGCGCTGCCGAGACGGCGGTTACTGCCGGCTTCGCCGAGGTCATCGGAGCACTGGCGGACATGCGCCGCCACGAAGGCGCCGCTCTTGGCCGCGTCCTGGAGGCGCGGCTTGGCGAAATTGCCGCGCTCGCGCAACGCGCGGAACTGGTCCCCGGCCGGCGGCCCGAGGCAATACGCGTGCGGCTTGCCGAGCAAGTCGCGACGCTATTGGCGCAGTCCGATCGGTTCGATCCTGACCGGCTGCATCAGGAGGCGATCCTGATCGCCGCCAAAGCCGACGTGCGCGAGGAGCTCGACCGCTTGGCCGCGCATATCGCGCAGGCGCAGCTTCTTATTGGGCAGGGCGGACCGATCGGCCGCCGGCTCGACTTTCTCGCGCAGGAGCTCAACCGCGAAGCCAACACGCTCTGCGCCAAGGCGAATGACGTCGAACTGACCAATATCGGGCTGGAGCTCAAGGCCGCGGTGGAGCAATTCCGCGAGCAGGTGCAGAACGTGGAATAGAGCATGGCGAACGGGGGGCGGAATCAAAAAAGAATTGCGCGTCGCGGCCTCATGCTGGTCTTGTCCTCGCCGTCAGGCGCCGGCAAGACCACGCTGTCGCGCATGCTGCTCAAGGCCGATCGCCATGTCGAGCTTTCGGTGTCGGTGACGACGCGTCCGCAGCGCCGCGGCGAGGTCGAGGGCCGCGATTATCACTTCATCGATCTGCATCGCTTCCAGGCCATGGTGAAATCGGGCAAGCTTCTGGAATGGGCCGAAGTTTTCGGCCATTGCTACGGCACGCCGCGGCGGCCGGTGGAGAAGGCGCTGCAAGCCGGCCGCGACGTCCTCTTCGATATCGATTGGCAAGGCACGCAGCAGCTGAGCGAAAAGGCGCGCGACGACTTGGTCAGCGTCTTCATTCTGCCGCCGACGGCGAAGGAGCTCGAGCGGCGGCTCAAGCGCCGCGCGCAGGACAGTCACGACATCATCGGCTCGCGGATGGACAAGGCGGCGGATGAGATGAGTCATTGGCCGGAATACGACTACGTCATTGTCAACCGCGACAAAGATGAAGCATTCGCCGAAGTGAAAGCCATCCTGGCGGCGGAACGGCTCAAGCGCGAACGGCAGATCGGTCTTTCCGGCTTCGTGCGTGCTTTGCAGGCGAAGCTGTAAGACAGCGCGCGGGCGGGAGGCGACTGACGACGGATGTATCCGCAATCAGTCATCTCTATCTTCCGTCATCCAAGCGCCGCAGCACGGTGCGACCGACGACGCGGCCGGCGCGCAAATCATCGAGCGCCGCCTGCGCTTCCCGGAGCGGGCGGTCGCGGGTCGGGATCGGCGCGATGCCTTTTGCACGCACCAGATCAAGAAGCTCGCGCGCCTCGGCGAGCGTGCCGGTCAGCGTACCCTCGATCGTGATCGCCTTGATCCCGAACATAGCGGCGGCTATTGAGAAACTACCGCCGAGAAGTCCGGTCACCACCACTTTGCCACCGCGGCCGAGCAAGCCAGTCGCGAATTGCAGCGATTTATCGGAGCCGACGAAATCGCAGGCTGCAAGTACCCCACCGGTTGCCGTCATGACTGCCTTGCGCGCTTGCGGATCGGACGGGTCGTAAGCTTGGGCCGCGCCGGCTGCGAGCGCGGCCTTGCGCTTTTCCGCATTGATGTCGGCGACGATCGGCGCCGTGTGAAAGAGCGCGCGGGCGATCGCAAGGCCCATCATGCCCACCCCGCCGAGCCCAACGAGCAGGACCGGCCCGCGCTCGGGGCGAGCGGTGAGCCGCTTGAGCGCCGAATAGGCCGTCAAACCGGAGCACATCAGCATCCCGGCAAACGTCGGCGATAACGGCGCATAATCGAGCAGATAGCGCGGATGTGGGACGAGAACATGGGTGGCAAATCCGCCATCGACGGTGATGCCGAGATGACGGGGACTGGCGCACAAATTTTCCTCGCCACCAACGCATGCTGGACACGCGCCGCAACCGATCCACGGATAGACTGCAACACGCTGACCAACGATCGCGTTGCCGGCTTCTTCTCCCCTACTGTCGATCACGCCGGCGATCTCGTGGCCGAGCGTGAACGGCAGCGCGCGACCCGCGGCGACATCGAGCCGTTTATCGCCGCCGAGCAAGAAATAGCCGTCCTGTAGATGCAGGTCGGAATGGCACACGCCGCAACACTCGACGCGCACCAGCACTTCGCTGCCGCGTGGGGCAGGGCAGTCCACCACGGTCTCGCAGAGTGGTTGGCCGTAGGCTACGAGCGATTCACGGTACATCTTGGTCATGGCGGCCCTTCTCTCCAACGGTGTCAGGCGTCGACATCATGCCCGAGACCGCGCTGCACGGCGAGAGCCCGCGCGAGCGATACGAAGCCGGCGACGCTAATGTCCTCGGCACGCGCCGTCGGGGAGAGGCCGGCAGTCGAGAGCAGGTGCGCGACGTCGACGCCGAGCGAGCGAAGGCTTTGGCGCAGCATCTTGCGCCTTTGCCCGAAGGCGGCTTGGGTTACGGTCTCGAGCAGTCGGCGATCGCAAGACAGCGGCGCCGCCCGCGGCACGACACGCACCAACGAGGACGTGACTTTCGGCGCCGGTACGAATGCCGAAGGATTGACGTCGAAAAGAATGCGCGTCTCGCAGCGCCATTGCACCAGCACGGACAGCCGGCCGTAGCTCTTCGAGCCGGGCTCGGCAACGATGCGCTCGGCGACCTCGCGCTGAAACATCAGGACGGCGGCATCGTACCAGGGCGGCCACGGCTCGATGCAGACCCAAGACACCAGCAGCGCCGTGGCGATGTTGTAGGGCAGATTGGCCACGATGCGGACGGGACCGCTTTCGAAGCGCGAGCGCGGATCGAACCTAAGCGCGTCCGCCGCGACGATGTCGAGGCGCCCGCGATGGTGTTCGGCGATCTCCTGCAGGGCTGCAATGGCGCGCTCATCGCGTTCGACGGCGACCACGCGAGCGGCGCCGAGTGCCAACAATGCGCGCGTCAGGCCGCCCGGCCCAGGACCGACTTCCAGCACCGTCACGCCGGTAAGCGGACCCGCCGCGCGCCCGATGCGCGCGGCCAGGTTGAGGTCGAGAAGGAAATTCTGTCCTAGCGATTTTCTAGCGACGAGATCATGCCGGCGAATGACGTCGCGCAACGGCGGCAGGCCGTCGGGCGTAGCGGTCACGACGCGGGCAGCCGCGCTTGGCTGTCCGCCTTGGCCAGCCGCGCCGCCAGTCGCAGCGCCGCAACCAGGCTCGTCACGTCAGCGGCACCGGTGCCGGCGATGTCGAAAGCGGTGCCGTGATCGGGCGACGTACGCACGATCGGAAGGCCGAGCGTGACATTGACGGCGTGGTCGAAGGCAAGCGTCTTGATCGGGATGAGCGCCTGATCGTGATACATGCACAAAGCCACATCGTAGGTCGCGCGTGCCCGCTCGTGGAACAGCGAATCGGCCGGCAGCGGGCCCCGCGCATCGATGCCGTCAGCCATAAGCTGAGCGACGGCCGGCGCCACGATCGTGCGGTCCTCCTCGCCCAGTGCACCGTTCTCGCCGGCATGGGGGTTGAGGCCGGCGACCGCGAGCCGCGGGCGCGAAATGCGAAAGCGTACGGCAAGGTCGCGGGCGACGACGCGTCCGGTCTCGACCACAAGTTCAGTCGAAAGATGCTTGAATATGTCTCTCAGCGGCAGGTGGATCGTCACCGGGACGACAGCAAGCTCCGGCGACCACAACATCATGATCGGCCGCAGGGACGTCCCGGTCGCTTCCTGCACCAACGTCGCCAGGAATTCGGTATGGCCGGGCTCGGCAAAACCCCAGTCATAGAGCACATTCTTGGCAATCGGGTTGGTGACGACGGCTGCGGCCGCGCCTGCCATGACGTCGGCGACCGCGCGGCGGATCGAGGCGATGGCGGCCGGCGCGCTCGATCGATCCGGGCGACCGGGCTCGGCGCTCACCGCGACGTCGATGGCAACCACCGGCAAGGCGGAAGCAAACGCCGCGGCGGCTGCGGCCGGCATCACCGCGGCGATCGGAACATCGAGCCCGAGCCGACCGGCCCGCCGACTGAGAAAATCCGGGTCGGCGACAACGTAGAATCGCGGAACGTCGAGTTCGGCGCGTCGATGCCAGACCGCAAGGGCCAGGTCGGGGCCGATGCCGGCCGGCTCGCCGAGCGTCAATGCCAGTGGCTGCACGATTTTCGCTTCTCGCCAGCTATTTTTCTTCAGGCGTCTTGTATTCGATCATGGCCGCACGGCGCAAACTCTCAAGGTAGCGCTTGGCCTGGGCGCCGAACTTCTGCTGGAACATTTGATCGCGAATTTCTTTCATACCCGGCGTATCGGATTTGGTCTCTTTCTTGTCGCAAATAGCGAACATCTGCACTCCCTCCGCCGTCGTTTCGGGCGGAGTCAGGTGACCGACACCGGTGCTGTCGAGAATGTCGCGCAATTGCTGCGCCAGCTCGGCGGAATACTTCGAGACCTGATCGCGTACCGCGACATCGGGCAGCGCGCGGGCAAACGGAATGCCGTCGTTGCAGTTCTGAAAGCGCGCACGCAGGGCCTCAGCGTCATGTTTGCGGGCCTCGTAAGCGGCGTCGGGCGAACCGCGCGGTACAATGAGAACCACGGGGCGCATGATATATTCGTAGCCCACGTCGTCCTTTTCCGCGGGCTTGTGCAGCTCGAGTTGCGCTTCGACATCCTTGTCCCTGATTTCCAGGCTCGCTCTGAAGCGTCCGCGTACCAGATTGGTCCAGGCAACCTGCGCTCGCAAACGCCGCTTGAGCGTATCGGCGCTCGTACCGCTGCTCGTAAGAATTTGGGTCAACCTCGCCGTGTCGACGCCCATGCGGGTGGCGACGGCGGCATAAGACTTTTCTACTTCCGAATCGGGAACTTCGACGCTGTAACGCTTGGCTTCCGCCACCTCCAAGATTTCGTCGATAAGGCTATCGAGCACTTCCTTGCGCGTCGGCACCTTTTTGGTGCTGAGCTGGATGAATTTGCTCCGATGTTCGACATCGAGTGTCGTAATGGGCTGGCCATTGACGAACGCGACGACTTGTTGCGAGCGGGCCCCCGAAGGAACGGCGAGCATGATCGCTGCGGCGAGCATCGTCGTCACAAAAGCCTGCCGGCGGGTACGCAGCGGGAATCGCGATATCAACTCTTGTTCTCCCTCGACCAAGGGCGTCGCCGCCCTTCGTTTGGTGATCCCAGTCCTCGTGAAGCGCACCATTAGCATCTCAATGCGGAATTTAGAACGCAGGTGCGCGTGACTAGCCGTCCTCTTGGTACAACAGCGCAACAAATCCGGTCAGCCCGCCGACCAGCACCGGAATCCACGCCGCCATAACCGGCGGCATGAGCTCCGATTTGCCCATGTCCTCGGTGAATTTCGACAAGACGAACAACAAAAGGCCGGCGGTGATTCCGGTGAGGACCATCTTCTGCACACCGCCGAAACGAAAGAACCGCAAGCTTACCGAAGCCGCCAGCAGGACCATGCCCGTGAGCAGGAACGGCCGCGACAACAGCAGTTGGTATTGCAGCCGGTAACCCGCGGCGACGAGGCCGGCCCGATCGGCCAGCTCGATGTATGCGGGCAGCTGCCAGAACGGCACTGTTTCGGGCGTGGCAAAGCTCTCCCGCACCTGCTCGAGCGTCAGGTTGGTGGCGAGCCGATAAGTATCTTGGTTGGCCGGTGGCGTGCCGCTCGCATAGACCCGCACGTCATCCAGCCGCCAGTAGCCTTGCTCCAGCGCCGCACTTTTCGCCTCCATCCGCTCCTGGAAATGACCGGAGCTATCGAAGGTATAGACGCTAACGCCGCCGAGCTCCGAGCCCTGATTGCGGCTCGACTTGGCGTTGATGATGGCCGCACCATCGGCGCTCCTCTGCCGCACCCAGAACCCGGCGGTGTTCTCTTGCAGTGCCGAGGTCGGCGTTTCGCCCTGCATCTCGGCTTCGAGGCGCTTCGATCGCTCGTGCAAAATCGCGGCGACCGGGTTGTAAATGGCCGTAGCGACCGTGCCGAACAGGAACGCCGCGATCATCGCCGGCGCCACGAACTGCCAGGCGGACATACCGGCGGCGCGCGCAACGACCAGTTCGAGGCGGCGCGACAGCGCCAGATAACATGACATCGCGCCCACCAGCACGGCGAACGGCATGATGCGTTCGGCGAGCTGGGGAACGCGGAACAGGGAAATCTCGGCGAGCAGCCACGCCGTGGCCTTGGGCCAGTCGGTGCTGCGGCGCATGAGTTCGATATAGTCGATCATCGCCGCCAGTGCGACAACGCCGACGAACGTGGCGATGACGGATTTGAGAAAGCGCAATGCGAAATAGCGTGAAAGCGTACCCGTGAGCATCGGCCCGCTCCTCAACCGGCCGTTGCTCGCGCGACACGATCGCCGACGGCAGTTGCGATTTTGGACACCGCGGCGGCAGGCTCGAGGGCCTGCCCGCGGGAAATCAGCCACAATCCGGCGATCGTCGAACTGATGAGAGCGATATATTGCACGGCGAGCATGCCGGGCACGCTTACGCCGACGATGACGCTGAAAAAGCCGACAACGCGCAGCAACGACACCGCGACGGCTAGGCCAATCAGCGCCAGCGTGCGGCTCTGCCGTGTCGTTTGCGGCGGACCGAGGAAGGCGTAGGCAAGGATAGCGAATGCCAGCGGATAAAGCGGCGCCGCAAGCCGGTCGTGCAGTTCCGATCGATACTGAGCCGACTGCGCCGCGGAAAGCACATCGCCGGGCTGCGGCCAGATCAAATCCCAAATATTTTTCTCGCGAGCATTGTAAACGACGTTTTGCGGGCCGGCGGTGAATTTCGACATGTCGAACGCATAACGCTCGAATGTCACGATGCGCGGATCGCGCTGGCCGGCTTCGAGCCGCTGTACGCTGCCGCCTTCGAGCACCAAGAACGACCCCGTCTCGTTCTTCACAATCTCGCCCTGCTCGGCGAGATAGGTGGCGTGTTCATTTGGATCGCGCCGATCGTCAAGAAAAATCCCCATCAGGAGTCCGTTCGGCCGCCGGTCAGCGATGTGGAAGGTGAGATTGCCGCCTATCGTGGCGAAGCGGCCCGGCTGCACGATATTGGAGAGAATATCGGCGCGCACCTGCGTGCCCCAGTCGCGCATCTCGCGGAGCGCGCTTGGCGACACGTAGACGGCCATGGCGGCGACCAGGAGCGAAACGACAAAGGCCGCGACGAGGAAAGGAGTTAATAACCGCCACGGCGAGACGCCCGCCGCGTTCATGACGATGATCTCGGAATCCGAACTGAGCTTGTTAAGGACATGCGCGGCGGCGAGCGCCAGCGAGATCGGCGCGATCATCATGACGAGCAGGGGAACGAACAGGCCGGTAAGGCCGACGAAGACGAAGACCGTTTGCCGCTGGCTCGTGATCAGGTCGAATTCACGGATCGCCTGCGTGAACCACATCACGACAGTCAGGCTGACAAGGATGATCAGGAACGCACCCATCGTGGTGCGAAACATGTAGCGGCCGATCGACCCCATCGGATTTTTCATCCCCCTGGCGCGCTGCTCATGGGCACAGCCGGACCCCGCGGCTACGCGGCCTCGCGAGTCGAGTTCTTGCAATTTCATGCTGTCACAAAATGGCCTCGCCAAGGCAAAGCTGTTGACTCGAAAGGGGTCGGCGGCCCTTGCAGTCCGTTATGAGAAGGCGCTTTGCACAATGGCACGGTCCGGGTCATATGTCGGGTCACAAAATCTTTGATCCGGCCAGGAAGGACCGACCATGACCGACCCCCTCAAGCTCGGCTTTACCTCATTCGATCGCTTGCGGGGCGTTCTCGTTGTGTTCTGCTCGGAAGGACTCAAGTCCGGCCCGGCAACCCAAAAGGTCCTATTGCCGCTCGGCGATCTTCACCGCCGTGCGGCGGCGGCGGACCGCTTCACCGGCAAGAAGGCGGCGGTCCTCGACATCATCGCGCCTGCCGGCCTCAACGTGCCGCGTCTGGTCATTGTCGGCACCGGCAAGGAGCGCGAGCTCAAGGAGCGGGATCTCGTCAGGCTCGGCGGGGTGGCTATGGGCAAGATACCGATCGCCGCGCCGCAAGCGACGATTTTTGCCGAATTTGCCGGAGGCGCGCTCAAGGGCGATCAGGTCGCCCATCTTGCGCTCGGCGTACGTCTGCGTGCGTATACGTTCGACCGCTACAAGACCAAGCGCAAGCAAGACGAGGAGCGGGCCAAAAAGATGGAAGTGAACTTCGCCTGCGCCAGCCCGGCCGCGGCGGAGAAGGCCTGGACCCGCACGATGGGCGTCGCCGACGGCGTCGTGTTGGCGCGCGATCTCACCAACGAACCGGCCAATGTGCTCTATCCCGGCGAGTTCGCCCGTCGGGCGTCGGCCTTGCGAAGGCTGGGCCTTATCGTCGAGGTTCTCGACGTTGCGGCCATGAAGAAGCTCGGAATGGGGGCGCTGCTCGGCGTCGGGCAGGGGTCGGCGCATGAACCGAAGCTCGTCGTCATGCGTTGGAACGGTGGCAAGCGCGGTGCCGACCCCATAGCGTTCATCGGCAAGGGCGTGTGCTTCGATACCGGTGGCATCTCCATCAAACCGGCGCAGGGCATGGAGGACATGAAGGGCGACATGGCGGGGGCCGCGTGCGTCGTCGGCCTCATGCAAGCGCTTGCGGTGCGCAAGGCCAAGGTCAACGTGGTCGGCGCCATCGGCCTCGTCGAGAACATGCCCGACGGCAAGGCGCAACGCCCCGGCGACATCGTCACCACGATGTCGGGTCAGACTGTTGAAGTCATTAATACCGATGCCGAGGGCCGCCTCGTGCTCGCTGACGTGCTGCACTACATCAACAAGCGCTTCAAACCGAAATTCATGATCGACCTGGCGACGCTCACCGGCGCGATCATGGTGGCGCTCGGGCAGGAATATGCCGGCGTGTTCTCCAACGACGACAAGCTTGCCGAGCGCCTGAGCAAAGCGGGAGAGGCAACCGACGAGCGGGTGTGGCGCATGCCGCTTGGGCCCGAATACGACAAGATCATCGATTCAAAAATCGCCGACATGAAGAATACCGGCGGCCGCTTTGCCGGCTCGATCACCGCCGCGCAGTTTCTTCAGCGCTTCGTTAGCAAGACGCCATGGGTGCATCTCGATATCGCGGGCACCGCGCTCGGCTCGCCGCAGACGGATATCAACAAAAGCTGGAGCTCCGGCTGGGGCGTGCGCCTGCTCGACCGGCTCGTCGAGGACTATTACGAACGCTGATCGTCGCCGCCGCGGCCTGGACGGGGCGGTCGACGCCGTCACCGAGACTTCTCCAGTTTGAGGATCAGCTTGCCGAAATTCTCGCCGCTGAACAGTTTCAGCAACGTCTCCGGAAATGTCTCCAGACCCTCGACAATGTCCTCGCGCGACTTGAGCTTGCCGGCGGCGATCCAGGCGGCGATGTCGTGCGCCGCTTGCGGAAACCGATCGACGTAGTCGAACACCACCATGCCCTCCATGCGGGCGCGGTTGACGAGGAGCGAGAGATAGTTGCCCGGGCCCTTGACCGGCGTGGTGTTGTTGTACTGCGAAATGGCCCCGCAAATCACCACGCGGGCATGCCTCCTCAAGACAGCGAGCACGAGGTCGAGGATGTCGCCGCCGACATTGTCGAAATACACGTCCACGCCGTTTGGACAATGTGTCCGCAAGCTCTTGCGCGTGTCTCCTGCCTTGTAGTCGACCGCTGCATCGAAACCGAGTTCGTCGACGAGGTAGCGGCATTTGGCGGCGCCTCCGGCGATTCCGACCGCGCGGCACCCCTTGATCTTCGCGATCTGGCCGACGGTGGCGCCGACCGCACCGGCGGCGCCCGAGACCACAACGGTCTCGCCCGGCTTGAGTTGGCCCACGTCCAGCAGCCCGAAATACGCGGTCATGCCAGGCATGCCGAGCGTGTTGAGGAACGTCGGCAAGGGTGCGACTTTAGGGTCGATCTTGATCAGTTGAGCGCCGTCGAGCGCAGCGTATTCCTGAACCCCAACTGAGCCGCTGACATAATCGCCCACGGCAAAGCCGGAATGTTTCGAGGCAACGACCCTGCCGACGCCGCCCGCGCGCATCACCTCGCCAATCCCGACCGGCGCGATATAGGATTTGCCCTCATTCATCCAGCCGCGCATGGCCGGGTCGAGCGAGAGATACAAGACCTTGGCGAGGACCTCGCCGTCGTGCGGCTCCGCAACGGGCTTTTCGGTGAATTGCCAGTCGCTGCGCTTCGGCAGGCCGATCGGGCGCGCCGCCAGTCGGATCTGATGATTAAGTTCGCCGGTCATGACGCAGCCGCCTCATGTTGCATGCTTGACTCCGTAGCATGACCGTTGGCTGGCGCGAAGGTTGCGGCGCAGCTCCTGCTGATCCAAGGTTCATTATCCGATCGCGCATTCGATATAGTCGACCCTGGACCCTTCAGCAGATCACCACATGACTGAAATCCTCTTCTATCACCTGAAAGGACAGACACCGGAGCAGGTCTTGCCGGCGCTCCTGCTGAAATCGCTCGAGCGCGGCTGGCGCGTCGTGGTCCAGGCCTCCTCGGAAGACCGCATTGAGGCGCTCGATGCCCATTTGTGGACCTGGCGGGACGATTCCTTTCTCCCGCACGGGATTTGGCGAGATGCCGAGGCGGCTCAGCAACCCATTGTGCTGACCGTCAACGACGACAATCCGAACGGCGCCATCGTGCGCTTCCTCATCGAGGGTGCGGCGATGCCGAGCGATGCCGCGGCGTACCAGCGCGTCGTCGTGCTTTTCGATGGCGAAGACCCCGACGCCCTCGAGACGGCGCGGGCGCGGTGGAGCGAGGCGAAGTCGGCCGGCTTCGAGGTGACCTATTGGCAGGCCGACGAGAAGGGCGCTTGGCGACGTCAAGCCTGAACATATCTGCAAGTCTAGGACAGTGTACCGTTATATCCTGCTGATTTTAAAAGATTTTCCTTCTTAATCATGTGTCTGACGAGCGCATGGCAAAGCCTCACTTTCGGCATTATATTTTTGCTCGAGGGGCAGGTTGCATATATAGTGGTTCCATGAACAAACCTTCAGTGAAGAGGCGGTCGCCAGTCAAGGCAAGCCGCACTCCGGTCGTTCGTAAGGCCGTTTCGCGGCAAGTTTCGGGCAAACCGGAGGCCAACAACACGGCCGTGATGATCGCTGCGGTAGCTATCGCGCATCAAGTGTCCATGCGCAGCCAAGTGTTGCGAACGCACAAGTTCCGCGTTGGCCAAACAGTGCTGTACACGTCAAGCCCCATCAGCCGTCCGGGCGCCAGTGGGACCTACAAGGTCATCAAGCTGTTGCCGTCCGATGGCGACGATTACCAATACCGGATCAAAAATCCCGGCGAAGCGTTTGAGCGCGTGGCTAAAGAAAGCCAGCTCGAACTCGATCATTGATCCCGGACTATCTGGAGCGGCGGCGCATCCTAGGCGACAGCGCGACCGTGCCAAGATGGTTGCGGGCTGGCTTCTGTGGGACCGCTGGTCCATACTTCGCCGGGGAATGACGTTCCTTCGTTGGGCGGAGTGCGTGGATGCTCGGCGTTGATCCCGAGATCGGGACCTCGGCGTTGCGGTTGTGGGTCGCGGCTGGGTCGGCAGCATTGCTCCTCGTCTGTTGCGTGCTGGTGCTGTCGCGGTCCCGGTCCGGAATCGGGGCCAATCCGGTATTCCGCGCCAGCTTCGTGATTCTCGGCGCGGTGCTCGGCGCTGCGATGACGTGGGCTTTCCTCGATCGCGCCGCCGTGGCTGACCGCAGTGCCGAGCGCCGAGCGCTCGAACTGCGCGCGCAGGAACTGAGCGCGCGCGCTCTCGCTCCGGGCTCACCGCTTGCCTGCCTCGACGCTGTGGCGGGCGATAACGTGATGGCGGCGTGCGAGAGGGCGCTGTTCGTATCGCCCGCAAGCGTGGCGGCCGCCTCATCCTACGTCGTGGAACGGTTGCGGCTACTCGCGGCCATGGTTGCATATGCCGAGCGCGGCGGCACTGATATCGAGGATGTGCTGCTGCCGCTGCGCCGCTCGCTCGAGGCCGACCCTTTCGGTTTTCTCGCCCATGTCCTCTCAAACCGCGACGGTTGCACGAACCATAATTGCAAGGTGCTCGCGCTCCTGCACGATGCAAGCCGAGTGCGCGCCAACCTGAGTGCAGAGACGCTCGATCATTATCTGGAGCACTATCTGGCGCTTTGGGCCAAAGCGTCCGACGGCGCGCTTGCCGATGCGGCGCCCGCCCAGACCGCCGCGATCCCGCAAGGCCAGCGCAAGGTCAGCATTAACGCCGATTTTCCCACCGCGGCGTCGATCCCCGCGGTCAGCATCATGAATCCCGAGCCCACTGGGCCGGTTCTGCCGGGCGTGGCAGCAGCCGCCGCTGCCAATCCGAACCCGCAGCCGGGCGCCGCGCCGTCGTCGCGGCGCTCGCGAAAGCAGGCCGCCAATCCCGCTCCACCGACAGCCGCTCAACCGTCTCCGTCGGCGGCAACCGAACCGATTTGGCCGGAGCCCGTCCCATCGCCTCCGCAGACCGTCCCAGCGCCTGGCGGGGCCGCGCCGATGGAGCTCAATCCGGTTTCCCCTCCATCCAACACAAGTGCCGGCATAAACGTGCGCTCGCAATGAGCTGAACGTTCGGCTCCGGCCGCCCCCTGGCGGATCGGTGTGCGCGAGCGGTAAGAAGCTTCCGTCATGTTCAAATCCGTGCTTATCGCCAATCGGGGCGAAATCGCCTGCCGCATCGCCCGCACTGCCAAACGTCTCGGCCTGCGCAGGATCGGTGTCTATTCGGCCGCGGATGCGCGCGCCCTGCATCGGCGGCTCTGCGACGAGGCCTACTTCATCGGGCCCGCGGAACCGCGCGAAAGCTATCTCTCGATCGAACGGCTGATCGAGGTTGCAAAAAAGGCTGGCGCCGAATGCGTTCATCCCGGCTACGGGTTCTTGTCCGAAAGCGCGGAATTCGCTGAAGCCTGTGAGCAAGCCGGCCTTGTCTTCGTCGGTCCGCCCGCCGCGGCAATCCGCGCCATGGGGCTCAAGGATCGCGCCAAGGCGCTTATGGAAAAGGCCGGCGTCCCGATTGTGCCCGGCTATCACGGCGACCGCCAGGACACCGATTTTCTCGAGAAGAAGGCCGACGCGATCGGTTATCCGGTGCTGATTAAGCCGGTTGCCGGCGGCGGTGGCCGCGGGCTGCGCCGTGTCGACAAGAAGGCCGACTTCAAAAACGCCCTCGAAGGCGCGGTCCGGGAGGTGGCGGCGGCGTTCGGCTCGGGTCGCGTCTTGATCGAGAAATATATTGCTGCGCCCCGACACATCGAAATCCAGGTTTTCGCCGACGGGCATGGCAACATCGTCCATCTCGGCGAGCGCGATTGCTCGTTGCAGCGCCGCCACCAGAAAGTCATCGAGGAAACGCCCGCGCCGGGCATGACGCCGCAGCTGCGGGCGCAGATGGGCGCCGCCGCGGTCGAGGCGGCAAGGGCCGTCGGCTATCGCGGCGCCGGCACCGTTGAGTTCGTGGCCGATGGCACCAAGGGACTGCGGGCGGACGGTTTCTGGTTCATCGAAATGAACACCCGGCTCCAGGTCGAACATCCGGTGACGGAGGAGGTCACGGGTCTCGATCTCGTCGCCTGGCAATTCCAAGTCGCCGCGGGCGAAAAGTTACCGCTCGCCCAGGCTGAGGTCCAGTTCGACGGGCACGCGATCGAGGCGCGGGTTTATGCCGAGGATCCGGAGAACGACTTCCTGCCGTCGACCGGCACGATCGTGGGGTTGGATTTGCCCGGCGATATTCGGGTGGAGAGCGGGGTCGAAGCCGGCGGCGAAGTAACGCCTTTCTACGACCCCATGATCGCCAAGCTGATCGCGCACGCGCCCACGCGGCAAGAAGCTCTCGACCGGCTGACGGACGCGCTCGATCACACGCTGGTTGCCGGCGTGCGCAGTAACGTGGCCTTTCTCGGCGCGCTCTGCCGCGCGCCGGATTTCCGGAAAGGCGAGGTCGATACCGGCTTCATCGATCGCAATCTCGGCGCGCTCGCCGCCGTACCGCAGGGTCCTGATCGCGCTGCTGCGGCGCTGGGTGTCGCCCGCCTGCTGGCGCGCGCCGAGATGAGCGAGGCCTTTGGCGATGCCGGCAGCGAAAGCGCGCCGCCTCGTGATGGCGGGTTTCAGTGCGATTCGCCGTGGGCGGCGCGCGACGGCTTTCAGCTCGGCGGCACGCGCTCGATTACGGTACCGGTGCTCATCGGCGGTGACAGCGCCGACGCGACGGTCACTTATGGCAAGGACGGGATAAAAGTTACGATCGATAACACGGCGCAGGCGACCGATGCGAAAGCGTTCGACGCGGAGGAGGAGGTCTACGTTCTGCGCCACGGCCGCCAGACCCGCGTCCGCCTGAAGGATGTTGCGGCGGCGGCCGCGGAAGCTGGCGCCGGCGACGGTGTCGTCAAGGCGCCGATGCACGGCAGGGTCCTGGAACTCTTTGTCGGCGGTGGCGAGTCCGTCCACGGCGGTCAGCGCCTTGCCGTGATCGAGGCGATGAAGATGGAGCATACGCTGCGTGCGCCGTTTGCCGGCGTCGTCGTCGAGGTTGCCGTCGGGCCGGGCGCCCAAGTTGTGGAAGGCGCGCAGATTATGGTGATCGAACGGGTTGCGGAAGGATAGTCTGCAAGCATGGCGCTCCATCTCATCAAGCTTTGCGTCGGCTGTGACTCGGTCCGCGACCTCGAGACCTGGATCAAGCAAAAGCTCAAGGAGAAGCGCAGGCGCGGCCAAAAGCCGGAACACGTGCATACGACGCGCATGGTACCGAAGCGCGCCGCAGAGCTTGTCGATGGCGGCTCGCTCTATTGGGTGATCCGCGGCGAGATCGCGTGCCGCGAGCGCATCATCGATGTCAGGCCGTTTCGCGACAAGGAGGGCGTCGGTCGCTGCGCGCTGGTGCTTGATCCCAAGGTGGTTCTCGTCGCGCCGCGTCCGTTTCGCGCCTTTCAGGGCTGGCGCTACCTGGCGGCCAAGGATGCCCCGCGCGACCTCGATAAGGCGGCGCCGGGCGCCGCCGCGATGCCGGAAAAATTACGGCGAGAGCTGCGCGAACTCGGCCTGATGTGAGTGCGGCGATCCTTCGGCGCGCGCCACGTAGCACAGGCGAAAGCAGTCACCTAAAATCTGCCGCAACGGCCGGCGGGCGCAGGCGCGTGGAGTGAGACGATGATCATCGGCAACGAGCAGGATGTGACCAAAGCGGTGCTGAGCGAGCTTGAACGAGCGCCCGATCCGCGCTTCCGCGAGATTATGTCAGCCTTCGTTCGGCACCTGCACGATTTCGCCCGCGAAGTGAAGTTGACCGAGCAGGAGTTTCAGACGGCGATCGTTTACATCAATGCGCTCGGCAAGCATAGCAACGAGAACCACAACGAAGCGGTGCTGATGGCGGGGTCACTCGGCTTGTCGGCGCTCGTCTGTCTCCTCAACAACGGCGATCATGGGCAGACCGAGACCGATGCCAGCCAGCTTGGTCCGTTCTGGCGCAGGAATTCACCGCACACGCCGAACGGCGGCTCGATCGTGCGCTCGCCGACGCCGGGTCCGGCGCTTTTTGTCGACGCCTATTACCGCGATGTCCACGGCCATCCGATCGAAGGCGCGGAGGTCGATATTTGGCACTCTTCGCCGGAAGGCTTTTACGAAAACCAGGACCCGAGCCAATCCGACATGAATCTGCGCGGCAAGTTTATCACCGACGCGGAAGGTCATATCGGTTTCCGCAGCGTTAAGCCGGCCGGCTATCCGATTCCGATCGATGGCCCGGTGGGCGAACTTTTACACGCGCAGCGTCGGCACAATATGCGCCCGGCGCATTTGCATTTTCTGGCTTACAAGATCGGCTTCAAAACATTGGTTTCGCAGGTCTATGCGCCCGACGACAAATATATCGATAGCGACGTACAGTTCGGCGTCACCCGCCATTTGCTTGGGAGGTTTGTACGGCATGAGGCCGGGCCGGCGCCCGCCGCCGACGTCACGCCACCATGGTATTCGCTCACCCATAACTTCGCCATGGAAGCCGGCACGGCGCGGCTGCCAAAGCCGCCGATCACCGGCAAGGCGGCGGGCGAGCGGCCGCAAATTCGCAATCTCGAATCGGCGTAAGTCGGGCGGCCTATACCGCGACGTTATCGATCAGCCGTGTCTTGCCGATGCGGGCGGCGACCAGGAGGCGGAGCGGCCGTTCCTTGGCCGAGGCAACGGGAGCAAGCGTTTCGGCGTGGCGCGCTTCGAGATAATCGAGCGCGAAGCCGGCTCGCGTGATCATGACGCGGCCCTCGTCGAGGACGGAAGAGATCGGCTTGCCTGCGGCGATTTTTTTCGCGCTTTCGGCGAGCACCCGGTGGAGCACCGCGGCTGCGGCGCGCTCGTCCGACGAAAGGTTGCGGTTGCGCGAAGAGAGCGCGAGTCCGTCCGCCTCGCGCACGATTGGCGCGCCGACGATGCGGGTTTTCAGGCCGAGGTCGCGCGCGAGCCGCGTAACCACCTTGAGCTGCTGATAATCCTTCTCCCCGAACACGGCGATGTCCGGCGTGCATTGGATCAGGAGCTTGGCGACCACGGTGGCGACCCCGGTGAAGAAGTGCGGCCGGTAGGCATCCTCGAGGCCGGCCGTGGCCGGGCCGTCCGGTACGATGTGCGTCGCAAAGCCGGACGGATACATAGTTTCAACGGCCGGCGCCCAGACCAGATCGGCCCTCAGGGCGCGGAGCGCCGCGACATCGGCAGCGAACGTTCGCGGATAGGTGGCGAGGTCCTCGTGCGGGGCGAACTGCGTCGGGTTAACGAAGATCGACACGACCACGCGATCGGCGCGTCTTTGCGCGATTCGAACGAGCGCGAGATGGCCGGCGTGCAGCGCCCCCATGGTCGGCACGAGCGCGATCGTATCCCTCCGCCCGCGCCAGCGAGCCAGCACGCGGGCAAGTGCCGGCAAGGTCCGGATAACGCGGGGCCGCCGATGCTCCGGTGCTGAGAAACTTCCAGTCATGGTGACGTTGCCGCGCAAGCATACACTGCGCGTTCGCCGTGCGCCGTGTGGTTAATGATTAACTTATCGAGCACGATGCTGTATCTTGACGCTGCGCGTTGCAAGCCGGAGAAGGGATCGCCCCGCAGAGGTTGCCGCTCGATGTTAATGCAAGCTGATGTTGGCAAGCCGGTTTCGGCGCATGTCATTGTGCTTGGCAACGAAAAAGGCGGTTCGGGAAAGTCGACCACGGCCATGCATGTTGCTGTGGCGCTGCTGCAGGCCGGTCAGCGCGTCGCCACGATAGACCTTGATTCGCGCCAGCGCAGCTTTACGCATTACGTGGAAAACCGGCGTGACTGGGCCGCGCGGGCCGGCGTCAAGCTCGAGCATCCCCAGCATTATTGTGTTGCACGCGGTTTTGGCGCGCGGCTCGATGAAATCGAGGCGCAGGAATTTGGCGCCTTCGCCGAAGCGGTGAGCGCGGTCGAGAGCAGCTACGATTTCGTCGTTATCGACACGCCCGGCAGCGATTCGTACCTGATGCGGCTGGCCCATTCGATGGCCGATACGCTAATTACCCCGCTCAACGACAGCTTCGTCGATTTCGATGTGCTCGGCGTCGTCGATCCGACCACCTTCGAGGTGACCGGCGTCAGCCACTACGCCGAAATGGTGCGTGAGGCGCGCCGGCAACGCCGCTTGGTCGACGGCGGCTTGACCGACTGGGTGGTCGTACGCAACCGCCTGTCGGCGCTGGGATCGCGCAATAAACGGTTGGTCGGAACCGGAGTCGATGTCCTTGCCAAGGAGCTCGGCTTTCGCGCGATTGATGGTTTTGCCGAGCGGGTCGTTTATCGTGAGTTTTTCCCGCGCGGACTGACCGCGCTCGATGAAGTCGACGAGACGACAAACGGCCTACGCGCTAGTCCCGCGCACACGACCGCCCGCGACGAGGTGAAGAACCTGATCGAGGCGCTGAAGCTGCCGATCGACGAGCGCGGCAGGCGGCGCGCCGCGGCGCGGGCGGAATGGATCGCCGCCGCCGGCAAGCCGCTCGATACCCAGGATCTGCTCGCCGATTGAAGCGTTCCGCCGCCCATTGCGCCTGTTCGCCGCGGAGGCCACCTTATAGCGAGAGGTTTTGACCTTGCCGCGAAGGGCTCCGCAATGAGCAAAGACCGGTCCGGTGGCACGCCGGCGCCGAGCCATGACCCGACCCAATCCAGAGCGCCCGACCGGGCTCCGCCGAGCTCTTCACGCGCGGAGATCGATGCTTTCCTCACGCGCGTCAGTACCCTCGGCCCGGCGGTCAAGGTCGGCGGGCGCGGGCGTCTGGTTTTCGCGCTTGACGCGACCATGAGCCGGCAGCCGACCTGGGACCAGGCCTGCGTGCTGCAGGCCGAGATGTTCCGCGAAGCGGCCGCCGCCGGCGGCCTCGATATCCAGCTCGTTTATTATCGCGGACTTGCGGAATGCCGCGCCTCGCCCTGGGTCGCCGAGCCGCAGCGGCTCGGCGAACTGATGACGCGCATCGACTGCCGCGGCGGCCATACTCAAATCGCCAAGGTCCTCGCTCACGCGCGGCGCGAAAACGACGACGCCAAGATCGGTGCCCTGGTGTTCGTCGGCGACGCCATGGAGGAAGCACTTGACGACTTATGCGCCCGGGCCGGCGAGCTTGGCCTGCGCAACGTGCCGGCTTTCATGTTCCAGGAAGGCTACGATCCGATCTGCGAGCAGGCCTTTCGCGAAATAGCCCGGCTGACGCGTGGCGCCTATTGCCGCTTCGCGCCCGGCGCCGCGCATGAGCTCCGCGAGCTGTTGCGCGCGGCGGCGGCTTATGCCGCTGGCGGTATGAAAGCCCTCGCCGATCTCCAAGCGAGGCACTCAACCGGTGCGGTTAGGCTGATCGAGCAGCTCAAATAGCTATGCCGCTACTTCTTGGTATCGTCGTCCTCATCCTGCTGTTGTGGGCGGTCAATGCATTCTCCAAGGCCGATCCGAAGCAGGCGGCACGGCTGTTGCGCTATATCGGTGGCGCGGCGGCGCTGATCTTTGCCCTGTTTCTTCTCCTTCGCGGCGAGATCGCGCTTGCCGTTCCGGTCGGCGCCGTCGGGCTCGGCTGGCTCGGCTGGCTGACGCTATGGCCGGCGAGCTTCGGAGGCCGTACGCAAAAACGTCCGGGCCAGGTCTCGCGCGTACGCTCGCCCTTTCTCGAGATGGAGCTGGATCACGACAGCGGCGCCATGCGTGGCCGCATTCTCGCCGGGCGCTATGCGGGCTACGCGCTCGATGCGCTCGATCCGCAGACCCTCATCGGTCTGATTGGTGAGATCGACAACGACAGCCGCCAGCTATTGATGGCTTATCTTGACCGCAGGGAGCCCCGCTGGCGTGAACACGCGCAAGGTGATGCGGGAGCGAGGCAGGCGAGCAGCGCTGCGCGCGGCAAAATGACTGAAGAGGAAGCTTATCAAATCCTTGGCCTTCAGCCCGGGGCTGGCGCGCAGGAAATCGGTCGTGCTCACCGATCCCTCATGAAGAAACTGCATCCCGACCAAGGGGGGTCGACGTATCTTGCGGCTCGCGTCAATGAGGCCAAGGATGTTCTGCTTCGCAGCCATCGCTGAGATTCCTTGAAGGGATCCTCGCGTGGCGCCCCATCCGCCAATGACGTCTCGTCGCGCGTCCCCGTTCGCCGGGACTTCGTTTATTCGAGCATGACCTTCCGAGAACCGGAATCCGTTTTTCGAGTTCATGCGTTAGTTTCTCACAGCCATGCAGTCGATATCGCTGCGCTTGAGCTGTTTGCAGGCAGCTTCTGCGGTTGCCTTGTCGAAGCCGGCGAAGCGCGCCCGGTAGAGGGCCTTGTCGCCTTTTTGCACGCGCTCAGTGAACGCGTCTGCGGCGGCAAGCATGGCGGGGGCCTTGAACTGCGCGGCGCTCAGGTGCTGCTTGGCCTCGTCTTCGCCCTCGAAGGCACCAATCTGGATGAGCCACCCGCCGTGCGCGCGGGTCTGCGGCATGGCGGGTTGAGGCTTTGGGAGATCGCCCCTGGCCGCTTCGGTTCTGGCGGAAACGACAATCGAGGCAGGCTCCGTCGACGCGACCACGATTGTGCTCGGCGCAGTCAGCAATTGTGAAGCCGGCGGTGTGTGGACGACCGGGGCGGCGGCCGGTTGGGGGGAGGGAGCAGCGACCGGCACCAGTGTGGGCATCGGCGCGAGCGATGCCGTCTGCACCGGTGCTGTGCGATAAGAGATCGTCTTCACCAGGACCGGCTGAATCGGATCATTGGATCCGGCCGCCGGGCGGTTATTTGCACTTGCCGTGGGTGCCGGGTCGGGGCGCGACGACAGCGGCGTCTTTGCCAACGCCGCCGGTCGCGGCTCGCCGCCTTGTTCAGTTTTCTCCGCGACCGCCGGTGCGGTGCGCCGCAGCGCGGCCTCTTTGAGGTGCGCGTTGATCAATTCGCGCATACGAGCGTCGCGCTGGGATGCTGAATGGCCGCCGAGCACCACGGCGACGATATAGCGGCCGTCGCGGTGCACCGAGGTGACGAGATTGAAGCCCGAGGCTCGGGTATATCCCGTTTTGATGCCGTCGACGCCGCCGACCACGCCCAGCAGGTGGTTGTGATTGCGCATCGCCATGCCGTGGTAGACGAACTCTTCCGTGGAGAAGTATCTGTAATAGTGCGGGAAGCGCTCTTGGATGGCGCGCCCGAGCAGGGCCTGGTCGCGCGCGGTACTGATCTGATCATCGTCGGGCAGGCCGGATGCGTTCACGTAGGTGGTGCGGCTCATCCCCAATGCGTGGGCCTTTTGCGTCATGATCTCGGCGAACGCGTCTTCGTCACCGGCAAGATTCTCGGCAATCGCGACGGCAGCATCGTTCGCCGACTTCGTAACCACCGCCTTGATGGCATCTTGGACCGCGATGGTCTGGCCGGGTTTCAGCCCGAGTTTTGTCGGTGCCTGCTCGGCCGCGTGCTCGGAAACCTTGAGCGGCGTATCGAGCCTGATCTTGCCGGCGTCGAGCCGCTCGAATAGCAGGTAAAGCGTCATGATCTTGGTCAGCGAGGCCGGATGGCGCAACGCGTCGGCGCTGTTTTCGTGCAGCACCTTCCCGGTGTTTCCGTCGACGACGATCGAGGCAAACGGCGGCGAATAGCTCTCGGCGTGAGCGCGAGAGTGGACGCCTGCCGCATGGCGTATGAAATGCACGTGGGCGCGATAATGATGGCGGGCGTCGGCTGAATCGCTGGTGAAGATGAGACCTGCTGCGACAGCGCCGAGGCCCACGATGCCCCAACGAAGCCCAGACAAGGCTCCAGAACCAAACCGACCCATTACGCCCCCCGTCCTTGACGCACCTGGAGCTCCTCTAGCGGGAGCCCGCCCTATTGCTCCTTCGGGACGATGTCCCCGGGGGCAAGCGGCCGGCTCGGCCACCCGTCCGATGGCGAGGCATCCCCCGACCAAGGACCGGTCGTCACGCGAACGACACGGTCAGGCACGCTAGGATAACGCTGTTGCGAAAGCGTTAACCCAGTGCGCGGTCGAATTGTGCGCTGCGGGAAATCGTTGAACTTTTTGTGCAGTGCACTATATTAATGATCGACGTCGGAAAGGGCCTTTTCAAGGCAAAGGGTCGACTGAGATTAAATCCTAACCGCCGGCGGGCCGCCTGCCGAAAAGGAGTATCATGGATCAGATGAACAAGTTCGGCCAAGACAGCATGGATGTGGCACTGAATTCATTCGGCGCCTGGACCAAGAACGTGCAAGCCATAGCATCCGAGGTTGCCGACTACTCGAAGAAGGCATTCGAGGACTCTGCCGCCGCATGGGAAAAGCTCATTGGCGCGAAGAGCCTGGAAAAGGCCGCGGAGGTGCAGAATGAGTACCTCAAATCCTCTTATGAGGGTTTCATCGCCCAATCGACCAAACTCGGCGAGCTTTACGTCGATCTCGCCAAGGAGGCTTACAAGCCGTTCGAAGGCATGCTCGCAAAGACCGCCGCGATGAAGGGATGAGCGCGGCAAGCCAAGTCGCGCGAGAGGCCGGCTTTAACCAGCCGCCGCGCTGGCTGCATTGCATCATTGGTGGCGGTGATTCGGTGTCGGGGGGAGAGGGCTCCCGTCGGCGTGCTCCGCGCGTCGCTTTACGCCTTCGACAGGACGGTTTCGATTGCCGCCGCGATCCTGGCGAGGCTTTGCTCAATGCGTCCGAGGCGGAAGGCGATGTGTTCGAGCGCGTACGCTGCCCGTTTGTCGGCTGAGGGCATGCTTTGGGCGTCGTAATCCGGGACGAATTCCTGCTCCAGGTCGCGGAGGAGCTTCGCGCGGCGTGGGGAGTCGACCATGTTTGTCTCCTGTGTCCCTGCCGCGATGAATATCCGAGTCGGCGGGCGGCACCAAACCGGCAAACCGGGGGAAAAGCCGCGTAGCTGCCGAACTTCCCTTTGCATGCCGGTACGACGTGACTGTGGGACGGAACGCGGAAAGATGGCAGGGGTTTTTGCGATGGTTACCCCGTCATCGATCTGGAACGTGAGCCGTACCAAATCTATGATAGTGTGTTGAGGATTGCCGAGGGAGTGAGAGCCTTGCGGTGGACACCGCGGTCCAGCGACCGCGCAACACCGGGTCTGGACGATAGACGAAGCAATGTCGCCGAATGACAACTGCACCAGCGATTTTCCTGTCCGCCTGGCGGATGACGACCGCAAGCGCAAAGGCGATCAGAGCGGACCCGGGACCGCGGTCATCACCAAGACCAAGCCGCAGACCAAGCGACCGAACCTCTATCGCGTCCTGCTGCTCAACGACGACTACACGCCGATGGAGTTCGTGGTTCACGTGCTTGAGCGCTTCTTCAACAAGGACAGCGAGACGGCACATCGCATCATGATGCATGTCCACCAGCATGGGATCGGCGAATGCGGGGTCTTTACCTACGAGGTGGCGGAGACCAAAGTGACGCAGGTCATGGACTTTGCCCGCAAACATCAGCATCCTTTGCAGTGCATCATGGAGAAGAAGTGATTCCGGGGGAACGCCTCACAATTGAAGAGATCCTGAATGCCCACTTTCTCGCGTAGCCTCGAACAGTCGCTCCACCGGGCCCTGGCGCTTGCCAATGAGCGCCATCACGAATACGCCACGCTCGAGCACCTGCTGCTGGCGCTGATCGAGGATCAGGATGCTGCGGCGGTCATGCGCGCCTGCAACGTCGACTTGGACAAGCTGCGCCGCAGCCTCGTCGCCTATCTCGAATCGGAGCTCGACAATCTGGTCACCGACGGGGCCGAGGATTCCAAGCCGACCGCCGGCTTTCAGCGCGTCATTCAGCGCGCGGTGATCCACGTCCAGTCGTCGGGCCGCGAGGAGGTCACCGGGGCCAACGTGCTGGTCGCCATCTTCGCCGAACGCGAGAGCCATGCCGCGTATTTCCTGCAGGAACAGGACATGACGCGCTACGACGCGGTCAACTACATCAGCCACGGCATCGCCAAGCGGCCGGGCATGTCGGAAGCGCGTCCGGTACGCGGCGCCGACGAGGATACCGATACCAAGAACGGCGACGAGCCGAAGAAGAAGGGCGATGCGCTCGACGCCTACTGCGTCAACCTCAACAAGAAGGCGCGGGAAGGCAAGATCGATCCGCTGATCGGCCGCGAAGCCGAGATCAGCCGCACCATCCAAGTCCTCTGCCGGCGGCAGAAGAACAATCCGCTGTTCGTCGGCGAGGCCGGCGTCGGCAAGACCGCAATCGCCGAAGGGTTGGCGCGCCGCATCGTCCATGGCGAGGTTCCGGACGTGTTGCGCAATGCCACCGTGTTCGCCCTCGATATGGGTACGCTGCTGGCCGGCACCCGCTATCGCGGCGACTTCGAGGAGCGGCTCAAGCAGGTCATCAAGGAGCTTGAGGCCTATCCCGGCGCCATCCTGTTTATCGACGAGATCCATACCGTGATCGGCGCCGGCGCCACATCCGGCGGCGCCATGGACGCCTCTAATCTGCTCAAGCCGGCTTTGGCCTCCGGGACGGTGCGCTGCATCGGCTCCACCACCTACAAGGAATACCGCCAGTATTTCGAGAAGGACCGGGCGCTGGTGCGCCGCTTCCAGAAGATCGACGTCAATGAGCCGACGGTCCCCGACGCCATCGAAATCCTCAAAGGGCTCAAGCCTTATTTCGAGGACTATCACAAGCTCAGATACACTAACGAGGCGATCAAGGCGGCGGTCGAGCTGTCCTCGCGCTACATCCACGACCGCAAGCTGCCCGACAAGGCCATCGACGTGATCGACGAGTCGGGCGCGGCGCAGATGCTGCTGCCGGAGAGCCGGCGCAAGCGAACCATCGGCATCAAGGAGATCGAAACCACGATCGCCACCATGGCCCGCATTCCGCCCAAGGCCGTGTCGAAGGACGATGCCGAAGTGCTTCGCCACCTGGAAGAGACGCTCAAGCGCGTCGTCTATGGCCAGGACAAGGCGATCGAGGCGCTGGCGGCTTCCATCAAGCTCGCCCGCGCTGGCCTGCGCGAGCCGGAAAAGCCGATCGGCTGCTATCTGTTCTCCGGCCCGACCGGCGTCGGCAAGACCGAGGTAGCGCGCCAGCTTGCGGCAACGCTCGGGGTGGAAGTCATACGCTTCGACATGTCGGAATATATGGAGCGCCACACCGTATCGCGGTTGATCGGAGCGCCGCCCGGCTATGTCGGCTTCGACCAGGGCGGACTATTGACCGACGGCGTCGATCAGCATCCGCATTGCGTGCTGCTGCTCGACGAAATCGAGAAGGCGCATCCCGACCTGTTCAACGTGCTCCTGCAAATCATGGATCATGGCAAGCTCACCGACCACAACGGCAAGCAGGTCGACTTCCGCAATGTGATCCTGATCATGACCACCAATGCCGGAGCCGCCGATATGGCGAGAGCCGCCTACGGCTTCACCCGCAGCAAGCGCGAAGGCGACGACATGGAGGCGATCACGCGGATGTTCGCGCCGGAATTCCGCAACCGGCTCGACGCGATCATCACCTTCGCCCATCTGTCGCAGGAAGTCATCGCCATGGTGGTCGAGAAATTCGTCCTCCAGCTCGAGGCACAACTGGCGGATCGCGACGTGACCATCGAGCTGACCGACGAGTCCTCGAAATGGCTGATTGCCAACGGTTACGACGAGTTGATGGGCGCCCGGCCGATGGCGCGGGTGATCCAGGAGCACATCAAGAAGCCGCTGGCCGATGAAGTGCTGTTCGGACGCTTGAAATCGGGCGGCCATGTCCGTGTGGTTGTGGTCACCGACGAGACCGGCAAGAGCAAGCTCAACTTCGAGTACCCGGACGGCCCGGTGACGCCGCGGCCGGAAAAGCTGCCCGAGCCACGCCGCGCGAAGAAGCGCCGCTCCAGTCCGAAGCGTAAGCCGCCGGGCCCGCGCGGCAACGATACGCCGCCGCGCCGCGGCTCCGTGCCGAAAGTACCGCTGGTCAAGGTCTAGGCGGGCCCGCTTCCGCGCTCGTCCTCCTGGCAAACGGGGCCGGCCCAAAGTGGCCGGCTCTTTGAACGGGCGTCTAATTTGCCCAGAGCGCAGGCGGTGACGTTGACACTGGGCGCGGCGCGGGTTTTTTAGCGCGCCATGCCGCAGAAGCGAACCCATGACCATTGACAAGACCTATCAGCCCGGCGCGGTCGAGGGCCGCATTTACGCGGCTTGGGAGGCCGCCGGCGCCTTCCGCGCCGGCCGGCCCGAGCGCGCCAAGGCGCCGCCCTACTGCATCGTGATTCCTCCGCCCAACGTGACCGGGTCGCTGCACATGGGTCACGCGCTCAACAATACGCTGCAGGACGTCCTGTGCCGCTTCGAGCGCATGCGCGGCAAGGATGTGTTGTGGCAGCCGGGCACCGATCACGCCGGCATCGCTACCCAGGCCGTGGTCGAGCGGCAGTTGATGGAGCATCAGGAGCCCGGCAGTCGCGAGCTGGGGCGCGAGGCTTTCATCAAACGCGTGTGGCAATGGAAGGCGGAATCGGGCGGCATCATCATCGACCAATTGAAGCGGCTCGGCGCCTCTTGCGACTGGTCGCGCGAGCGCTTCACGATGGACGAAGGGCTGTCACGCGCGGTGGCAAAGGTTTTCGTCGAACTCTACCGCGAAGGCCTGATCTACAAGGACAAGCGGCTCGTTAATTGGGACCCCAAGCTCAAGACCGCCATCTCCGACCTCGAAGTGCAACAGGTCGAGACCAAAGGCAATCTTTGGCACATCAAATACCCGATCGAAGGCAGCGACGAGTTCGTCGTGGTCGCAACAACGCGGCCGGAGACCATGCTCGGCGATACCGCGGTTGCTATTCACCCCCGGAATGAGCGGCTCAAGCATCTCATCGGCAGGATCGCGATTCTTCCGCTCGTCGGACGCCGGATTCCCATCATCGGCGATGACTACGCCGATCCGGAAAAGGGCACCGGCGCGGTCAAAATTACGCCCGCGCATGACTTCAACGATTTCGAGGTCGGCCGGCGTCATGACTTGCCGCCCGTCAACGTGCTCGACATCGAGGGACGGCTCGACCTCAAGGACAACGCCGAGTTTCTCCAAGGTGTTCCGCTATCGGCCGCTCTCCAGGAAACGCTGGCGCTGCACGGCCTCGACCGCTTCGCGGCGCGGAAGAAAATTATCGAACGTCTCGATGCTGCTGGTCTCCTCGACAAGATCGAGCCGACGATACACACCGTGCCGCACGGCGACCGCTCCGGCGCCGTGCTGGAGCCGTTCCTCACCGACCAATGGTACGTCGACGCCAAGACGCTGGCGAAGCCCGCGATCGCCGCGGTGCGCGAAGGCAAGACTTCGTTCGTGCCGTCGCAATGGCAGGCGACGTTCTTCAATTGGATGGAGAACATCCAGCCCTGGTGCATCTCGCGGCAGATCTGGTGGGGTCATCAGATTCCAGCCTGGTACGGGCCCGATGGCAAAGTTTTCGTCGCGGAAAGCGAGGATGACGCCGTCGCGGACGCGCTCGCCCACTACACCGATATCGAGGAGATCACGGTCGAAGAAGGCCACGACATCGCCGCCGATCCGGCGCGGCGGAGCCGCTTTGCCAACGAGTACCTGCACCGCGACGAAGACGTGCTCGACACCTGGTTCTCCTCGGCGCTGTGGCCGTTCTCCACGCTCGGTTGGCCCGACGAGACGCCGGAGCTCAAACGCTATTACCCGACCAGCGTCCTGGTCACCGGCTTCGACATCATCTTCTTCTGGGTCGCGCGCATGATGATGATGGGCCTGCATTTCATGCACGGGGTGCCGTTCCCCACGGTCTACATCCATGCGCTGGTGCGCGACGCCTCTGGCGCCAAGATGTCGAAGTCGAAGGGCAACGTCATCGACCCGCTGGAACTGATCGACGAGTACGGCGCCGACGCCTTGCGGTTCACGCTCGCCGCGATGGCCGCGCAAGGCCGCGATATCAAGCTCGATGTGCAGCGTGTCGCCGGCTACCGAAGTTTTGCCACCAAGCTCTGGAACGCCGCGCGTTTCGCCGAGATCAACGGTTGCGCGCGCAATCCCGATTTCGATCCGCACCACGCCAAGGAGACGCTCAACCGCTGGATCGCGCACGAGACCGCAAAGACCGGCAGGGAAATTACGGCGGCGCTTGAGGCCTACAAGTTCAACGAGGCCGCCGCCACCATCTACCGCTTCGTCTGGAACGTCTATTGCGATTGGTATCTGGAGCTGATCAAGCCGGTGCTCACCGGTCCGGACGGGACGGCTAAGAACGAAACGCGCGCGGCTGCCGCCTGGGCGCTCGATGAAATCCTGAAACTGCTGCACCCGTTCATGCCGTTCATCACGGAAGAACTGTGGAACGTTACCGCGGCGCAGGGTGCCAAGCGGCACCACCTATTGGCGCTCGATGCCTGGCCGGAGCACGACGGCCTCGATGACGCCGCCGCCGAGGCGGAGATCGGATGGGTGGTCGATCTCGTCACGGCGATACGTTCCGTGCGCGTCGAGATGAACATTCCCCCCGCCACGATGTTGCCGCTGGTGCTGGCGAACGCGTCGCCGCAAACCCGCGTCCGGGCGCGGCACTGGTCGGAGTTCGTGCAGCGTCTAGCGCGCGTCACCGATATTTCGTTCGCCGATGCGGTGCCTCAAGGCGGGGTGCAGCTCGTCGTGCGCGGCGAGGTCGCGGCGCTGCCACTCCAGGGCGTGATCGATCTGGCCGCCGAGCGCGCCCGGCTCGCCAAGGAAATGGCCAAGTGCGACGCCGACATCGCCCGGGTCGATCAAAAGCTCGGCAATGCCGACTTCCTCAAACGCGCGCCCGAAGAAGTGGTCGAAGGAGAGCGGGAAAAGCGGGCGGAGGCTCAAGCCCGCAAAACCAAGATCGCCGAGGCGCTGGAGCGGCTCAAAGGCGCCGCGTGAGCTCCCGTCCCCTTCCGATCGCGCTGGTGCTGTTGTGGCTCGTCGGTGACGCGCTGCGACTGCCGATCCTCGCGGTCCCGCCGGTCATCCCGGCGCTGCGCAGTGAATTCGGTCTCTCCGGCACCGAGATCGGGATACTGACCAGCTTGCCGGTCATCCTGTTCGCCGCGGCAGCCATGGCCGGTTCGCGTTTGGTTGCCCGGCTTGGCGCCGTAGCGGCGGCCGTCGCCGGGTTGCTGCTGGCTGCTCTCGGCTCGGCGCTGCGCGGCGCCACGGCCGACGTGACGACGCTCTTCGCCGCGACCATCGTGATGGGCGCGGGCGTGGCGGTGACCCAGCCGGCCATGCCGGCGCTGGTTGGCCGGTGGTTGCCGCATCACATCGGTCTCGGCACCGGTATCTACACGAATGGATTGTTGGTCGGCGAAATCCTGCCGGTCGCGCTCTTCCCTCTACTCTTTCCCTTGCTCGGCGGAAGCTGGCGGGCGACGTTCGTTTTCTGGGCGGTGCCGATTGTGGCAATCGCGCTCCTTGTCATGGCGACAGCGCCGCGCGAGGCTAGCGGACGCGTCAGCATGCCGGCGCGCTGGTGGCCCGCCTGGCCCGCCCGTGAAATCTGGCGCTTGGGACTGATTTTCGCCGGCAGCAGTGCGGTCTATTTCGGCAGCAACGCCTTTTTGCCCGGCTATTTGAGCGAGGCGGGGCGGTCTGACCTCGTCAGTCCGGCGCTGACCGCGCTGAATCTCGGCCAGCTTCCCGCTTCGCTGCTTCTCATCGGGTTTGCGCGGCAAATCGAGGGCAGGGCCTGGCCGTTCGTGGTGGCGGGCTTGCTAGGCCTCGTGGGCGTAATCGGGGTTGCCGCGACCGCGAGCGTAGTGACCGTGGCGAGCGCTGCCGTGCTTGGCTTTGCTTGCGGCGCTGCTTTTGCTCTCGCCCTTACGCTGCCGCCGCTTTTGAGCACGCCGAGCGAGGTCGCCGGTGTATCCGGGGCGATGTTTACGATCAGCTACGCAAGCACCGTGGTCGTCTCCATTCTCAGCGGCCTTGCGTGGGACTTTACCGGGGCGGCACGCTTCGCGTTCCTGCCGATCGCGGTGTCCGCACTGCCCGTGGCTCTGCTGGCGCCGACCATCAGGTTCGACCGCAAGCCGCGCATTATCATTCAGGGCGAATGATCGCTGCGAAGACCCAGACGCTAAGGCGAAATTCGGCGCGCTCAGCCTGCCGGCAAAAATGGCTTGCTGAGAAACCGGGAGCCTTTCAGCCCATATCGCCAGGGCCGGTCGACCGCCTTGGCGATACCGATGCGCGGCCCGACGACGACCTCCACCGTACCCTGGCGCGCAAATAGCTCAAACGGCGCCGCGTTGAGCGGAAGCCCGTTGTGGGCGCCAGTGATATTTAGCGCTTCGCAAAGCCGCCCCGGGCCGGCGCAAAGCAACCGCTCGTCGGTGACTCCCCGCCGTCGGCGCATGGTCGCGAGGCCGACGCTGGGCTCGATCGCGCGCAGGAGCACCGCACTGGCCGAGCCCTTGGGCTCGCAGACGAAATTCAGGCACCAGTGAATGCCGTAAGAACGGTAGACATAGGCGTACCCAGGCGGGCCGAACATCACCGCATTGCGGTCGGTTGCACCGCGATAGCTGTGCGCTGCAGGATCGGTGTGGTGATAGGCCTCGACTTCGACGATCCGTCCACCCGCACCGTTGAAGAGCAGCATTGCTCCGATCAGGTCCGGAGCAACCTCATGCACGCTGCGGCTGAAAAAGGCTCGTGTTAGACGCCTCTGCATGCGTCCATCGTTGCAGGGCCAGGGCCTCATGGTAAATCGAGACTTAAGCGGTGAGCCAGCGAAGTCGAATCTGTGTCTCCGCTGCAACACACTTCGAACATTTGATCGTACCGCACTGCATCCATTCAAAGCGCCGCTTTTTGGCCATAGGATTTTTCGACATCGATAGGCGCGACTGTTGGCCAGTCGAGACAAAGCGTTGTTGCGGCGTTTCGATTTCCAGGCGGCTTTGCCTTGAAATCGAATGGGGGGCGAGGGGGCCAGTTTGGCCCGTAAGAGTTCGATGGATGCCAAGACCAATTTGAAATCAAGACTGCCAAGCCGCCACGCCACCGAGGGGCCTGAGCGAGCACCGCACCGCGCGTTCTATTACGCGATGGGCCTGACCAGTCAGCAAATCCATCAGCCGTTTGTTGGCGTCGCGACCTGCTGGAACGAGGCCGCCCCGTGCAACATCGCACTGATGCGGCAGGCCCAGGCGGTGAAGCAGGGGGTCGCCGCCGGCGGTGCCACCCCGCGCGAATTCTGTACGATCACCGTGACCGACGGCATCGCCATGGGGCACGCCGGCATGAAGTCGTCGCTGCCCTCGCGCGAGGTCATCGCCGATTCCATCGAATTGACAGTGCGTGGCCATTGCTACGACGCGCTGATCGGGGTCGCCGGCTGCGACAAGTCCCAGCCTGGCATGATGATGGCGATGTGCCGGCTCAACGTGCCGTCGATCTTCATCTACGGCGGCTCGATCCTGCCCGGCACTTTCAAGGGCAGGCCGGTCACCATTCAGGACGTCTACGAGGCCGTCGGCAAGCACTCGATCGGCGAAATGTCCGATGCCGATCTCCACACGCTTGAGCAGAACGCCTGCCCGTCGGCCGGAGCCTGCGGCGCGCAGTTCACCGCCAACACCATGGCGACGGTGTCGGAAGCGATCGGTTTGGCGCTGCCCTATTCGGCCGGGGCGCCGGCGCCGTACGAGATCCGCGACAGATTTTGCATGCTCGCGGGCGAGATGATCACAGATCTCATCGTCAAGAACATCCGGCCGCGCGATATCGTGACCCGGCAGGCGCTGGAGAATGCCGCCGCCGTGGTCGCTGCGACCGGGGGCTCGACCAATGCCGCCCTGCACCTTCCGGCGATCGCCAACGAATGCGGCATCAAGTTCGATCTCTTCGACGTCGCCGAAGTCTTCAAAAAGACGCCGTATATCGCTGATTTGAAGCCATCCGGCCGCTATGTTGCCAAAGACATGTTCGAAGCTGGCGGCATTCCGCTGTTGCTGAAGACGTTGCTCGACCACGGCTTCCTGCATGGCGACTGTCTGACGGTCACCGGCCGCACCCTGGCCGAGAACCTCAAATCGGTGAAGTGGAACGCCGATCAGGATGTTGTTCACCCGGCCGACAGGCCGATCCTGCCGACCGGCGGCGTCATCGGTCTCAAAGGTAACCTCGCGCCCGAGGGCGCCATCGTTAAGGTTGCCGGGATGGAGCGCTTACATTTCGCCGGACCGGCGCGCTGCTTCGATGGCGAGGAAGCCTGTTTCGAGGCGGTGAAGAACAAGAAGTACAGGGAAGGCGACGTGCTGGTCATCCGCTACGAGGGCCCGAAGGGTGGGCCTGGAATGCGTGAGATGCTGGCGACGACCGCGGCACTCTACGGGCAGGGCATGGGCGGCAAGGTCGCACTGATAACCGACGGCCGCTTCTCTGGCGCGACCCGGGGCTTCTGCGTCGGCCATGTCGGTCCGGAAGCCGCGGTCGGCGGCCCTATCGCGCTCTTACGCGACGGCGACATCATCGAACTCGATGCCGAGAAGGCAACGCTCGACGTCAAGCTGCCGAAGGGCGAGCTCGAGCGGCGCGCGCGGGAATGGAAACCGCGGGCCGAAGAGTTCACCTCCGGATATTTGTGGAAATACGCCCAGCAGGTTGGACCGGCGCGTGACGGCGCCGTCACCCATCCGGGTGGGTCGGTCGAAAAGGCGTGTTATGCGGACATCTAGCGTAGCGGCTCCTCTCGCCAAAGGCGCTGTGCTGGTTGCTATTGCGGGTGGCCTTTGCATCGCGTTCGGGTTCGGACCGGGCTCCGAGCTTGGCTTCGCACCCGAGCCGGCGCTCGCCTTTGACGGAACGTCAACACCGAGCACGGCGTCGCTGACGCCGAGCGACGGCTTGCGCGGCGCGACCGTCACGCAGGACAGCAGCGACAAAGCGAAGGCGTTTACCGCTCTCCAATACGCGGCCGATCAAGGACACCTGGCCGCGCAATGGAAGGTCGGCCGCATGTACGCGGCAGGCGATGGCGTTCCCCATGACGACCTGCGCGCGTTCAACTATTTCAGTCAGATCGCCAATGTCCATCCGGACGAGATGCCGGGCACTGCGCAGGCGCATATTGTGGCCAATGCCTTCGTCGCATTAGGCCACTACTACCTCAGCGGTATTCCCAATTCGGCGATCGTGCAGGATACGGCGCGCGCGCGCGAGATGTTTGCCTACGCCGCGTCCTATTTCGGCGACGCGGACGCGCAGTACCAGCTCGGCCGGCTTTATCTCGACGGCACGCCAAGCGACCCGCACCAGGCGGCGCGCTGGTTCCAACTTGCCGCAACCAAGGGCGATTGCCGCGCCGAGGCGATCCTTGGCGACATGCTGTTCCAAGGCAAACAGGTGCCACGGCAAGCCGCGCGCGGCCTGATGTGGCTCACGCTGAGCAAGGACTGCGCCGGGCCGGAAGAAAACTGGGTCAAGCCACTCTATGACAACGCTTTCCACCGCGCGAGCGACGACGAGCGGGCCATGGCGTTCGTCTTCCTCGAGGACTGGCTCAAGGGCCGCCGGGAATAAGCGGCACGTCGGCAAGATTAAGAGCGCCAGAACCTTCAAAGGTTGTAGGCTGTGCGAAAGCCGCCCCAGTGTTTGCCGAATATGCGGATGGGGGCGTCGATCTCGCGCATCATGACGGTAACGCCGTTGCCATATCGCGGTGAGATTGTCCGCCCGGCGCACTTGATCGCCGATATCGTCCGAGGAACGCGCGAGTTCTTCGATCGCCGCCGCGAGCTGAGATAGGTCGCGACTGGCATTGCCGGCTTGCATGACCAGGCTGTCTGTCTGCTGTGTGATCCTGTCGGTCGCCGCCGCGGAGTGTTCAGCCTCGTGGCGAACGAGGTCGCAAGCCTGTTGCACCTCGCGAATCATGGCGCCGAGGTCGGCCTCAAGGAGATTGATGGTTTCGCGGGTGCTGCTGACCTGGACGGTCTTTTCCGCTTGGAGCTGGTTTTGCAAAGCCGGCGGTTCGCGGCAACTCGCCTCGTTGTCCTGGGTGCAGCGATAGGCGCTCGCCTCCGCCTACTGGTTCGGCGCGTCGATCGCCAAATCGAGCCACACCGGCACGTGGTCGGACGGTTTTTCCCAGCTGCGCACGTGACGGTCGATGCCGACGTGCGTCAGCCGATCGGCGGCTTCGGGCGAGAGCAAGGCGTGATCGATACGAATGCCGTTGTTCTTCTGCCAGGCGCCGGCCTGATAGTCCCAGAAGGTATAGAGGCCGGACTCGTCGCTCGTCGCCCGCACCGCGTCGGTGAGGCCGAGATTGATCAGCGCGCGAAATTCGTTGCGCGTGCGCGGCAGGAATAGCGCGTCGTTGACCCAGGCCTGAGGATTGCGCGCGTCGGCGGCGGTGGGAATGACATTGTAGTCGCCGGCAAGAACAAGCGGTTCCTGGAGGGAAAGCCGTTCCCGGGCGTAAGCAAAAAGCCGCTTCATCCAGCCTATCTTGTAGGGATATTTTTCCGTGCCGGCCGGATTGCCGTTGGGCAGGTAGATGCTTGCGATTCGCACCACACCATGGGCGGTCGAGACCACCCCTTCGATGAAGCGGGCGTGATCGTCCTGGTCGTCGCCGGGCAATCCCATGCTGACCTCGTCGAACGGGAATTTCGACAGCAGCGCCACGCCGTTGAACGTCTTCTGCCCGTGGATCGCGAGATTGTAGCCGAGCGATTCGAACGGCTCACGCGGGAACGCGTCGTCGACGCATTTTGTCTCCTGCAAGCAGACGATGTCGGGCTGGCGTTCGGCGAGCCAGGCGACCGCCGAGTCAAGCCGCTGTTTGATCGAATTGACGTTCCAGGTGGCTATGCGCACGGGCTGAAGCCCACTTTTCGGGATCATGCCTAAAGCGCGAAGCTGGTGCCGCAGCCGCAGGAGGCGGTGGCTTGTGGATTGTTGACCTTGAACGACGATCCGATCAGGTCATCGACGAAGTCGATCTCGGCGCCGGCCATGTAGTTGAGCGAGACGGGATCGATCAGCACGGTGGCGCCGGCCCGTTCGATCACGATGTCATCGTCCGCCTTGGCGCGCTCGGTGTCGAATTTGTATTGGAACCCGGAGCAGCCGCCGCCCGCGACGCTGACGCGCAGCATGGTGCCGGCAGGTTCTTGGCGAAGGATTTCGCCGATCCTGCGGGCTGCCCGTTCGCTCACGGTGATATTGGCCGTCATTAAGTCTTCTCCAGCCGGGGACATCGTACGATTGCCGCGGCATCACCAAGATAGTTAAGTGCGCCAAATGCTAAGTCAATTGGAGCCGCGCCGACCGATGGCAAGCGATGCCGCAACCAACCGCGCGCCTTACGCGTGCGACCCGGCAGACAGTCGCGGGCGGCTCCATCCCGAGCCCCCCAGCAAAGGCCGTAGCCCCTTTCGGCGCGACTGCGACCGCATCATCCACTCGACCGCCTTCCGCCGCCTCAAGCACAAGACCCAGGTGTTCGTGTTCGACGAGGGCGACCATTATCGTACGCGGCTCACCCACACGCTCGAAGTTGCGCAAGTCGCCCGCGCGCTTGCCCGCGCGCTTGGCCTCAACGAGGACCTCGCGGAGGCGCTGGCGCTGGCCCACGACCTCGGTCATCCGCCCTTCGGCCATGCCGGCGAGCGCGCGCTCGATGAGTGCCTGAGTGCCTTCGGCGGCTTCGATCACAACGCCCAGACCTTACGGGTGGTGACCGCGCTGGAGCGCCGCTACCCGATCTTCGACGGGCTCAACCTGACCTGGGAGACGCTTGAGGGTCTGGTCAAGCACAACGGCCCGCTGACCGACCGGGACGGCAAACCGATCGGCCGCTATCGCGCCCACGGCATTCCCGAGACGATCCAGCAGTACATCAGGCTACAAGATCTCCAATTGTGCAGCTTCCCTAGCGTAGAGGCGCAGGTCGCCGCCGTTGCCGATGACATCGCCTACGACGCCCACGACATCGATGACGGCCTGCGCGCGGAACTGTTCAGCCTGGATGAGATTGCCACTGTCGGGCTGCCAGGCGAGATCGTCGCCGAGATACGTGCGACCTATCCGAGGCTCGATGCGGCGCGCCTCGTCCACGAGTTCATTCGTCGGCTGATCGGCCTGCTGATCGAGGATGTTATCGCCGAGACCGGGCGCCGGCTTGCCACGCTGGCGCCACGCTCGGCCGACGAGGTGCGGCAAGCGCCGTCGGGGGTCGCGGGATTCTCGGCGGCGATCGCGAAGGCCGAGGCTGCCATCAAGGCCTTTCTCGAAGCGCGCATGTACCGTCACGCGAGGATCCAGCGCGTCATGGACGAGGCGGCCCATGTGATCCGCGACCTCTTTGCGTGCTACACCGCCCATCCCGATGATCTACCGGCTGAATGGCGAGAGGGACTTGCCGGCGCCGACGAGGCGGTCCGCGCCCGCCGCATCGCCGACTTCGTCGCCGGCATGACCGACCGCTATGCGCTGGCGGAGCACACGCGGCTTTTTGACTCGACCCCGGAATTGCGTTAGGCGCGCGGCGCTCCAACATGGCGCCGCAACGTCGATTTTCTCATGGTCGTCGATAACATCTTCGCCGAAATTCTCGATCGCGTTCGGCGGGCGAACGATGATTTGATTGCCACCGGCGTGTTGCCGGCCGGCATCGATCAGTCGCGCGTGACGGTCGAGCCACCTCGCGATGCGGCGCATGGCGACATGGCGACCAATGCCGCCATGGTGCTCGCCAAGGATGCCGGCAAAAAACCGCGTGAACTTGCGGAGGCGATTGCGGAAAAGCTTCGTGCCGACGATCTGGTCGACAAGGTCGCGGTCGCGGGACCGGGCTTCATCAATCTCACGCTCAAGCCTTCTGCCTGGATTGCGGCACTTTGCAATGCAGTCGAGCTCGGTCCGCGTTACGGCAAGAGCGACATCGGAGGCGGTACGGTGGTCAATGTCGAATATGTCTCGGCGAATCCCACCGGACCCATGCATATCGGTCACTGCCGCGGCGCCGTGTTTGGCGACGCGCTGGCCAACCTGCTCGCCTTCACCGGCTTTGCGGTCATGCGCGAGTATTACGTCAATGATGCCGGCGCGCAGGTCGATGTGCTCGCGCGCTCGGCGTATCTGCGCTACCGCGAAGCATTGGGCGAGGATATCGGCGCGATCCCCGAGGGCCTTTACCCCGGCGACTATCTCAAGCCGGTTGGAGCGGCGCTGGCTGCCGAGTTTGGCGATGCGCTGACGAGAAGCCCCGAAGCCGAATGGTTCCCGGTCGTCCGGGCCAAGGCGATCGAAATGATGATGGCGGCGATCCGCGCCGACCTCGCCGCGCTCAATGTCACGCACGATATCTTCTATTCCGAGCGCTCGCTCGTCGGCGGTTCCGATCGCGTAGCCGAAACGATCGATTGGCTGCGCGCCCGAGGCTACGTTTATGAAGGCCGATTGCCGCGACCGAAGGGCGCGCCGATCGAAGACTGGGAAGAGCGCGAGCAGACGCTGTTCCGCTCGACGGCGTTCGGCGACGACGTCGACCGGGCGCTGAAGAAGTCCGACGGCTCGTACACTTATTTCGCTTCCGACATCGCCTATCACCGCGCCAAGCTCGCGCGGGGCTTCCGCACGCTGATCGACGTCTGGGGCGCCGATCACGGCGGCTATATCAAGCGCATGCAGGCCGCGGTGGCGGCGCTGAGCGATCGAAAGGCCGAGCTTGATGTGAAGCTCATCCAGCTTGTGAGGTTGCTGCGGGCTGGCGAGCCCATCAAAATGTCCAAGCGGGCAGGGGAGTTCGTCACGCTTCGTGAAGTTGTGGATGAGGTCGGGCGGGATGCGGTCCGCTTCATGATGTTGTTTCGCAAGAACGACGCCGCGCTCGACTTCGACCTAGCCAAGGTAATCGAGCAATCGCGCGACAACCCGGTCTTTTACGTCCAATACGGCTATGCCCGCGGCCAGTCGGTGTTTCGCAACGCCCGCGAGGTGTTTCCCGACCTCCCATCCGACCTGACCGATCCGGCGGTCCTGGCGACCGCGGATGTGGAGCGCCTTTCAGACCTGGCGGAACTCGGGTTGATGCGGCGGATTGCGCTCTATCCGCGGATGGTGGAGGCCGCTTCCGTCGCCCATGAACCACACCGTATTGCGTTTTATTTGTATGATTTAGCCAGCGAATTTCATGCGCTTTGGACGCTTGGCAATAGCTCGCCACATTTACGCTTCATTATCCAGAATGATCGACAAATGACGGTGGCGCGTTTGGTGCTCGTACAAGGTGTTGTGACGGTACTCGCGTCGGGGCTCGCGTTGCTCGGCGTCGAGGCGCCAAACGAGATGCGCTAATTTCCCTCTGCGCCGTTTGGGACGAGCGGCAGAGCCGGCGAGGGAATAGCTGACCAAGATTGTTTTAACAATCGGGGCGAGTTCGATGGCTGACAACAATTTCCGTTCTTACCGTGGCCGCGATTCGCTGGCCCCAGACGATGTCAATTCGCCGGCACGCGAAGGTGCCGCCGATCCGCTCGCGGAGCTGGCTCGGCTGATTGGTCAGACCGACCCACACGGTGAGCGCGGCCGATATGACGCTGACGCCCCCGGTCGCGATTGGCCGGCCGACGACTACGCCGATCACGACAATCGGGTGCAGGACCGCTATGTCCAGCCGCCGCCCTTACCGCCCTTACCGCCTTTGCCCGCCGATCCGTATCCCTCTCGCGCGCCGCAGCCCAGCGGTTATGAGAACGAGCCGGTGGCCAGCAGTCGATATTTCTCCGGGCCGGCGGCGAAGTTCAGCGGATTCCGCGAGGACGGCAGCGACTATGTGCCGGTGGACGATGCTCAATACGACCCGGAGCCAACGTCGGTTTTGCCGGGGCGGACACCGGGCTTCGCCGCCGCAGCGCCTGAGCACGGCTATGAGGTTGACGAACAGGAGCAGCACGGCGGTCAAGCTTACGGAGCGGACGATTATAACGACGAGGCGCCGATACCGCGCCGGGGTGGTCTGGTCGTCGTCATGGCAGTGCTTGGCCTAGCGGTGGTCGGGACCGCCGGCGCATTCGGCTATCGCGCCATGTTCGGTAGTTCGGTGTTGCCGACGCTGCCGCCGATCATCAAGGCGAGCAACGGGCCGAACAAGATCATGCCAAGCAACGGCGACGCGCAAGCGAACAATCAAGCCGGGGCGGCGAGCACGGGCTCGACCGAGAATCTCGTCTCGCACGAGGAGCAGCCGGTCAAAATGGAACCGCCGAAAGCCCCTCATGTTGTCTCCACCATTCCGATTTCGCCGGGGCAAAGCACGGCTCCGGCGGCGCCTGCGGCGGTCGCGGGCCCACCGGCGGCTGCTTCGCCCGGAGGCCCACCGCCGGCAGCCCCGGCTCCGGCATCCATTTCGTCAGAGCCGAAGAAAATCCACACCGTGACGATCCGCGCCGATCAACCGAACAGCTTGGGTTCTGCGCCGCTTCAGCCCGGGTCGACCGCGCGCAGCGCGGCACGGCCCGCGGCTCCAGCGCCAAAGCCGAGCACGACGGCGAGTGCGCCGGCCAGCGGCGCGCCGCTGTCAATCATTCCGGGCGCCGAGGGTAACGCTCCGGCTGCGGCGCCCGCCCGCGCGCGTGCCACTGTTGCGCCCGCGTCGGGCGCGCCAATGGCATTGGCGAGCGCGACACCCGGTACGGCGGTCGCGGCCACCTCGTCCGCTGGCGGCTACGCGGTGCAACTCACGTCGCAACGCAGCGAGGCCGCCGCCCAGGCCGCTTTCCGCTCCTTGCAGGCCAAATACCCCAATCAGCTCGGCGGCCACGAGCCCATCCTCCGGCGCGCCGATCTCGGCTCGAAGGGGGTCTACTACCGCGCGCTTGTCGGCCCCTTTGCCTCGATGGAAGAGGCCGCCGGAATGTGCAGCGGCCTTAAGGCCGCCGGCGGCAATTGCATCGTTCAGAGAAATTGACGGCGAGTGCCCCGATCTGGAGCGTAGAAACTTCAATCCGCCGCACGAGCGCTTGACCCTGGCGCGGCGCGCGAGATAAGCGGCCGCCATGCGGGCTTTCATTACTGGCGTCTCCGGACCTGCGCTCAAGAACGAAGAACGAGCATTCCTGCGCGAGGCGCGGCCATGGGGTCTTATCCTCTTCAAGCGCAACGTCGCCGCTCCCGACGCGCTGCACCGTCTCATCGATGAGGTGAGGACGACACTCGGACGCGCGGTGCCGGTGCTGATCGACCAGGAGGGCGGCCGTGTCCAACGCCTCGGCCCGCCGCTATGGCCGGCCTACCCGCCGGGCGCCGCCTACGGCGTGGTTTACGACCGCAATCGCCAAACCGGTTTGGCGGCGGCCAAGCTTGGGGCCCGGCTGATCGCCGCGGATCTTGCGCCCCTTGGGATCGATGTCGACTGCATGCCGATCGCGGACCTGCCGGTGGCCGGTGCCGATCCGGTGGTCGGGGACCGCGCTTATGGGAACGAGCCCGGCAAGGTGGCAGCTATTGCCGGTGCGATCGCGCAAGGATTGACCGAGGGCGGCGTGCTGCCGGTCGCCAAGCACATCCCCGGTCACGGCCGCGCGACCGCGGACAGCCACACGAAGCTGCCTGTGGTCAACGCCGACCGCGCTGTGCTTGAGGCGACCGATTTCGCCGTTTTCCGCCCGCTCGCGGCGCTGCCGCTCGCCATGACGGCGCATGTTGTGTTCACGGCAATCGACCCCATCGCGCCGGCGACCGTTTCGCCAACTATAGTGCATGACGTGATTCGTGATTCGATCGGCTTCCAAGGTCTGCTGATGAGCGACGATATTTCCATGGGCGCCCTGTCGGGCTCGGTCGGCGAACGCACCCGCGCGGCGATCGCGGCCGGTTGCGATCTGGTGCTTCATTGCAACGGCGAGATGCCGGAAATGCTCGCGGTGGCCGCCGAAGCGCCCTTGCTGGCCGGCGAGACGGCGCGCCGCGCCGCGGCTGCCCTGGCGGCGAAGAAGCCGGCGGCGCCCATCGATCTGCCCGCCGCCCGCTCGGAGTTTTTGAGGCTCATGGCAGGCACCTGGCAGCCGGCACGGGGATATGCATGATCGCCGAGGACCTGCAGTTCGTCACCGAGCTCCCGGAGCGGGCCGCAGACGAGCCCGCGCTGGTGATCGACGTCGAGGGCTTTGAGGGCCCGCTCGATCTGCTGCTGACGCTTGCCCGCCAGCAGAAGGTGGACTTGGCCAAAATCTCGATCCTGGCGCTTGCCGACCAGTACCTTGCCTTCATCGAAGAGGCGCGCAAGCTGCGGCTGGAGCTTGCCGCCGATTATCTGGTGATGGCCGCGTGGCTTGCGTATCTCAAATCGCGCCTGCTGCTACCCGAGCAGACCGAGCCCGACGGCGTCAGCGCCGAGGACATGGCGACTGCTCTTGCGCAGCGCCTGCGGCGGCTCGAGGCGATCCGGCAGGTGGCCGAACAATTGCTCAACCGGCCGCAGCTCGGCCGTGAGGTGTTTCCGCGTGGGCGGCCGGAGCCGATCGCCGAGATCAAACGGCCGCAATGGTCGGCAACACTCTACGATCTGCTTTCGGCCTATGCGGGGCAGCGGCAGAAGCAGGCCAGAGCCTTCGTGCGCGTGCCCAAGCGCACGATATGGTCGCTCGCCGAAGCGCGTGAGGCGCTGGAACGGATGATCGGGCGCGCGACCGACTGGTGCGTGCTCGATGACTATCTCATCGCCTACATCGTCGAGCCCTCGCACGCCGCAACAGTTCGCGCTTCGAGTTTTGCCGCAGCACTCGAATTGGTGCGCGAGGGTCGCCTTGAGATGCATCAGCATGCGGCGTTTGCTCCGCTCTACCTCCGCCAGCGGCGAGGTCGGGACGAAGGCGGGGTTGTGGTGGAACCGGGGAATGGATGAGGGGGAGGCCGACATGATCTCCAATGTCGCGGAAATGCGTGTGATCATCGGCGATAAGGATTCCAAGGAGCGCGCCGAGGAGTTACGCATTCTTGAAGCGCTGCTGTTTGCGGCCGAGGAGCCGCTCGACGAGAAGACGCTCGCGGCACGGCTGCCGGCCGGAAGCGACCTGCATGGGCTGCTCGTCCAGTTGCAAAAGGAATATGCGCCGCGCGGCGTCAATCTCGTGCGGGTCGGCGGCAAATGGTCGCTGCGCACGGCAAGCGATCTCGCCTGGCTGCTGACGCGCGAGACGGTAGTCACCAAGAAGCTGTCGCGCGCGGCCATCGAGACGCTGGCTATCGTCGCCTACCATCAGCCGGTGACGCGCGCGGAGATCGAAGATATTCGCGGCGTGACCACCTCGAAGGGTACGCTCGACGTGCTTCTGGAGACCGGCTGGATTCGCCTGCGCGGGCGCCGCAAGGCGCCCGGCCGGCCGGTGACGTATGGAACCACCGAGGCGTTCATGTCCCATTTTGGGCTTGATGCGCTCACCGATCTGCCGGGCCTGGACGAACTCAAGGGTGCCGGCCTCATGGACAAATCGCTGCCCGCCGGCTTTACCGTGCCGGTGCCGTCCGATGATCCGGCGCTTCGGGACGACGAAGATCCGCTGGAACCCGGCGATCTCGATTTCGGGCTGGCGCCGCTGGCAGAACGCACCGAGGAATAGCCGGCCGGCCTGCGGCTCGGCGGCACGTCGTGTTGTGCTTGTTTTTGCCGCCCCCCAAGCCTAGCTTCTGGCTAAATTCACGCCTTAATGCGGGCGCGCCTGCGCACGGAGGATTTCATGGGCTCTCTGAGCATCTGGCACTGGCTCATCGTCGGCGCCGTCCTGCTGCTGGTCTTTGGCGGGCGCGGCAAGATTTCGGACATGATGGGCGATGTCGCCAAGGGCATTAAGGCCTTCAAGAGGGGCATGTCCGAAGAGGAAATCGCCGACGCCGCGAAGTCCGAAGCGCCGGTCAAGTCGATCGACCACCAGCCGGCCGGCGAGGTCAAGCGGCGCGCTGAGACCGATAGCAAGGTCGGGGGCACATTGTCCTGATGTCCCTTGCGGCTGGTCCCGCCGGACGTTCGGCCGGCGGTTGACGGAACGGCGGTTGAGCCGGCCGGGGAGTTTCCATGCTCGACATCTCTTGGACCGAGTTCCTGCTCATCGGCGTGGTGGCGCTGATTGTGATCGGGCCCAAGGAATTGCCCGGGGTCCTGCGCACGCTCGGGCAATGGACGCGCAAGGTGCGCAGCATGGCCGCCGACTTCCAGAACCAGTTCCAGGAAGCGATGCGCGAAGCGGAGATGGCCGACCTCAAGAAGGACATCGACGACATTACCAGCGGTATCAAGCGTTTCGACCCGCTCAAGGACGTGCGTGCCGATGTCGAGGCGGCAGGAAAGGACATCCAGTCTTCGCTAGAGCAAACACCGGCCCCGGTAACCTCCGCGACGGGGAGCGCAGAAACAGCCGCGGCGACCGGGAGCGAAGCTTCCCTCTCGTTGCCGTCTGATCCGGCGCCGCCGCCTGCCGCCGAATTGCCCATCGCCGAAGCCGCAGCCGACCTCCGCGACGCGAATGTCGTCGGCGCGGCCATCGGCCCAATCACGACGGAAGCCACCGAGAAGGCCGCTGGCGAATCCCCCGCTTCGGAAGCGCCTAGCTACGCCCGCGAAAAGGCTGTCGTGGCCGCGGCCCTGGCCCCCATGACGCCGGAAGCTAGCGAGATAATCGCCGAGCCGAAAAGAACGGGGCAAGGAGGATGACCACCGACGACGAAGAAAAGGCGATCGACGCCACCAAGGCGCCGTTGATGGATCACTTGGTCGAGCTGCGCGGGCGGCTCATCAAGGCGCTCGCCGCCTTCGCCCTTGCGGCCGTGGTCTGCTTCTTCTTCGCCCGACAAATCTACAATGTGCTGACCTGGCCTTACATCTGGGTGGCCGGTCCGGAGAATTCCAAATTCATCTATACTGGCCTGCTCGAATATTTTGTCGTGCAGCTCAAGCTCGCGATGTTCGGCGCGGCGTTCATCGCGTTCCCGGTGATCGCGAGCCAAATCTACATGTTCGTCGCGCCCGGACTGTATAAGAAGGAACGGCAGGCGTTCCTGCCTTACCTTGTCGCCACGCCGATTTTTTTTCTGCTGGGCTCGATGGTCGTCTACTTCATTGTTTGGCCGATGCTGGCGCGCTTTTCGCTCAGCATGCAGCAACTGGGCGGTCCCGGCCAGGCAACAATCGAGCTGTTGCCGAAAGTCGAGGATTATCTCGCACTAATGATGAAGCTTATTCTCGCCTTCGGCATCGCCTTTCAGCTTCCGGTGATCCTCACGCTGCTCGGCCGCGTCGGCATCATCACCTCGGACCAGCTCAAATCGAAGCGCCGCTACTTCATCGTCATCGCCTTTGTCATCGCGGCCGTGCTGACGCCGCCCGACGTGCTCAGCCAGATGTCGCTTGCGCTGCCGCTCGTCGCCCTCTACGAGGGCTCGGTCTGGTCGGTGCGCTGGGTCGAGAAGCGGGCGGCGGCCGATCGCGCGGCTGCTGCCGCGGCGGCGTCGGCCAAGCCCGCGGAGTGATTGGCACGTATAATGCTCGCGATGCATGCCTTTGATTCGTCATGGCCGGGCTTGTCCCGGCCATCCACGTCTTTGCCTGCGTAAATCAAGACGTGGATGCCCGGCACGAGGCCGGGCATGACGTCGTGGATATAAAATGCACGACATCCGCTTCATCCGCGACAATCCCGATGCTTTCGACCGCGCGCTGGCGCGGCGCGGGCTGCCGCCGCAAGCGCGGCGGCTGATCGAGCTTGACGAGAAGCGGCGGGAAAAAATCCTCGCGCTCGAAACGGCCCAGGCGCGCCGCAACGCCGCGTCGAAGGAAATCGGCGAGGCGAAGAAGGGCAAAGACGAGGAAAAGGCCAAAGGCCTGCTGATCGAGGTCGCGGCGCTCAAGGAATCGATCCCGGCGATGGAGGCGCAGGAAAAAGCGGCCTCCAAGGAGCTGGAAGACGCACTCGCGGAAATTCCCAACCTGCCGCTCGACGAGGTGCCCGACGGCAAGGACGAAAAGGACAACGTCGAGCATCATCGTTTCGGGGCGATGCGAAATTATGCATTCACGCCGAAGCAGCATTTCGATCTCGGCGAGGCGCTTGGCCAGATGGATTTCGAAACCGCGGCCAAACTGTCCGGCGCGCGGTTTGTTGTGTTGAAAAAGGGCCTCGCGCGGCTCGAACGCGCGCTCGGGCAGTTCATGCTCGATGTGCACACGACCGATCACGGCTACACCGAAGTCGCGCCGCCGATCTTGGTGCGAGATGGAGTGATGTTTGGCACCGCACAACTGCCGAAGTTTGAAAATGATCAATTCTCGACCATACCGCGTCATTCTTCTCAAGAAGAACGTGTAAATGTCTTGACTAGGTCTCTTGCTGAGCTTCGAGATCGCAATTTGAAGGATGCCTCTCTAATCGACGATGTGGAGGGCCAGATCGACTACGAAACCGAGATTGAGTCGGATCGGCTTTGGCTCATCCCCACCGCCGAAGTGCCGCTGACCAATCTCGTCCGCGAATCCATACTTGATGAGGCGCTGTTGCCGATGCGGGTCACTGCCTGCACGCCGTGCTTCCGCGCCGAAGCCGGCGCCGCCGGCAAGGACACGCGCGGCATGATCCGCCAACATCAATTCACCAAGGTCGAGCTCGTTTCCATCACCACACCGGAGCAATCGAAAGACGAGCACGAGCGGATGCTGTCCTGCGCAGAAGAAATCTTAAAGCGCCTCGAACTGCATTATCGCGTGGTCACGTTGTGCACCGGCGATATGGGCTTTGCGTCGCAGAAGACCTACGACATCGAGGTATGGCTGCCGGGGCAGGGGATGTATCGCGAGATTTCGTCGTGCTCGGTCTGCGGCGATTTCCAGGCGCGGCGCATGAATGCGCGCTATCGCACCAAGGAAGGCCGCAATGTCCGCCACGTGCACACGCTCAATGGCTCCGGCGTCGCCGTCGGCCGCGCGCTCATCGCCGTGATGGAGACCTATCAGCAGGAAGACGGCACGATCGCCGTGCCGGATGCGCTCGCGCCCTATATGGGCGGAATGAAGAAGATCGAGAAATGAATGGCCCGATGTGCATCCTGGTGACCAATGACGACGGCATCCACGCCGAAGGCCTCGACGTGTGCGAAAAGATCGCGCGCGAGCTCTCCGACGACGTCTGGGTGATCGCGCCGGAATACGACCAGTCGGGCGTCGCCCATTCGCTGTCGCTCAATGATCCGCTGCGCTTGCGCCAAATCGGCGAGCGCCGTTTCGCGGTGCGCGGCACCCCGACCGACTGCGTCATCATGGGCGCGCGCCACCTGCTTGACGGCAAGGGGCCCGATCTCCTGCTTTCCGGCGTCAATCGCGGCCGCAATGCCGGCGAGGACGTGATCTATTCCGGCACCGTCGCCGGCGCGGTGGAAGGTACCGTGATCGGCGTTCCATCTCTCGCTTTGTCGCAAGCCTATGCGGGTCGCAGCGGACGCGAGCCCTACTGGGAGACGAGCCTGCGCTATGGACCCGACATCATTCGCCGCGTCGTCGCCGAGGGCATCCCGCGCGACGTGCTGATCAACGTCAATTTTCCCGATTGCCCGCCGGACGAAGTCAAACGGATTGCGGTCACCGCCCAGGGGCGGCGCGCCGGCCAGGAGCGGCTGGAAATCGATCGGCGCAAAGACGGTCGCGGGAATCCCTATTACTGGATCGCGTATGTACGCCACGGCTTTGCAAAGGCGCCGGAGGGCACCGATCTCGCCGCGCTCGAGGAGCATTGCATTGCGGTCACGCCGCTGCGGCTCGACATGACCGACGAGCCCTATATGACGAAGCTCGCTGAACTGTTCGAGTAAGAGACCGTCAACTGCGGACGCGGGGCGCGGCCGCCTCGATCGCTTGTGCGAGCGCGTCCGCCTGGAACGGCTTCTGCAGGGTCGGCGTGTTGCGATACGGTTCCGGTACGCCGCGCTGGCCGTAGCCGGTGGCGAACACGAATGGCAGTCCGCGATCGATCAGGATCTCGACCACCGGCGAAATCGGCTCGCCATTGAGATTGACGTCGAGGATGGCGACGTCGAATGCGCCTTCTTTCGCCAGCGCCAAAGCCTCCTCGATCCGGCCGGCTTCGCCGGCGAGCGTGTGGCCGAGGTCCGCCAACATATCCTGGAGCAGCATGCGGATCATCAACTCGTCCTCGACCACAAGAATGCGCTTGCCCGCAGGAGATTTCACCGCTGCTTTCATTCGAGACCCCGTGCCAAGCATACGAAAATTACTTCGCAATCCACCTGTGCATCAATCGGCGCCGGTCGGCAAACACGGACCCTGCGCCGCATTGAGAACCACAACGCCGAAAGCGCACGATCGGTTCCGAGCGTGGCTTGCTCGGTCTGGTGCCCGCCGCCAAAGCAGGGCCGGACAACAGACCGCGATACCCGAACACCCGGTGCAAGCCATCGCGGCATAATGGTAGAACACGCCGCGGCGCGTTCAGAAGAGCGAGGTCAAGGTGACCGGAATCAAAGCGGCTGATGTGGAACGCATGGAGTTTCAGCTCGGGCTGCGCCGGCGTGGCATCAGCGACCAGACGGTGCTGCGCGCCATGGAGAAGGTGCCCCGCGAGCAGTTCGTCGCTTCCACGTTGATCGACAGCGCCTATGCCGATCAGGCCTTGCCGATCGCCTGCGGCCAGACCATCAGCCAGCCCTACGTCGTCGCCTATATGACGGAGCAGCTCGAAGTCGAACCGCACCACCGCATTCTTGAAATCGGCACCGGCTCCGGTTACCAGGCCGCCATTCTCTCGCGGCTGGCACGCGAAGTCGTGAGCATCGAGCGCTACCGGACGCTCGCCGATACCGCACGCGAACGCCTCCAGACGCTGAGATATACCAACGTCACCGTTCTCACCGGGGACGGCTTTGCCGGCGCGCCGGAGCGGGCGCCTTTCGACCGCATCATGGTCACCGCCGCCGCCGAGGAAGCGCCCGAAGCGCTGGTCGATCAGCTTGCCGAGGGCGGCATAATGGTGCTGCCGCTAGGTCCGCGCCAGGGCACGCAGCACATCGTGAAGCTTTTCAAGGCGGTGGGCGGCGGACTGACGCGCCAAAATCTCATCGCCGTGAGATTTGTGCCGTTGTTGCCCGGTCAGGCGCGGGAGTTGTGACCATTTTATCGCAAGGCGGCATTATTTGTTTCTTGTTCGGATACTTAAAGCCCTGTTTACCGCAACGATGTTTATTCGCTCGTAGGTAAAGTTGCGTGCGAGCGAGTCACCATGTGCGCATTGCGTCGTTCGGCCGTCGGGCCCCAATTGGTTGTCATTGCGTTAATCGGATTGGGCGCCGCCAGTTGCAGCAGCGATTCCGGCCGCTTTTCGGACGTTTTCGGCTCCGACAGCGCCAAGCACAATGAAGTGACCGGCTCGATCCCGCAGGGCACGAAAAGTGTCGAGAGCCGGCCCCTGCCGCACCTAGCCAGTAATGCCGGCGAGGGGGCCTCGGGCGGCGGGCGGGGCATGGGCTCCTACCAGCCCGGCAACAGCGAGGTGACCGGCTCCTTGCCGCCAGCGGCCCCACCGCCGCCGGTCTGGACCTGGGAAGGTGGCACCCCGATCACGGTGGCCCCAGGCGAGAACCTCGAAACGCTGTCGCGGCGGTATGGCGTGCCTGTCGCGGCCATCATGGAGGCCAACAGCATCACCGCGCCAGCCATGGTGCATCCCGGCCAACATCTGGTTATTCCGCGCCGTCGCGGACTGGCGGCAGCCCCATCAGTGCCGCCGACGCGTATAGCCACGACTGCAGCGACTGTGCCCTCAGCCGCGCCGGTCGGCCCACCCCGCACTGCGCTCGCGCCGACCACGAGCGTCCATGTCGTGGCGCCCGGCGAGACGCTCCACAGCATTGCGCGGCTCTACGGCAAGCCGGTCCTGGCGCTGGCCAAGGCCAACAACATTCCGCCGGACACCATGGTGAAGATCGGCGAGCGCATTGTCATTCCCGACGTCCGGGCATCCGCGGCGCCCACGCCGCCAGCCCCGGTCGCCCCACGCGCCGAAGCGCCGGCGGCCGCCGCGGCCGGGCCAAATCTTGCAACCGCGGAATCTCCCCATAGCGCGCGGCTTGCCGCGCCGGTTGCGCCGAGCGGCCAGGAAAGCGCGGTGAAGACCGCAGAACCCGCCGGCGCGCTGCCGTCATTCCGTTGGCCGGTGCGCGGCCGGATCATCGCCGGCTTCGGCCCGAAGCCGAACGGCCTGCAAAATGATGGCATCAACCTCGCGGTGCCCGAGGGCACGCCGATCAAGGCGGCGGAAGACGGTGTCGTCGCCTATGCCGGGAACGAACTCAAGGGCTACGGCAATCTGGTGCTGGTGCGCCACAGCAACGGTTTCGTCACCGCCTATGCGCATGCCAGCGAAATTCTGGTCAAGCGCGGCGACACCGTCAAACGCGGCCAGGTGATTGCCAAGTCGGGACAGACCGGAAATGTTACCGCGCCGCAACTGCACTTCGAGATCCGCAAGGGCGCCGCGCCGGTCGATCCGTCGCAATATCTCAACGGGGCCTGAAATCGGACGAAAGACGACAGACGACAGATCTCCTTTATCCGTCCTCAGTCATCTGTCGTCCGTCCTCAATCCGCACTCCAAGCCGGCCCGCCAGGTCCTGGACGTATTGCCAGGCCACACGGCCGGAACGCGCGCCCCGCGTCGTGGCCCATTCGAGCGCTTCGCGGCGCAGTTCGGCGCCCGCAAGCGGAATGCGGTAACGGCCCACATAACCCTCGACCATGGCTAGGTATTCGTCTTGGCTGCAGCGGTGGAAGCCGAGCCACAAGCCGAAGCGGTCCGACAGCGAAACCTTCTCCTCGACGGCCTCGCCGGGATTGATCGCGGTGGCGCGTTCGTTCTCGACGATGTCGCGCGCCATCAGATGGCGCCGGTTCGACGTGGCATAGAAGATGACGTTCTCCGGCCGGCCCTCGATGCCGCCTTCGAGCATGGTCTTCAGCGCCTTGTAGGTGGTGTCCTCGGCCTCGAAGGAGAGGTCGTCGCAGAACACGATGAAGCGCTGCCGCCTATGACGCAGTAGGCCCATCAGCTCAGGCAGCGATGCGATGTCCTCGCGATGAATTTCGATCAGCTTGAGCCCGGCGGCGGGATGCGCGGCGCCGACCGCGGCATGGGCGGCCTTGACCAGCGAGGATTTCCCCATCCCGCGCGCGCCCCATAAAAGCGCATTATTCGCCGGCAAGCCGCGCGCAAAGCGTTCCGTATTCTCGACCAGCAGATCGCGCACCCGATCGATGCCCTTGAGAAGCGACATCTCGACACGGTTGACGCGGCGCACCGCCGCGAGCCTTCGCCCCTCGGGATGCCAGACGAACGCCTCGGCGGCGGCAAAATCAGGCCCAGGCGGGGAAGGGGGCGCAAGGCGCTCCAGGGCCTCGGTAATCCGACCCAGCACGTCATCGGCGGCGCCCTCACCGAGGGATCGCCGTTTTGTCTCATTGCCGGCGCGCGCATCCGCCGCCTTGTTCCGGACGCTTGGAGGAGTTTTGGCCATGATTGCACCGCGTTACGAGGTCTTCCCCTTAGCGGGGCGCCGGAACCCTCGCAAGCGCGCCGCAGGGCAGGCGCGGCGTTGCAATTAGGCCAACGGCCGCTATAGTCCGCGCCGATTTCTCGCGCAAAATCGGCCCTTCATCGTGCGCGGCCGGCGCGTCCCCAAACGGACCGGAGGAGCAATGCTGACCACGCCCGCATACGCGCAAGGCTTGCCGTTCGGCCTCGGCGGCGGCGACAGCAGCGGTATGATCACCTCGCTGCTGCCGCTGATTTTGATCGTCGTGATCATGTATTTCCTGGTGCTGCGGCCGCAGCAGCAGCGGGTGAAGCAGCATCAGCAGATGGTCAAGGCGCTGCGCCGCGGCGATACCGTGGTGACCAATGGCGGGCTCGTCGGCAAGGTCACCAAGGTGGTCGACGACGACCAGATCGAGGTCGAAATTTCCGATGGCGTGCGGGTGCGGCAGATGCGCTCCATGGTGTCCGAAGTTCGCGCCAAGGGCGAGCCGGTGAAGGACGAGAGCGCGAGCTGATCGTTCGCCCGGCACGGCGCGATCGTAACGAGGACTATCGAATCGATGTTGTTTTTCACACGGTGGAAGGCGGCGGGTATCCTGCTCACGGCGCTCATCGCGTGCCTGTTCGCCGTGCCGAACTTCTTTTCCGAAAGCACGCTGCGGACGTGGCCATCGTGGGCGCAGCGTCACATCGTGCTCGGCCTCGACCTCCAGGGCGGCTCCAGCCTGCTGCTGGAAGTCGACACCAATGCCGTGCGCAAGGAACGGCTCCAAGGGCTTGCCGACGACGTCCTGCGCGTGCTGCGCCAAGCCCGCATTCCCTTCACCGGACGCGCCATTCACGGCAACAACGTCGAGGTGCACATCACGCGCGACGGCGACGTCGATACCGCGCTCAGCAAGCTGCGCGAGCTGTCGCAACCGCTGTCCGGAATACTCGGCTCTTCAGGACAGCGCAGCATCGATATAACGGAGAAGGGTGGTCTGATCACGCTCACCCCGTCGGACGCAGCGATTACCGAGCGCATCCGCCAGGCCGTCGATCAGTCGATCCAGATCATCGAGCGCCGCGTCAATGAGCTCGGTCTTGTCGAGCCGACCATCCAACGCGAGGGCGCCTCGCGCATTCTCGTCCAAGTGCCCGGGCTGCAGGACCCGTCGCGGCTGAAGGAGATTCTCGGCAAGACGGCCAAGCTCGACTTCCGCATGGTCGATCTGTCGATGACGCCGGAGCAGGCGATGGCGACGCACCCGCCGCCGGACTCCGAAATTCTCGACGGCGAGGGCGAAACGAAATATCTCATCGAAAAGCGCGTACTGGTCTCGGGCGCCGACTTGATCGACGCCCAACCGGGCTTCGACCAGCGCAACAGCGAGCCGATCGTCAGCTTCCGCTTCAATTCGACCGGTGCGCGCAAGTTCGCCGAGGCCACACAGCAGAACGTCGGCAAGCCGTTCGCTATCGTGCTCGACAACAAGGTCATTTCGGCGCCGGTCATTCGCGAGCCCATCCTCGGCGGCTCCGGGCAGATCTCCGGGAATTTCACCGTTCAGCAGGCCAACGATCTCGCCATCCTGTTGCGCGCCGGCGCTCTGCCGGCGCCGCTCACCGTCGTCGAGGAGCGCACAGTCGGACCCGGCCTTGGTCAGGACTCGATCAATGCGGGCGAGCATGCCGCCTATGTGGGGGCCGCGCTCGTCGTCTTCTTCATGTTGGTGACCTATGGTCTGTTCGGGCTGTTCGCCAACATCGCCGTCGCCGTCAACGTCGCCATGATCTTCGGCGTACTGTCGATGCTCAGCGCGACGCTGACGCTGCCCGGCATCGCCGGCATCGTGCTGACGGTGGGCATCGCGGTGGATTCCAACGTGCTGATCTACGAGCGCATCCGCGAGGAGGTCCGCACCGGCCGCACCGCAATCAACGCGATCGATGCCGGTTTTTCCCGCGCCCTCGCGACCATTCTCGACTCCAACATCACCACCTTCATCGCCGCAGCGGTGCTGTTCTATATCGGCACTGGACCGGTGCGCGGCTTTGCCGTGACGCTCGGCATCGGCATCCTCACCAGCCTGTTCACCGCCTTCACGATGACCCGGCTGATCGTGGCCTACTGGGTGCGTCTGTGGCGGCCGCGCACAGTCCCCATTTAACCCGCTCATCCATGTGAACCATCGTGCGCCTGCTTCGCATCGTTCCCGACGACACCCGTTTCGACTTCATGCGCTTTCGGCGCATCAGCTTTCCGATATCGGCGATGCTGTCGATCGTGGCGATTCTGCTCTACTTCTTTCACGGGCTCAATTTCGGCATCGACTTCGTCGGCGGTACGCTGATGGAGGTGCAGACGAAAGCTGGACCGGCCGATCTCGCCAAGATGCGAGCGACCATCGGCTCGCTCCATCTCGGCGATTTCCAGCTCCAGCAGTTCGGCGCGCCGAACGACGTGCTGATCCGCATTTCCGAGCAGCCGGGCGGCGACGCGGCGCAAGAGGTCGCGGTGCAGAAGGTGCGCGATGCGCTGGGCAACGAGGTCGATTATCGGCGCGTCGAAGTGGTCGGACCGAGCGTCTCGACGGAACTTCTCTCCTACGGCACCATCGGTCTCGTGCTCGCGATCGGCGCGATCCTGATCTATCTCTGGTTCCGTTTCGAGTGGCAGTTCGCGCTCGGCGCCATGATCGCCAATGTCCACGATCTAGTGCTGACGGTCGGCTTCATGTCGCTGACGCGAATCGATTTCGATCTCACCAGCATCGCGGCGCTGCTCACCATTCTCGGCTATTCGCTCAACGATACGGTGGTGATCTACGACCGCATCCGCGAAATGCTGCGCCGCTACAAGCGCATGCCGATGCCCGATCTGCTCAATGCGTCGGTCAATGCGACGTTGTCGCGCTCGATCGTCACCCACCTCACGGTTTCGCTGTCGCTGCTTGCTCTATTGCTGTTCGGCGGACAGGCGATCCGCAGCTTCACGGCAACGATGATGTTCGGCGTGGTGCTGGTCGGCACGTATACCTCGGTATTCATCGCCTCGCCGATCCTGATCTATCTCGGTGTCGGCCGGACGCGGCTGGGCGAGCCGGAGGATACCGAAGCCGAGGCGCCGCCGACGGCACCGGCAGCGCCGCCGCAGGCGCCAACGCCGTCGAAACCTTCTCCGCCGCCGCGGCGCGCCAGGGTCCGACGCTAGTGGACGAGCCGCATCTGCCGCGCCAGGCGCTGATCGACAGCCATGGCGGCGGCGGGTTCTATTTCGCCGGCATGTCGCATCGCGGTTCGTTGCTGTGCCTGCCTGAGGGTATCTGGGCCTGGCCGGTCGCAACTCCCGATGCGGTGACCGAAGAAGCCCTCTCGCGGGTCTTCGCCGGCGCCGGCAGCCTTGATTTCTTCATCGTCGGCACCGGCTCCAAGCCTTGGCTCTTTCCACCAGCTTTGCGCACGCGATTCCATGAAGCGCACATTGCGCTGGACACCATGACGACCGGAGCCGCTGTGCGCACCTACAACGTCATGCTGATGGAGAGCCGCCGCGTCGGCGCTGCCCTGATCGCGGTCCAGTGAATACTGCTAAGCTTGCTCCATGCAGGATCCGTTCGCCCATGGCGCCGAGCTTGTCCGCGCCACCGACCGTGACCGCTTCATCGCCTCGCTATTCGCACCGGCGGAACATCGTGGCGCGATCTGCGCGCTGTACGCCTTCAATAGCGAGGTTTCCCGCGTCCGCGAAACGGCGCGCGAGGCGCTGCCCGGTGAAATCCGGCTGCAATGGTGGAGCGACGTCATCAACCGCCAACGGGATGAGGAGGCGCGCGCCAACCCGGTCGCCGCCGCGCTTCTCACCACGATCGAGCGCTATCGCCTTTCCTCGGCCAAGCTGGTTGATCTCATCGAGGCGCGTCGCTTCGATCTTTATGATGACCCGATAGCGACGGTTGTCGATCTCGAAACTTACGCCAGCAAAACGTCCTCGGTGCTGTTTGCTCTCGCCGCCCAAATTCTTGCCGGCGCCAACGTGGAAGCGGTGACGACACCGGCAGGGATAGCCTTCGCGATTGCCGGCCTGTCGCGCGCCTTTCCGCTCCATGCGGCGCGGGGGCAGCTTTATGTGCCGATGGAGCTTCTGGACCGTCATCAGGTCCGCCCGGAAGACATATTCGCCGGCCGTTCCTCGGCGGGTCTACAGGCGGCGTTCGCCGAGCTAAACGACCTCGGGCGCCGCCATCTCGACGCGGCACATCAGCAGATGGCGGCGCTGCCGCCTCTTGCGGTGCCGGCCTTGCTTCCGGTAGCGCTGGTGCGGCCTGCGCTCATGCGGCTGGAGGGTGGCGATCCGTTCTCGCCCGCCGAAATCGCGCCCTGGCGGCGGCAATGGCTGATCTGGCGCGCGGCGCGAAATCCGGCGCGGATCGCGGGATAAGCGACATTCATTCCGCCGCGTGCGCCACGGCTGTGGTGATCCAGGCGTCGAGGTCGGCCAGGGCGCGCGCGCACAGCGCCTGCTTTTTGGCACCTCGCGCCGTGCCGCCGCCAAGCGGCGGGAACAAGCCGAAATTGACGTTCATCGGTTGAAACGAGCGTGCCCCGGATTCGATCGTCTCGATATGGCCGTCGGTGATATGGCCGAGGAGCGCGCCGTGCGCGGTGGTCGGCGGCGGCAAACGCGGTTGCTCGCCAAGCCGTTCCGCGGCGGCGAAGCGCCCGGCAAGGAGCCCGATCGCCGCCGATTCGACGTAACCCTCGCAGCCGGTGATCTGTCCGGCAAAGCGGAATCGCGGCATCGCTTTGAGCCGCAGCGTTTCATCGAGCAGCTTTGGCGAATTGAGGAAGGTGTTGCGGTGCAGGCCGCCGAGCCGGGCGAACTCGGCCTTGGCGAGGCCGGGAATCATGCGGAAGATACGCACCTGTTCGCCGTGTTTCAGCTTGGTCTGAAATCCGACCATGTTGAACAGCGTGCCGAGCTTGTTGTCCTGCCGCAGCTGGACCACGGCATAGGGTTTTACGGCCGGCCGATGCGGGTCGGTCAGGCCGAAAGGCTTCATCGGTCCGTGGCGCAACGTTTCGCGTCCACGCTCGGCCATCACTTCGATCGGCAGGCAGCCGTCGAAATAGGGCGTCGCCTCGAAATCATGGAACGCGATCTTCTCGCCGGCGAGCAGCGCGTCGATAAAGGCTTCGTATTGCCCGCGCGTCAGCGGACAATTGATGTAATCGGCGCCGGAGCCCGCCGGCCCCGCCTTGTCGTAGCGCGACTGGAACCAGGTGACGTCGAAGTCGATCGATTCGCGGTGCACGATTGGCGCGATGGCGTCGAAGAAGGCGAGCTCCGTTTCGCCGGTAAGGGCGCGGATCGCCTCGGCAAGCGCCGGCGAGGTGAGCGGGCCGGTGGCAATGATGACGCTGTCCCAGTCCGGCGGTGGCTCGAGGATTTCCTCGCGGCGGATGTCGATGAGCGGCTCACCCTCGATCGCCGCGGTGATCGCGGCGGCAAAGCCCTCGCGGTCGACGGCGAGCGCGCCGCCGGCCGGCAACTTGTGGCTATCCGCCGCATGCATCACCAGCGAACCGAGCCGACGCATCTCGGCATGCAATAGACCGATGGAGCTCCCCTCGGCGTCGTCGGAGCGGAACGAGTTCGAACAAACCAGTTCGGCGAATTGTCCGCTCTTGTGCACGGCGGTCGAGCGATCAGGCCGCATCTCGTGCAGCATCACCGGCACGCCGCGGCGCGCGATCTGCCAGGCGGCCTCGGAACCGGAAAGGCCGCCGCCGACGACGTGGATGGGCTTCAGGCGAGCGGGCCGCAGCGGGTGCATCATGTCGCAAAATTAGGCGCATCGCGCGACAGGCACAATGCGAGCGAATGCAGCGGGAATTGCCCCAGTCAGCGGCAGTTGGCTGCAAATGGGGCCTCTGCTATAGGGCGTTCCGCTGCTGCGAATTTAGCCTGAGGCTACCGCCATGTCCGTTGACGCCGAGACCGTCCGCCGGGTCGCGCATCTGGCGCGCATCGCGGTGGCCGACGAGGAGATCGAGCATCTTCAGGGCGAACTCAATGCCATTCTGGCCTTCGTCGAGCAGCTCGCGGAGGTCGACGTTGAAGGCGTCGAGCCGATGACGTCGGTCACACCCATGGCGATGAAGATGCGCAAGGACGAGGTGACCGACGGCGGCATCGTCGACGCCATCATGGCCAATGCGCCGGCGCGGGAGGATGACTTCTTTCTCGTGCCGAAAGTGGTGGAATGATGTGCATCGCCTGTGAACAGGACGCGATGTGGTTTGCGTATTTGGAAAGAAAAGACCTCGTTACCCCTGACGGCTATTTGATGGAGCAACCACGGTGCGCGTTTGCCGGCGAGCCCTCCGTTGCCGCAGCCGTAAAAGAAGAAACCCTTGTGGAGCCGGCTGATAAAACTACGTTTTCCGGCGACGACCCGGCAATCTGATGACCAAACTTACCTCGCTCACATTGGCGCAGGCGCGCGATGGTCTGCGTCGCAAGGAATTTTCCGCCAGCGAACTCGCCGATGCGCATCTCGCCGCCGTCGAACAGGCGCGCGCGCTCAACGCCTTTGTGTTGGAAACGCCGGATCGTGCCCGAGCCATGGCGCGGACGGCCGATGCGCGACTGGCAAAAGGCGAGGGTGGCCCGCTCGAAGGGCTGCCGCTGGGCATCAAGGATCTGTTCTGCACGAAGGGCGTGCGCACGACGGCCGGCTCGCACATTCTGGAAAATTTCGTCCCCACCTACGAATCGACCGTCACCGCCAATTTGTGGCGAGACGGGGCCGTGTTGCTCGGCAAGACCAATAACGACGAGTTTGCCATGGGCTCCTCGACCGAGACCTCGTATTTCGGGCCGGCGGTATCGCCATGGCGCCGGCGCGGCGCGGACGCCAAGCTTGTGCCCGGCGGCTCCTCGGGCGGATCGGCAGCCGCGGTGGCGGCGAATCTCTGCGTCGGCGCCACCGGCACCGATACTGGCGGCTCGATCCGCCAGCCGGCGGCGTTTTGCGGCATCGTCGGGGTCAAGCCGACATACGGCCGCTGCTCGCGCTGGGGCATTGTGGCGTTCGCGTCTTCGCTCGATCAGGCCGGCCCGTTCGCGCGTTCCGTGCGCGACTGCGCCATCCTGCTGCGCTCAATGGCCGGTCACGATCGCCGCGATACGACCTGCGCCGACCTGCCGGTGCCCGACTACGAGAAGTCCGTGGGCGCATCGGTCAAAGGCATGCGCATCGGCATACCGAGGGAATACCGGATACCGGGGATGGCGTCCGAGATCGAGACGCTGTGGCAGCGGGGCGCCCAGTGGCTCAAGGACGGCGGCGCCGAGACGATCGACATTTCGCTACCGGCTACCAAGTACGCATTGCCGGCCTACTACATCGTCGCGCCGGCGGAGGCGTCGTCGAATCTCGCCCGCTACGATGGCGTGCGTTATGGCTTGCGCGTTTCCGGCCGCGATATCACCGAGATGTATGAGCGTACGCGTGCCGCCGGCTTCGGCAAGGAAGTGCGCCGGCGCATCATGATCGGTAGCTATGTGCTGTCTGCCGGCTATTACGATGCGTATTATCTGCGCGCGCAGAAGGTGCGGACGCTGATCAAGCGCGACTTCGAGCAATGCTTCGCCCAAGGCATCGACGCGATCCTGACGCCGACGACACCGTCGGCCGCGTTTGCCGTCGGTGAAAAGGGCCGCGTCGATCCGATCGAAATGTATCTCAATGACGTTTTCACGGTGACGGTGAACATGGCCGGACTGCCGGGCATTTCGCTCCCGAGCGGACTCGACGCCAACGGCCTGCCGCTGGGACTTCAGCTGATCGGGCGGCCGTTCGGGGAAGAGACGCTGTTCGCGCTCGGCGCCGTCATCGAGCAGGCGGCGGGCCGGCTTACGCCGGAGCGATGGTGGTAAGCTAGCGGCCGCTGAGGGCATGCACCGCTGACTGAAAATGACTCCGGTCGAATTCCAGAGGTCGCTCGCCAAACGAACGCTCCCATCCGGGCTTTCGCCCGCGCTCGCGGCGCTGTGGTGGATGGGCAAGAACGAGTGGGATAAGGCGCACGAACTCGCCATGCGCGAGGAGGCTGCTGATTGCGCCTGGGTGCATGCCCATCTGCACCGCGCCGAAGGTGACCTCGACAACGCCCGCTACTGGTATCGGCGTGCGGGGCGCGCGCCCGCAACGGGCGAGTTGGCGGCGGAATGGGCGGCGATTGTTGCCGCGCTGCTCGAATCGCCGCAGCCTTGATCGCTCGGGTCCCGATTGGCGATCAGCGCCCGCGTGAGCTGCGGAGCTCGCGCGCTTCCTCCGACTGCAGCGCTGTCTTCTCGGCGGCTTCGTAGCGGCGCCGCGGCAGCGCCTCCGGATGCTCCCGCTGCAGGAAAGCGATCAACTTTTCGCGCAGATCGACGCTGACATTGCCTGTCGCAGCCGCCGAATCCGAATCCACCAGAATATGAACCTCGATCGCTTCGGCGCTTGCGTTGGTGACTTGGACGCTGGTCACCTTGGCGTTGCCTTGTTTTGCTTAGGCAACCAGCTCCGTGGCCTTCTTGCGAATGACGTCGACCGGGGCGGCGTAGTCGAGGTAGAGAACGATGTTGCCGATCGTAGGCGCAGCCTGCCGCGTCCAGTTGTAGAACGGCTGCTGGATGAAAAAATTAAGCGGCACGATCATCCGCCGCTGGTCTTCCAGGCGAATCACCACATAGGTTGCCGTTATTTCTTCGATCCAGCCGTACTGGTTCTGTATCGTGACGGCGTCTTCGAGCCGGATCGGCTGTGTGATCGCAAGCTGCACGCCGGCGATGAGGTTGCTCAGCACCGGCTGTGCGGCGAGACCGAACACGACGCCGGCGACCCCGGCAGAGGCGAAGAGGCTTACGCCGTATTGGCGCACCGCTTCGAAGGTCATCAGCGCAAGGCCTAAGGTGACGAGCACGATGACGGTGTCGAGCACGCGCATCAGCACGCGCACCTGGGTGAGGTGCTTGCGTGCCAACAGGTTGTCCTCGACATCGATACGGAAGCGCATCAAATAGAGGTTGGCGGCGAGATGCAGCGCGGTCATCGCCACCCAGCCGAGCAGGGAAATGGCGCCCAACACCAGGAGGCGCGCGATCACGCTCTTGGTGTCGGATCCGAGCGGCGCTGCGGCCAGCGCGATTGCAAGCGCAACGAGCAGCAGACCGAAGCGCGTCGGATTTCTGGTCTCTTCGAGCACCGATCGCAGATAGGGCCGGCGTCCGCGCAACAGCCGGCGCAGGACAGCAAGAATCGCGGCATGCAACAGCCACGCCGCCGCGGTTGCTCCCACCAGGAGCACCAAGGACACGGCCCAGGGCGGCGCGAAGGAAAGCGCGGTGCCTAGGGCACTCAATTCCGACCGGGCGCTTTGGACGAGGTCTTGCCACATGCCGCGAACTATATCTTGAAACGCGCCAAGAAGCGCGCGAGTTGCCTGTTGGCGCCTGTCCGATTGTGCTCTGGACAGCATCGCCGCGAGGTGGCATCAAGCGCCGGTTGGCGTGCAACTGTCACATGCGCGGTCGCCGATGAAGACCTTCCTGCTCCGTTTTTTCACTTGGTGGAACGGCCAAACGTTCGGAACCCAAGTGTGGACATGGCTCTACGGCGAGTTCGTCGGCGAGGATGAATTCGGCAACCGCTATTACCGGACTAAGGGCGGCAAGATCGATCCGGGGCTCGGCTTTGAGCGGCGCTGGCTGACTTACAACGGCGTCGCAGAGGGCTCCCGCGTCCCGCCGAGCTGGCATGGTTGGCTACATCACACGGTGGATGTGCCGCCGACCGAGGACAAGACGGAACCGCGTCCCTGGGAGAAGCCGTATCGGCCCAACCTGACCGGCACACCGGGCGCTTACCGCCCAAGCGGCTCGACGCTGGCGCTGGGGCGCCGTCCCAAGGCGACAGGCGACTATAAGGCTTGGACGCCCGGTGGCCGGTAGCCGCACCCTGGTTTCGCCGCATTCGGCATGTTAACCGGGCGCACGCGATAACGCGTCAAACCCGATCGCGCCCCAGGTTCCATGCTCCGTATTGCCGTCCTACTGGCCGTGCTCGGCGGAACCCTTGCAGCGGGACCGGTCGAGGCCCAGACCAATTGGGGCGATTCACCGCCGCGTCCGCCGGCCGATATCCCCCAAGGACCATTCCCCCAGCAACCGCCGCCGGTGCAGTTCCCCGGGCAATATCCGGCTTCTCCCGGAAGCCCACCATCGACCATCCAAGCGCAGCCATTGCCGCCGCCCCCCGGCGCGATGACGGCGCCGCCCGCTGGTGCAAGCCAAGCGATCGCGCCGCTACCGCCATCTGGGCTCCAGCGCGCGCGCGTCACTCCGACGCCGGCTAATCCGCCCCCCCCGCAACCGGCGGATACGTCGCCCCAGCCTGACGACACCGTCATTACCGAAATGCCGTCGCAAAAGATCGCGAATGCCCGGGCGGTGTTTTCCGGGCTCGACAAGATCACGGGCCGCATCATCTCTTTCGATGCGGCAATCGGCGAAACGGTGCAATTCGGCGCCCTGCAGGTCACCGCGCGGGTTTGCTACACGCGTCCCCCGACCGAGGCGACGAATACCGATGCCTTTACCGAAGTCGACGAAGTCACGCTCCAGGGCGAGATCAAGCGCATCTTCACCGGCTGGATGTTTGCTTCCAGTCCGGGCCTGCACGCCGTCGAGCATCCGATCTACGACGTCTGGCTGACGGACTGTGCGTCGCCATTGCCGACGCGGGTCGCCGAGCCGGTGGTTCAGCCGACGCCCGCCGCCGCTCCGGCGAAACCCCGCCCACCAAGCCGGCCGCGTCAGGCCGCGCCCTCGCGCCAGCAGCCTCCGCCGCCGGTCGCGCCTGCCGTGCCAGCACAGCCGCAGTAACGCCGATCACGCTGCAGCAAGGCGTGCGAGGACGACGCTGCCTGAGACAGGACGATCGAGGGCGAGCGCGCCAAAATCTCCTTCGCCCACCAGCGCGGCATCGAGCAGCTTGTGGTAGGCGGGCCGCGAAACCTCGATGGCGCCGAAGGTCCGCAGATGCTCAGTGACGAACTGAGTGTCCAGTAGACGGTAGCGTCCGGCCTTGAGCCGCGCCACCAGATGGACGAGGGCGACTTTGGACGCATCGCGGGCGCGGTGGAACATGCTCTCGCCGAAAAAAGCGCGTCCGAGGCTGACACCGTAGAGGCCGCCGACCAGCGCGCCGCCTTCGTAAACCTCAAGCGTGTGGCAATCTCCGCGCTCGTGGAGCCGGCGGTAGAGGTTACGGATGCGAGCGTTGATCCAGGTGCGGGTGCGCCCGGGCATCGGCTGCGAGCAGCCGTCGAGTACGGCATCGAAATCGCGGTCGACGGCGACCGTGAAACGGTTGGAACGCACCGTGCGTGCGAGGCGGTTCGGCACGTGGAACCGATCCAACGGAATGATGCCCCGCCGTTCTGGCTCGATCCAATAGAGGGCAGGATCTTCCGCGCTTTCGGCCATAGGAAAGATGCCGCAGGCATAGGCCTTCAGCAGCACCTCGGGCGTGATGTCGACGAGCGCGGATTCGCGGCTGGCCATGGGGTTCGTTTAACCGGCTCCCAGCGCGTCGTTCAAGGGGCCCTGAGCCTCCGCAGCGATGTGCGGGCCAACTGCCCGGCGTTGCCAGGCTTAACACTTCGCACACCAAAATTTCGATAAGATTTTCGCCAGCTTGAACGTATTTGCTCCTAGCGCGTTACGCCGTCAATGATAAGCCGCTGAAATACAAAGGTTAGAGCGTGCCACGATGGACCCATTTGTGAGCAACACCGAGCCGATCCGGGTGCTTCTGGTCGAGGACGAATATCTCATCAGCGAATGGGTCGCGGAATCGCTGGCAGAACAAGGCTTTGCAGTGTGCACTGCCACAAATGGGATGGACGCGTTGAAATGTCTCGCCTCGGTTCCGGTCGACATCCTGTTCACGGATATCAACCTGGCGGGTGGCATGGACGGTACGGTCCTGGCGCGTCGGGCGCGGGAGTTATTACCTGACCTCCCGGTTGTCTACGCCTCCGGACGCGTGAACACGCTCGACCCGCAGGTGCGCGTGCCGAGCTCGACTTTCGTGCCAAAGCCCTACATCCCGTCACTGATCGGGCGCGTTCTCGCCAACGCCGTAAAATCCGCCGCCGCGCGCGTACCGGCGTGAACGGCTACTGCTCGAGCGCGCCGCGGGCGAGGAATTCCTCGAGCCAGTGGATGTGGTAATCGCCGTCGATGATCTCCGCCTCCCGCACCAAAGCGCGGAACAGAGGGAGCGTGGTCTCGATGCCGTCGACGACGAATTCGTCGAGCGCGCGCTTGAGCCGCATCAGGCATTCACTGCGCGTCTTGCCATGAACGATGAGCTTCCCGACCAAGGAATCGTAGAACGGCGGAATCGTATAGCCGTGGTAGACGGCGGAATCGATGCGCACGCCCAGCCCGCCGGGCGGATGGTAATGGACGATCTTGCCCGGCGAAGGACGGAACGACACCGGGTTCTCGGCATTGATGCGGCACTCGATGGCGTGGCCGTGGAATTTCACGTCGCTCTGCGTCAGCGCGAGATCGCTGCCGCCGGCGACGCGAATTTGTTCGGCGACGAGGTCGATGTCGGTGATCATCTCGGTCACCGGATGCTCCACCTGAATGCGGGTGTTCATTTCGATGAAGTTGAATTTGCCATCCTCGTAGAGGAACTCGACGGTGCCGGCGCCGAGATATTTGATATCGCGCATGGCTTTCGCGACGATCTCGCCGATCTGGTCGCGGGTGTCGGTATTGAGGGCAGGCGAGGGGCCTTCCTCCCACACTTTCTGGTGACGGCGCTGCAGCGAGCAGTCGCGCTCGCCGAGATGAATGGCGCGGCCTTTGCCGTCGCCGAGCACCTGGATTTCGATGTGGCGAGGCCGTTCGAGATACTTTTCGAGATAAAGCGTGTCGTCGCCGAAGGCCGCTTTTGCCTCGGCACGCGCCATGACCAGCGCCGAAGCAAGCTCGCTCTCGGCGCGGACTACCTTCATTCCGCGACCGCCGCCGCCCGCGGCAGCCTTGAGCATCACCGGAAAGCCTGCTTCGCGCGCCAATTGGCTCGCTTCCGCGTCGGAGCCGATGCCGCCTTCGGAACCGGGGACGGTCGGGATGCCAAGCTCAATGGCGGCACGCTTGGCAGCGATCTTGTCGCCCATCAGCCGGATATGCTCGGGACGCGGACCGATGAATTGCACGTTGTGCTCGGCGAGTATTTCCGCGAAGCGGGCATTCTCGGCGAGAAAGCCGTAGCCCGGGTGAACGGCGTCGGCTCCGGTGATTTCGCAAGCGGCGAGCAACGCCGGAACGTTGAGATAGCTGTCCTTGGCAGCTGGCGGGCCGATGCAGACGCTCTCGTCGGCGAGCCGCACATGCATGGCGTCCTCATCCGCCGTCGAATGCACCGCGACCGTGGGGATGCCGAGCTCCTTGCACGCCCGCAATACGCGCAACGCAATCTCGCCCCGGTTAGCGATCAGTATCTTGTCGAACATAGCGGCCGCTGTTTCGAGGCAAGTGCCGAATGACGAGTAGGGAATAGCGACGCGGGGTTCGGCCAAGACGCGACCGCTTGCCATTCATCATTAGGCATTCGCTACTCGCTATCCGTTGCACTCTCAATGATCATCAACGGCTCGCCGTACTCGACCGGTTGACCGTCCTCGATCAGGATCTGGGTCACGGTGCCGGAGCGCGGCGCAGGAATTTGATTCATTGTCTTCATCGCCTCGATGATGATCAGCGTCTCGCCGACCTTCACTTGGCTGCCGATCTCGACGAAGGGTTTCGCACCCGGCGCGGGGCCGAGATAGGCGACGCCCACCATCGGCGAAGCGACAAGACCGGGGTGCTGCGTCGGGTCTACCGGAACGTCGGCGGGCGCTGTGATCGTGGTAGGAAATGTGTCACTGGGCGGCTCCGAGGGTCGCGCGCGCGTACCGGCGGCGGTCAAATCACGCGCAACGCGAATCGACACGCCGTCGCGTTGGATCTCGATTTCGGACAGGCCGGTTTCATCGAGCAGCTTTGCTAGATCGCGGATCGCGTCATGATCGATCGCGGGCGTCTTTGCCATCGGCGGGTTTGCGGGCTTGCGCGCCACGATCAATCCTTGGAGTCAATCATGGCGGCCAAGCCGGTGATGGCCAGTGCATAGCCATCGACGCCAAACCCACATATGACGGCGCGCGCCGTTTGCGAGATATAAGAGCGTCGGCGGAATGGCTCGCGTGCATGGATGTTGCTGATGTGTACCTCGACGACCGGCGCGTCCATGGCGGCGAGCGCATCAAGAATCGCTACCGAAGTGTGGGTGTATCCGGCCGGATTGATGATAAGCCCCGCCGCTTTCGCGGCGCGGGCCTCCTGGATCCAATCGATAATCTCGCCTTCGTGATTGGATTGACGGAATTCCACCGCAAGCCCGTGCCGTTCCGCCGTCGCGCGGCAGAGTTTCTCGACGTCCCCCAGCGTGGCACGACCGTAGATATGCGGCTCGCGCGTGCCGAGCAGATTGAGATTGGGTCCGTTCAGAACATAGACGGTCTTCGGCATTTTCGCGAGCTGCCCCGGGTGTCATCGCGGCGGCAGGCGGCCGCCGCGGCGGCTCCGTTTATACGGAAGGCACCCGCAAAGGGGAAGCCGGAACGCGGCAAGGGTGGCGGTGAAGGCGGCAGCGGCTATTTGGGCTGAGCCGCGAGTTTCTCTCTCAGCGCATCGATCCCGACCGCGCCCACCACGACTTCATCGCCGACCACATAACTTGGCGTGCCGGTGACACCAAGCGCATCGGCGAGCCTCATGCTCTCATCGATCGTCTTTTTCACCTCGTCACTGCCCATGTCCTTCTCGATGCGAGCCATGTCGAACCCGACCTCTTTGGCGACCGCTAGCGCGTGCACCTTATCGGCCGGGCCGCGGCCGCCCAGCAGCTTCTGGTGAAACTCGATGTACTTCTTGCCGGTTACGTCCTGCATCCGTGCTGCCACCGCCACGTGCGCGGCCTCGACCGATCCCTCACCGAGGACCGGGAATTCCTTGAGGACGAATTTAAGGTTGGGATTTGTCTTCAACAGATCGAGCATGTCGGACATGGCGCGTTTGCAGAAACCGCAATTGTAGTCGAAGAACTCGACCATCGTGACATTACCCTGCGGATTGCCGAGCACGACCTGGTGCGGCGAGCGGAACAGCGTAGCGTTATATTCTGCGACTGCGGCGCGATGCTTCTCGACTTCCGCGGCCTGCTGACGCTTGTCCAGCTCTGCCATGATGTCCTGCAGCACTTCGGGATGCTCAAGGAGATACCCCTTCACGATGCTTTCGATTTCGTGGCGCTGATCGGCGGAAAAGGCTTGCGCTTGCGCCGGGGCGGTAGCCGGTGCTGCCAGGAAAATCGTGGCTGCGATCAAAATTGCCGTGCGCCGATTGGATGTCATCTAGCTTGTCCTTTTGCGGTTATGGACCATTTTTCAACGGGTTTTGCTTCAAGTTCTTGTTGAAGGCGACGATGTCGTCCGCTCGCACCCAGCCCGGCGATCCGACCGGGAAACGCATCTTGGCGCGCGCCGCAAGCTCACGTGCGGTTTTGTTGTCGCCGCGCGCGAAGGCGGCTTGCGCCGAGGCAAGGTCGGCATCGGCGAGATCGCCGTTGCGGCCGTAGGCCATGGCAAGCTGCTCATAGGCGTCGCCGGATTCGGGCTCTTTGATGATGGCAGCGCGGAGCAGCGGAACCGCTTCTGCCGCCATCTTGGGGTTATTGGTCGCGATCAGCGCCTGCGCCAGCAGGATCTGGATGAGGGCCGGATTGGGGGCGAGTTGGATGGCGTGCCGCAACGGCGCGATCGCCTCCGCAGCGTGCCCGTTTTCGAGGAGCGCCTGACCCTTGAGCTCATAGAGGTAAGGATAGTTCGGCAACGCCTCGATCAGACTGTCGATCTGCGCCAGGGCGGCGCGCAAGTCGCCGAAACGGTAGGCGGAAATGGCGCGCGCGTAGCGGGCCGGCAGGCTGGTGTCGGATGATGGATAGCGCCGCATCACCGCGTCGGACCGCTCGGTAAAACCGTAAAGTTTCGCGCGCATCATGTCGTGGCGGAATTGCAGTTCGGGCGGATCCTTCTTGCCCCAATACGGAGTCTTCACCAGTTCGGTGAGCGCGGCCATGCGCTCGGCGGGCATCGGGTGGTTCTGCACGTACGGATCGATGTAGGCCGCCGAGAACATCATCTCGTCGGCGAAGCGCTTGAATGTGTCGTACATGCCCTTGGCGGACTGACCGGTCATGGTCAGGAAGCGGACGCCGGCGCGGTCGGCTTGCTCCTCTTGGGCGCGCTGGTAGGCCAACAGCGTGTGCTGAAGATAGGACTGCGGCGCATTGATGACTGCCGCGCCGATATTGCCCATGTCCATACCGTTTGCGGTGTTGTTGGCACGCGCGCCGGCCACGACGGCGCCGATGCCGAGCAGCATGGCGACGATCGCGGCGGTCTGTGCGTTGGCAAGCTCCTGGCGCATCTTCGACAGGTGGCCGCCGACGATGTGTCCGGTCTCGTGCGCGAGGACGCCGATAATCTGATTTGGCGTGGTCGCTTGCTTCAGCGCGCCGGTGAAGATGAAGATACGATGCGCGTCCATGACGAAGGCGTTGAATACATTTTGGTTGATGATCACGATCTGCACGTTTTGCTGGCTAACACCGGCCACGCGCAAAATCGGTTGGCTGTAATCGCGCAAAAGCTGCTCGATCTCCGCATCGCGAATCATCGGGATGCCGGCGGCCGAGCCGGTTTGCGCCTGCGCCGGGAAGCTTGCCAGCGCGATTGCGGCGGCAGCGGTCAGCGCGACGGCGCGCGACGCTGGCCCCACCGGGCGCACCTTGCTAGGAGGTCTGGCGACAATCATGTGGGACAAATATGGGTCCCTCGGTCCGGGGGCCCAGGCTATGGATGGAAGCGGTTACGGTCAACACGGGGCCGCCGTCTTGCAAAGGCGAAGCCGGACATCACGAAACCCGGCGAATACGGCAGCACCGGGGCGATGCAGGACCGACAAGCTGTCGAGGCGAATTGATGCTTGAGAGAGCCAAACAGCTCTTGCAGCCATCGGCGCGAAGCGCCGTGCCGCCGTTTATGGTGATGGACGTCATGGCTGCGGCAGCCCGGCTCGAGGCGCAAGGCCGCCGGATCATCCATATGGAAGTGGGCCAGCCGGCGGCGGGCGCGCCGGCTACGGCGATCGCCGCGGCGCGTACCGCGCTCTCGTCCGGTCGCCTCGGCTATACCGAGGCTCTCGGTATTGCTTCGCTGCGCCGGCGTATCGCCCGCGCCTATGCGGAATGGCATGGGCTCGATGTCGATCCGGCTCGCATTGTCGTCACCACCGGCTCCTCGGGCGGCTTCATTCTCGCATTCCTTGCCGCGTTCGAAGCGGGAGATCGCGTCGCCATGGCGCTGCCGGGCTACCCGCCCTATCGCCACATCCTCGCCGCCCTCGGCTGCGAGCCGGTCGGGATTGAGACCGATGCGTCAACGCGCTGGTCGATGACCGGCGAAGCCCTGATCGCTCGCCACCACTTAAGCCCACTCAGGGGTGTGGTGGTGGGCTCTCCGGCCAATCCGAGCGGCACGATGATGACGGCATCGGCGCTCGCCGAGCTGATCCGCTGCGCCGAAGACGCCGGCATCATCGTCATCTCGGACGAAATCTATCACGGCCTCGATTACGCCTTCGCCGCAGAGTGTGCGGGGCGTATCTCGCCCGATGTCATCATCGTCAACTCGTTCTCCAAATATTTCTGCATGACCGGGTGGCGCGTCGGCTGGATGGTTGTGCCGCCGTCGCTGGTGCGGGCGGTCGAGCGGCTGCAGCAGAACCTCGCGATCTCGGTGCCGACGCTCTCGCAAATCGCAGCCGAGGCCGCCTTTGACGGGCGTGCCGAGTTGGAAACCGTGCGGCAGGGCTATGAGGAGAACCGGCGCATTTTGCTCGAGGGATTGCCACGCGTGGGCCTCGATTCGTTTCTGCCGGCCGACGGCGCCTTCTATCTCTATGCCGATGTCTCGCGCTACTCGAACGACAGTTTCGAGTTTGCCACGCGTATGCTGGAGGAAGCGGGGGTGGCGACGACGCCCGGGATCGATTTTGATCCGTTGCGTGGCCGAAATTTCCTGCGCTTATGCTACGCTGGTGCGCGCGAGGAGATGCGCGAAGCGGTCGAGCGCATCGGCGTCTGGCTGAAGGACCAGCAGCGGTGAGCCTGCTCGACAAGGCGCTCGTTTTGTTTTCGGGCGGGCAGGATTCGACCGTGTGCCTGGTCTGGGCGCTGCAGCGTTTCGCGCACGTCGAGACGATCGGGTTTGATTATGGGCAGCGCCACGCCGTCGAGCTCGAGGTGCGTACCGGCATCCGGGCGCGTCTATCGGCGCTTTCCGCGGCCTGGCGGGCACGGCTCGCTGACGACCATGTGGTGCAGATCGACGCACTGGCGGCGATCTCGGAAACCGCGCTCACGCGCGAGGTCGCGATCGAAGTCGCCGAAACGGGGCTGCCGACGACCTTCGTGCCAGGCCGCAATCTTGTATTCCTTGCCTTCGCCGGGGCGGTCGCCTATCGGCGGGGCATCAAGCACCTCGTCGCCGGCATGTGCGAGACCGACTACTCCGGCTATCCAGATTGCCGCGACGATACGATCAAAGCGATGCAGTTGGCGCTGACGCTCGGCATGGACCGCCGCTTCGTCATCCATACGCCGCTGATGTGGATCGACAAGGCGGCGACGTTTGCGCTCGCGCACGAGATCGGCGGCGATCCGCTGATCGAGTTGCTGCTAGATCAGACCCATACGTGTTATCTCGGCGACCGCCAGCACCGCCATGCGTGGGGTTTCGGCTGCGGCGAATGCCCCGCCTGCCGGCTGCGCGCCGACGGCTATGCCAAGTGGAAGGCCGCGTCATGAGCGCGGCGCGCCGGTGACAAAATGGTTCTCCGTGAGCGAGGCAAGCGATGAGCGAGGCTTTGTTTGACGTTCTGCGCAAGGTGACGACCGCGACGATCACCACCATGCTCTTAAAGAAGGGTATCCGGCGCTGCTGGATGAACGGTGCAAAACCGCTTGCTGCGAAGGGAGAGCGCGTCGTCGGACGGGCGTTTACGTTGCGCTTCGTTCCGGTGCGGGAAGATCTTGCGACCCCGGAAAGCTGGGGCCATCCGATCTCGACGCGGGCGGCAATCGAGGAAATGCCGGAAGGCGCCGTCGTCGTTGCCGACGCCATGGGCGTAGCCGGCGCCGGCATATTCGGCGATATCCTTTGCGCGCGCATGAAAAAGCGGAACATCGCCGCGCTGGTCACCGACGGCGTCGTACGCGACCGCGCCGGCGTGCTGATCAGCGCACTGCCGGTGTGGTGCGCCGGCGTTGCGGCGCCGGCGTCCGTCAACGGTTTGACCTTCGTCGGCTGGCAGCAGCCGATCGGTTGCGGCGGTTGCGCGATATTTCCCGGCGATGTGATCGTGGCCGATGACGATGGTGCGGTCGTGATCCCGCAGGCGATGCTAGAATTCGTCGCGCGGGAAGGGGCCGAGCACGAGCTCTACGAAAGCTGGGTATTTAGCGAGGTAGAGAATGGCGTGAGGCTGCCCGGCCTTTATCCGCCGGACGACGACGCCAAGGCGCGCTACGCGGCATGGCGGAAGTCGCGCTCATGACCGCGTAGCAGTGGCATTGCTGAGCAGTGCGAATGTTCTTCATCGTCTCCAAAATTTTCGGCTTTTTCGCCCTGCCGTCGAACCTCTTGATGGCGATCGGGCTGATCGGCCTGTTATTGCTGCTGACGCGATTCACCCGGCTTGCTAGTTGGCTCATCGTGACCAGCCTTGTGCTGATTGCCGTCGCCGGATGGTCGCCGCTCGGCAATGCTCTCATCCTGCCATTGGAGCAGCGTTTCCCGCCTTGGGATTCCTCCCGCGGAGCGCCGGACGGCATCGTCATCCTCGGCGGCGCGATCACGGAGGATGTGTCGGCGGCACGCGGCGCGGTGGCGCTCAACGAGGCTGCCGAGCGCCTGACCGTCGGCGCCGAACTGGCGCGCCGCTATCCGGACGCGCGCATCGTTTTCTCCGGCGGCAACAACGCGCTGATTTTCGACGGTGTTCCCGAGGCCGCCTTCGCCGTCCAGGAACTACAGGCGCTCGGTGTCGCGCATGAACGCATCACGGCGGACGAGCAATCGCGCAACACGACCGAGAATGCGGTGTTTTCGCGGCTTATCGCCAACCCGAAGCCGGGCGAGCGTTGGCTCTTGGTGACGTCGGCCTATCATATGCCCCGGGCAATAGCGGCCTTCAGGGCAGCGGGTTTCCCCATCGAGGCTTATCCAGTCGATTGGCGCACGCGCGGCGCGATCGACGCGGTGCGGCCGTTCGCTTCGCTTGGCGACGGCCTGCGTCGAACGGACACAGCTGCCCGCGAGTGGGTCGGCCTCGTGGCCTATCGGCTCGCTGGCAAAACCGCCGAATTGTTGCCCGGGCCCTGACCGCCTTGCCGATGCAGTCGCCTCCGGCCGCGCCTTGCCTGCGTGAGAGCGGTATGCTCATTCTCGCCGATAATTTGCGGGCGGGCGCCCATGGGACTGCATCTGGTCATTGCCAATAAGAATTATTCCTCCTGGTCATTTCGGCCTTGGCTGGCGATGAAAGTCGCCGGGATCCCGTTCGAGGAAACGCTGATTTCGCTCGATGCTGCCGACTTCAAGTCGCGGCTGGCGGCATTGAGCGGCGCTGGCAAGGTGCCGGTGCTCATCGACGGCGCTACGCGCGTTTGGGAATCGCTGGCGATCCTCGAATACCTGGCGGAGAAGATGCCCGGCGCCGCCTTGTGGCCTGACGATCCGGCGGCGCGGGCGCATGCGCGCGCGATCGCATCGGAGATGCATGCCGGCTTCCTGCCGCTGCGGCGGCAATTGCCGATGAATGTCCGGCGGCCGGTCATGCCGCGCGCGCTCGACGCCGACGCTGTAGCCGATGTTGCGCGCATCGATGCGATCTGGAACGAGTGCCGCGCGCGTTTCGCGAGTGGCGGGCCGTATCTCTATGGTGCCTTCACCGCGGCCGATGCCATGTACGCCCCCATCGTCTGGCGCTTTCACACCTACGCGGTCGCGGTCAGTGCGGCCGCCGCCGCCTACATGCGCGCGCTGATGGCGCTGCCGGCGTGGAACGAATGGCGCGAGGCGGCGAGGCAGGAGCCGTGGGTGCTGCCGCACGATGAGGTCGACTGGCCTGACGTGAAGCGGGAGTGAAATCCCTCAACCGAGGCGCTGTTCAAGCTCGTGCAACAGCGGCTGCTGATAGGCGAGGATCTTGGTCATGGCGACCGGCAGCGTGAAGTAAGCGATGCGATCGATCTCCGGAAACCGCTGCCGCCGTCCCGACCGCGGCGGCCACTCGATCTCGAACGTGTTGCTCACGAACGTCGTCAGATCGAAATCGGCTTCGAACGCCCAAACATGGACCACTTTGCCGCTGTGCTGCTTCACGGCGGTCAGCGGAATGAAACCACGCAGGGCGGCGAGGTTCGTCTCCTCGGCGAATTCGCGCCGCGCCGTGTCGAGAAGATGGGCGCCGGGCTCGGCGAGGCCTTTCGGGATCGTCCACGCCCCATCGTCCTTCTTGGCCCAGAACGGGCCGCCCGGATGCGCGAGTAGGACCTCCAGCTCGCTCACCCGCCGGAATGCCAGGAGACCCGCACTGACTTCTGCCCTGCGACGCATCGGCGCAATGTAACCTTAAACTGCGGCTCTGCATCGCAGGCCTTGCCAAACGGGCCGGCGTCTGCATGATTTTGTCACGATTACGCCAACAATGCCGGGTTCCTCGCTCATGCTCATTGACCGCGCGTGGATAGGGCACGCCGAACCATTTCCTGCACCGGAGCCAACGCCAATGCGATATCGATTGATCGCCGCTGTTGCCGCTTTCGCGGCGCTGATTGCGCCCATTGCCAAGGCAGACGAGCCCGTCAAGGACGTCAAGGGCCTCTATCTGATGAGCGATTATCCGGCTGTCACGCTGCGGCCGGGCCAGACCTCCTCGATTAATCTGCGGCTGCAGAATTACGACTTGGCGCCTGAGCGTCTGACCTTGTCGGTTTCCGGGGTGCCCGCGGAATGGACGGCAACGTTGATGGGCGGCGGTCAGCCGGTCGCCGCGGCGATGCCGGCGACCAATGCCAGCGTTCCGCTCGAACTGCGGCTTGACGTGCCGAAGAACGCCCCCGAAGGCACACAAACGCTCACCGTCACCGCTACCGGAGCGTCGGCAAACGCCGAGCTGCCGATCGCGGTGACGCTCGCCAAGGATCTGCCGGCCAAGCTGACGGTGATGCCGCAGCTTCCCGAACTGCGCGGCACGTCCAGATCGAGCTTCGAATATCAGCTCGGCATCAAAAACGACAGCGGCAAGAAGCTCACGGTCAGCCTCGCCGCCCAGGTGCCGCAGAACTTCGATGCCTCCTTCACCGAAGGATACGGCAGTCAGGAGCTCAACGCCGTGCCGGTCGACCCCGGCCAGACCAAAGATGTGAAGCTCAAGGTGCGCCCGCCGAGCACGGCCGCCGCCGGCAGCTATAAAATTGAAGCCCGGGTCGGCGCCGAAGATGCCACGGCGACGGCCGAGCTTACGCTCGACATCACCGGGCAGCCGAAGCTCGAGGTCAGCGGCCGCGAAGGCCTTGTCTCGGCGCGCGCCACAGCCGGCAAGGAGACCAGCGTGCCGGTCGTCATCACCAACACCGGTACCGCACCCGCCGACGAGGTCGACCTGAGCGCCTCGGCGCCGAGCGGCTGGAAAGTCACGTTCGATCCCAAGACCGTCGATCGGATCGCACCGAACGAGAACAAGGAAGTGCAGGCGCGGATCGCGCCGACCGACAAGGCGATCGCCGGCGACTATGTGACGACGATCCGCGCCTCGAGCCGTGGCGAGTCGGGATCCGCCAGCTTCCGCGTCACAGTGACGACCTCGACGATGTGGGGCATTGCCGGGGTCGGCATCATCGGCATCGCGCTGTTGGTCATGGTCGGTGCAGTGGCAAGGTTCGGCCGCAGATGAGCGAGGACATCGTCATCGAGGCGAGGGGCCTCACTAAGACCTACGGGCGGGCGGTCGCCGTCGATCACATCTCGTTCAGCGTCGGGCGCGGGGAGATCTTTGGCCTGCTCGGGCCTAATGGCGCCGGCAAGACCACCACCATCCTGATGCTGCTCGGACTTACCGATATTTCCGGCGGCGAGGTGCGCGTGCTCGGGTTCGATCCGGCGCGTGAGCCGCTTTCGGTCAAGCGCCGCGTCGGTTATCTGCCCGATACGGTCGGTTTCTACGATCAGCTCACCGCCGCCGACAATCTTCGCTACACCGCCCGCCTGATCGGCTTCAAAAAGGCCGAACGCGAGAAGAGGATCGCCGACGCACTCGATCAGGTCGGGCTGTCCGAGTTCGCCGAGAAGCGCGTCGGTACATTCTCCCGCGGCATGCGCCAACGTCTCGGGTTGGCCGAGATACTCATGAAGGGCGCACAGATCGCCATTCTCGACGAGCCGACGTCCGGGCTCGACCCGCACGCCACGGCGGAACTGCTCGCCATCATCCGCGGCTTCAAGAACGAGGGCGTTTCGGTGCTGCTCTCCTCGCATTTGCTGGAGCGGGTGCAGAGCGTGTGTGACCGCGTCGCGCTGTTCAGCGGCGGTCATATCGCGCTGATGGGCTCGGTGACCGATCTCGGCCGGGAAGTTCTCGGCGGCGGCTACGTGGTGGACATCGAGGCCGAGGGCGCCGGGCTCGCCGAGCGGCTGGCGCTCATTCCCGGCGTCAGCGGCGTCGAGAAGACCGGCATTGGCAAGCTGCGGCTGCACGCCGATCGCGACGTGCGTCCGGAAGCGGCGGCCGAGGTGGTGGCGATGGAGGGCCGCCTCAAATATCTGGGCGTACAGGAGCCGAGCCTCGATGCCATCTACACCCGCTATTTCGAGACCAGGCCCAACGAGGAAATGGCCATGAAGGAAGGAGCACGCCATGCGGCGTGAAGGTTCGGCCTTCCAGGGCCTCGGCGTGGTCATGCTCAAGGAGCTGTCGGACCACCTCACCAGCATCCGTTTCTTCGTATTGGAGCTGCTTGTCGTGCTCATTGCGCTGGTCACGGTGTACGCCGCAGCCCAGCAGATCAAGGACACGACCGCCGAAGACCCATTCCTTTTCTTGAGATTGTTCACGACATCACGAGAACCACTTCCGGCATTTCTCTTCTGGCTATCCTTGCTGGTACCGGTGATGGCAATCGGACTAGCTTTTGATTCCGTCAATGGCGAGTACAATCGACGCACGCTCTCGCGTATTCTATCGCAGCCGATTTATCGCGACGCACTTTTATTCGGCAAATTTCTCGGCGGACTCGTGACGCTGACGATAGCGCTTATTGTGCTCTGGCTTATGGTGATCGGCCTTGGTCTCCTTTTCGTCGGCATACCTCCCGGTGGAGAGGAAATTGCCCGTATTTTCGTGTTCCTAGCGGTCACAATTGTTTACGCGGGCGTGTGGTTGGCGCTTTCACTGCTGCTTTCAACTCTGTTCCGCTCGGCTGCCACCGCGGCACTTGTGGCATTGGGTCTCTGGCTGTTCATTTATCTGCTCTGGCCAATTCTCGCTGAGGTCCTCGCGCAAGCGATCGTACCGCCGGATCCGCGCTACACGGCGCTGGGTTTGCAGACTCCGGGCACTGTGGAGTTGCAACAGATTTTAGCCCGCCTCTCGCCCTCGACCTTGTTCGCGGAGGCCGTGGTGGCGCTGCTCGATCCGACTACCCGCTCGCTGGGGCCGATCTATTTGAGCCAGCTTCAGGGTGCCGTGCTCGGCGCGCCACTGCCACTTTCCGAGAGCATGCTGATCGCCTGGCCGCAGACCGTCGGCATGGTCGCGACCGCCATCCTGCTGTTCGTCATCGGTTATGTGGTTTTCCAGCGGCAGGAAGTGCGCGCCTAGCGCAAATCCCGACAGCGGGTGCCGGGTTTTCGGGCGGTCATGCATAAATGGCAGCAGGCGGGGGCGGTTTGACGTCTGTCCCCGGCACAGCCGTTCGCTCCAAGTCCCGGGAAGATCCCGCAGCACGCTATTCTGGCGCGTTGCGCCGATACTCGCGCCATAGTCAAATCCGGGAAAGCGGGAGGGGATTCGTGACCGCACTTAAATCAACCATCGACACCGCATCGCCGGAGTTCCGCGCCAATGAAGCAGCCATGCGCGCGCTGATCGCCGAACTTCAGGAGTGCCGCGCCACGGCGGCCGAGGGCGGCCTGCCGCGCGCCCGCGAGCGTCACCTGGCGCGTGGCAAACTGCTGCCGCGCGAGCGGGTGATGACGCTCATCGATGCGGGTTCACCGTTCCTCGAATTGTCGCCGCTCGCCGCCCACGGCATGTATGGGGAGCCCATCCATGCGGCCGGGGTCATTACCGGCATTGGCCGAGTCGCCGGACGCGAATGTGTAATCGTCTGCAATGATTCCACCATTAAAGGCGGCACCTATTACCCGATGACGGTGAAGAAACATCTGCGGGCGCAGGAGATCGCGCGCGAGAACCGGCTGCCCTGCCTCTACCTGGTCGATTCCGGCGGGGCCAACCTGCCGCAATGGACCGACGTCTTTCCCGATCGCGAGCATTTCGGCCGCATTTTCTACAATCAAGCAACGCTGTCGGCGGCGGGCATCCCGCAGATCGCGGCCGTCATGGGTTCGTGCACCGCGGGCGGCGCCTACGTGCCGGCGATGTCGGACGAGACCATCATCGTGCGCAACCAGGGCACCATCTTCCTCGGTGGTCCGCCGCTGGTGAAGGCGGCGACCGGCGAAGTCGTTTCGGCCGAAGAGCTCGGCGGCGCCGACGTGCATGCGAAAAAGTCCGGCGTCGCCGACTACTATGCCGAGAACGACCGCCATGCGCTGGCACTCTGCCGCCGCATCGTCGCCAATCTGAACACGAACAATACCGTCGCCATCCCGCTCGCCAAGCCGGCCGAGCCGAAATACGATACGAGCGAGCTCGACGGCATCGTGCCGGTCGACCTGAAGAAGCAATTCGACGTGCGCGAGGTCATCGCGCGGCTGGTGGACGGTTCCGAGTTCGACGAATTCAAGGCGCTCTACGGCACGACGCTGATCACCGGCTTCGCGCACATTCACGGCATTCCCGTCGGCATTCTCGGCAACAACGGAATTCTATTCTCGGAGAGCGCGCTCAAGGCCGCGCATTTCATCGAGCTTTGCTGCCAGCGGCGAGTGCCGCTCTTGTTCCTGCAGAACATCGTCGGCTTCATGGTGGGCCGCGACTATGAAGCCGGCGGCATCGCCAAGGACGGCGCCAAGATGGTGACGGCGGTCGCCTGCGCGCAGGTGCCGAAGATCACGCTGGTGATCGGCGGCTCCTACGGCGCCGGCAATTACGGCATGTGCGGCCGCGCCTACAGCCCGCGCTTTTTATTCACCTGGCCGAACGCCCGCGTGGCGCTGATGGGCTCCGAGCAGGCGGCGAGCGTGCTCGCCACTGTGCGGCGCGACAACATCGAGGCCGCCGGCAAGACCTGGTCCGCGGCGGAAGAAGAAAAGTTCAAGAAGCCGATCCGCGATCAATTCGAGGCCGAGGGCAATCCCTATTTCGCCACCGCGCGACTCTGGGACGACGGTATCATTGCGCCCGCCGAAACCCGCCGCGTGCTGGCTTTGTGTTTCTCTGCGGCACTCAATGCGCCGATCCCGGAGACGAAGTTCGGAGTGTTTAGGATGTGAGTGTGCGGCGGTGGCAACTAGCCCGCGCAGAGGTGAAAAGACACCCGGCTCAATCGCGGCTTGTCCGGGTCCACGCCGCTACTGGCACTGCTTAACCCATTGCCAATTGGGATGCTTGTGACTGTACGGCTTCACCTGGACCGCGACCCACTTGCACATGACCGGCCAGTTCCAAGTGCCTTCCTGGACCCAGTTGCCGGCGCCGCCATGACCTCCGCCGAACGCATAAGTTGGGACGTTCGCCATTGCCGCCAGCAGGGCGGCCGCGGCCAGACCCGTGATCACAGTCTTGAGTAACATGATTTTCTCCTTACGATCCTTTGTGATCCTTCGGTCTGGCGACGTTGCACGCGCCTTTCAAGTCACTCCCGACCGTCTTCGAGCTCTTGACCCTAACGCGACCTTAACGCGCCTTTTTCCGCTCGTGCATGGATCGCGATTCCCAATGAATGTATGCACGGAAAATCCGACATCAAGCAACGGGGAAGCCTAGCCATGTCCAAGACCATCAAGCACATCCATTGGCCGGGCGCCCCGGACCTGTGGATGCCGTATGCGCCGGCGATCAAGGTTAGGGGCGGCTCCACGGTCTATGTCGCCGGCGTCACCGCCGCACCTGTATACCATCATCACCCGCATCGCCCGGAGGAGTTCGACGCCATGCCGCGCGACATGGCAGGGCAGGCGCGCGCGGCGCTGGAAAACCTCGAGCGTGGTCTGACGGCGGCGGGCGCGACCTTCGCCGACGTGGTCACGGCCGCTCGCTTCGTCACCGACCTTGCCGACCAGGATGCGCTCAACCGCGTTTGGGCCGAGTATTTTCGCGATGCCAAGCCGGCGACGACGACGGTCCAGGTGGTGCGGCTCGCCACCGATCCGCGCTGCCTCGTCGAGATCAACGCGGTCGCCGTCGTCGATTGACGAAAGCTCGCCCGTAGCGCGATCCCGTTAGCAGTTGTGATCAAAAGAGGTGGGGAGCGTCCGGCCCGCGATCAAACATTTCGCTGACGCTTGACGTGGGCGCGCCGCAGCGCGTTCATGGTCCGCTTTTGCCGAACATTGAGCCGATGGTGGAGGTTGCATGACCGAACTTTCCTATCGAACCGCGCTGATTGTCGGGTCAGGGGCCGGGTTCTCGGCCTCGCTGGCGCGGACTTTCACCAGAGCCGGTATGACCGTCGCGCTGGCTGCGCGCCGGGCCGCCGAACTTGCACAATTGGCCAAGGAAATCGGCGGCAAGGCCTTTGCCTGCGATGCGACAAAGCGCGGGGAAGTGATAAAACTCTTCGCTGACGTCGAAGCGACCTTCGGCGCACCCGATGTCGTCGTCTACAACGCGAGCTATCGGACCCGCGGGCCGTTTGTCGAGCTCCATCCCGCCGACGTGGAGAAGGCGCTGGCGGTCACCGCCTTTGGCGGCTTCCTGGTGGCCCAGGAGGCGGCCAAACGCATGCTGCCGCGGTCCCGCGGGGCGATCCTGTTCACCGGTGCGTCGGCGAGCGTCAAGGGTTATGCGCAGTCGGCGCCGTTCGCCATGGGCAAGTTCGCACTGCGCGGGCTGGCGCAAAGCTTGGCGCGCGAACTTGCGCCGCAGGGCATTCATGTCGGCCATGTCGTGGTCGACGGCGGCATTCGCAGCGCGGAACGGCCCGATCCTCCGGGAAAACCCGACAGCCTGCTCGATCCCGATGCCATTGCACAGAGCTATTTGCATTTGCTGCAGCAGCACCGCAGCGCCTGGGCCTGGGAGATCGAGCTGCGGCCCTGGGTGGAGAGATTTTGAGTCCGGCTCCGCGGCTCGGCTATAATCGCGCCATGCCGGGGATAACCGCAAAGGCGATACTGTTCACATTCGCCCTCATGATTGCCGCAACGGGTGCCCACGCGCAGACTGGGATGCGTCACAAGCGCGAGCATCGCGCAGTCGAGCCGCCGGTCCCCCCAGTGTCGATCGATAAGCGCGACAGCATCGTGGCAATGCCCGGTGCCTTTGCCGGTCGGCCGTACTGGCTGGCGCTCGCCCAATGTGGCGGTGTCTATTTCAAGCTGAATGTTCTTTATACCGACGCCGCGGTGCGCGCCCGCGTCGTCAAGCCCGACCCCAGGGCCAATGCCGAGTTCACCAAGAAACTCAACGAGGCGATCAGAACTGCGACCACCTATTTCGACGGAGCCGAACATTTTTTGATGAACGACCGCGGACTCGAACGCGCCGACGCAGTGCTCACCTATGACGGGCAATCGCGCGCGGCGGGCGAGCGGCTCAAAACCATCGAGGCGGCGCTCACAGCGGCCAAGGTCTGCCCGGCGCTTTATCAGGCTTGCCAACAAGCCTATTCCAAACAGTGCTACGAACTGCTCCCACCTACGGATTGAGCGGTACCGAGCGCCGCCGCGGTTTTCGGCTGTGCCACAAACGCGGCCAGCCTGGCGCCCGGAAGGAGGAGCCATGAAGCCGATTTTTGCCGTCTTGATGGCGGTAGCGGTGCTCGCAACGCCCCAAGCGAGCGCGCAGGAGGCGTCGACATCACACGCCGCAACGCCGGGCCCGGCAAGCGAGCCCTATGAGCCTGGACTCGGCGAGATCATGGCGCTCCAGCAGATGCGCCACATCAAACTTTGGTTCGCCGGCCGCGCCGGCAATTGGCTGCTGGCCGATTACGAGATCGACGAGCTGAAAGAAGGTTTCGACGATGTCAACCAGCGGCTCGGCGGCGACACGGTGGAGAAGGCCGTCGCGGCCCGGATCGCCGCTGTCGAGAAGGCGGTCGAGGCCAAGGACCGCGCGGCCTTCGCGAACGCCTTCGACCAGCTCACCACAGGCTGCAACAGCTGCCATCAGGCGCTGGATCATGCCTTCATCGTCATCCAGCGCCCGACCTCGCTGCCCTACGGCAATCAGTCCTTTGCAGCGCCCAAATAACGCCGCGCCCGCGTCAACGCGCCGCGTGTTGCGACATATGCGCGGCACATTTTGAACTAATATCTTAGCCCTGGGACGGTCTCTAACTTGCAGAAGGAGGTCCGACGATGGCCTATCGCGTTTATTCCGGCCCGCGTGGCTCGCAGTCCATCTCCCCGCTGGAGAAGGATCGTCACCTTTACAAGGAGTTCAGCCTTCTCGACGAGGCTATGAGTTGGGCGCGGCATATCAACGACAGCGGCCGCGTTGCCCTGCTGGTCGAAGGCGATGACGGCACACGGCTGACCAAGCAGCAGATCGTGACGGCCCTCAAGAATCCCGAAACGACCGAGCCGCACAATCACGCGGCGTGAGCTCCTGGACCGCAGGCCGCCTCTTAGCGGTCGACGCTCGGCAACGCCGCGAGATCGGGAAGTTCGCGCAGCGGCGCAAGATCCGCATACTCATCCGGCATGCGCGCCCGGTTGACCCAGAACGCGTTGAAGCCGAACGACACGGCGCCCATCACATCCCAGCGGTTCGATGACACGAATGCAGTGTCGAACGGTGCCACCGCCAAGGCGTCGGTGACCAGCGCATAGACCTCCGGCCGCGGCTTGTAGCGGCGCACGGCGTCCACCGAAAGCACGGCGTCCAAAAGTCCGGCGAAGCCGGCCGCTTCGACGGCCGCTGCAAGCATGCGCGGCGAGCCATTGGAGAGGATGGCCAAGCGCGCGCCGCGCGCCTTAAGGTCGCTGAGAACCGTGCGGGCGTCGGCAAACGCATCGAGCTTGAGATAGGCGTCGAGCAGCAGCGGCCGCAGCGTTCGGTCGACCGAGGCGACGCGCGCGAATGCGTAGTCCAACGCGCGCTCAGTTAGCGTCCAGAAATCGACATAGCGGCCGGCAAGTGTCAGCGTCCAGCTATATTCGAGCTGCTTTGACCGCCAAATCTCCGAAAATCGCTCTGCTTCGGGTCCTGCCGCCCTGCGATGGCGCGCAATCGCCGCATGGACGTCGAACAGCGTGCCATAGGCATCGAAGACGTAAGCGTTAAACATGCCCAAACTCCTTCGCTGCAAGAATGGTGACAAAGGTCGTGCCGTCGAGACAATAGGCCGACGGAAGGATGATTCGATGCGCCGGCCCGCCGCCTGGACCAGGACGGTAACGTTTTTCGAGGACGACTGGCACGAGGGCAATGTGCCGATCATGGGCCCGCGTACCCACGCGGCATGGCTCTGCACCTCGGTGTTCGACGGCGCGCGCGCCTTCGAGGGCGTCGCTCCCGATCTCGATCTGCACTGCGCACGCGTCAATGAATCCGCCAAGGCAATGTGGCTCAAGCCGCTCGTCCCGACTGAGACGTGGGTTGCACTCGTCCGCGAAGGCCTGTCGCGCTTCGAGCGCGACGCGGAGCTTTACATTCGGCCGATGTATTGGGCCGAGGAGGCGGCGGTCGGCGCGGTGCGCCACGACCCCGACTCGACCCGCTGGTGCCTCACACTCTACATCGCGCCGCTTCCGAAGCGCGCGGGCACGGCCATCACGCTGTCGCCTTATCGGCGGCCGACGCGCGAGTGCGCCGTAGTCGAAGCCAAAGCCGGCTGCCTCTATCCGAACAATGCACGCGCGCTCATCGAAGCGAGCTCGCGCGGCTTCGACAATTGTCTGTTGTGCGACATGCTGGGCAATATAGCCGAGCTCGGTACCGCCAACATCTTCATGGCGAAGGACGGCATTGTGTTTACGCCGGCCCCGAACGGTACGTTTCTCGCCGGCATCACGCGGGCGCGGGTCGTGGCTCTGTTGCGCGCGGCCGGCGCCACCGTGGTCGAGACGACGCTGCGCTATTCCGATTTTCTGTCGGCAGATGAGATTTTTTCCACCGGCAATTACACCAAGGTGTCGCCGATTACGCGGATCGACAAGCGGGATTTGCAACCGGGCCCGTTCTATCTGAAGGCGCGCGAGTTGTACTGGCACTTCGCGCACGCGAAGGCCTGACGGCGCCTAATCGGCATCGGGGCCGCGCACGGTCAATAACGTCGGTATCGAGCGGCCGCGAATATCATAGACCCTTGCATAAACGACGCCTTCGCGCACGATGTCGAAAAGGATCGGGGCATCGAGCTTGGCGCAATAGAACTCGCTGAGCGTCATGGCGAAGTCGGCGCCTTTCGGCTTCCAGATTGCCGAAAATTGCTCGCCCAACACCACTTGGACCGCCGGATGCGGTCCGCAGACTGCGACCTTCCAGTTTCCGTCGTGCGGCCGCTCGCCGCGCGACGCAAGCAGCCGGCGCAATTCCAGCGAAGCCTGCCGCATCGACAGGCCCCAATAGTCGACCATGTAAAGCGGCCGCGCGCCTGGCACGCCGCCGGCAATATGGTTGAAGTCAGTGTACTCGTAGGGATGCAGGCGCACCATGTCGACGACCGGGGAGGCGAGGCCCGCAATCAGCACCGCAGCGCCTACTGCTGTGGCGGCCCGGCCATAGGGCCGCAGCCGCTCAACGATCCATGCCGCGGCGATGCTGCCGAGCACGGCAAATGGCGGGGTCAAGAACACAAAATGCCGGATGCCGTTATACATGGCCGGCCGCGTGGCGACCGCCACCACGACCGGCAATACGGCGGCGAGCGCAACGGCCAACAGGGCGGCGCGGCGTCCGGCGGAGACGTCCGCGCGTCCAGCTTTGCCGCGCACTGTTGCCACGATCGAACCGACCGCGCCGCACAACCCCACCGCCAGCATCAATTCGGGCAGCGTCAGCGCGGCGAGCGTCGGCACGTAACGGCGCGGCATGTCGGGAACCAGGATCAGTTGACCGGCGAACAGTTCGCGCCAAGGCTTTTCGAAAAAGTTGGAAAAGTATTCGACGGCGCGAAACGGGTTGAGCGGCGATACGACGGCCCACGGCCAAACCAGACCCATGATCAGATAGGCGAGGATGGCGCCCGGAATGAACGGTACGAGGAACGAGCCCCATTCGAAGAGAGCGGATTTCAGGCCGCTCGCGCGCGATCTGAGAGCCAGAATGAGCAGCAGCGGCAGCAGCGCATTGATCAGCGCAAAGCCGCCCATGACGCGCGATCCGATCGCGAGGCCGATGCCGATGCCGCACAGCGCCACGGTCGCCGGCGTCGCGCGCGGATATTCATCGAACGCGCGCACGATGCCGAGCAGCGCGATCGCCATGGCCACCGCGAAGGGCGTGTCCTTCGCGTTCATGAACATGTGACCGTAATAGAGCGGGCAAGCGGCGAGCAGTAGAAGCGCGATCAAACCGGCGAGCGGGCCGCCGAGACGCCGCCCCAGCCGCCAGGTGACGAAAAGGCCGACGAGGCCGACCGCGGCGCCGACCAACCGGCGCGTCTCAAACAGGTCGAAGGGCAGAATTTTTGCCGAGAGCGTGGCGAGAAGATCAAACCCGCCGCCATACATGTAGAGATTGACGAACGACAGCGCGCGCTTGTCGGCAAAGCCGGACTTGTAGAGCGAGACCAGCAGGCTGCCGTATTGCGAATGGGTGTAGTCGTCCCAGCCGAGACCATAGTCGCGAAAGGTGAAGGCGGCGATCACGGCAACAACAACCAGCGTGGCGATCGCAAGCGCATCGAGCCGCCGCGCGACGGAAAAGGCGTTCGCAGACCCGCTGCCGGACTTCGCGGCAGCCAGCGACCTCATCGGAGGAACGGCGGATGAACGTTTCGTGGTGACGTTCAGCACAAGAATCTCATTGCATCCCGGGCAATGCGCATGGTGCCACTCGATGCGGCGTTTTGGCGGCGCCGCGGCAAAAAAGCGGGACCGAAGGTCCCGCTCATTCACGTCCGTCGCGCCGGTGGGCGCTATTTCATCGCCGCCTCATACATCTCCGCTACGTGGTCCCAATTGACGAGATGATCGAGAAACGCTTTCAGGTAGTCCGGCCGCCGGTTGCGGTAGTCGATGTAGTAGGAATGCTCCCAGACATCGCAGCCGAGAATAGGCGCGGCGCCGTGCACGAGTGGATTCTCGCCGTTCGGCGTTTTCATCACCGTGATCTTGCCGTCCTTGACCGCGAGCCAACACCAGCCCGAGCCGAACTGAGTGACGCCGGCTTGGACGAAATCCTCTTTCATCTTGGCAATAGGGCCGATGTCGCTGGTGATCTGCTTTTCGAGCTTGCCGGGCAGCTTGTCGCCGCCGCCGCCTTTTTTCATCCATTTCCAGAAGTGGATGTGGTTGTAGTGCTGGCCGGCGTTGTTGAAGAGGGCTTGGTTCTTGCCGAAGGTACCCTTCACCACTTCCTCGACCGGCTTGTTCTCCCACTCCGTTCCTTTGGCCAGGTTATTCCCGGCCGTCACGTAAGCCTGGTGGTGCTTGTCGTGGTGGTATTCGAGGGTCTCGCGGGACATTTGTGGCGTGAGGGCGTCGTAGGGATAAGGCAGGTCGGGGAGGGTGAAGGCCATGGGGGTCTACTCCTGAATGTGAAACCGGACCGGGGCGCGGGGCGTATCCGTGAAACTGCCAAGGGAAGGCAAGGTTTCCCCTTTAATTAGGCCGAACCGGCGGGTTTGGGCAATCTCCGACGCGGCGAAGCCGCGCGCCAAGGCCGGCCGCGGCGCAGGCGGCGCTTGGTAACAGCTCAGGAATAAGTTCTTGCACCGTGGCGAGATGGCGGCCAAAATACGTTTTTTAATGTCGCCGGCGTCTAAAGAGGGGGTGGAAGACGGCGTCATGTCAGTGTTCTTGTTGCTTTTGGGTGTTGTGACGACGGCCGTCGGCTTGGCCCTCGTGGCGTCGGGCACGACCACCGATACCGATATCATTACGCCAGGAACGATCGCGGCCGTCGGCGGACTCCTTCTGGTGGGGATTGGACTGGTCGTTCGCGAGTTGCAGCGGATCGAGCAGGCGCTACGTCCCGCACAGCCCGGTGAAGCGCCCGCCGTCGCCGCGGCCGAACCGCCGGCGCGTATCCCCTTTCCGCCCAAGCCAAAGGCGAATTCGCAGCCGGAGCCGCTGGTCGCCGACACAACTCCGCCATCGCCTGCGGCTCAACCGGTGCCCGCCGTCCCGCCGTCGCCTCCGGCCCCATCGCCTGCCGCCACTCCTGCCCCGGCGGCGGCCGAGGATGGTGCGTTTGAACGCTTGCGAGCAAAGTTCCCGACTCTGGCCCGGCTTGAAAATGGCACGGTCGCTGATAGGCCCGATGTTCCCATGGTCACGCAGCCGCTGGCTGCTGCGGAAGGAAACGTGGGCGAGGTGAAAAAAGCGGCCGCCGTCGCTGGAGGGCGAACGAACGGCGCCGCGCCCGCTCGCGCGGCGCCGCGGCCCGACATGAAAACTCGCCCGGCTGCTCTCGATAGAGCGAAAACTTCCGTGTTCAATGCCTTTTGGCCCGCAGCTCCGCGACGGGACGCGCCGATGGCGCCGACCCACGTTGCCGCGCCCGCGCCGCCGCCTGCAAGCGAGCCGGCTGCCGTCCGTGGAACGGCCCACGATTCCAGCCCCGCGGCCGGCGACGCTGCCGCTCCGGTCTCTGCCCTGAAATCCGGAGTGGTCGAGGGAATGGCCTACACCCTCTACTCGGACGGATCGATCGAGGCGCAACTGCCACAAGGCAAGTTGCGTTTCGGTTCGATCACTGCACTGCGCAATCACATCGAGCGTGGCGTGTAGCTTCCGGGCCACGACTTGGACGCGAGGCCTCGAGCTTTTTCATCGCCTGCGGCCTGTCTCGCGGCTCGTTGCCGCTTGAGAGATTCAATCTGCGAAATTCTGTATAAGCGCGAATACAGCTTGAATATTCAACTATTGTCGCCCCGAGCAGAGCTGCGTTTTTTCTTTAACATCTAAGATTTTCTAGTATAGACTTCCACGCGCGTCCGGCATCGTCACGCCAAGATTGCAATCTGTCGATGCTCTTCTTGGCTCAAATCTGCACGGCGCGAACGCCTTGGGCTAAGGCGGCGGCATGGGGACAGACCGCAACTCTCGAGAGATCAGATCGAATATGGCCGAGAATTTAGGCGAGAGCGGTTGCGTTCAGCTGACGGCGAACATCGTTTCCGCCTACGTCAGCAATAACACCGTTGCAAGTGCGGAAATACCGAATCTGATTGCCCAGGTGTTCTCCGCATTAATGCGGATTTCGAGCGGCCAAACGGCGCCGCCGACAGAACCGCTCAAGCCGGCCGTGGCGGTCAAGCGATCCGTCACGCCCGAATACCTTGTGTGCCTCGAAGACGGCAAGAAGTTCAAATCGCTCAAGCGCCACTTGCGCACCCAGTACGGCATAACGCCGGAGCAATATCGCGAGAAATGGGGATTGCCGCCCGATTACCCCATGGTCGCGCCTAATTACGCCGCGGCACGCTCGCAGCTCGCCAAGCAGATGGGGCTCGGCCAGCAGCGCCGCCGCCGCAAGGAGCGCGGCTGACCTGTTGCGTCGGCTGTTTTCGTCCGCTCAACGCTGCAGCACGCCGATCGCCCGGTTGGCAAAGCTGAGCCGCTCCGCCATCACCTTGACAACATAAGCCAGCAGCGCCTGGCTCAGCGCCGCGTGCTCACGTTTGATGCGTTCGAAGGCCTCCGCATCGAGTTCGTACAGCACGCTCGCGTCCTCGGCTTGGATCGTCGCGCTGCGCGGCGACCGGGTTATGAGGCCCATTTCGCCGACCGTGGTGTGCCGACCCAGACTGCGCACACGCATGCTACGCCCTTCCGGCAGATCGACAATGATGCCGACGCGGCCCTCGAGGATGAAATGCATCGCGGCGGCCGCGTCGCCTTGCCGGGCTATGATGTCGCCGGTCCGCACTTCGAGGCGCCGGCAATATTCGGCCAAGTGATCGGCAAGCTGCGGGTCGCCGAGCGCTTCGGACAACCAAGCGCGCAACGATCGTGTCTCGCTGCCTTCAGCGCGATGCGCCTCGATGATCGCGTGCTCGCAGGATTCCAGCGCTCGATCGAGATCGGGCGCGACGGCAATATCATCCGAAATGAATCTGGCGGTGCGGAACGATCGTTCCAATTCCGGCGTAAGGTTGACGAGAACGATTCGTGCGCCGGCTTCCGTTGCCGCCTGCTTGATTTGTGTGAAGCTTTGCGTCGCCGACGAATCGATGCCGGTGACGCGGCGGAAATCGAAAATCAGGAAGCGGCAATTCGGTTGCTGCGCAAGCAATGCCTTGACGTGCTGGTAAAGCCGATTAGCCGAACCGAAGAACAAATAGCTCTGCAACGCCATGCCCTGAATCTCCCGGCCATGGTCGGCCAGCAGAGCTTGCTCGTGCGTTCCGCGATCGAGCGAAGAGCGGTACTCCGTACCATCGAAACTGAACTTGATCGCGTTCACGCGACTGGCGCTTAACGCAAAGGTGGCGCAACCGATCACCACACCGATCAGGACGCCGGCAATAAAGCCCACATTGACGATGAGCAGCGCGATGGCGATCAGCGACAAATATTCCAGGCGCAGCAACTGCCACGAGGAACGGATAATCCATTGATAGACCAGGCCGCCACCAAGATAGAACAGCAGGCCGGCCAGGACATATTTGGGCACATAGCCGAGAAATCCAGGATCGGCGACGAGCACGACCGCCGAGATCGCGGCGACCGTGAGCCCCGATAGCCGGCTCGTTGCGCCGGTCACGCGGACCAGCATGGACCGGCTGAACGATGTGCAGCTCACGTATCCGCCCAGCGCGGCGGTCGCAATATTGGCGAGCCCGAGCACTTTGAGATCGCGCTCGATATTGGCCTCGGTGTGGCTTGCAATCTCGATGCCGGTCGTGTTGAGCAAAAAGTTTATGACGGTGACGAACATGACGGCGAGCAGATCGCCGGCCAGCGCCGGTAATGCCGTCCAGGAGAAGCCGCGCAGGGCGCCGGGTTGCCACGGCGAAATGAGCCCGGCCATCGGCTGCGGCCGGAACATCCAGCCCTCGGCCTGGGCCACCACGAGCGGCGAGCCGGTCAAAACCAGAAACAGATATGTCGCCGCTATTGCCGCTAGCAGCACGCCGGGGAGAACAAAGGGGCTCTTCGAGCGACGCAGTACCAGAAACAACGCGACTGCCACAATCAGCCCGGCAGCGAGCTTGGCGGCGGTCGCGGCGTCGAGGAACGCTCCGATATTGGTGAGTGCCGGGCGTTGATCCGTCACCACCTGCATCGCGCCGGTGATCATCAACCACCCGGTGGCACCGAGAAAGCCGCCGATGACCGGATAAGGGACGAAACGAATGGCGCGGCCCGCATGGGTGAACCCGAGTACGCAAAGCAGCAATCCGGTAAGTGCGGTCGTCAACGACATGGCGATAAGCGTCGGCGCAAGCAGATCGGTGCCGCCATGCGCGACCAGCCGGTGGACGAGGGTCGCCACCATCGCCGCCATGACCACGGAAATGGAACTGTCCGGTCCGGCAACCGCGAAAGGAAGCGAACTGCGCAACGCGACAATCGATCCGCCCACCGCCGCCGACAGGAATGTCACCGCCACGCCATAGGACAGCACATGCTCAAGCGGCCCGGTGAAAATCAGCGCTGCATACGACAAACAATAGGCGATCGACAGGATGCTGCAGATCATGCCGGCAAATACGTCGGTCAGCGCCGCGCGAAACTTTTGGTTGCTGAGCGGGCTCTCCACCCCGACACGGCTGACGGCCATCTTTGACCTTCCCGGGCGCCGACGCTTGAGCCCCGAGTAGACTTACAACACCATCACAGGTGTGGCTAGAATTCCGCGCCTCAGAGGAGCTGCGCAGGCGGCGCGGCATTTTCACACGGCGGTCATACAACGCTCACACGGCGGCGGCGGTCAGGGCAGCGCACGCGTCCGCACGAATGCGCTCCACCATCGAGCGGAAGCCGTTCGAACGTTGCGGCGTTAGATGCTCGCGCAAGCCCATTTTTTCGAACAGCTGGAGCGCATTGATGCTAAGAATGTCCGTCGCGTTTTTGCCGGAAAAGATGGCGAACAGGATCGCGATCAGGCCGCGCACGAGGTGCGCGTCGCTGTCGCCCGCGAATGTCAGTACCGGGCCGTCCGCGCCATTGGGACGGACGCTGGTTTCGAGCCAAACCTGGCTCGCGCATCCCTGCACCTTATTGGCGTCACTATGCGCCGCTGCGGCGAGCGGAGGCAGTTCCCGCCCCAGCTCGATCAGATAGCGATAACGATCGTCCCAATGGTCAAGGGTCGAGAAATTATCGATGATTTCGTCGATGTCGGCCATCGCGGCAGCGGTCCTTCGTCACCCTTTCTTTATATAGAGCGCCGAGCCGGCCAGGTCGATGTTGTCGCGGGCGCCATTGTTGCGCGGCCGCGCAGGCGGTCATTCTCGAACCGTGCTCTACCACCCGCGCGTGGAGGCGGTGTTGGATTATGCGGAGGGTTTACTGTCCTTGCGCGGCGCCGGGCCACGCCAAGCCGGCGCCAGATCGGCTGGGGTCAGGGTGTTTTGCGAGGTCCGTTCTGGCACCGATTTCTCCGGCGTCGCTTTAGCGCTACTGCCGCCTCGCGGCGTGCCGCTTGTCAGCGAGCCGGTCTCGCGCGGCGCGAGCGCCTCGCTCAAGAAACCGTAAAGCATCTTGGCGCCCGCCTGCGCCTTGTAGCCGATGGCCGCTGCTACCTGCGAGCCGGCCGTGCAGGCGTCGGGCTGGCGCGTGCAGAAGCCGCGAAGATCTCCGACTGTGGCGGACGCCGCCGAGAGGGCCTCGGAAGCGCCGACCTCGGTCCGCGATGCGTTTGGTTGCACGGAGCCGCCGGGCAACAGCACCAGCACCAAGCCGAGCCAGAACGCCATTCGCAACAGAAAGAACATGAGACCCGCATCCCCTGCGGCTGCTACTGCCGCATGAGAGCGGACCCTAGCAGGCAGCCTTGAAAGCCGCGTTGGCGGTGCAGGGACGTTTTTGCCCATAATCGAGCAGAATACGCCGCAAATTTTCGCGCAGTTTGAAAAAATGGAATTTACCTAAAATTTGCGCGAACGCATACCGGGGCGGACTTTGGCAGTGTTCTCGCCGCCAGCAAGCGCCTTGGTCCGACGGTCTTTTGCAAATACCCGCACGCACGGCAAATATAGTTCGGGTCGTACGGCAACGGCCCGTTCACCATGATGGGCGATTCCCGCCTCTTCGCGCCGGCGTCAAGCGCGGTCGGCGGCGCTGCTCTGCGGTCGGCGCGCGGCGCCTTAGCGTTCGCTTAAGTGGAGTCTGACACGATCCGGCACAGAAAAGGGGAGCGCGTCTGCAAAGTCAGGCGTGCAAAACGGGACCGTGGGCCTCTTCGCGCCAGTACGTGATTACGTTGAGACTCTGGTGCACCCGTCGGCGCGGCAGAACGCGTCGGTCGCGGCGCGGCATCGCGCCTTCATCGCGCCGCGACTGGTCGGCAGCATCGTCGCCTTGGCGGCGTTCCCGGCGTATCTGATCGTGCGCGGCGCGCCGAGCACGATCGAACTGATGGCGTTTGCCTGGCTGGTCGTCCCGATCCTCATCGCCTGCTTTCTTTCCCGCACCGGCCGCTACGAGAGCGCCCATGTGCTGTCGTCGCTCGCCTTGACCGGACTGGTGACAGTGGTGGCGGTATTTAGCGGCGGCATCACCTCCTTTGCCGCCGTTTGGCTTGTCATCGTGCCGCTCGAGGCGACGCTTGCGGCGTCGCGCCGCGTCGTCGCGATCGCTTTGATCTTCACCCTTGCTGCCGCCGGCCTGCTGGTGGTTGCCGGTAAACTCGACCTGTTGCCGGCGTCCGCAGCGAGCGGCATTGCGGCGCTCGCTGCACTCGGTATCGTGTCGGCCGCGCTTTGCGCTGCAGGGCTCGCGCTCGCCGCGGCGGCGCTCGCGCGCAGCAGTGGCTGGGTGTCGTGTGCCGAGGATGATCGATACCGGTTGCTGGCACGCCACATGACCGACGTGATCATGCGCTACGGCCGCGACGGCGGCGTTCAGTTCGTATCGCCGGCGGCGGTATCGTTGTTCGGGCGCCGTGTTCTCGACTTGCACGGGCAGGGTCTGTTCGACCGCGTCCATGTTGCCGACCGCCCCGCTTATCTGACTGCGCTCGGCGATGCAGCAGCGCTGGGAGAGAGCCACTCCGTCGAGTTTCGCGTACGGCGAGATAGTTCCGACACCACTGGGCGGTCGCCGGCGGAATTCGTCTGGGTTGAGATGCGCTGCCGGCCGCTTCAACAGACAGTGGCCGAGGTCGCTGGCGATGACCGCCGTGAAGTTGTTGCCGTCCTTCGTGATGTGACGGACCGCAAACGGCAGGAGCAGGCGCTTGAGGATGCGCGTAGCGAGGCCGAACGCGCCAACGCCGCCAAGAGCCGTTTCCTCGCGACCATGAGTCACGAATTGCGGACGCCGCTCAACGCCATTATCGGCTTCTCGGAAATGTTGATGCAGGAGAGGGCGCTGACGCTCGACGCTGGACGCCGCCACGAATATGCCGGCCTCATCAACGTTTCCGGGCACCACTTGCTCGCCGTCGTCAATGGAATTCTCGATATGTCGAAGATCGAGACCAACAATTTTGCGATCACGCCGGAGCCGTTCGCGCCGGCGCAGGTCATTGCCGACTGCTGCGATCTTCTGGCGCTGCGGGCGGAGGAGGCGGGCGTTCGGCTCGAAAAAACGCCGACCGGGGAGCTGCCTGAATTGGTCGCCGACAAGCGTGCGCTGCATCAAATCCTGTTCAACCTGTTGTCGAACGCAATCCGTTTTACCGACCGTGGCGGCAAAGTCACGATCGGCGCTCGTGCGGAGGCCGGAAGCATCGTCTTCGTTGTCGAGGACACCGGTGTAGGGATTAGTGACGAAGATTTAGCTCGCGTCGGCGAGCCGTACTTTCAGGCGCGCGCTTCCTACGACCGCCGCCACGGCGGCACCGGTCTCGGACTTTCCATCGTCAAGGGGCTGGTGCGCCTGCACGGCGGCGAGATCAACATCCGCAGCCGGATCGGCGAGGGTACGCGCGTGTCGGTGCGCCTGCCGCTCGATTGCGAGCGCGCAGCGCCGGGAAACGTGCATTCCAATCCGCTTCTACTACCGGTCCATTTGCCGACGCGCACGGCGGCTCGCCCGACGAGCCCGACGCGAGTCGGCGAAGAAGCCGCATCACGCGTCGACATTCGGGTGAAGAAAAGTGCGTAACCGCCGCAACCATGGTCGCCGCGCAGTGGCGGGCGCCGCCGGGGAACTCCTAGCGCTCGGACTGCGCGCATGGCGGAAAGCCGCCGATCGTCCCGTCGATTCGCTGGCGATCCTCGGCGCCGGCGCAGTGAGCCTTGTCATCGTCGTCAACGCGGTTTTTCTGCAAACCGGTCCGCACCCGGCGCCATTCTTCGCTATGCCGACTTCGCCGCTGCGGGCGGCCGACAATCGTCCCAATGTTGTGGGCGTGGCAACGCCCAAGCCTGCGGAACCAGTCGCCGCGCGTCCGGCCGCCGGCCTGCGAACACCGCAGACCGTCTCGGCGCGGCGCAACGACCCGATCGCCGACCTGATCGGGTCGCCGTCGCGCGTCATGGCGGTGCAGCGCGTCCTGACCAATTTTGGCTACGGCCAGATCAGGCCCTCTGGCATTCTCGACGAACCGACCAGCGCCGCGATCGAGAAATTCGAGCGCGAGCACAAATTACCGGTGACCGGACGGCTCTCCGATCGCCTGCTCAGCGGGCTTGCCGTCATGGCCGGCCGGCCGCTGGACTAGCAGGTGTTACAGGGGCCGGACTCGTTACCCCGACCCGGAACCACGGGAATATTTGCGGCTTACGCCTGACCGAGGCATATCTCGATCGTGTCACCATGCGAGCCGCGCCATGCGCCTAAAGACCGCACTTTGGGTCGCCGCCTATCTGCGGCGCTGTCAAGTCGAGGGCATTTCCGGCGTCGTGCGCAGGCGCGGAGCGGAAGAGGCCGGCGCCGTATTCGTTCGCATCAGCAGGCTCGACGGCACCTCGGACCTGTTCGGCCCGGCGCCGCAAAGCGCGTTCGACGCGGCGCAAGGGGCGACGCGGGCCTTCACGCCGAGCCTTGCCGCGCAATCGGCGCCCGATGCGGCGGTCGACGCCTATCTCGCACGACAGGTGAAATTCGATCCGGATGCTTGGATCATCGAGGTGGAGGATCGCGCAGGGCGAAATTTTCTCGATGTCGTGACCGGTTGAACGTCCGAATGAGTTTCGCTCACTCTCTGAGCGAAACCCGACTCAGGAAGCACTGCGGCGTTCGTTCGTTCGCGGTGCAGGAGCAGTGCGCGGCGCCGCCGCCGCGGCGCGCGCACCCCGGCGCATCACCTCGTCCCACGTGAGTGGCTGGTGCTTGGCTCCGGCACGTTCGTTCTGCGGCAGCGCCTGCCAGATTTCGACCATGCCTTGCGCCGCCTGCGGCGTCATCGCGTCATAGAGCGCGGCAAGCGCATGGACGCGCTCCACAGAATGGCCGACGGCGGGATTGACGAACAACAGGATACGATGCAGCACATCGCGCGCCAAGCCGAGTGCTTTTCCCGCCACCGCGACCGGCTCGCCCAGTTCGTCGCGCGCCATGCGCCGTGCCTGCTCGCGAGAAATCCGCAGCGCGCGTGCGAGCAGTTGTGCGAACTCCTCGTTGTTGCCGGTGAGCGCCGCCGCTTCGAGCCGCCGGCCGACCGATGGATCGAATGAAACGCCGACACGTCCGGCCGGAACGGGAGCGACCACGTCGAAATTGAGCAAGATTAGGCGCCGCTCTTGCGCATTCGCGGTAAAGAACAGCTCGTTGAGTACGCTGGCGGTGGTCCGATCGACCACATGGGGCGCGTCCGTGAACCGTTCGCCTTGGCGCAAGGTGGCGTCTTCCACAGCCGGCATCGCGGCAGGATGCGGCACAGCCGGGTCGACCCCGCCGGTCAGAAGCGAATGTGCGCGCAACTCCGCGGCAACGCCCGCGACATTTTCGGTCAACCATTGCAAGACCCGCGCCGGCGCCGTGCGATAGCCTGCCAGCCGCTTCGCCACGGCGATACGCGTCGGTACATCGACCGCTTCGAGCAGACGCAGCGCCAGCTCGGTATAATGGCGCTCCTCATCAGCCGTATGAGCGAGCCTGTGCACGTAAAGGTCGGTGAGCACGCGTAGCAAAGTCGGCCGCACATCGACACTGTTACGTAAGCCGAAATCTGTGAGACCCTCGAGGCCGAAGAGGTTCTGCGCTGCCATTTTACGCTACTCAACTGCAACTGCGGTCCGGACCAGACCGGGCCCCATGGACCGTCTCGGCAGCCTAAATTGCCGCCGTTAGCGGAGCGTTAACCCTGCATGCCGCTTATTCGGAACAACGCCGATGCGGGCGCATCGGGGCAGGAGTCCGCTGCCCGGCAGGCAGCGGAGGACGGGTCGCCGCCAACATGGGCACCATTGTAAAATTCCCCGATGAGGGACGCATCGTCCGCTTCGGCCGTGTGGACATGCCGGATGAGTCCGCGACGGTCATCATCCTACCGGTCATCCGGGTCGAGCGACACGGCGAGTTGCGTGCGGCAGACGCCGAACCTCACACGCATCCGCCTGCGGACAATAGCGGTCGACGGCGCGTCAGACGCCGCTGATGAGGCTACTGCTGTGCCGGCTCGATGCGGCACCGCGCACCCGCAAGCGCACGGCGCGCCATGACCATGAGTCCGGGCTCCGGCGCCAGCGCCCGTAACACGATCAACCCCGTCCTGGTCGGCGACTCGATGATCAATCGGTCGGCGGCGGTAACGTCCTCCTCCTCGGGCATTTCCGCATGCTGCTCGGCTGTCATGAGATCGAGTTCGATCGCACGGCGTCCGGCGGCGCGGTCGTTGATCGCGTAATAGGCGACGCTGTTGCGCGTGTAGAACGTGACCGAGGTGTAGGCCAGGCTCACCGGCGCGTTGAACTTGAGCGCCCCTCTGGAAAGATCGTATCGGCACACCGCGACCGCAAAGGCCGGATCCATGAACGGCATAATCGCGGCTTGGGCCGTCGGCGGGGCGAGTAGCACTGTGGCGTTGACGGGCGCGAGCGGCGCCAGCCGCGAATAGGCGTCTTGCGTCGCCGCCTGCGGCATCGCCAGCACGGTCGAAAGATGCACGATGCCAGCCAGCAGCAGGGCGCCGAGAATCCACAGCGGTAGCCGGATCATGAGCAGGCCTTTCGCACGATCAACGGCATCGGCCCTTCCTTCGTGGTGCGCATCGCGACGCCGATCGGCGTATCGTAGAGCCGCCAGACCAGGACGAATTTTTCGATGCCGCCGCTCGGCAGCCAATTTCCCGGCCGCGCACGCGGGCCGACGTTGATGGTAAAGCGTCCGCTGCCGTCGCGCACTACTTCGGCGCTGGTGAAGCCGTGCCGGTCGATCGAGTTGGCGACGAGCCGGCCGTCCGAGTCGTAGAGCGTCACCGTCCAATAGCGCGCCGCCGGGCTCATGCCGCTGATGACGAAGGTGCAACGCCCATCAAAAGCAGTTCCGGCATCGTCGGTGTGGGCATAGAAGGCGACACCGTCACCACTGCCGATCGGGAGCTCGCCGGTGCGGGCGATCGTCGCGCGAGCATAAGGATCGATGTCGACCGACCCGCTCTTCGGCCAAGCCGTCCAGGCGCCGATGGTCAGCGAACCGAAAGCAACGCCGCGCGTCAGCGCCAGCCAGGTCGCGCCGAGACCGATGACGGCGGCGAGCAGCAAGGTGAAACAGGAACTGAAGAACAGGCGCACGTTCGACCCGATCGAATGATATTATCTCGCGAGCACGGCTTGCTAGTCTCGGCCGGCAGTTCCGGCAGGCTGCGGGCTGTTCGCCGCCGTGAGAGGGTTGGGGCGATACGCGCCGCCGCCAGGCGGGCCGAGCGCGCCAAGGGTTGCAGCGGGGGCGGTCTGCACCGCCATCGCCCTGCTGGCGTCGTCGAGCAGATGCTCGACGTGGACGAGAGCCTGGGTTCCCTTGCGGGTGAGCAGGATTTGCTGCGGCGCTTGGCCGCCCTCCAGCGACGCGTCGGCGACCGTCGGGGCGTGTTGCGGCGCCGGCAGGCCGGGCAACGGCCGCAATTCGATACCCTGATGCGCGTAAGCCATGATGTTGTGCCAGACCAGCGCCGGGATCGTGCCGCCGGTCATGCGCTTGGTCGGCGAATAATCGTCGTTGCCCATCCAGACCGCGCCGCAGAAATTTCCCGTGTAGCCGACGAACCAGGCATCGCGCCAGCCGTTGGTCGTACCGGTCTTGCCGGCGACTTTGATGCCGTCGAGTTGCGCCCGCCGCCCGGTGCCGTTTTCGACGACCGAGTTCATCATACCGATCATTTCCAGCGCGACCTGCGGCGAGATCACCTGCTGCGGCCGTTTGCCGTCGCGGTCGAAGCGCCACACCAATTCGCCGGTGCCGGTGCGCACCTCGAGCGCCGCATGCGGCGTGACCGCCTTGCCGAGATTGGGGAAGGTGGCATAGGCAACGGCGTGTTCCAGCACGTTGACCTCGTCGGCGCCGATCGGCAGCGACGGGGTGTCCGGCAGCGGCGTCCAGATGCCGAAATTGCGCGCGGTCTGAATGATCTTGGCGCGGCCGAGCTTGGGGTTGCCCTCCCCGAGCGCGATCGAAAGCTTGACTGGAATGACGTTGATCGAATGGGTGATAGCCTGGGTCAGCGTTATCGATCCGGAATAACCGCCGGAATAGTTGTGCGGACACCAATTGCCAATGCACACCGGCGAATCGACCACGACCGAGTTCGGCGTGAAGCCGTTCGCCAGGGCGGTGGCGTAGACATAGGGCTTGAACGAGGAGCCCGGCTGGCGCAACGCGTCGACCGCGCGGTTGAACTGGCTGGCGCCGTAGTCGCGCCCGCCGACCATCGCGCGCACCGCGCCGTCGAGATCGGCGATGACGACCGCCGTTTGGCTGGCGCCGTAATCGTGACCGTACTGGCGCAACGCCGATTCAACCTCGCGTTCGGCATAATGTTGCACGTTGGGATCGAGCGCGGTGCGCACAACGAAGAAGCTTTCGTTCACCGATTTCGGGAAGGTGTCGACCAGCTTGCGCATCTCGTCGAACGCCCAGTCGAGGTAATAATTTGGCGCGTCCTCCTGGCGGCGGTCGATCGTCGTGGCCGGATTGCGCCGGGCGCCGTAGACCTGACCCTCGGTCATGAATCCCGCGTCGACCAGATTGTCGAGCACAACGTTGGCGCGGGCGCGCGCCGCGGGCAGGTTGACCAGCGGCGAGAATTTGCTCGGCGCCTTGAACAGCCCGGCAAGCATCGCCGCCTCCGGCAGCGTCACGTCGCGCACCGACTTGCCGAAATAGTATTGCGCCGCGCCGTCGACGCCGAAGGCGCCGCCGCCGAGATAGGCGCGGTCGAGGTAGAGCTTGAGAATCTCGTTCTTGGATAGCCGCGTCTCCAGCCAGGTGGCGAGGAACGCCTCGTTGATCTTGCGCTCGAGCGTGCGCTCGTTCGACAGGAACAGGTTCTTGGCGAGCTGCTGGGTGATGGTCGAGCCGCCCTGCACCACGCCGCCGGCCCTGGCATTGGTCATGAGCGCGCGGAAGGTGCCGTAGAAGTCGATGCCGTAATGTTCGTAGAAACGCCGGTCCTCGGTCGCCAGCACCGCCTTGATGAGGTGGTCGGGCATGTCCTCGAGCGGCACCGAATCGTTGTGCTTGATGCCGCGGTTGCCGACCTCGTTGCCGTAGCGGTCGAGGAAGGTGACGGCGAGCTCGGATTTCTTCAGCCAGTCCTCGTCCGAGGTCTCGCGGAAGGCGGGGACCGCGAGCGCCAGCATGAGCAGGAACACGGCGGTGCCCCAAGTGGCGGCTTCCGACAGCGGTTCCACGATGAGCCAGCGCCGCCAGCCGGCGACATGGCAATGATCCATGATCGCGGTGAACCGCTCGTACAGCTCACGCGCCCATTTGCCACTCTGGAACACGGCGGAATCGATGCGCGCGTCGAGATCGAGCAGCAGCCGCTTGAACTTGCGCCGCCAGTCGTTACCCGATTCGGGGAACAGGTCCGTCACGCGTTGCGTACTCCCGGAACGGGTGCGGCCCCGTCCTTGTCGATTCGGTCAATGAGATTTAGCCGAGCCGGTGGCACCGGCCAATGACGTGTCGGTGACAGTGTGAATGGAAATGGGGGGCAAATTGGGCGTAAGAGCCTTGCAGGCACCTCCTTGCCGGTGCGGAGAACAGATGGCAACCGATCAAAGCCCCGGTGACATCCCGTTTTGGCGGCGTAAGTCATTGGAAGAAATGACAGATTCGGAATGGGAGAGCCTCTGCGACGGTTGCGGCCGCTGCTGCCTCAACAAGCTCGAAGAGGAGGGAACCGACCGCACCTATTATACCGACGTCGGTTGCCGCTTGCTGGACGGCGACACCTGCCGCTGCCGCGACTATCCGCACCGGCTGGAAAAGGTGGAGGATTGCGTGCAGCTCACGCCGGAGAGCCTGAAAACCATCACCTGGCTGCCGCCGTCCTGCGCCTATGTTCTCGTTGCCGCCGGCAAGGACCTCTATTGGTGGCATCCGTTGGTCTCCGGCGATCCCGAGAGCGTCCATGCCGCGGGCGTCTCGGCGCGCGGCCGCGTCGGCGCCAGCGAGAAGGACGTGCCCGACGAAGACCTCGAAGACCACATCGTGAGCTGGCCGTTGCGGCTGCGGAAGGCGGCGCGGCGGCGGTAGCGAGGCGCACGCGACTCGGGGCTCAGCTCCAGCATCTCCAGCTTGGCGCGCGGCTGCAGAATTTGCCGGCGAAACGGAGTAGATAATCAAGCGTCCGGGAGCAGAGTCAGCGAATGAGAAAATGAGGAGATCGGAATGAGTGGGCTCGGCGGATTGAACAAGACTCCCGACGGCGTGGTCATCGGCCTCGTTCAGTTGCAGCTGCCGACGATTGTCAACAAAGGCGATCTGGCGGCGCAAACGAAAAAAATTTGCGCCATGGTGCAGAAAGCGCGCAAGGCAATGGCGACCATGGACCTTGTGGTGTTTCCCGAATATTCGCTGCACGGCCTGTCGATGGATACCAACGCCGAGCTGATGTCGCGGCTCGATGGACCGGAAGTGGCGAGCTTCAGAAAGGCGTGCGCGGAGAACCGCATCTGGGGCTGCTTTTCCATCATGGAGTACAATCCCGACGGCAACCCCTATAACAGCGGCATCATCATCGACGAGCGCGGTGAAGTGAAACTCTATTACCGCAAGATGCATCCTTGGGTGCCGGTCGAACCCTGGGAGCCGGGTAATCTCGGCATTCCGGTGTGCGACGGCCCGAACGGCAGCAAGGTCGCGCTCATCATCTGCCACGACGGCATGTTCCCCGAGATGGCTCGGGAATGCGCCTACAAGGGCGCCAATATCATGCTGCGCACCGCCGGTTACACGGCGCCGATCAGGAACGCTTGGCAAGTCAGCAATCAGAGCAACGCGTTCAGCAACCTTATGTACACCGCCAACGTCTGCATGGCTGGCACCGACGGCGTGTTCAATTCCATGGGCGAAGGCATGATCGTCAATTTCGACGGTGTGCCGCTCGTCACCGGCAACGGCGTGCCCGACGAGATCATCACCGCCGAGGTGCGGCCAAAGCTTGCCGACGAGGCGCGGCGGATCTGGGGCGTGGAGAACAACATCTACCAATTCGGCCATCGCGGCTTCGTCGCGGTCAAAGGCGGAGCGCAAGATTGCCCTTACACCTACATGCGCGATCTGATGGCGGGCCAATATCGCTTGCCTTGGGAGGATGAGGTGCAGGTGACCGATGGCTCGAGCTGCGGTTTCCCGATCCCCAATCGGAGCTATGGCACGTAGCCGCGCGCAATAAGGCTCTATTGGCAGGTAATCGCCTTCACCGCGTCGGCGGCGCCGGTGACGTTGAAGTCGAGCAGCGTCCCGTGCGCGCTCGGAAGATCGACCTCCACCCGCAGTCGCTTTGCGGCGACGACATCGGCTACCGGGTCTTCATTGCCGAATTTCGGCAACAGCATCGCGTGAGCGCCGTTTCTGCCGATAACCTTCAGCTTGTAATCACGAACGGCGCCGTCATCAAAGCGGTACCGGGTCGCGATCACCCTGGCGTGCTTCGCCCTCGGCAAAGAGGTGAACAGGATCATCAGCTCCGGGTGCGCGGGCCGGGCCGGGGCCCCGCCTGCGCAGGTGATAATCAATGCCGTTGTGACGGATTTGCCCTGCATCACCGGAGCGGATTTCGGCAGGGTCAAGGCAAAACGCGACACGCGATCGGTCAATTTGTCCCGCTCGGCCTCGATTTTCCAGGCCGTGGCGTTTTGGGCGCGAGCCTCACTAGAACCGGGAACGACGGCGAGGAAGGACGCCGCCAGCCATAACAACGCTAGCGGCCATATTGGCCTGCTGCCGAGCATCGGTTTTCCCCCCGATCCGCCACCAGGCCGTTAGCCTATGATGCAGCGGAGCGAGATAAAAGCCCGCAGCGGCAGAAACTGCCCTAGATCAGCCGTTCACGCCCGGTTCACTGCCAAGCGCCTAGTATGTTCTTACCGAGGTTCGCAACTTTGCCGCACGCTTGCGTGCGAATATCGGAATGAGCGACACGAGCGATTTTTTTGACCGCGTGGATGTTTGGATTTGGAGTTCCGCTGCGACGTTGCCGCGACGCTGTAGCAACCTAAATCCTCATTCGGGAGGCCGCATGGGTACCGCCAACCGAGCGTCCGTCGCTGCGCTGCTGGCGCTTGCCGTTACGCTGGGCCCTGCGCGCGCGCAAGAGGCCGTCCGTACGCCGCGTAACGGCGCCGATCTTGCGCAGCGCGCCTGTCTCAATCAAAAGGAGCGCCGCACCCTGGTAGAGAACGGCTCGGTGCTACGCCTCGCCGCCGCCATGCACGCCGTCAGAAGCCGTGTGCCGGGGACCTTGGTGCGGGCGCGGCTGTGCCGCCGCCCCGAAGGCCTGGTCTATGTGCTGACAGTGCTTGCGCACGATGGCAAAGTGGTGCGAGTCGTTGTCGACGCCGCGAAAGGCACGCCCGTCGGCGGGCTGTGAGCGCGGCTTTCTTCGGAGCGTTTCTTGCGCCTGCTCGTTGTCGAAGACGATCCTGATCTCAATCGGCAGCTCGCCACCGCGCTGACCGACGCCGGCTATGTCGTCGATCGCGCTTTCGACGGCGAGGAAGGCCATTACCTCGGCGAGAGCGAGCCCTACGACGCCGTCATCCTCGACATCGGCCTGCCGAAAATGGATGGTATTTCGGTGCTGGAAGCTTGGCGGCGCGCCGGCCGCGCCATGCCCGTGCTCATCCTCACCGCCCGCGATCGTTGGAGCGACAAGGTGCAAGGTTTCGATGCCGGCGCCGACGATTACGTCGCCAAACCTTTCCATCTCGAAGAAGTGCTGGCGCGCGTGCGCGCGCTGCTGCGCCGCTCGGCCGGCCACGCCAAGAGCGAGTTCACCTGCGGGCCGGTTCGCCTCGACACTCGCACCGGCCGGGTCGCCGTCGACGGCAGTCCGGTCAAGCTCACCTCGCACGAATACCGGCTGTTGTCCTACCTCATGCATCATACCGGCCGCGTCGTATCGCGCACCGAACTCGTCGAGCACCTCTACGATCAGGATTTCGACCGCGATTCGAATACCATCGAGGTGTTCGTCGGGCGCATCCGCAAGAAACTCGGCGTTGACGTGATCCAAACGGTGCGCGGTCTCGGTTATCTGCTGACCCCGCCCGATGCGCGCTAACTCACTCGCGTTTCGCCTGTTCCTCTGGGCGACCGGGTGGACGGTCATCATTCTCATCGTCACCGGCCTCGTCTTGTCGTCGCTCTATCGTCACGCCGTCGAGCGCGCCTTCGACCGGCGGCTCGACGTCTACCTGCGCACGCTGGTTGCCGACGTCGCCTCGCCTGAGGAAGGCAACGACAAATTTCCGCAATCGATCGGCGAGCCGCTGTTCGAGCTGCCGCTGTCGGGGTGGTATTGGCAGGTCACGCGGCTCGATACGCCGAAGCCGGAGGTGCATTCCTCGCGCTCGCTGTGGGATTCCAATCTGCCGCGGCTGCCCGAGGCCGCGGACCGCTCCGCGGCCTCCAGCGGATATCGGCAGGGTTACGCGCAAGGCCCGGAGGACGTCCGGCTTCGCCTTGTCGAGCGCAACATCGATCTCGGCGACGAGGGCCGTTATCTGATCGAGGTCGCGGGCGATGCGTCCGAAATCGACGGGGAGATTCTGAGCTTTGACCGCGTCATCGGTGCGATCTTTGCTGGCCTTGCCGCCGCGCTGCTATTGACCATTGCCTTGCAGGTGCGCTTCGGACTGTCGCCGCTCAAGCGGATTTCGGAAAGCCTTGCCGCGATCCGTTCCGGCCAGGCCGAGCGCTTGGAGGGCGAATTCCCGGTCGAGATCGCGCCGCTGGCGCGCGAGACCAACGCGCTGATCGAGGCCAATCGCGAGATCGTCGAGCGTGCGCGCACTCACGTTGGCAACCTGGCGCATGCGCTGAAGACGCCGCTCTCCGTCCTCGTCAATGAGGCGGCGGCGAGGGCAAGCGATCCGCTGGCGCAGAAGGTGCTCGAACAAACCGACATCATGCGCGACCAGGTGGCGCGGCAGCTCGAGCGCGCGCGGCTCGCCGCGCGCTTTACCATTGTCGGCACGCTGATCGACGTTCCCCCGGTGGTGAGCGCGCTGGCGCGCACCATGGAAAAGCTGCACCGCGAGCGCGACATCGCCATCGCCGTCGAGATGCCGGACCACGCGCGCTTTCGCGGCGAAGAGCAGGACTTGAAGGAGATGATCGGCAATCTGGTCGACAATGCCTGCAAATGGGCGCAATCGCGGGTCGCCATCGAGGTCGCCGCCGACGGTCCCGGCGGCGACGGCAAGCCGTGCGTGCGCGTCATCGTCGACGACGACGGTCCCGGGCTTTCGCCGTCGGAGCGCGGGCAGGTGGCGTTACGCGGCCAACGGCTCGACGAGAGCAAACCTGGCTCGGGACTCGGCCTCTCCATTGTCGTCGAGCTGGCCGGGCTCTACGGCGGCGTACTCACGCTTGGCACTGCGCCGATCGGGGGCTTGCGCGCCGAGCTGGCGCTGCCGGGCGGATGACTCGACAGAGTTTCGCCCCAATCGTCGCCTGTGGATGATGTGACTGAGTCCGGGCGGTGCTGGGCTGTGCGCGAGGGCGTTGGGGCGTCATGGCGGCGATCAGGATGGTTGCAATTGCGCTGACCGGCTTGAGCGTGGCCGCGTGTTCCACCGATTCCAGGCCGAAAGAAATCGGCGGCACCGCTGCCGGCGCTGTGGCTGGCGGTGTCATCGGCAATGCGGTTGGCGGCAGCGTTGGCAATCGCGCCGCCGGAACACTGGCCGGTGCGGCGCTCGGCGCCTTCCTCGGCAACCGCATCGGCGCAGCGCTCGACGACGAGGACAAGCGCCGCGCCTATGCGGCGCAAATGCAGGCGCTGGAAGCCGGCCCCTCAGGCGCTCCCGTCGCCTGGCGCAATCCGGATTCCGGACGTTACGGCAATGTCGTGCCGGGCCCCGCTTACCAGGTCAACGGTGCTTCGTGCCGGCAGTACACGCACACGGTCTACATTGATGGCAAGCCGCAGATCGATCGCGGCACCGCTTGCCGCAATCCCGACGGCACATGGACGACGGTAAGCTGATCGGCTCGGGTCTTTTCCGGACCGGTCGGGTTTGCGGCCGGGAAACTGGGGTGAGCCTCGCGTATTCGGCGCTGGTCGGGGGAAATCACCGCGGTTTTCAGTAACGCCTTGGCTGTGCTCCGGCCGCGTCACAGTGCGCAATTGCCACGCCGGGGTTCCCATTGCGACAGCACTGACACCGTGATGATGTAACCCCGCGCTTCGACGGCGGCCGTGCCTGCGTTCCCCCGGTTCGAGTGAAAAGAACGCCATGATCCTGTGGGTAATTTTTGCGTCGATGACGGCCGCGGCAATCTTCGCCGTGTTGTGGCCGCTCGGGCGCAGCTTGCGGGGCCCGGGCGGCGGCAGCGACCTCAATGTCTACAAGGATCAGTTGCAGGAAATCGACAGCGACCGCGCGGCCGGGCTGATTGGCGACGCGGAGGCGGAGGCCGCCCGGCTTGAAGTGTCACGGCGGCTCCTTGCCGCGGCGGATACCCAGCCGCAGACCCTGCCCCCGGCGGCACATCCGCGGTGGCGCCGCGTGGCAGCGGTCGCCGCTTTGATCATTTTGCCGTGCGGTGCGCCAGGGCTCTATGTCGCGCTCGGCTCGCCGGACGTTCCGGGAGAACCGGCCCTGGCCCGCGTCAAGACAGCGCAGGGCCAAGACGGGGGTCAGTCGGTCGCAAACCTGGTCAGTCAGGTCGAGGCCCATCTTGAGCGCAATCCCAATGATGGCGCCGGCTGGGAGGTGATCGTCCCGGTTTATTTGCGACTCGGCCGCTACGACGACGCGGTCGAGGCCAGTCGGAAATCGATTGCGCTTAATGGCGATACCGCAACGCGCGAGGCCGATCTCGGCGAGGCACTGGCGGGGGCCGCGAACGGCGTCGTGACCGCGGAGGCGAAGGCGGCGTTCGATCGCTCCGTGGCGCGCGATCCCCACGAGCCGAAAGCCCGCTATTATCTCGGTCTGGCGGCCCAGCAGGACGGCAGAATCGATGAGGCCGCAGCCATCTGGCGCTCTCTCTTGGCAGATGCGCCGGCCGGCGCGCAGTGGGTCGAATTCGTGCGTGAAGCGCTTGCTCAGGCGACCAGCGCGCCGGCGCCCGCAGCGGGGCCGAGCGCGAGCGACGTGGCCGCCGCCGCCAACATGAACGACGACCAGCAGCGCGAGATGGTCCGCGGTATGGTCGCGCGTCTTGCCACCCGACTTCACCAGAATGGCGGCGACGTAGAGGGATGGCTGCGCTTGGTGCGCGCTTACGTCGTGCTCGGCGACCGCAATAAGGCGAGGGACGCCGCCGCCGATGCCAAGCGCGCGCTTGCCGATCATCCCGATGAGATCAAGCGCATCGACGAGTTGGTCAAAGGGCTCGGTCTCGAGGGTTGACGGACCGGATCATGCCGCGGAAAACACAACAATGACTCGTAAGCGACGACGGCTTATTTTGATTGGCGGGGGGCTTGGGGTGCTGGCGATTGCGGTTGGGCTGATGCTCAATGCGCTGCGCGACTCGATTGTATTTTTCAATTCGCCGAGCGACGTGG
>JBAPYW010000018.1:0-62291 GCA_049284935.1 Xanthobacteraceae bacterium
CTGCTCAAGCCGCCCTTGTCATGGCACACCGCGGCGCTCTGGGGCCTGCCGCCCGCGCTCCTCGTCCTCGGCATCGCCACCATCGTCATCGTGCTGCGCCGCCGCCGCGCCGCCCCGCTCGCCGAAACCGCCAACCTCACCGCCGCCGAAGAAGCCCGCCTCGCTAATCTCATGCGCGAAGAAGGCGTTCCCTGATCGTCCCGGCTCTTTGGCTGGATAAACTCAGGTTATGCCACAGACGGCCTGGGGTTAGCCTCCTATGCTGCGGAGGCTTTCCTTCAGTCTCGTCCGGCATTCACGAAAATAGTGCGCGATGCTGTGTAGTTTGCGGCATTCGCCAATTTGGCGCCAACGCATCGAGCGGCTGGTGCGTCCCGCTCGCGCTCGCTTGCGAAGCGAGCGCATGCAGGGTGTCCTCGCCCGACTACAACTTATGACCGTTCGCCTGGAACTTCGATCCAAACGACGTAAGCTTGCCGCCTCCAGATGGACTCACATGACATTGCCCGCAAGGCTTACCGGTTTGCTGTGCGTATGCCGGCGTTGCCGCGGCCTCTCGAGGCGCGAGAACGACTATCGTGGCAGCGAAAAGCAATCCGGAAATCGCCGCAGCGACAACCGCGAGCGGTTTTAACCCATTCATGACATGGTGCATTTAGCTCCTCCTCATTGATCTGCTCGTGAAAGTCCTCGCTCGGCTTACTTGCCCGGCAGCTTGTGACCCTTCGCCTGCCAATTCATTCCAAACGTGGTGAGCTTGCCACCTCCAGCCGGGTTCACGTGACATTGCCCGCAAGCCATACCGGTTTGCTGTCCGTATGCCGGCGTTGCTGCGGCCTCCCGGGGCGCCAGGACCATCGTGCCAGCAACAAGCAACGTGGCGACCGTGCCCCCGGCCATCCAAGCGAGAATCCCCGTCGACCTCAACCTATTCGCGACATGGACCATCAGCCCCTCCTCTTTGGTCTATCCGCACAGTAACTACGCATCCCATCATCAAAATCATCTTCGCGCAATGCGAAATCGGGCACGATTCTGGTTATCGCAATGGCGGTTGGCAAGCATCCAGTTGGCGAATTACCTGCTTGAAATGTTCAAACAGTATCGACGTCGCCGGCGGCTCGCTCGCGCACGGGCTTCGGCAGCTTGGAGAACCACATCTGATACAGCGACACCAGCCACATGAAGGCGAAACACCCGGCGAGCAGCGCGCCCGCCAAGATCTCGGCCCAGACAAAGGGATGGTAGACCTTGATCATGTACCAAGAGCTCACGTCCACCATGATGGCCAGGAACGGCAGGGCAATGACGCTGCACTTGAACCATACCGGCCGGACATAGGCGTGGGTGAATATCAGCCCCACGATGAAGAAGATGAAAGGTATGCCGAACATATGAATGTGCGACACGCGCACCAGCGTCGAAATTTTCGCGCCGGTATCGCTTTCGGTGACCTTCTTGATGTTGTCGAATCCGAATAGGTTGGGAATATGCGGGTTGCTGCCGTCGTGGCAGGTCAGACATCGCTTCTCGATGATCGGCCTCACGTCTCGCTCGTAGCCGGCGCGATCGGCGCCGGCATGAACCCAATCGATGACAACGGTCCTCTCCTCAGGCGGCAACATGGTCGACATCGGCCCGCGAAGCGCACCTTCGAGGCGCGAAACCGTGCCGCTGCCGGAATAGGCGACGACGAGATCCTGTGCGGTCAACATCCATGGATTGCCCCCGGCCTTTCCGGCGTAAGTGAAGTAGACGTTGAGCAAGGCGAATAGATAGCCAAACCCAAGAGTAACGAGCATGGCCGTGTACAAAACGCGCTGGCTATAGGGCAGCTCGGAATAGTGATGATAGAGACGGTGCAGCGGCGGCTGGTCAATCATGCTTTGATTCCTCGATCGATATTCCGAGCCTCATCATTCGACCGCGCGCACTTGGCCGCGGGCCGAATGGCCAAGCCCACCTCATCACTTATTCGGCGCGGGCATGAACACAACTGCCCGCGCCTTCTGATGCGCATAGTAGGTCGCGAGATTCTTGATATCGTCGGCGCTGAGGACATCGGACATAGCGTGCATCTCGGGGCTGGTGCGCGCGCCGGTTTGAAATTCGTGCAGAGCCGTCTGCAAATACTCGACGGGCTGTGAGGCTAAGGCGGGAATTCGCGGGTCGGTGCTGTTGCCGTTGAGCCCGTGGCAGCGGTCGCACTTCTGCGTCAATTCCTGGGTGGTCGAGGGCGGGCGGATGTTCAACGCGTGCGGCTCCTGGGCGGCGTAATACGCCGCTATATTCTTCATTGTGTTGTCGTCGAGCGGGGTTGCCAGAGTTTTCATCGTCTCGTCGGCGCGGGCTCCATTCTTGTACGCCCGAAGCGCGGCCACGAGATACTCGGCATCCTGGCCGGCGAGACTTGGCGTGGTGGGACTGCTGCTGACGCCCTGATCACCGTGGCATCCGGCGCAACCGACAGTGCTGGCCTTGCCCGCCTGCTGATCGCCCGGAGCTGGCGTTTGCGCGCGAGTTGGCTTCTGCAGCGCATAAAACAGTGAGATGTGATCGATGTCGGCATCGCCAATGGCGGCGAGCATCGACTTCATGGTGTCGTTCTGGCGCTGACCGCTGCGGTAGGCCTTCATCGCCGTTGTCAGGTATTGCGGACTCAGAGCGACCAGGCTTGGGAACCCGGGCGTGGTGGTGACGCCCGCCTCGCCATGACATCCAGCACACGCGGCGGCCGCGGCGGTCTTGCCGGCCAGCACCGGATCGAGAAAGGTCGGTGCCGAGCCGGCCGGCGGCTGCGGCGGGTCGAGGCTTGCGTAATACGCTGCCACCTTGACCAGCGCGTCGTCGCTGATGAACTTCACCGAGGTATTCATGGCGGCGTTGATGCGGGCGCCGGATTGATAGGCCCGGAGCTCCATGTAGAGGTACACGGGCCGCTGGCCGGCCAGGTCGGGAATTCCCGTCGTGGTGCTGATGCCATTGCCGCCGTGGCAGCCCGCGCACGCGGAATCTGCGAACTGCTTGCCGTCGGCGACGTCCGCGGGCGTGACATAGATGGGCCGTAACTCGTCGCCCCTTTTGATCGGCGCCGTTTGAGCAACGGCATCGCGCTGATGAATCGACGCTGACATCGCAGCAGCCAACAAAAGCATCATGAAAGTCCGCGTCATAGCCTTCATCGGCGTTTGCCTGTGTGGGTCCTAGGATCGATGTCCCTGATTCAGCCCCGGCCGGTCCTCGGCCGCTCTATTTCACCGGTTGGCTCGCATAGTACGACGCCAGGGTTTCTATGACAGCTTCGCCGTACGGCAGCACCATATTGTGCATCACCGAGGTTTGGCGCCTGTTGTCGCGATACGCCCTCAACGCCATCACCAGATAGTCTGAGTCCTGGCCATTCAATCTCGGGATTGCGATGTCAGAACTGCGTACTCCCGCACCGTGGCATCGATTGCATCTTTGCGTCAGTTCCTGGATCAGCGCCTGGCCGTCCTCGGCGGGCCTGCCCTTCTGAATTGTGTAGAACGCGGCGATATTGTCGACGTCCGCGTCGGTCAGGCCGGCGACGACCCGTATCATCGGCTCGAATACGCGCGTGTTGCGGTAGGCCTTGATTGCATTGGCGAGGTATTGGGGGTCCTGGCCTGCCAGACTTGGCGTCGCAGGATCGCTGCTGACCCCGAGCAGGCCGTGGCAGCCCGCGCACAGCACGGTGTGCGGCTCGCCTTTCGCCGGGTCGCCGAAATCGGCGGGCGGGCGCTGCGCCGGGGTCTGCGAAGCGAAGTACAGCGCCACGCTGTCCACATCGACCGGGCGCATGTCGCGCACCAGCATGTGCATTGGGGGCATTGGGGAAGGCGTACCGCGCGACCCCACCAGATATTCGTGCACGGCGGTGGCGAAATAGCGAGGTTGCTGGCCGGCAACACTTGGCGTCCCGGGCGTCTTGCTGTTGCCGTCAGGGCCATGACATTGGCCGCAGGTTACGGCCAGCTTCTTGCCGTTCTCATACGGGGAGAAGGGCCGAACATTTTGTGCCGAGGACGCAGCGATGGGCGGCAGACTGGCGAAGTAAGCGGCCACGTTGCGGATCTCCGCGTCGCTCAAACCTTCGATGATCGCGCGAAGTGCCGCGTGATGGCGTCGTCCGTCCTTGTACTCGGCCATCGCGGCGAGCAGATAGCCTTCGGGTTGGCCGGCCAGCGTCGGGATCGCCGGACCCTTTCCCCTGCCGTCGATGGCGTGACAGGCCCCACATTGCCGCTCGGCGACCGTCTTGCCTGCTGCGATGTCCGCGGCGGCTTGTTTCTGCGGTTGGCCGGTTCCGGCGTCCTCCTTCGAGCAGCCGAGGAGACCCGCCGCCAGCACGATGATTGCCGGCAGGATATATCGAAGCCTCGATGGTTGATTGGTCATCCTATTATGCTCCGAACGAATCCAGTCAGGATCATGATCAGCAGGATCAAGCCGGCACCCATCAGGGTGAAGCCGAGAATCTGCGAACCCCGCTTCATCGGCCGCGACGGCGCCTGCACCAGGTATTTGTCGAGCTGGCCGGTTCGGACGAGCCGATCGTACTCGATCCTATGCTCGCGTCTGAACTTCTCCAACGGCATCGAGCCCGTGAACATCAGGATGTCCAGCGGGAAGTTCTCCGGCCGCCAGTGGTTGTTGAAGAAGTGCACCGTGAACAGGAAGCCGGCGGCGAGGACCGCCTCTTCGCCGTGGAAGATGGTGGCGACGTTGAAAACCCAGCCGGGCAGGATCGAGGCCGTCAACGTCTTGAACCAAAGCATGGCGCCGCTCAAGCCGATGATGGTGACGCCCCAGAACGGCGCCCAGTAGTCGAACTTCTCCCAATAGGCCCATTTGTCGAACTCGGGCTTCGGGCCGAGACCAAAGAACCACTGGAACATGTGGAGGATGTCGAGGATGTCCTCCAGGTTGGGGACCATGGAAGTCGGTCCGAACCAGTTGAACGTCCGCCAATTCCTGGCGATCCGCTGCCCCACATAGACGAGGTGGGCGAAGAAGATCGACACGAAGGCGACAGCAAAGATGCGATGCACGGTGCCGGTAATCCGCGGCCCGCCGAACGCCCCCTGAACCGTCGGCGCCCAGAAGCTGTTGGCGTAGAACAGCGTCATCCCCGTGAACACCAGCATGATGACGCACAGCGCGAAGGCCAAATGAGCGATGCGCCACATCACAGGCCAGCGCTGGTAATATTGGACCTGATCGTCGGAAATCAGTCCCTCGGTGCGGACGTGTGTCGTCGTGCCGGTCGCTTTATGATCCCGGTATTCGCGGAGCCACCACAGCAACGAATGCAGCCAGAAGAACGACAGGGTGCCGCCGAGCAGCAAGATCATGAATTTCGACGCGATCCAAGTATACGGATAGCGTGCAAAGTCGTGGGTCGTGGCATGGGGCTCGAATGTCGTGAACCCGACCGTCGCATCGATGTGACATTGCCGGCAGGTCTGCAGCCGATTGGCGGGACTGACCTTGGAGCCGGGATCGTTGACGCGCTGGATGCCGTGGTTGCCGTGACAGTCGAAGCACTTGGCAGTGTAGGCGTAGCCAAGCTTGTTGACCTGCCCGTGATAGGTTTCCAGGTAGCTTCTTAGATTCTCTTGGTGGCAACTGCCGCAGTTCTGGGTGATGGTGAGCAGCGTCGCTGGCAGCGCCGTCGAAGCGATATCATGACTGGTATGGCAGTCCGCGCAGGTTGCCGCCTTCGGATTGTAGTCGAGCAGCACCTGCCTGCCGTGAATCGAGGTGGCGTATTCGGCGAGCTCCTGGGTGTGGCACTTGCCGCACTTATAAGGAAGTCCGAGGCGCCACTCCGACCAGATCGAGGTGCCAGGCGGATAGATGTAATGCGGTTCGTGACAGTTGTAGCAGGTGGCGTTGGTCGATGATTGGTCTTCCCTGTTCGGTCTTGCATGGACCGATTTCAGGAAGCTGTCGATGCGCTGAACCACCATGGCCAGTTCGGCCTTTTCCGGCGTGTTCTGAAACAGCGCGTCCTCGTACATGTCCTGATGGCAGGTGATGCAGCCGACCTTGATCCGCTCCAATTTCGGGTGGGGGACCTCGGTGATCTGCTGGTGGCAGTCGACACAAGCCCGCTTGCCGTGCACGCTGTTCAGGAATTTAGGTCCGTCGACGTACAACGAGCGCATCTGCCCGTTGGCTCCCGGCACCGCGAAGCCGTCGATGCCGTGGCAGCCAAGGCAGGTTTCGCTTGGTATCTTGGCGGCCTGTGGTTCCGGCGGTGGCTCTGCCGGTTGCGCTGCCGGCCGCTCAGATGGCGCCGCCGCGGGCTGCTGCGCGTTGGCGCTGCCCATGCCAAGCGCCGCTGCACAGAGGGCAATCGCCAGGGCTCGAGCAACGGTGCTGGGAAGGGCCAAGGCGCTGACTCGTGAAAGTATTCGGGTCCAGGATCGCAAGGTGCGATGCATCCTATACGAAGTCAACGCTGCACTTTTACTATGCCGTTGCGACTTGGAATTCAGGCTGCGGTACCCTGCCTCATGCGCTTGCTCCATTATCAATAGACGCCGAAGCCATTCTTGATCTTGATCAAAATATCAATGGCCTCCATGTCGTTTTGAGTTCACCGCCACACAGGGCTGGCAATTCGTCATCGGCCTGCACGAACGAAGCGGCAGCGGCGGCGAATGCCATGGCCGCGGTAACGCCAAAGCAGCGACGCCGGGCAGAGCCCGGCGCCGTTTCACGAACCTCGTGACTGGCTTTGCTTTCCCGCTACCACCTGGCGATGAGCGACGCGGAGAGCATTTGTACGTTGTAGTTCGGGTTGTCGTAGGCCAGCCAAAGCGCGTTTGCCGTAAAGGCTGGAATGTCGGTGTACGGCGCCAGCGGATCATTCTGCCAATTGCTGACGCTGTTGCTCTCCCAGGTGTAGCGCAGCCGGAACAGCAGATCGCCCTTGAAGCCCATTTGCTGGACCCAGGATGGGTCGAACTTATAGGTCGCCGTTGCGTCGACACGCTGGAACAAGGTCGTGTCATTGGGGAACGGAGTCCCCACAGGCTGGGCGACGCCCGCAAGGTTGTTCCAGGTACAAAGATTGCATGCCTGCTTGTCGACACCGTCCGAAACCGAGTAGCGGACATCAAAGTCGAGCGAATTCGGTATCGCCGCCCATTTCGCCGCCACTGTAACCGTATTCACGAACTCGTCGTCGATGGTGGTGACGAGAGTCGCAGCGGTTGGGAAGGCGTTACTTGTGCCGCTATACAGGTTTTGGTGATAGTATTCGTAGTAGTAGGACGCCACGATCGACAAGCCGGGAGTGACGACCCAGGCGACGTCGACGCCGCCGCTGATCATCTTTTGATCGCTTAGACCTTCCGCAAGCGTGCCCACTGGCGCGCCAGTGGCGGTATTGAGCGGATAATAGTCGTCCTTGTATTTGAAGGTAGGCGTGACGGTAACGCCGGGAGCCACGACGATATCGAGCAGGAAGTCCGCCTTCGTGCGCTGCCGATTGTCGAACATGAACTGCTGATAGGCCGTGGAATAAACCCAACCGCCGCAGCCTGAGGTGATGACAGCGCACTGCGCGGTGTAGTTCCCGACGACCGGGTATTGAAACATCGCCACGTTATTGAGGTAGTTGTAATTGCCCGCGGTTCGATCGGAATAGAAGCCGCTCGCGCGCGCGGTCAGCCAGCTGAACGGCTTCCAATCAACGGACCCTTTTACGGAATATTCGTTGGTGTAGCCGGCGTCGGCTTCCGTGTAATTATAGCCCTCCCAGCCGCCGGCGGCAGTGAAGTTCCATTCCTTGGTCGGCCGCCAATTCAGCTCTTCGCCGGCATTCTGCTTGATGTAGCTGATCGACAAGCTCGAAATCGAGTCTTCAAAGCCACCTCCGCCGCAAGGCGCCGCCGTGCTTGTGGGCGTCCTGCCGGTTCCGTCATAGGAGATCCAGCACGGCTCGATAACGCGCGGTGTTTGATTGTCGAAGTCGTAATAACGATAGGTCAGCTTGTTAGTCAGCTCCGGAGTGATTCTGGTCGTAATGACGTTGTTGCTGAGAAGCGTGTTGATATCGCCACCGAGGCTTTGCACCGGCAGGGCGCCGACCATGTTCCAGGGAACGCCGTTCGGGCTTGCCGCTGCGAACGGGTTGTTCGTCATCGGCAGGAAACCCGCGTTTTGCGTCATCATCTCGTAGCTGGTGGTGCCGACGTAGCGGCTGTTCCACGGCAGATCCGCCGACGTCGTGGTGCTGAACCCGTTCATTTGATTGCTGGGCCATGTCGACAGCTGCGCGCTGCCGCAATTCGCCGTACCCGACGCCGCCGCCGTGGGTTTCGTACATGGCGCCGGCACGCCTGCGCTGGCCGCCGTTGGGAACCAAGGATTCTGCACGGTGTAAGATGAGATGTTGTCGGTATAGATCGAGCCGTTGTACGCGGCCTTGAAGGTGAACTTCTGACCCCACAGCGAGGTGCCGATATATTCGCCCTTGGCGCCGAAATTCTGCGTGTTGTCGTCGACTGGCGCCGGCACGGTGGTGGGCTGGAAGCCATTCATCTCAACGATGCCCGCGGCCTGCGTACCCGTCCGCGTCATGTACGAGTAATTCGCAGTCGCATCCCAAGACATCCACGGGTCTGTCGCGCGGTAGATGACCGCCGCGGTGTTGCGCTGGATGCCGAGATCGATCCCGTACAGGTAGGGCAGAATGCCGCCGGCAGCAGCGCCAGCATTGGCGTTGACGTTACCCTTGAGCGGATTGGCTACCAAGCCGGCCGGAAGCGTCAGGTTATTGCTTCCGACTCCGTTCCAGATCGTCTGCGCGCTGGTGCTGTAGACATGCGGCGTCTGATCCCAGATGAACGTCAGGTATTGCTCACCAGCCTTCGACGCGGTCAGCATATAGGACTGATCGCTGAAGCCTTGAAAGTTGGAGGCGACGTTGTTGGCCCACAAATCGATTTGGTAGAGACCATCGCTGGTACCGGTGGCGACATGGCCGCCGCCGAATGCGCCCGGCGCAACGATGCTGTACTCGTAGTACTTCGCCAGACTTTGCTGGCCGAGGAAGGCATAGCCCCCAGTAGCGAAGTTACTGTGGTTGGTGTCGCCCCATATTGAGCCGCCCACCGTCGGATCGTTGAGAAAGTCGCGTCCGCCGACCTCGATCTCGCCGTGGGTCCACCAGAACGGCGCCACCGGTGGCGCCTTTAGCAGCGATGCGTTGTCCGCCGGCCACAGCCACGGGTCGGCCGGCCATGAAGCCGAGGTGGCCAAACCATCGGTGAAGGCGTTGGCAGCAGTTGCCCCACCGCCTTGGCAGCACTGCGCAAACGCATCGGTCGAAATTAGCGCCGTCCCACCTAACACTGCGCCGACGACGCAGGCTTTAAGGAAACCAATTCGCTTTGACATTGCCCCGAGCCCCCCAGCTCCGATGCGAACCCTGTCGCTACTGTCTCAACTCGTCATTGGAGCGACTATCTCAACTCACCGTTGGAGTGCCGCACCGGCCGGACTGTTGCTTCCATGGATCATGGTGTGACAGTTTTGGCAGGCTCGGCCCATCGTGAAGTTACTATTCGGTCCTGTTGCTTCGCCATGACCGATCGAATGGCACTCGAAGCATAGCCGCGGGCGCGACATTTTCAGCGAGTACTCGTTGATCGAGCCATGCGGATCGTGACAGTTCAGGCAATTCTCGCGCACCGGCGCATGCTCGAACAGGAACGGTCCGCGCTTTTCGGCGTGGCAGGTGTAGCAATTGTCGTTGATCGAATCCTGCCGCAGCAGAGCTTCCGTGGTGCTGCCGTGCGGATTATGACAATCCGCGCACACGACCTTGCCCTCGCGCATCGGCATGTGCGACGAGCGATACATCTGCGCCCGCCGGTCCTTGTGGCACTGGAAGCAGGTGTCGGGCTGGAACGCGGTCTTCAACTGATTCTGCGCCGATACTGCACGCATGATGGTGTGACAGTTGGTGCAGGCCAAGCCGCGCACCTGGTGCACGCTGCCTTCCCAATAGGCGCGCTCGCCACGCTCATGGCAGCCAAGACAGATGGCGTTGTTCTCTTCCGCCGTGCGGCTGAGATCGTTCGCGCGGTACGAAATGATGCCACCGACGCCGCGGCCGCCGCCGGCCTTGGCGTGCGCCGAGCCGGGGCCGTGGCAGGTTTCGCATTCCAGCGATTTGCCCGTCCGCTGCAGCCGGCCCATCAGTGTGGTGGCGTACGTGGCAGCCGAAGCCGCGTGGCAGCCGAGGCACACCTTCGAGCCGATATAAGTCGCCTCGACGGCGCCCGGCGCTTTGCCCACTGTCGTCCGCGGCGGCGCCACAGGAGGCGGTGCGGCGGCTGGTGCCGGCGCACCTTGCTTCAACCAGTCCAACAAGTTGTCGGCGTCAGCTAATTTCGGCTGATCCTTGATCGAAGGAAGCGGCTCGGGGCCGATTCGCTGCGCGAACGCACGCAGCGTCGCGTAGCCTTCAATTTCGCCACTGGAGCTGCCCTGAACGGCCGTCTGCGGCTGCGCGGCGGCAACCAGTTGAACGTAGCTGCGCAGCGCCGCGATGGAATTGTCGCTGTCCGCAAGGTCATTGGCTCTCGCCGACCCGCTAAAGCCCGACAATACCCCGCAAACAACGCCGGCTACCGCAAGCAGCGCTAGCCGCTGGTGCCCCCAGCGTCGCGCCGGCGGGCACTCGGCCGCCGGCCTCGGAAAACCATGCATAACTGCCCCCCAACCACGTCAATTTTCGGCATCGCCACGAGAAGAAGTGCGATTTCGCGCTCCCGATCGATCTATGAAGCTTGCCTCATGGTGGTGCCGCCCCGAAACCATTGAGAAGGCTAAAGCCAAATTGTCGCACCCGCCAATGCAAATTCAGACATTGTTAACTCGAGGACTGGGAATTTTCCGGAGTGTTGCAGAAATAATACGGTCACGCCGATATTGGACTTGGTAAGGATGCACCCCGCCCAGCAATTCCGGGCTTAAAGCGCCGGCCGAACCAATCCGACGAGCTTAATTTCGTCGATGTTGCGGCTATAATGCCGGTTGATCCAGGTCAATGCCCGGGAGTCGCGGCTTTCCTAATGCAGTTGCCGCCCCAAGCGCGTGCCAATTGGGAGGTCCTGTGGGTTGGGAATGCAGTAGTTTTGATGAGTATTCGGACAAGATCCGCGAGGCGGACGCTCTGTCTTTAATGACCGCGCCGCTGACGGGACCGTTGGATTTCGCGCAGCACGTCCTTCCCCGAACCATTTTGCAATTCGGCTCCGGAGGAAGCGGAACGATCGTTCACGGCACAACGCGCTCCAATCCGTGTTTTTTGTTCATGCAGAGCGCGACGTGTGCCGATCGCATTGTGTTCGACGGCCGATCTCTCCAATGGCCTGAAATCGTGATGATTCCACCGGCCAGCCACTTTACGTTCGCATGCACGGGACTGACGCGGTGGATTTCGTTGGCGGTACCGGCCGAGCTGAACGACGGCGTCACTAACGGCGGTTTTAAGAAGTATCGCGCGTTGATCGAAAACACCAAAACGCTCGTAACGCCGCCGGCCGCTGAATTGACACAACTTATCGAGGCGGCGACGACGGCGCGGAATGGCATACGGCGTGCGCGACCGGCGCATCTGCAGGCCGTCGAGGCGTCATTGCTCGGAATCCTGGACAGGATTTTGTCCGATTCGGTCAGCCAAAGGCGTTGTTTTGATAAACGGACCGAAAAAGTAATGTCGACGGTCCTGGAGTGTCTTCGACGAGACGGTCAGATCCATGTTGTGGCGCTTGCTCAGGCAGCGGGCGTCAGTGAGCGGACCCTGCACCGGCTCTTCTGGAAATATTTTCACATGGGGCCGAAACGCTATTCGAAGGTTCGGCAGCTCAATCTGGTACGCCGCGCGATCCGGCAAAATCATGCGACTCCGGTGAACGTCACGGGCATTTTGACGGAACACGGAGTAACCGAATTTGGTCGATTTGCGATCGAATACAAAGCCCTGTTCAACGAATCGCCTGCCGAGACCCTCCACAAGCATCTCGCTCCACAATCCAACGGATATAACTTGAGTTACGAGCGCATGAGCTAGGCTTTTAGGGAATATATTGCCCGTGCCCAATCATGATCGCCCGCCCGATAATCTCACAGTTCGAACGTGGCAGAACCGGGAACGCCAAGGAAAACTTTGGCAAAATACGGATGCGTGTCCGATTTTGCATAGACGCCTAATATTCTTTCATCTCAATACTAAATCTACTGTTCACTTGGAGGACTAATAATTATGGCTATCGCGGACATGCAAAAGGCTTTCGGAACCGCCGCCCTCTGCTTGGCGGTCGGCGTTGGCGCCGCAATATTGACCGCCGGCACGATCACACTGGTCGCTCCGAGCACGGCTCAGGCGACGCCCGCTTATGCATCGCAAACGGGGCTCGCTTGCGGAAAATGCCATGTGAATCCGGCGGGTGGCGGACCAAACACCGCTTTCGGTAAAGCCTTCGCCGCCAACGGACACAAAGTGCCCAAGTAAGATCAACAAACAATACAGTGGTGCCATCAAGCGGCATGACCGAGCGGGTCACATACGGCTCGCGACAAGAATTGCCGCTTGATGGCGTTTTGTTGTAGAAGGCGTTCAAATGATCCTATGGCTGATCTTAGCGGCAATGACGGCGGCGGCGGTCGTTGCGGTAATCTGGCCGTTCGCCCGCCGAGCCGGTGCTACGCCTTCGGGCAGTGATATGGCCGTGTATCGCGATCAGCTTGCCGAGATCGAACGCGATCTCGCGGCGGGTCTGGTCGGCAGGACCGAGGCGGAAGCGGCGCGCGTGGAGATCTCCCGGCGCTTGCTTGCCGCCTCCGACGCCGCGCAAGCCGCGCACCCGACCGGCAACGCCGCATCGACGGCGTGGCGGCGACGTGCCGTTGCCACTGCTTCGCTGCTCGCGCTTCCCGTTGTGGCGGGCGGCCTTTACCTCGTCCTCGGATCGCCGGAACTAGCGTCCGGGCAGCCGGCGGCCCAGCAGAACGTCGCGGCCGCTTCGCAATCCATCGAAGGCCTGGTGGCCGAGGCCGAGGCCCATCTCGCGCGCAACCCGCAGGATGGCCGCGGCTGGGAGATTCTGGCCCCGATCTATATGCGTCTCGGCCGTTACTCGGATTCGGTGGCCGCCTGGCGCCACACTTTGCAGCGCCTCGGCGACAGCGCCGAACGTGAGGCCAATCTCGGCGAGGCGCTGACGGCTGAAGCGAACGACGTCGTGACCGCCGACGCCAAGACCGCATTCATTCGCGCCGTGACGCTCGACAAGACGAATGTCACCGCCCGCTATTACTTGGGCCTGGCGGCCGAGCAGGACGGCCAGCGTGACAAGGCGGCCAACATTTGGCGCGATCTCATTGCGGAGGCGCCGGCCGGCACGCCTTGGGTCATCGATGTGCGCAATGCGCTTGCCCGCGTGGAGAGCACATCGGCACCGGCAGCTGCCGCACCCGCCGCACCTGCCGCCGAAAAGGTGGCGGACGCCGACAGCCCGCCGTCCGACCAAAAAGCGGCGATTCGCGCCATGGTCGACCGACTCGCCGCGCGGCTCAAGCAGGACGGATCCGATCTCAGCGGCTGGGTACAGCTGGTCCGCTCCTACAAAGTTCTTGGCGAACCCGATCAGGCGCGGGCGGCAGCCGCCGACGCCCGGCAGGCGTTTGCCGGCGAACCCGAAAAGCTGCAGCAGCTTAACGCGGCTTTGCAGCAACTCGAGGACAATGCCGCAACCCCGCGTGCGCCCTCCCCGCACGGAACCGCACCCGCGGCAGCCGGCGCGGCGCCGGACCATCCGCAGGGCATGAGCATGGAAGACATGGTCGCGCGGCTGGCGGAGCGGCTGAAGTCCTCCGGATCGAACCCGGAAGGCTGGCTGATGCTGGTGCGGTCCTATGAGACCATGGGCGAAAAAGCCAAAGCAAAAGCGGCCATCGGCGACGCGCGTCACGCGCTTGCCGACGATCCCGGCAAGCTGGAAGCGTTCAACAGCGCGCTTAAGCACTTCAATATCGGCGAATAGCCGACAGGGGGCGGCAGCGCCGGAAGCGACGCGGCCGCACCGCTACATTCAGTCGATGCGCAGGACCTGACGCGGCTTGCGGCTTGTTCGGCCCGACTGCTGCATGCGGTCAATTGTTCTTGGCGCCCTGGAAAATCCAGCTCCAAATGTTATTGCGCAGACAGTTCGGCAACGCCTTATGTCCGAACGGCATCCTGATTTTGGCCTTGCCCTCGATCAGGACCATGAGATTGCTGTTGTCGGGTTGGCCTGGAATCACCATAGGCCCGAATTTGGTACCCTTCATCAATCCTTCGTAGCTTGTTAAATCCAGCCCGCTGGCCTTGTAGCCTTCGCCGTCGGGTTGATGACACGACACACACCATCCCTTGAAAATGGGGGCGATGTCTTCGGCGTAGCTCATCTTGCCTTGTTGCGCACAGGCGCTTTGAATTGGCGCTAAAACCGTTGCCCCAGCCAGCGAAAGACCGCCGACGGCCGCGCTGAGGAGCATGATTTTTGGCTTCTTCATGAGTTTTCCCTTTGAGATTGACGCTTACGACGAACGGTTTTGCCCTGACAAGATTCGCTTTCTTCCCCTCACTAGCAAGCAAAATTTGCGGCATAGCAGCAAGCCCGACTGCCAGTCTCTCGCGTGGCAGGGGGAGTATGGTAATGTCGCGGCAATGTTTGCTCCGAGCGCCGTCCGTCTATTCATCTGCTCGATCTCGCTGGCTGTCGCCGGTTGTGCCGGCAACAGCGCGCAGCAAGCGCCAAGTCCGGCCGGCGGCGCGCCGCCGCGGCCGCAAACGGTAGTCGTCAACGATCTCGTGTTCGCCCCCGATGTGGCGGTCTTCGACCGCGACTTCGCCGTGCGGCTGGAGAGCAAGTTGGGCACCATGACCGGCGATGTCGTCAAAGCGATCACCGCCAAGCGGGTGGAAGACGAGATCGTGGCAACCGTCGTCGTCCTCGTGGGCGCCGTCGGGTTGCATGCGCGACCGGCCAAAGCGGACGAAGCCCCACCTAAGAATGCCCTCATCATCAACGGCCGAGTGCACGCCCCCGATCAGAACAACCGCCAGCCGCGCAACCCGGTCAGCTTCAGCGCCGGCAGCAGCGTTGTCGCCGACATCACGGTGTCGCAAGTTGCCGCGGGTACAGAGAGCCAATTGCTCACCTTCACGACGCAAGCGGAGAGCGCGCGCCGGCCCGAGGGCGCAGCACTCAGCGCGGCAATCGCCACGGTGCTCGCCGCCAAAAGTGCGCCCGACGTCAACTTGTCGCCGGGCGTGGAGGCGGAGGCGCGCGGGCTCGGCCGGGCCATCGCTGACAAGATCGTCGCCTATGCCGAGCAGCAGGGTTGGGCGACCAAATCGTATTCGCTGCCGCCGTCCGAGGAGACCAAGCCGGTGCCGACTAGACCGGAGAACCGGCCGGTCGCGGCGGCGAGGCAAAGCGGGTCGCCGCCTTCAACAAAGGCCGTCCCTTGCCAAGCATTCACGAAAAACGAGCGCCGGCATTGGTACGTGAAGGGGCCGGTCACCTTTGATATTGGCACTGCTGAAAACCAGACGCTGCAGGATGTGGAAATCCCGCCCAAGTTCTTCATCATCGGCGGTGTCGATCTTTACGACCTCCTTGAGAAGAAGTGCAGCGGCTGGCACCCGACCGTGAAATTGCCAGTGAGTCACTAGCCGCTGCGAGGGCAGGCCCGCCCTATAGGCGGAACGGGATTTGCCCGCTCGATGCCGGCAAAGTGCCGGATCGTCGTGCTGGCATGGGGCGATCCCGGACGATCAACGGATGGCTCTGACCGAGGTTCCCCCGCGCGTTTCCCGGCCACACCAGGCCGCGGGGTCGATCACGGCTGTTTCGGTTGAAATGCCAACGCGTCCGTTGCCGCCTCGCCGGGCACGGTCTCGCGCGCCGGCAATTCGCCGGCGGTTTCCAACACCGGATAGGCGACCGAACAAGCGTGAGAGTGGATGCGCTTGAGGTCGCGCAGGATGTCGAGATGCAGCGAACTGGTCTCGATGCTTTCCGGCCGGCCTTCGCGCAGCCTTTCGAAATGCCGATCGCCGGCGGCAAGTTCGATCCGGCGCAGTTCGGCCTTTTCGCGCAGCAGCCGGCGGGCGCCCTCGACATCGCCCCGCATGAACACACCGAAGGCGATCTGCAGACTTTCGCAGACGCGCTTGTGGAACGCCGTCAGCTCGGCTGCACCCTCCGGGGAGAACTGGTAGCGGCGCCTGATTTTCTTGAGCGCCAGTTCGCACAGGTTCTTGTCAATGATATCGCCGATATGCTCGAGATTGATCGCAAACGACACAATCTCCATGGCACGGCGGCCTTCGCGCTCGTCAAGGCTGCCGCGCGTCAGTTTGGCGATGTACAGTTTGATCGCTTCGGTCAAGCGGTCGACGATGTTGTCCATCCGCGCCACTTCACCGGCGAGCTTGCGGTCGTTGGTCATGATCGCGGCCATGACTTGCCGCAGCATGGCCTCAACGCTGTCGCCCATGCGCAACGTCTCGCGCGCGGCATTGGCGATCGCCAGCGAAGGCGTGTCGAGCGCGGTGTCGTCGAGGTAGCGGGGCACGGAAGGGTCGTCCGGCAGCTTCCGTTCCGGCAGGACGCGCACCAGCAGCCACGCCACGGCATCGAGCGGCCCGATGAAAATCGCTGCCAGCGCGACGTTGAACAGCATATGGAATTCGGCGGTCATCTTTGCCGCGTCCGGCTGCAGGGCGGTCAACTCGCGCGCCAGCAACGGCAGGAAGGGTAGCGCGATCAGGATGCCGACGAGACGATTGATGAGGTTGCCGAGGGGCAAGCGGCGGCTCGCCGGATCGCCGCGAATTCCGCCTTCAAGCAACGGATTGATCGCGCTGCCGAGATTGGCGCCCAGCACCAAGGCGAGCGCCGCCTCGGCGGTGACGAAGTGTGAATAGGCGAGCGACATCACCAGGAGCACAACGGCGACGCTCGAATGCGCCGCCCAAGTCAGCGCCGCCGCGATCATGATGCACAGGATCGGATCGTTGGTGATGGAGCCGAGAAGCGCCCGCACCGCCGGCGCCTGCTCGGCCGGCACCAGCGTGTCGACCAGAATATGCAGCGCCAAAAGCGTCAGGCCGAGACCGATGGCGATGCGGCCAAGGGCGCGGGTGAGACTTTGACCGCCGACCCGAAAGGTGATGAGACCGATGACGAACAAAACCGGCGCCGCCGCCGAGACGTTGAAGGAGAGAACCTGGACGATCAGCGTGGTGCCGACATTGGCTCCCAGCATGATCGCCAGCGCGGGCACCAAGCTGACCACGCCATCCGCTGCGAGCGACGCGGTCATCAGCCCGGTCGCGGTGCTGCTTTGCATGACCGCCGTCAAACCGAGCCCGGCGCCGAACGCCGTGAAGCGATTGCGCAGCGCCTTGCCGAGGAAACGGCGCAGGTCGGGGCCGAACGCCCGCAAGACGCCGCTCAGGACCATGTGCAGGCCCCACAGCAGCAGCGCCACGCCGCCCATCAGATCAAGCAGAACGATCGATCCCATCTACGCCAAGCTCCGTACCTTACAGTTCGGGCAGCGGCGTCCAGCGCCGGAAACCAGCGGCGCATGTAGGCCTGTAAGCGAACAGAGACAACCCCTTGTGGGTTCCGTCAGATCAAATCAACCCGCGCCTGTACGCAGCGATGCGCCCACCGCGCGATTCTCCGCGGCGACTTACGATCGGACTTCAGCAAGGCGGACGCGCCTCTCGAACTCATCGTGCACACACCATTCAGGCGGCGCCTCGCGCAACGCTTATGGATCGAGTTCGGTGTCCCAGTAGAGATAATCCAGCCAACTCTCGTGCAGGTAATTGGGCGGGAACAGCCGGCCGTTGCGGTGCAGGTGTTGCACCGTCGGCTGGAACGGTCTCTGCGACGGCCACATCTTGGCCTCGTCCGGCGTCAGATTGCCCTTCCTGAGATTGCACGGCGAACAGGCGGCGACGACGTTGATCCAGGTGGTGTGGCCGCCGCGCGAGCGCGGCAGCAGATGATCGAACGTGAGATCGTCCCGCGCGCCGCAAAACTGGCAGGAGAAGCGGTCGCGCAGGAACACGTTGAACCGCGTGAACGCCGGATGGGTCGATGGCTTCACGTAGGTCTTGAGGGACACCACGCTCGGCAGCTTCATCTCAAGGCTTGGACTGTGCACGGCGCGGTCGTAATTGGCGACGATGTTCACCCGCTCGAGAAACACGGCCTTGATGGCGTCCTGCCACGACCACAGCGACAGCGGGTAATAGCTCAGCGGACGAAAATCCGCGTTGAGGACGAGCGCCGGAAAGCCCGATGGCGATACATGAGCGTTCAAGACGACGCCCCCTACCTCGACTCGAAATGCCGCAGTGCGGCGGTGGCCACAGTTTATAGGCAGGCGTGACAGGATTGTGAAGCCCGTCCCGCGGGTTAGGATCTGCCTTGTGTCCGATAGCGGCGCGCCAGAAATTCGCCGCCATGGCGGAGGCCTTCGCCGTCGATACCGTGGCCGGCACCGGCGGACAAATGCCACTCGACAGGCACGCCGAGCGCGGCGAGGTCCTGGGTCGCCTGAAACAGCGCCTGCGGCGGAATGAGCTCGTCTTGATCGCCGTGGACCAGCAGCACCGGCGGGCGCGATTTGATCTCAGCGGCGACGGCTTCCGGGCCGCCATTTGGCGGCAGTACCAGCAGGCCCGAATAACCGACGATCGCTGCCGGCGCCACGGCGCGGCGCAGCCCCACATGCAGCGCCATCATGGTGCCCTGGCTGAAGCCAACCAGCGCCAACGCCGAGGGCGGCAAGCGGTGGCGGGCGAGTTCAGCCTCGAAAAATCGCTCCAGCATGGGAGCGGCCTTGTTGACGCCATTCCAGCGTTCGTTGGGATCGCGAAAGGTCAGCGCGAACCATTGCCGCCCGACCGGCGCCTGCCCGCACGGCTCCGGCGCATGCGGTGAGGCAAACGCCGCCTGCGGCAAGTATTGTTGCCAGGCGCGACCGATCTCGATGAGATCGTTGCCGTCGGCGCCGTAGCCGTGGAGAAACACGACCAGCTGTCGCGCGGTGCCGGAGCGCGGCGCAAGCCGCGGTCCATCGAGCTCAACGGCCATTCCCATGCCTTTTCACTTGGACCGCACCGCCAGGAGCGCCGGCGGCGCGATCGGAGAGGCTCTCGGCTGTGCTTTAGCTGGGCTGGTCGTGAGCTGTCCATGTCGGAGCGCGCGTGACCGACTGTCACTTCGGCGCCACAGCACGCGCCAATCGGCTTGTGGGCAGAGGGGATGGCATTGTGCGATCTCAGCGCCCGCGCAAGACTGATGCTGGATAGCCGCGACTGGCCGCGAGGGATCGCTATCGCCGATGCGTTGGTTTTGCAATCGACGGTTTGGCAGTTGGCTGGCGCTGGCCGCGCTGGCGCTGCAACTTGTCGTCTCATTCGGACATGTCCATCTCGACGGCGTCCATCGCACCTACCCGGCTCTAGCTGTAAGCGGCTCGGGAGCCCAGGCGTCGCAGCTTGGCGCGCCGCACCCCGGCAATGACGCGGACGACGACTATTGCGTGATCTGCGCCACGATCTTTCTCGCCGCGACCTCTTTCCTGCCGCCGGCGCCGCAACTGCCGGTGCCATCTGCTTCTCAAACCATTGAACGGTTCGATCGCGTTCCTGTCGTTTTCATCGCCTCACGGCGCGCGCCATTTCAATCACGCGCTCCTCCGCTCGCCTGACCGGTTGTTGCTGATCTTCGGCATTGCCGCGCTCGTTAGTTTTTTGCGCCGGCGATGTCCGCAGGATTGAACGCGGCCGTTTCCTCGACATCTCGACGTGTCGCGTCAGCACGACCCCCGACGGGCCGGCCGATTGGCCATCCTTGCAGAATTCAAGGGGCGAAGCGTCATGTCTATTCGTGCCTACCGCACTGCGCTTCTCAGCAGTTGTGCCTGTTTGCTTCTGATCGGACTTTCGGATCTTGCCGGCGCGCAAACCGCGCCAACCAAGCTTCCGGAGGTCGTCGTCTCGGGGGTAAAACCGAAACCCAGGCCGCGGCGTGTGCACGTTGCCGCGCCCGCACCGGCGGCGCCGGTTACCCCGGCCGCGCAGCTCAATGCCAAGGCCGACGCCTTCGATCAAAGCCGCAGCAATCTCTACTCGACCATCGGCACGTCCTCAGATGTCATCGCCCACGCGATGATCGATGCGCTTCCCGGCGGCGACAACCAGACGGTGGAGAAAATCCTGTTGCAGGCCCCGGGGGTGTCCCAGGACTCCGCCGCAAGCGGGCTCCTTCACGTCCGCAACGATCATGCCAACGTGCAATATCGCATCAATGGCGTGATGCTGCCCGACGGCCTGACCGGCTTCAGCAGCATTCTCGACGCCAGCTGGATCGGCAGCATCGCCCTGGTCGTGGGCGCGCTCCCAGCCGAATACGGGCTGCGCACCGTCGGGCTGGTCGATATCACGACCCGCCCCGACATTTTCAACAACACGGGTCAAGTCAGCTTTTACGGCGGTAGTCAAGGAACGTTCACCCCGACGATCCAATACGGCGGCACGTTCGGCAGCACCTGTCCGACGACAACTCCGGCTCCGGGAACCCGCGCGTTGCCCGGTGCGGATTGCTTCCCAGGCGTCCAGTACTTCTTCGTCGGGCGTTACCTGCAAACCCAGGAAGGCATCGAGAATTCGACCCCTGCCTACAGCCCGATCCATGACTTCTCGCAACAGGAGAAAGGCTTCGCCTACATGTCGACGTTCGTGGACCCCTATACGCGGCTCAGTTTGATCGCGGGCACGTCCACCAGTTCGTTTCAGATTCCCAACGTGCCGGGCCAGCCGGTCGGCTTTGCCGGCAATCCCCCGGTCACGAGCGCCTACGGGATCACCAATTTCAGTTCCGCCAACCTCAACGAGAACCAGTACGAGGATACGCAATACGGCATGCTGGCGCTGCAGCGGTCGATCAACGGCTTTGACGGGCAGATTACCTATTTCACCCGCTATGACCGTTTGCATTTCTCGCCGGACCCGCTTGGCGATTTGCTGATCAACGGCGTCGCCTCGGACATCGTGCGCCAATCCGACACCAACGGCATCCAGGCCGACGGCTCGTACAAAATCAATCCGGTGAACACCATCCGCGCCGGCTTCTTTTTCAGCGGTGAACAGGCTTTCGTCGGCAACACATCGCTGGTCGAGCCCGCTCCAGGCGGGGTGGCGGTCGACGCGCCTTTCACGATTACCGACAATGTCTCGGCGACGGGCTTTCTCGCCGGCGTGTATGCGCAGGACGAATGGAAAGTCACCGACAAGTTCACTATCAACGGCGGTCTGCGCTTCGACCAGATGTGGCAATTCGTCGACGCCAACCAGCTCAGCCCGCGCCTCAGCTTCACCTATAAGCCATTCGAGTACACGACGTTTCACGCCGGCTATGCGCGCTACTTCACGCCGCCGATCATGGTCGAAGCGGCGCCGGCCAATATCGGTTTGTTCAACGGCACGACAGGCGCGTCGACCAGCCCAGGAACCGACCCGGTGTTGCCCGAGCGGTCGCATTATTTCGATGCCGGCCTAGACCAGAATATTCCGTTCGGCTGCAGCAAGCCGGCGGCAAAGGACTGCACCGATCTCGATCTCGGCGTCGACGCCTATTACAAGCGCGCAACCGACCTCATCGACAATGGCGTTTTCGGCCAGGCGCTGGTGCTGAGCGCCTTCAATTACGCCCAGGGCATCGTCGAAGGCGTCGAATTCAGCGGCAAGTTTCACAGCGGCAATTTCCAGGCCTATGCCAACCTCGCGCTCGGCTTCGAGAAGGCGACCGACGTGGTTTCGAACGAATATTTGTTCGACAACACCACGCCGCTGGCCGATCTCGGCGGCGAGACCCTGCGGCAGTATGTCGACACGCACTGGATTTATACCGATCACACCCAGCTCGCGACCGGCTCGGCCGGCGTTGCTTATCTGTTTTGCGGACGGCCGGCCTATGCGGGGGAGACATTCAACGCCGATGAATTGTCGTGGTGCGGCACCCGGCTCAGCGGCGACATGATCTACGGCAGCGGCCTGCGCAGCGGCGACGCCAATATCGGTACCGTACCGCCCTATGCCCAGTTCAACGTCGGCATCGCGCGGAGCTTCCTGCTGCCCAACGATCCGTTTCCGATGACCGTCCGCTTTGACGTCGTCAATCTGTTCGACACCGTCTATCTCATTCGCGGTAGTAGCGCCGCCTGCCCCTCCGGCAACAGCGTCTGCGGCATCGGCGTATTCGCGCCGCAATACGGTCCGCGCCTCGGCTTCTTTGCTGGCGTATCGAAGAAGTTCGGCGATACATCGGCGGCATCGGCTGCCTATCTTCCGGGACAAGCCCTAGCGCCGATCTACGAGGCGCCTCCGGTCGTCTACAATTGGACCGGCCCCTATATCGGCGGCAATCTTGGCGGAGCTTGGAGCGGGCTGAGCGGGACAAATTTTTCGGACACGCTTGGCAGCAGCTTCAACGCGGCAACCGACCTTCAGCTTATGGGCGGTGGCCAAATCGGCATTAATTACCAGTTCTGGGGCGGCGGCGTCGTCGGCGCCGAGGCAATGCTCGACTGGATTCCCGGCAGTACCCAACTCTCCCCCGTCTCCGCCACCGACCCCACTGGTGCCGTTTCCGCCAATATCACAAGTTTGAACGAACGCCGGATTGCCACCGCAACCGGCCGGCTCGGTTATGCCTGGGACCGTGTCCTCCTTTATGCCAAGGGCGGCGGCGCCTGGGTCGCAACCAACAGTCCTGCGATTTCGGTCGGTGGGGCGCCGGCGAGTTTCTCCAGCGTCAGCAACACCAACAGTTTTGGCTACACCGCCGGCTTCGGCCTTGAGTGGGCTTTCGCCGGCAACTGGTCGTTGCGGGGCGAGTACGACTACATTGGCTTGCCCGACCAAAGCTACACGGTTGCGGCAGGGACATCCACTTTCGGCGACGATGTCATCACGTTCAACAATCGCAGCATCTCAAGCATGACCCTGGCCCTCAACTACAAATTCGGCGGCTGGTGATGTTCGACCCTGTCTCTTTCATCCGCGGCCACACCGGCATCGGCGTGTTGGCGCCGACCCGCGCCGCGGCTTCTTCCTCAGCATGTCGAAGAAATTTTGAGAGCTAGCGGAGGACAAAGCGATGTCTCGTAAAGACCGCGTCGGCGGACCAGTCGGCGTCATACGCCCCTTCGTTCCGACGCAAGGACACGATGACGCTCAAGACGACATTGCCGAGGCGTTGGACCATATTGCTAGAGCCATCGCGGCAATCGACCATAACATTCAAGCCTTGATCGCGAAGCTTGATAGCGAGTCTGCCGTTGCGCGCGTCGCGGCCTCGCTGGAGACCAAGCCGCGCTAGTACCCGCGTCGGCATTCAATTTGCGGCTTCAGAACGCGGTGTGGAACCGGCCGGCAAAGACATTAACCGGCCCGCGGTCGGCGTTGTAGGCCGGGTTGGCGATGAACTGATAGTCGAAGGTGACCTTCGTCGAGGAGGACAGAGCGTAGCTGTAATAGGTTTCGATGATCTGCTCGAGGCCGGGATTCGGCAGCTGTCCGTCGCCGGCGAGGATTCCCAAGCCTCCGGCGTTCAAAAACGCCTCGTGCACGCCGGAAATGCCGTTGACGACGCCGGCAATGCCAACGGTGTCGTCCGGCCGGCCCCATTGTTTGCCGTTGATGGAGGCACCTGCCGATACGGTGCGGTCGACGTCGGTGAAATCCCACGGCTCGATATTGCCGTCGGCCCAGCCGGCGCGGGCAAACACGCCCCAATTCTCTGAAACTTGCTGCTCCAGATTGAGGCTTACGCCGGGCCGGCTGGTATAAGTGCGCACGGCGTTGATGTCGGCGGGTCCGCCGGTGATGGCGGCGAGATTAATGGCCGCCTGGAAGCTCCCGGCGTCGCCGCGGTTGAGGAAGCCGGTAATCTTGAGCTTGCCGGGTTGGCCCCATAGCTCGTGCCGTTCTTCGATTTCACCGACCAACTGGAATTGGTTGAAAGTCGGGTCGAGACCGTAGCCTAACGGGCTATTCCCGCCGGTGGGGGTTGCCGACAGATCGAAGATGCCGCCGCGCAAGGTAAAGCGGCCCTGGTACCATTCGGCGGCCGCGCCGTAGGTGAAGGCCCAGGCGTCGGCGGCGTAGTCGAACGTGCCGGCATTGACAACCGTCCAATTCAGGAAATCGCCTCTGGGGTTGTTCGCGTATTTGTTGGTATCGAACATGTCGACAACGGCGAATTTGCCGACCGTCAGCACCAGCCGGTTCGCCGTCTGCGAACCGGCGAACTGATTGATGTCGGCGTCCACCTTCCCGGTTTCGCCGCCGAGATCGATCGTCTGCCGGACGAAATAGCGCTGCACACGCGCGTATGGGTAATTGGCGCCTTGCTTGTAGGCCTCGGCGCTCGGAAATCCGGCCACGCCATGTGTTTCCGCGAGACCAAAGCCTTGATCGAGCTCCGGATTGACCCACAGCTCGGCGCCCTGCCACAGCCGCACGCCAGCGTAGAACGTGGCGTCCCAGGTCTCGCGGCCCTCGCCGCTACCGGGCAGACTATTGGGGCCTGCATAGGGCGCTCGGATCGCAGGATAACCTTGCCAGACGAACGTGGTTTGGCCGTGGAAGTTAATGCGGTCAGTTTGCGGCGTGGTTGGCGCTGCCACGAGCGCCGCCACCGGATCGTTACCGAACTGATAGTTCAAGCCCGCGCGCAACTCTTGCAGCGAAAAGTCGGAATCAATTCGCTGCGCCCCGCGCAAAAAGTTCACGCCGCTGATGCCGTAATCGGTGAATAGATATTCGAGCCGCGCGGTCCAGTGCGGCGCCACCGGAACCTCGACGCCGGCCCCGGCCGCCCAGCCCAATCGCCACAAGAGGGGCATATCGGTGGTACCGCTGGCCAGTTGCGTCAGCGTCAGCTGATCGTAGCTCCAGGCGAAACCGCCGGTCGCGTAAAATAACCAGTTGCCGGGAGCATAACCAATACGGCCGCGCACTGTGCCGGAAGAGAGCACCGTCTCGCTGTAGCTCATCGGGCCAAGCGTCGGCGAGGTAAAGTTCGAGATGCCGCCAATGGAGATGCCGGCGAGATTCGGAAAGGCCGGGAATGATGCGTCGATCTCGGCGCCGATGACCACGCGGTTCGGGAGCATGTAGTTATAACCGGCTTGAAGACCCTCGAAGAAGCTTCCCGCTTCATCGAAGGTGTCAATCGGTTGCGCCAGGTCGAGCGAGCCGGAGGCACCGGGCACTGTCCAATTCGAGCTTCCCCAGGCATAGCCGAGATGGCCGCCGGCATAGACCCCGCTCCAGTCGTGGACGGAAGGAGCGGCGGACGACGGCGGCGGCGCCTTCGTCACCGTGAGGTCATCGGCCGCGGCGCCGCTTGCGGTCGCCAGCGCCATGCCAATGATGGCTCCCATGACGAACGTCTTCACCGCGACCCCAACCCGCTTCGTTGCCCATTTTCAACAGGCATTGTGACATTCAGATTTCGCAACGAGATTTTCACAAATCCATAGCCGAACCACCGCCTTCGCGCCACGACGCCGCAGCGCCCTATCGCCGGGAATGGGGAGGCGTGTCGCGACCGCAACATCGCTGTTGGGAAGCGGGCGGTTCAGAATGCGGTGTGAAGCCGCCCGGCAAAAATATTCACCGGCCCACGGTCGGTGTTGTAGGCGGGATTGGCGACGAACTGATAGTCGACGCTGACTTTGGTCGAGGCGGAAAGAGCGTAGCTGTAATAGGTCTCGACGATCTGCTCGAGCCCGGGATGCGGCAGCTGGCCGTCGCCGATGACAATGCCATAGCCTCCGGCGTTGAAAAAGGCGATGTGGGCGCTGGAAATGCCGTTGACGACGGCGGCGATGCCAATCGTGTCGTCCGGCCGGTTCCACGTCTTGCCGTTGAACGAGAGCCCCGCCTCGACCGTGCGGTCGATGTCGGTGTTATCCCAACACTCGACGTTGCCGTCGGCCCAACCGGCGCGAGCGAATAAGCCCACGGTCTCGGTCACTTGCTGCTCAAGGTTGAGTAGCACTCCTGGCCGGCTGGTATAGGTGCGCACCGCCGCCAGCGCATCGCTGGCATCGAGGCCCGCCGCTAGGGAGAGCGCAACGGCGTTATTATAATTTCCCATGTCTCCGCGGATGAGAAAACCGGTGACCTTGATCTTGCCGGGTTGATCCCACAGGCGATATCGGTACTCGATTTCTTCAAGCCACTCGAAGTTATGGAAGGTTGGGTCGAGACCGTAGCCTAAGGCACTGTCTCCGCCGACGTCGGCCGGGGTTTGCGACATGTCGAATAGTCCGCTGCGGAACGCCCAGTTTCCCAGGTACAATTCCGCGACCGCGCCGTAGCTATCGGACCAGGCATCGCTGCCGAAGTCGAACGCGCCATTATTAATGACCGACCAGTTCAGGAAATCGGCTTTGGCATTGTTGGCGTATTTGTTGGTGTCGAACATGTCGGTCATGAAGAACTTGCCCACCGTCAGCACGATGCGGTTGGCCGTCTGCGAGCCGGCGAACTGATTGAAGTCGGCATCGACTTTCTGACTGTCGCCGCCGAGATCGATGGTCTGCCGGACGAAATAACGGTTCGCCCGCGCATACGGATAATTAAAGCCGAGCTTGTAGGCCTCGCCGCTCGGAAATCCGGCGATGCCGTGGGTGTCGGCAAGCCCATGACCCTGATCGATCTCGGGATCGATCCACAATTCGGCGCCATGCCACAACCGCATGCCGACCGCAAGCGTAACGTCCACTGTCTCCCGACCCTCGCCGCTGCCGGGCAGACTTTGGGCGCCCGAATAGGGCGATCGGATCGCAGGGTAGCCTTGCCAGACGAACGTGGTCTGACCGTGGAAATTCAAGTTATCGGTTCCTTGTACATCGGGCCCGTGGGCGATCGCCGCCACCGGATCATTGCCAAACTGATAGTTCAGGCCGGCGCGTACCTCATTAAGCGAGAAGTCGGACGAGAAGCGCTGACCGTTATTTGCAAACAGCACGGAGCTATTGCCGTAGTCGGTGTAAAGATATTCGAGCCGCGCCGTCCAGTGCGGCGCCACCGGTACTTCGACGCCGGCGCCGGCCGCCCAACCCAAGCGCCACAAGAATGGCGCGTCGGCGGTGCCGGTCGTTAGATTCGTCAGCGTCAATTGATCGTAAGTCCAAGCGAAGCCGCCGGTCGCGTAGAACAGCCAGCTGCCCGGAGCATAGCCGATGCGGCCACGCACGGTGCCGGAAGACAGCACCGTCTCGCTGTAGCTGACCGCGCCAAGCGTCGGCGAGGTAAAATTCGAAGTGCCGCCAATCGAGATGCCGGAGAGGTTTTGAAAGCTCGGAAACGAGGCATCGACTTCGGCACCGAGCAGGACACGGTTCGGCAGCAAGTAGTTGTAGCCGCCTTGCACCCCCAGCAACCAGCTTCCCGCCTCGTTGAACGTGTCGATCGGTTGAAACAGATTGATCGAACCGGACGTCCCGTTCGGCGTCGTCCAGTTCGAGCTTCCCCAGGCGACGCCAAGATGGGTGCCAAAATAGAAGCCCGTCCAGTTGAAACCCGCGGGACTCGCCGATGGTGGCGGCGCCTTCGTCACCATGATGTCATCGGCTGCGGCGCCGCCTGCGGTCGCCAGCATCATGCCGACAATGGCCCCGAGGACCAACTTCTTCACCGCGACCCAACCCGCTGCTTTGCGCATTTTCAATAGCCATTGTGACATTCATATCTTCGCTCAAGACATCTCTCGCCATCTAATAGAAGCCTTATTTTCAGGCTAAGACATCATCATATAGCCAATGCTACATATGATCCACTTTCACCGTCAAGCTCGAAAGTACACTCCGGGGAAACATCTTACCCGCCGTTGCCATTCATCTTGCAACCCCGCGCGGTCAAAAGATCAAAACATCGGATCGAAGACACCGTCAACTTTTATAGTTTAGAATTAGAGCAGATAAGATCGAGGGATGGACATGAATCGCTTCAATTCTACGCCGCATTCCTGCAGCCGGCGGATGCAAGAGTCCCGCGGCTCTTTTCGCCGATGAAGCCCGGAACTCGTGCGGCTGGCGTCAATTCGGAGTCGACGCCTACCGAATGGCAGAACGCTTGAGCAGAACGTTATGCTTTAGTAAGGTCACTTTTATAATTTCGCATGCAAGAGTGGTTTTGACCGTGATTTTGGAACCAAAAGAATTTCTGCGCGGCGAGGGCTTGTGCACCGACGCGACGCTGCATAGGCTTCGCGGCGATGGTTCCCCTCGGGGATCAAAAGGGAACGTGGTGAGAGCGGCGGTGCTCGAGGCCGCGGCCGTCCCGCAACTGTAAGCGGTGAACCTGTCCGCCAATCTTTGACCACCGGGAAACCGGGAAGCTTCGGCAGCCAGGTGACGACCCGCGAGCCAGGAGACCTGCCATCACTCGTGCAGCCGATCACGGGCGAGATGAACCGATGGTCTGTCGCTCTTGCGGCATGTCCCGCGATCGTGCTGGTTACCTCCAACAGCAGGCGAGAGTGTCATGCCTGGAATTGTATCGGGTGTCTTGAATAAGGGCGGCGCCGATCTGCGGCGCCGGCTGACAGCTATCTATGCCGTTCTGATCGGCGGCAATGTTCTCGTCTGGCTTTGGGCGTTCGTCGCTTCGAGCGACCGCCTGGTGATCCTCGGCACGGCTCTGCTCGCCTATACTTTCGGCTTGCGGCACGCGGTCGACGCCGATCATATCGCGGCGATCGACAACGTCACGCGCAAGCTCATGCAGCAAGGCCAGCGGCCGGTCGCGGTGGGTTTTTTCTTTGCGCTCGGCCACTCGACCGTGGTGGTGGCTATGTCGGTGGGTATTGCCTTCGCCGCGTCGGAACTCACGTCGCGTTTTGACTCGATGAAGGCCGTCGGCGGCATTATCAGCACCAGCGCTTCGGCATTGTTTCTGTTCGCCATCGCCCTTGTCAACGCTCTGGTGCTGGTTTCCGTCTACCGCACCTTTCAGGCGGTCAAACGCGGCGAACCGTTCGCGGCCGACGACTTCGACATCTTGCTCAACAGCCGAGGATTCCTTGCTCGCATCTTTCGTCCGCTGTTCCGGCTCGTCACCCGGAGCTGGCACATGCTGGCGATCGGTTTCCTGTTCGGGCTCGGGTTCGACACGGCAACAGAAGTAGCGCTGTTTGGCATTTCGTCCACTCAAGCGGCTAACGGCGTGACGTTCAGTTCCATCTTGATATTCCCCGCGCTGTTCACGGCTGGCATGTCGCTGGTCGACACCACCGACGGCGTGCTGATGCTGGGCGCCTACGGCTGGGCATTCATGAAACCGATCCGCAAGCTCTATTACAACATGACCATCACGGCGGTGTCGGTGGTGGTCGCCGTCGTAATCGGCGGCCTCGAGACGCTCAATCTCATCGGCGACCAGCTTGGTCTTACCGACGGCGGCGGTTTCTGGGGTGCGATCGGCGGGCTCAATGATAATTTCGGCAGGCTGGGCTATGTGATTATCGGTGTTTTCATGTTGAGCTGGGCCGGCTCAGTCATATTCTACAGATTCAAGCGCTACGACGAACTGGAAATTAAAGTTGCAGCGTCCTGACGGCGCCTACGGTCGCGGCGTTCGGCCGCCGGAGGGCTTTGCGGCCGCCGCCGCGCGGTAATACGTCCACAACACCCGGGCCGCGACGGCGCGCCACGGCCGCCAGGGTTCGGCCAGGGCCTGCATCTCCTTGGCGGTCGGCCGTGCCGGTAGCGAGAAGGCGAGCCTTGCCGCTTCCTGCAAGGCGAGGTCGCCGGCCGGCCAGGCATCGGCATGGCCGAGGCATGACAAGAGATAAATGTCGGCCGTCCACGGGCCGATGCCATGAACGGCCGTCAGCGCGGCGTGCGCCGTATCGGCGGGAAGGTCGGCCAGCGTTGCCAGCGCGAGTTCGCCGCGCAGGACGGCGCGGGCGATTTCCTTCAGCGCGCGGATTTTGGGCGCGGACAGCCCGAGCCGCGCCAGCCGCGTTGCGCGGGCGCGCCGGATGACCGCCGGCTCGAACGGATCGAAGGCGTCGGCCAGCCGTGCCCAGATCGCGCCGGCGCTGGCGGTCGAAAGCTGCTGCGCCACGATGATGGCGGCCAAGCCGGCGAAGCCATCGGCCCGCCGCCGCAACGGCGGTCGTCCGGCCGTCGCCATCAGCGCGGCGAACCTTGGATCGGCGCGGCGGAGCGCAGCTAGTCCAACGTCGAGATCGGTCTCGGTATGGATGTGGGTCTGCGTCATGACGATCGGTCGTTACCGGCTCGCTCTTCGCACCGCGGCGCCGCGCGCCTATGTGAGTGCTCGACCCGAGCCGGACGGTCAACCCTGACAGTGATCGGCACGACAGACGATGTACACCCGTATCCTTCGCTTCGCGCCGAGCCCGAACGGCTATCTGCATCTCGGCCACGCCTACTCGGCGTTGCTCAATCACGACATGGCGCGCGACCTCGGCGGCCGGCTCCTGTTGCGCATCGAGGACATCGACGTTTCGCGCTGCCGGCCGGAATATGAAGCGGCGATCTACCAGGACCTCGGATGGCTCGGCATCTCCTGGGACACGAGCGTGCGGCGGCAGAGCGAGCAGTTCGACGATTACCGGGCCGCGCTCGCCAAGCTCGAAACGCAGGGCTTGATCTATCCGAGCTTCGAGAGCCGCAGCGAGATCGCGGCGCTGGTCGCCGCGCGGGATCGGCAAGGCCATTGGCCGCGCGATCCCGACGGGGTGCCGCTTTATCCGGGCGACGCGCGCCAACTGCCGGCGGCCGAACGCGAGCGCCGGCGCCGGGCCGGCGGGCCGTACGCGTTGCGGCTCGCCCTGGATGCGGCCATCGCGCGCGCCGGTGAATTGACCTGGACCGAGACCGGCAGCGGCCCGCAGGGCCAGACCGGTATCGTCGAGGCGGCACCGCAGATGTGGGGCGATGTCGTGGTGGCGCGCAAGGAAATGCCGGCGAGCTATCACCTCGCGGTGGCGGTCGACGACGCTCGTCAGGGCGTGACCGACGTCGTGCGCGGGCAAGATTTGTTCTGGGCGACCGGCATTCATCGGCTGTTGCAGGCGCTGCTCGGCCTGCCGCAGCCGGTCTATCATCATCACAAGCTTATTCTCGATGCCGACGGCCGCAAGCTGTCGAAATCGACGCAAGCGACCAGCTTGCGCGAATTGCGGGCCGCCGGCGCGACGCCGGCCGATGTCCGGCGCCTGGTCGGGCTTGCATGCTGACGACTGGCCCGCTGAAGATTGGCGCGCCGAAGATCCGCACGCTGAATTCATTTCGTTCTTACCGGCGCCGTGGCATGTTGGGGTGAGCATGATCCGGAAAAGTGGAAACCGGTTTTCCGAAAAGATCATGCTCCACTAACAACGCTAGGCGGCGGGGGCTGTCATGGCGCGACGAAGAACGGCGCGAACGAGGTCCAAAAAGCCGGCCGCCAAACCGGCGCGGCGCCGGAGTCGGCGGCGCGCGCCGCTGGTTCGCGTCAGCGAAGCTTCGCTGGCGGCTTACGCGCACGACATTCGCACGGCGTTGACCGGCATCCTGGCGCTCGGCGAATTGCTGGCCAGCTCCAATCTTGGCGAACGCGAGCGGCGTTGGGCTTCCAGCATCAAAGACAGCGCCGAGCATCTCGCCGCGCTGACGACATTGATGATCGACGGCGCCAGGGCCGACGCCGGCACGCTGCGGCTGCAACACGAGGTCTTCCGGCCGCGGCGTCTGCTTGAAGGTCTCGCCGATTCGCTCGCCGCGCGGGCGGAGGCCAAGGGCCTCAGCGCCGAAGTGACCGTCGCGGCCGATGTGCCGGGGCTCTTGGTCGGCGACGCGGTCCGGCTGCGGGCGGCGCTGGAAAACCTCATCGACAATGCGGTGAAGTTCACCGAGCGCGGCGGCGTGCGGCTCGATGTGCGCCCGGCGCGCGCGGCGGCGCGCGGCCGCGTCCGGCTCGTCTTCACCGTCACCGACAGCGGCATCGGGCTCAAGGCCGCCGAGATCAAGCGGCTGTTCCGGCCGTTCGCGCAAGCCAGCGCCGACATTGCGCGGCGCTATGGCGGCGCCGGGCTCGGGCTTGCCGTCGTCAACCACCTGGCCAAGCTGATGGGCGGCGATCTGACCGTCACCAGCCGCAACGGCCGCGGCGCGAGTTTCCGCCTCTCGGCCGTGCTCGCGATCGGGACCGCTGCGGCGGCAGCAAACGCGCCGCAGCGACCGCCGGCGGCGCCGGCGCCCCCGCTCGCCGTCCTGTGCGCGGAGGACAACCCCTACGGCCGGGTCATCCTCAACACCATCCTCGCCGAGCTCGGTCACCGTGCCGACTTCGTCGGCACGGGCGAGGAAGCGGTGGCGGCGGTCGCGCGCGGCTACGACGCCGTGCTGCTGGACGTGACGCTGCCCGGCATCGACGGCCGCGAAGCGACGCGCCGCATCCGCGCGCTCGCCGGAACTGCCGGCCAAACACCGATCATCGGCATTACCGGCCGCAGCGAGACCGGTGACGAGGATGCCGCGCGCAGTGCCGGCATGAACGCTTATCTGCGCAAACCGATCAGCCCGAGCGCGCTGCGCGACGCGCTCGCGACCGTGGTGCGTGATGACGAATGAGCATCATCCCGAAGTCGCATTTTCCACGATCCGCACCAGATCGGCCATGATGCGGTTTAATTCGAAATCCTTCGGCGTGTAGACCGCGGCGACGCCGGCTTCTTTCAGCGCGCTGGCGTCCTCCTTCGGAATAATGCCGCCGACCACGACCGGCATATCGTCGAGCCCGGCCTCCTTCAAGCGCGCGATGACGTCGGCCACCAGCGGCAGGTGCGAGCCGGACAGGATCGACAGGCCGACGACGTGCACGTTCTTTTCCGCCGCCGCCGCCGCGATCGCCTCCGCGGTCAGGCGAATGCCGTCATAGACCACGTCCATGCCGGCGTCGCGGGCGCGCGCCGCGATCTGCTCGGCGCCGTTGGAATGGCCGTCGAGGCCGGGCTTGCCGATCAGAAATTTCAACCGCCGGCCGAGTTTTTTCGACACCCGATCGACCTCGGCGCGGATATCGTCGAGGCCCTCGGCGTCGTTGCGCATGGCGGTGCCGACCCCGGTCGGCGCGCGGTATTCGCCGAACGCCGAGCGCAGCGCAAAGCCCCATTCGCCGGTGGTGACGCCGGCTTTGGCGCAGGCGATCGAGGCCGGCATGATGTTTGCGCCGTTTTTCGCAGCGCGACGCAGCGCGGCGAGCGCCGCGGCGACGGCCTCGTTGTCGCGCGCGACGCGCCAGGCTTTGAGCCGCGCGATCTGCCCGGTCTCGGCCTCCTCCGATACGGTGAGGATCGCTTCGGCGGCGTCGGCGAGCGGCGACGGCTCGGCCTCGACGAAGCGGTTGACGCCGACCACGGTCTGCTCGCCGCGCTCGATCGCCTCGACCCGACGCGAATTCGATTCGACGAGCTGCTGTTTCAGGTAACCGGATTCCACGGCGGCCACGGTGCCGCCCATCTTCTCGATCTGCGCGAGCTCCTCCCTCGCCGCCTCTTTCAGCTCGGCGACCTTGGCGGCGATCGCCGGCGAGCCGTCGAAAATGTCGCCGTATTCCAAAAGGTCGGTCTCGTAGGCGAGGATCTGCTGCATGCGCAGCGACCATTGCTGGTCCCACGGGCGCGGCAGCCCGAGCGCCTCGTTCCAGGCCGGCAGCTGCACGGCGCGGGCGCGGGCGTTCTTCGACAGCGTCACCGCGAGCATCTCGAGCAAAATGCGGCTGACGTTGTTCTCCGGCTGCTGCTCGGTCAGCCCCAGCGAATTGACCTGCACGCCGTAGCGGAACAGCCGCTGCTTAGGATCGGTCACGCCGTAGCGCTCGCGCGTGATCTCGTCCCACAGCTCGGTGAAAGCGCGCATCTTGCAGACTTCGGTGACGAAGCGCAGCCCGGCGTTGACGAAGAACGAGATACGGCCGACCACCTCGCCGAATTCCTCCGCCGCGCATTCGCCCGACGCCTTCACCGCGTCGAGCACGCCGATCGCGGTGGCGAGCGCAAAAGCCAGCTCCTGCACCGGCGTCGCGCCCGCCTCCTGCAGGTGATAGGAGCAGACGTTCATCGGATTCCACTTCGGCATTTCCTTGGTCGTGAACAAAATCACGTCCTTGGTCAGCCGCATCGACGGCGCCGGGGGAAAGACGTAAGTGCCGCGCGACAGATATTCCTTGATGATGTCGTTCTGCGTGGTTCCAGTGAGCTTGACGCGCGGCACGCTTTGCTCGTCGGCGAGCGCGACGTAGAGCGCCAAGAGCCAGGCGGCGGTGGCGTTGATGGTCATCGACGTGTTCATCTCGCCGAGCGGGATGCCGTCGAACAGGGCGCGCATGTCGCCGATATGCGAGATCGGCACGCCGACCTTGCCGACCTCGCCCTTGGCGAGCGGATGGTCTGAGTCGTAGCCGGTCTGCGTCGGCAGATCGAAGGCGACCGAGAGCCCGGTCTGCCCCTTGCTCAGGTTCTTGCGATAGAGCGCATTCGAGGCCTTGGCGTCGGAGTGGCCCGCATAGGTGCGAAACATCCAAGGTTTGTCGCGCAAAGGCTTGTCGCGCGAAGGCTCGTCGCGCGAAGGCTCGTCGCGGTGCGGCGGCTCGCGTTGCATCTTGTCGCCTAGTGGCTGTTTGCGGCGCGCATCCATGGCTTTATTCCCGCCTTCCGGCACCCTAAATGTGGCGCGGATTCTATTGCGGCGCAACCGAAGACGGCGCTTCGCGCCTTTTACCCGGCAATGACTAAAGGAGAGCACGTAGCCCGCATGAGCACTTCGTCCTGGCCGGACTCGTTCCGGCCCTCCACGACTTTGATTTGACCCACTCTTTAAGACGTGGATGCCCCCTTGCCCCGGGTCTCCCGTCACTCCTGCACAAGCTGAAGGGCGAACGCAAGAATCAGTGGGCCATGACCGTCAATGAGCGTTGGCGCATTTGTTTCGAGTTTCGCAAGGGTGATGCCCACGACGTCGAGATCGTCGACTACCATAAGGGATGAGAACAATGCCCCCTGCCGTCCATCCAGGCCGTCTGTTGAAGCGCGAGTTGAGCACGCGCGGACTAAGCGCCAATCGGCTCGCGCTCGATATCGGCGTGCCGTCGGGCCGCATCACTGACATTTTGAACGGCCGGCGCTCGATCACCGCGGATACGGCGGTACGCCTCGGCCGCTACTTCGGCAACAGCGGGCAATTCTGGCTTGATCTGCAAAGCCAATACGACATCGCCGTCGTCGAGCGCGAGCGTGGGGTAGAGATTACCCGCCGCGTCCGGCCCGCAGATGCGGCGTGAGCAAGTAGCCGTATTCAGCAGCAGCAAAATCCGGGGAATGGGCCGCAACGTTCGCCCCGGATTTCGTTTCACTCAATCCGGGCTCCGCTTGCTAGGCTTGCTCACCCATGAAGCTCCTTTCCGGCGGACAATCCGGCGTCGACCGCGCCGTGCTCGATGTGGCGCTGGCGCGCGGCATCGCTTACGGCGGCTGGTGCCCGCAAGGCGGCTGGGCCGAGGATTTTCCGCAGCCGCCCGGCGTCCTGGCCAAATATCCGCATCTGAAAGAGACGCCGCTTCCCGATCCGGCGCAGCGCACGGAGTGGAATGTGCGCGACGCCGACGCCTGCTTGATCCTCCTTGACGCCGGCGGCGTGGAAGTCTCGGCGGGGACAATGCTCGCGGGCGACCTCGCGCAGCGCTACCGCAAACCGCTCCTGGTCGTGGACCTGCGCGAGCCCGACATTCTCGACCGCGCCGCGCCTTGGCTGCGCACGCAGCAGACCAGGCACGGCGCCGGCTTTACGCTCGCCGTCGGCGGGCCGCGCGAGAGCGAGGCACCGGGAATTTACGAGCGGGCGAGAAGTTTCCTCAAGGCGCTGCTGGAATGACGCGGCTGCCACCGAGCGGTGCACAGCACGGACCGTTGGGCTCCTCCGCCCTACCGCCCGCTACCACCTCGCACATTGTCAAAGAGCGTCAATTTGCGGCGAATTTATTTTGTTTGCGTACATCGCCGTTGTTTAGCGTCGAACCTTGCGCGGGCGGCAACGTCGCCAAGCGAAACAAGCCCTCGAAGACGCATCGAAACCAACGACGGATCGTACCGGGAGATCAAGCCATGGTAAAACGAAACACCGTGTACGGCGCGCTGGCGGCCGCGGTGATTGTGCTTGGCGCCGCGCCCATCGCCGACGCCTGCACCCGCATCCTGTGGAACGACAACAAGCTCGCGGTCGTGGTCGGACGAACGATGGACTGGCCGGAATCCACCGATCCGATCCTCACCGTGTTTCCGCGTGGCATGAGCCGCGACGGCGGCCGTGCCGGCGGCGCGGTGGCGGTTGCGGAAAACCCCGCCAAGTGGACGTCCAAATACGCAAGCCTGGTGACCACGATCTACGGCATCGGCACCGCCGACGGCTTCAACGAGCGCGGCCTCGGCGCCCACATGCTCTATCTCGACGCGACCGATTTCGGCGCCAGGGACGCGAGCAAGCCGGGCGTGCAGGCCGGATTGTGGGCGCAGTACGCGCTCGACAACGCCGCCACCGTGAACGAGGCGCTCGACGTGCTCGCCAGCATACAGGTGGTGATGGTCGCGGCGCGCGGACATCAGGCCAATGTCCATCTGGCGCTGGAGGATGCCGGCGGCGACTCCGCCATCATCGAATATATCGGCGGCAAGCCGCTCATTCATCACGGCCGCCAATACACCATCATGACCAACGACCCGACCTATAACGAGCAGCTCGCGCTGTTGAAGAAGTTCAACTTCTCCCACCCCTCCAGCGACATGCCGCTGCCCGGCAACGTCAACCCGAGAGACCGCTTTGCCCGCGCCACTTATTACCTGGCGATGCTGCCGGCGCCCAAGGACGAGCGCGAAGCGATCGCCGAAGTGTTTGCCATCGCCCGCAATGTCTCGGTGCCGTTCGGCGCGCCGTACAAGAACTTCGGCATCTACAACACCGAATATCGCACGGTGATGAACCTCACCGACAAGCGCTATTATTTCGAGCTGAGCACCGCGCCGAACGTCATCTGGACCGATCTCTTGAAGATGAATCTGCGCCCCGGTTCGCCGGTGATGGTGCTCAACCCGGACGACATCGCGCTGTCGGGAGACGTCACCGAAAAATTCAAGGCGGCGAAGGCGTCGTTCTAGAGCGCAATGGCTTTAGATTGAATCGCTTGACGCTCTAATATCCTTTGTGGAGCGTGATCTTTTCGAAAAACCGGTTTCCACCCCCGGATCAAGTCCGAGGGCAGGCTTTTTCCGGATCATGCTCTAAAGCGTCGCGCGGCGCCAGGGCGCGCGATTTCACCGCGCGCCGGTTCCGGGCAAAGTCCCGAATTCAGGCATCCTAATCAGAAGGACAGACGTTTGGCCAGCGTCCGCCGGCATCGGCGGACCGCTCCCAAGCGAAGCGCCGAGCATTCGTGCCCACGCAGCGCCGTTCATCGGCGCGCTCCTCGACGCCAAACCGGCATTGGTCGACTTAGCCATTCGGCTAATTCTCTCTCAGCGTTAAAGGTGTTGGTATTAGTCTCAAGGTTGTATTATAAACGCGCGCCGCCGCCACCCAATACGGCGTCAGAGTGGGGAGAATATGATCGTCTACGCACAAAGCAGCGGGCAGCACAGCACCAATAGCGGCTCGTGGTCGGCCATTCCCGGCCTTGCCATCACCTTGCCCCGCGGCGACTCGGCCTTGTTGATCCTCAATATTCCCAATCCCTATGCCCAAGGCACCAGTATTCCCGGCGGCAATTTCGGACTGCAGGTCAATGGCGAGGTGCTCGGCGCGTTTGCCTGCTTCACCTATAACGAGGCGTCGCCGCCCAGCACCGGCCGCGTCCCCACCACGCTGTCGGTGGTGACGCCGCTGAGCAGTTCCGGGCCGACATCGGTCGTGGCGGTGTGGTCCGGCGTGCGCGGCGCCACCGTGCGCATCGACAGTCCGGCGACGCTGACCGGCATCATCGCCTAAACGTGCCGGGCGCGATCTGCCGCCGCCGAGCTTCATCGGCGGGATCACGATGCCGTCTGCTCGCGGGGAAACTCGATCAGCGCCTCGCCGGTCGCGACCGTCTCGCCGCGCTGGTTGCGCACCATGACGTCGACGACGACCCAGCGTGATTTGCCGGTTTCGCGCTTGGCTTTGAGTTGGCCGAAAGGCTGGATCGTGTCGCCGGGCTTCACCGGAGCGAGCCAGCGCGTCTCCAGCCGCCGGTGCACGCCGTTCGCCGCATGGGCCCAGTCGGTCAGCATGCGGGTCATTAGCCCGAAATTGTTCATGCCGTGCATGATGATGCCGCCGAAACTGGTCTTGCCGAAACTGCCCTGCATGTAGTCGTCGTCGAGATGCAGCGGGTTGTAGTCGAGGGAAGCGTCGCAGAACGCTTTGATGGTTTCGCGGGATACCGCAAATACCGGACCTTCGATGCGCTGCCCGGGGGCCAGGGTTTCGAAGCTTTCGAACATCGTGACCATCGCCGGCTCCTTATTCGGGGCGGATCGTCCAGCCGCGGCCCGAGCAGATCACGTCGCCGCGCTGGTTGAAGAAGACATTGTCGTGAACGACGAATAGCCGCTCTTTCTTGATGAACTTGTCGAGCGCGCGCGCTGAAAGCGTGATGGTGTCGCCCGGACGTGCCGGAATGTTGTAGCTCCAGGATTGGCCGGCATTCACCGTGCCCGGGCTGCGCATCCAGTCGTCGGCCGGCGTGCAGGCGAACATCAAGAGGATGTGGATCGACGGCGGCGCGATCAGCCCGCCATAGCGGCTGGTGCGGGCATAGGCTTCATCGAAATAGAGGGGATGATCCTCGCCGACGGCCCAGCAGTAGCGGTGGATAGCTTCCAGCGTCAGCAGATACGGCAGCGTCTTTCGCGGCTCGCCCGGCACGATGTCGTCCCAGATTTTGCGGCTTTCGGCGTCTTTCCAGAAATCGCTCTCGAATGCTTTCGCCAAAGACTCTTCCTCCGATATTGTTCGCCCGGCGAACAGAGCGGGCGCCGCGATGATTATGCCGGTCGCGGCGGATGATGTCGTCCCTTTGCGCGGGATTGAGAACAGGAAAACCATGAGCGACGGCGACCGGGCGAACGCGATGGCGCGGTGGATGTGGGAGGCACGCCGGCGGCGGCTCCCGTACCGCAACCTGCCGGACGAATTGCGCCCGGCATCGATCGCCGAGGCCTACGCCGCGCAGGAGGCCTATTACCGGCTGGCGGAGCCGGTCTACGGCGCGGTCGGCGGCGCCAAGATCGCCACCACCACCAAGGTGATGCAGCGCTTGATGGGCATCGCGCATCCCTGCGGCGGCGCCATCTTTGCGCGCACCATCCACGCTTCGCCCGCGCGGCTGCGGACCGCGGATTTCGTCAACTTGCGCCTCGAAAGCGAGATCGCGCTGAAGCTCGGCGCCGACCTGCCGGCATCGGGCGCGCCGTGGACGCGCGATGCGGTCGCGCCGGCGGTGACAGCCGCCATGCCCGCGTTCGAGCTGATCGAGGACCGCCATGCGGACTATGCGCGCACCGAGGCCACCTCCCTGATCGTCGAGAATTGCTGGAATGGCGGCGTGGTTCTCGGCGCGCCGAAATCGGTGCCGGCCGCGGCTTTGGCCGGCATCAGCGGCCGCCTCACGGTCGGCGGCAAGCCGGCCGGCGAGGGCAAGGCCGAGGATCCGTGCGCGAAGCTCGCCTGGCTCGCCAACCATCTCGCCGAGCGCGGCCGCGATCTCAAGGCCGGTATGGTGGTCATCACCGGGAGCCTCATTGCGACGGTATCGATCGGGCCCGGCGAACGGGCGGTGTTCACGGTCGAGGGCCTCGGCGAAGCCGTGATGGAAGCCGTCTAGCATCGCGAGCGGCGCGGTGACCCGGCACGGCGATCCGATCCTTTCCACCGCGCCCCTTGCGCGCGCTTCGTCCGTCCCTCATTTGGCGGTAAGCTCCGCCAGGCGACTCACGCGAAATCGTAACCGCACAAACCGCAAGATGCGCCAATACCTCGATTTGATGGAACGCGTGCTGAGCGAAGGCGTCGAGAAGCGCGACCGCACCGGCGTCGGCACCCGCTCGATCTTCGGGCACCAGATGCGCTTCGACCTCAACGCCGGGTTTCCGCTGCTCACCACCAAAAAGCTGCACGTCAAATCCATCATCTACGAGCTGCTGTGGTTCCTGCGCGGCGACACCAACATCAAATATCTCGACGATCACGGGGTGCATATCTGGGACGAATGGGCCGACGCCAACGGCGACCTCGGCCCGGTCTACGGCCGGCAATGGCGCTCGTGGCCGACGCCGGAGGGCGGCGCCATCGACCAGATGGCGAACGTGGTCGCCGAGATCCGCCGCAACCCCGACTCGCGCCGCCTGATCGTCACCGCCTGGAACCCGGCGGAGAACGACCTGATGGCGCTGTCGCCCTGCCACTGCCTGTTCCAGTTCAACGTCGCGGCGGGCGCGCTGTCGTGTCAGCTCTATCAGCGCTCGGCCGATGTCTTTCTCGGCGTGCCGTTCAATATCGCCTCCTACGCGCTGCTGACGCTGATGGTCGCGCAAGTGACGGGGCTCAAACCCGGCGCCTTCATTCACAGCTTCGGCGACACCCACCTCTATCTCAACCATCTCGAGCAGGCGCGCCTGCAGCTCGCCCGCAGCCCGCGTCCGTTGCCGACGCTGCGGCTCAATCCGGCGGTGAAGGATCTGTTCGGCTTTCGCTACGAGGATTTTTCGCTCGAGGGCTACGAGCCGCATCCGCACATCAAGGCCGCCGTGGCGGTGTGAGGATGGACATCCTCATCGTCGCGGCGATTGCCGAGAACGGCGTGATCGGCCGCGGCAACGCTCTGCCCTGGCGGCTCAAGTCGGACATGCAGCATTTCCGCGCGCTGACCATGGGCAAGCCGGTGATCATGGGGCGCAAGACCTACCTCTCGATCGGCAAGCCGCTTGCCGGCCGCACCACCATCGTGGCGAGCCGCGATCCGAAATTCGCCGCACCGGGACTTGTCGTGGCGCCGAGCCTCGATGCCGCCCTGGCGGCGGCGCGCGGCGACGCCCTGCGGCGCAACGCCGAGGCGATCGTCATTGCCGGCGGCGCCGACCTTTATGCCCAGGCGATGCCGCTGGCGACGCGTCTGGTCATTACCTATATCCACGCAGCGACCGCGGGAGATGCGTATTTCCCGGCGATCGATTTGAGGGTTTGGCGCGAAATTGCCCGCGATGAACATGTAACGGCCGCCGGAGACGATGCCGCTTTCGCTTTCGTCACTTATAAGCGCTTGGCCGCGCAATAACCGCCGATCTCGTGGCATAACGGCGCGTTGTAAGGGCCCCGCCACTCCCCTATAACCCCCGCAACCAAGCCGGAATGATCCCGGCATCAGGAGACATTGAATGCCGTGGAGCAACCAATCCGGTGGCGGCGGCCCTTGGGGGTCGGGGCCGCGGGGACCCTGGAGCTCGGGGCCGCAATCACCGGGCGGCTCGAAGCCGCCCGATCTCGAGGAATTGCTGCGCCGGAGCCAGGATCGCCTGCGCAGCCTGCTGCCCGGCAATCTCGGCGGCCGCGGCATCGCGCTGATCGCGTTGGCGGCGGTCGTGCTCTGGGGCTTCTCCGGCTTCTTCCGGGTCGAGCCCGATGAGCTCGGCGTCGTGCTACGGTTCGGCAAGTTCATCCGCGAGGTGCAGCCGGGGCTGAACTATCACCTGCCCTATCCGATCGAGACCGCGCTCACCCCGCCGGCGCTGCGCATCAACAAGATCGACATCGGCATGCGCCCGGTCGAAGACCTCCGCCGCGGCACGTCCGTCCGCGAAGTGCCCGAGGAAAGCCTGATGCTGACCGGCGACGAGAACATCGTCGACGTGGATTTCTCGGTGTTCTGGAAGGTCAAGCCGAGCGCCGTCGGCGATTATCTGTTCAACATCCAAAATCCCGAAGGCACCGTCAAAGCGGTGGCCGAGAGCGCCATGCGCGAGATCGTCGGCCGCTCGAATATTCAGCCGATCCTCACCGGTGCGCGGCAGGTCACCGAGACGGCAGTGCAGGACCTGATGCAGAAGACGCTCGACCATTACGGCGCCGGCATCCTGATCCAGCAAGTGCAGTTGCAAAAGGTCGATCCGCCGGCACAGGTGATCGACGCCTTCCGCGACGTACAGGCCGCCCGCATCGACCTCGATCGCTCGGTCAATGAGGCGCAGACCTATGCCAACCGGATCGTGCCGGAAGCGCGCGGCCGCGCCGCCAAGATCACCCAGGACGCCGAGGCCTATCGCCAGCAGACCGTCGCCGAGGCCACCGGCCAGACCTCGCGCTTCCTGCAGGTCTACGATCAATACAAGAAGGCGCCCGACGTGACCCGCGAGCGCATGTATCTGGAAACCATGGAACGCGTGCTGGGCGGCAGCGACAAGACCATCATCGACACCGGCCCGCAGGCCGGACCGGGAGTGGTGCCCTATCTGCCGCTCACCGAATTGCCACGGACGCGCCAAGCGCCCGCTTCGGGCACCCCGTCATCGGGAGGCAATCCATGAAGCGCAGCCTTGCCGGCGGCGCCATCGCCGTTTTGCTGCTGATCACCGCCATCGTCGGCTACAGCGCGCTGTTCACCGTCTACCAGACCCAGCAGGCGCTAGTGGTACGACTGGGCAAGGTGGTGCGCGTGGTCAACGAGCCGGGCCTGCACGTCAAGGTGCCGTTCATCGATAGCGTGATCGATATCGACAAGCGCATCCTCGACCTGGAAGCGCCGGCGCAGGAAATCATCGCCTCCGACCAAAAGCGGCTGGTGGTCGATGCCTTCGCGCGCTACCGAATCCATGACCCGCTGCGCTTTTACCAGACGCTTGGCTCGAAAGTCGCCGCCGATTCACAGCTCAATATCCTCCTCAACTCGACGCTGCGGCGCGTGCTGGGCGAAGTGACATTCATCCAAGTGGTGCGCGACGAGCGCGCTGAACTGATGGCGCGCATTCGCGATCTGATCGACCATGACGCCGCCAACTACGGCATTGAGGTGGTGGACGCGCGCATCCGCCGCGCCGACCTGCCGGAGCAGAACAGCCAGGCGGTCTATCAGCGCATGCAAACCGAGCGGCAGCGCGAAGCGGCCGAGTACCGCGCCCAAGGCAGCCAGAAGAGCCAGGAAATTCGCGCCAAGGCCGACCGCGACGTGACCGTGCTCTTGGCGGACGCGACATCGCAGGCCGAGCAGATCCGCGGCCAAGGCGATAGCGAAAGGAACCGCATCTTTGCCGATGCCTACAACCGCGACCCGGGCTTCTTCGCCTTCTACCGCTCCATGCAAGCCTACGAAAAGAGCATGCAGCATGGCGACACGCGCTTGGTGCTGCGGCCGGATTCGGACTTCTTCCGTTATTTCTCCGACCCGGCGGGCCACCCGGCGCCGGAGGTTCCGCCCCTGCCGCCTTCGCAACCGCCGGCCGCTAAACCCTCGGCCTCGAAATAGCATTCGAAAAACCGGCGCGCCCGCCGCGGTCCCGCATGTCCGACTTTCTCGCCGCGCTCGGCTTGGTCTTTGTGATCGAAGGCGTCCTGTTTGCGGCGTTTCCGCTCGGCGCCAAGCGCGCCATGAGCGCGGCGCTCGATGTGCCGGATGGCGGAATGCGCATCGTCGGCCTGGTTTCGGTCTTGGTCGGCGTGCTCATCGTCTGGCTGGTGCGCCACTGAGCGGGAGCCCTGTCCGGAACACGCCTGCCCTCGGACTTGATCCGAGGGCAGAAGCCGGGTTTCCGATAGGATCATCTTCGCTGTGGCGGCCGAGTCGCTTTTCCGCCCCAATCCGGTCCCTAATTGCCGGCGCGCGCCCGTTACGCCCTTGCGCCCGCAAAGGGACGAAGGCACCCTTTCCATGATGCATCTGTCAGGAGCACAGCCCTCTATGTCCGGCCACATGTCTTGCCATCTCTCCCGTCAGCTGCGGCGCGGCCCGGCCATCGCCGCACTGGCGGCGGCGATCATCATCCTGCCGGCATGGAAGGCGGCGGCGCGAGGCCCCGAAAACATCGCCGACGTCGCCGAACAGGTGATCGACGCGGTGGTCAACATTTCGACATCGCAGAAAGTGGACCCGCGCATGAGCGGCCTGCCCGAGCTGCCGCCGGGCTCTCCAATGGAGGAGTTTTTCGAAGAATTCTTCAAGAACCACCGCGGTCACGGTGATGCCGATCGCATGCCGCGGCGGGTCAACTCGCTCGGCTCCGGCTTCATCATCGATGCGTCCGGCCTGGTCGTCACCAACAATCACGTCATCGCCGACGCCGACGAAATCAACGTCATCCTCAACGACGGCACCAAGCTCCCGGCCGAACTCGTCGGCAAGGATTCCAAGAGCGACCTGGCGCTGCTGCGCGTGCACCCCGACAAGCCGCTAAAGGCGGTGCAGTTCGGCGATTCCGACAAGCTGCGGCTCGGCGAGTGGGTCATCGCCATCGGCAATCCGTTCAGCCTCGGCGGCACGGTGACCGCCGGCATCGTCTCGGCGCGCAACCGCGACATCAATTCCGGGCCTTACGACAATTACATCCAGACCGACGCCGCCATCAATCGCGGCAATTCCGGCGGGCCGCTGTTCAACCTCAACAGCGAGGTCGTCGGCGTCAACACTGCGATCATTTCGCCGTCCGGCGGTTCGATCGGCATCGGCTTCGCGGTGCCGTCGAACTCCGCGCTCGCGGTCATCGAGCAGCTCCGCCAGTTCGGCGAGACGCGGCGCGGCTGGCTCGGCGTGCGCATCCAGCAAGTCACCGACGATATCGCCGAGAGTCTCGGCATCAAGCCGCCGCGCGGCGCGCTGGTCGCCGGCGTCGACGACAGGGGCCCGGCGAAACCCGCCGGCATCGAGCCGGGCGACGTTGTCGTCAAATTCGACGGCCACGACGTCAAGGACATGCACGATTTGCCGCGCATGGTCGCCGATACTCCGGTCGGCAAAGAGGTCGAGGTCGTCGTCATTCGCAAGGGCAAGGAAGAAACCCACACGGTGAAGATCGGCCGGCTCGAAGACGGAGAAAAAATGGCTGCCGCCGAGGCCGGCAAGAACGCCGCACCGGAACAAAAATCCGTGGTGCAGAAGACGCTGGGCCTGGAGCTGTCCAGCCTGTCCGACGACTTGAGGAAGAAATTCAAGGTTCGCGACAACATCAAGGGCGTCATCGTCACCGGCGTCGATCCGAGCGTGGCGTCGGCCGCGCCCGACAAGCGGCTTGCGCCCGGCGACGTCATCGTCGAGGTGCAGTATCAGAGCGTCGGCAACCCGGCCGACCTGCAGACCCGGCTCGACGGGCTCAAGGCCGAAGGCAAGAAAGTCGCGGTGCTGCTCGTTTCCAATGCCGACGGCGAAACGCGCTTCGTGGCGCTCAGCCTGCAGTAGACAATAGCCCGGATTGAGCGGAGCGAAATCCGGGGTCGGCCTCGAGTTTCGCGTGCCTTAGTGCGGGCTACGATCGCGCCCGACGCCCGCCCGCGTTGTAGCCAGCCTTCAGAGCGAGGCGCAGTGCTTTCTCGACGCGATCCCTAAGGCTGCGGCCGCTAAGCGCCGACGTTGCCTTGGCTATCCGTGAAAATCGCGCACCATTTTCCAGCCTCCCGGCATTCCCTCTATCTATCCTACTCCGATTCCTACCCTCTTTTTTCCGCAACCTTTTGCGCCTATATTCCTAGGGCCGGCGCAAGCCGGCTATGGCGATAAACGGCCGTCGTAATAAACCTTTCGGACCCGGGGGCAGTACCCGGCGACTCCACCAATTCCAGGGGGCAGTAATCAAAAGACAGTAATCAGACGGCGCAAGCCGACGTTTCTTTCCGATTACTGATGACTGACTGCTGTTCCCTGATCACGGGGTCGAAATAGGATCGACGAGGGCGTAAAGGACGGGCTTTTGCTCGGCATGGTTCCGCCGTTATCGGGCCAAATCCATAGTTGCCAACGACAACTATGCTCCGGTTGCTCTGGCCGCGTAAGCGGCTCGAAAGACCGATCTGAAGCCCTGGCGTCTTAGCAGCGTCAGGCGGGGTTCGGAGGCACCTGGCAACAGAAGCCTCCACTTTCTTTCAGAGGACAGCGGACGGATGACAGAGGACAGAATCGATCTGGACCTCTATGATTCGCTGACTATCTCTGATCCGTCCGTCTGTCATTCGTCGTCCGAACCATGGCCCTCGATCTCATTCGCTATGACATTCTCGCGCAAGCGGCCCTGCGCGGCGTCGTGCGCACGGTATTGGCCGACGCGGCAAAAAAAGGCCTGCCCGGCGAGCATCATTTCAAGATCACCTTCAACACTACGGCCCCCGGCGTGCGGTTGTCGGAGCGCATGCGCGCACGGTTTCCGCAGGAAATGACCATCGTTCTGCAGCATCAGTTCTGGGATCTCGCGGTAGCCGAGCACGCTTTCGAGGTCGGCCTGTCGTTCGGCGGAATTGCGGAAAAGATCGGCGTTCCATTCGAGGCGGTGACGGCCTTCTACGATCCAGCGGTCCAATTCGGCTTCCAATTCGAGACCGTCGAGGCCGCCGCAGCGGGCGATTCGCCCGCCGTGGCGCCGCCGGCCGAAAAACCAACAGGCTCCGCAACCAAGCGGCCCGCCGGGGAAGCCAAGCCGGAAGCGTTGCCGGCGCCCGCGCCCGTTGCTCCTGTGCCGCCGGACGCGCCGGGCCCGGACAGTGGCGGCGGCGAGGTCGTGCGGCTTGACCGGTTCAGGAAGAAATAAAGACAAAAGACAGATGACGGACGAAAGAAAGAAGCTCGACATCTGTCCTCCGTCGTCCAACCTTCGTCATCTGCCATGAAGACCCGCACCGAAACCGACACGTTCGGCCCGCTCGAAGTGCCCGCCGATCGCTACTGGGGGGCGCAGACCGAGCGTTCGCGTAACAATTTTCGCATCGGCGACGAGCTCATGCCGCTTCCGATCATCCGCGCGCTGGCCGTCGTCAAGCGCGCGGCGGCGGAGACCAATCGCGAGCTTGGCTCGCTCGACGCGCGCCGCGCCAAGGCCATCGTCGAGGCGGCGCAGGAGATCATCGACGGCAGGCTCGACGATCAATTCCCGCTGGTCGTGTGGCAGACCGGCTCCGGCACCCAGACCAACATGAACGTCAACGAGGTGATCGCCAACCGTGCCAACGAGCGGCTCGGCGGCGCGCTCGGCGCAAAATCGCCGATCCATCCCAACGATCACGTCAACATGAGCCAGTCGTCGAACGATTGTTTTCCGACCGCCATGCACATTGCGGCGGCGCAGGAGATCGTGCACCGGCTCATTCCGGCGCTGACGCATCTGCATGCGGCGCTGGAAACGAAAACCAAGGCCTTCGCCCGCATCGTCAAGATCGGCCGCACCCATACCCAGGATGCCACCCCGCTGACGCTGGGACAGGAATTTTCCGGCTATGCGGCGCAGGTGAAGTCCGGCATCGCGCGCGTCCGCGCCGGACTGAAGGAACTCTACCCGCTGGCGCAAGGCGGCACGGCGGTCGGCACGGGACTTAACGCCAAACGGGCGTTCGCCAGGTTGTTCGCCAAGAAGGTCGCCGCCATCACCGGGCTGCCGTTCGTCAGCGCGCCGAATAAATTCGAGGCGCTCGCCTCGCACGGGGCGCTAGCGTTTGCGCACGGCGCGCTCAACGCGCTCGCCGCGGATCTGTTCAAGATCGCCAACGACATTCGTTTTCTCGGCTCTGGCCCCCGCTCCGGCTTCGGCGAATTGCTGCTGCCGGAGAACGAGCCGGGATCGTCGATCATGCCCGGCAAGGTCAATCCGACCCAATGCGAGGCGATGACCATGGTCTGCTGCCGCGTGTTCGGCAACGACACCACGATCGTCACGGCGGCGAGCCAGGGGCATTTCGAGCTCAACGTTTATAAGCCGGTCATCGTTTACGCCGCGCTGCAATCGATCCGGCTCCTCGCCGACGCCGCCGTGTCGTTCACCGATCGCTGCGTGATCGGCATCCGCGCCAATGAGCCGCGCATTCGCGAGTTGATGAATAATTCGCTGATGCTGGTCACGGCGCTGGCGCCGCGCATCGGCTACGACAAGGCGGCGAAAATCGCCAAAACGGCGCTCGCCAACGGCACCACGCTGCGGGAAGAGGCGATCAAGCTGGGCTTCGTATCGGGCGAGGAGTTCGACCGCCTGGTGCAGCCGGCCCGCATGACCCGGCCGGACCCGTAAGCGGGGCGAGGTCGGCTACGCGCGCGATAACGCTTTTGTGTCCGCCATGGCCGATGCAGCGCCACCGTGCCGGCGTAATTCTTTCAGACCACACAAGCCAGGATAGCCCCAGCCACTCATCCGGCTACCGCTGAACCTGACATGGGCGATCTCGTCAACCTCCGTACTGCGCGTAAGCGAGCGAAACGGCGCCAAGCCGAGCAGCAGGCCGCGTCCAGCCGGCTGGCGCACGGGCGCTCCAAGGCAGAACGAGCCCTGACGCAATCGCAAAGCGACAAAGCCCGGAAAGATCTCGACCGACACCGGATCGACACGGGAGACGGGCAATGAAATCGCAAATCGTCAAACGCTCCATTGTCATCGCCGGCCACAAGACCAGCGTCAGCCTCGAGGATGCATTCTGGAAGGCGCTGAAGGACATCGCCGCCGGCCGGGATATGACCCTGTCCGAGCTTGTCGGCGCGATCGATGCCGAACGCCGGCACGGCAATCTGTCCTCGGCGGTGCGGCTGTTCGTGCTCGACTACTACCAAGCGCGGACCGCCGGTTGCGGTGAAGGCGGAAATCCGCCGCGCGAGGTGATGGTGGTTCCGCCGCCGGGCGCGTCAGTTCTGCGATCGGAATAGCATATCGAGCAGAGAGCGGTCGGACGGCGCAATCGACAGTGGCACGGATGGTGGCGGTGCCGAGCGCCGCGCGCTTGCGCTCTCGGTCGCCGGCGGCTGTTTGGACCCGGCCGACGACGGCAAAGCGGCAGCAGCCGTTCCCTGATCGGTGCCATGGTCTAAACGGCTCTCGGGCGTGGTCGGCGGCGCTTCGGGCCGCAGCCGGTCTAGCCCGCGCGTGTTGGATGCCGGCCCGGTTGAGGCATTCGCCTGGATCGCCGTTTCCAGCGCCGTGCCGGCCGGGATGTAGCGGACGGACGGCGATACCGGGCGCACGACGGGGCCGAGAACCTCCTCGCGCCGATTCGCCTCGATCGATTCGAGCCGTCGGGTCTGCAGCTCGGTAGCGCGCAAGGTCAGCCAGCCCACCAAAGCCGAGATATCGAGTTTGGTCTCAGGCGCCGCCAGCGGACCCTTCACCGTCAACGCCAGTTCCGGCCGTGTGCTGATCAAGGCATTCGCCGCCGGTTGGGCTGAGAGCGTCATGTGCGCGTCGATCGCCGTGCTGTTGAGATCGAGAACGCCGTCAAGTGAAAGCTCGGCCCCGCTTTGGGCCGACAGGGTCATCTTGGCCAGGCGAATCTGCCCGTCGGCGATCGTCACCTCGCCTCCGCCGTTCGGCACGGCAAGCCGGCCGGACTCCATCGCGGCACTCACCGCGGCTCGGATTTTCGCCGTCTCGATCGAACCGCTCTGGTCGGTGGCGTGAATAGCCGCGTCGAATGCCGCCGGATCGATGCCGGCGACCTGCGCATTCGCGAGCGTCACCGCCCCCGTGCCGTGAACCGAGCCGATGAGGCCTGCGGGGCTCAATCCCATGCCGTCGGCCTGCAGCTTCACCGTCAAAAGGCCGTCGAGGGCATTCTTTTTGGATGCGATGATCGCGGCGGCATTCGCACCAACAAGCGCGAGGCGGCCGTGCGCGGCGAGCTCTCTCGAATCGCGGCGGAACGTCAGCTCGCCGGTGAGGCGTCCGCCGGCGAGCCCGCCGTCGACGTCGCTCAAAGCGATCTCGGCCGGCTGAAACCGCACGACGCCCTTGAGGTCGCGCGCGACCCATGCCGGCGTCAAGGCGGCGCGATCGAGCTTGAAGGTCACGGCTCCGTTCAACGCACCGAACGCGCCGGCGCCGATTGGCTCGGGCGACCACGCGGCCGCGCCGGCGATCGGCATTCCCAGGATCATCGCCGCAACCGCCGCGGCGTCCGCATCGTTGGCCGCAATATCGCCCTCGATGCCAATCGGGCTCGACAGTTTGACGGCGAGGCGGCCGTGCAGCGACGCCTTTCCGACGGCAACGTCAAGATCCGCGAACGACAGCGTCCGGCCGGCAACAGCAACGCTCGAACTCGCGGTGAGCGGGACCGCTGAGCCGGACTGGCCAGTCATGGCCCGGTGCAGCGGCCGCAGGTCGGCGGCGGCGGCTTTCACTTGCAGGCGGCCGGTCGGCGCGTCGTCGCCGCTCGGGTGCAGCATCCCCTCGACTGCCACCGAGAAACCTCCGGCTGCGGCCAGACCCTTGACGCGAATATTGCCGTCGAGTGGCCCGGCGGCGGACATCGTCATCTCGCCGGGCAGTTGATCGACCGCGAGAACGGGGTCAAGATTCAGCAGTCGCACCAGCGCGCCGCCATCATCGGCCTCGAGCCGGCTCGCGACCCGCACCACTGCGGCGCCGGGATGCGCCAAATCTCCCGTTGCATCGCCGTTGAGCGCGAGGCGCAGTGCGCCGGCATCGCCGTTAAGATCGAGCTTGGCCATACTGCCCGCCGCCAAGCGATCGACGGTGAGGACGCCATGCACCTTTGCCGGCGCCAGACGCTCGGCCAGATGGCGGAACGTCTCCGCAGCCTGCGGCGCCAACTTGCCGACGATGCTGGTCAGACCGGCAACGGTTTTGGCATCGAGATCGAGCGTCAGCCGCCCGCGCGGTTGCGACGACAATTCGTCGATGCGCCCGCTGATGTCGAGCGCGGTGCCGCCCAGATCGCCGACCGAGAGCCGGTCGATGTGCAGCACGCCGGCGTCGAACTTGACCCGGGCGTTGACCTGTCGCGCGTCCACACCGGCGACCGTTGCCTTGCCGACATCGACCAGGAGCGTCACCTCGTGGGGCATCTCGAAGGCGCCGTTGGACAGCACCGCCTTGGCGAAGGCCGCCAGCGCATCGACGTCGAGGTTTGCGGCGCGCAGTTCGCCGTCGAGCGTGGCCGGCCGATCGCCCGCCGCCCAGGTGTAGGCGAGCCGCCCTTCCAGGTTCTCCCGGTCGAGCGCCGCCGACAGGCGATCGAGCGCCAAGCGGTCGCTTGCGATCGTGATAACGCCGTGCGCGGTCAAAGTTTCGGCGCGGCCCGAAGGCGGCTCGCTGCGGCCATCGAGCCAGGCCATCAGCGTTTTCAGATCGGCGGATTCGAGGCTGGCGGGCCCGCTGAAGCCAAGGCCCTGCGGGCCGTCGTCGAGCCGGCCGCTCAGGTTGACCGCGGTGAACCCCGGCGCCTGGAATTCGACGTCGTCAAGAGTCCATCCCTTGTCATCGAACCCGACCCGGCCGTGCAGCGCCTGAAGCGCGGTGCCGCCGACCGTCAACGCATCGACAGCGATGTCGACCGCAACCGGAATCGGCGGCTTCACCGCCGCGACAAAGGAGTCGAAAAAGCCTTTGATCATGACGAGCGGCGGCCGGTGCGTCACGTCCGGAGCGGCCAGCGCGCGATCAACGTCGACTTGCACCGCCGCGACCGTGCCGTCGAGACGCGGACGTTCGCCGAATGTCAGTTCCGCTTTGCCGTTGAAAATGACCGCCCGCTCGTCCGGCCCGTACTGGAAGGCGAGCTCGCGCAGCGACGCCGAAGCCGGCGTGGCGCGCACCTTGCCGGCGAGCTGCCAGGGATCGTTCATCACCCGCCGGCCGTGCGCCAGTGTCGCTCCAACCGGCCGCGCCAACGCCAGCGTACCGTCGAATTGCGGGACGCCGCGGTTGAAACTGAGCGTACCGTCGATCTCGGTGGTCAACGGATGATTCGACGGCTCGACGCCGAGCCGGAGCTTGAGGCCGCCGTCCTCGTCGATGCGGCTGCCCGATATGCGATAGCCGTAAAGTTCGTCGCCGACGACGAAGGCGCCCTCGCCCCGGAACGGCCCGGCCAGGGAGCGAATATCGCCGTTGAACGAGAGCTTCTGCAACAAGACGCGGCCGCCGGAGCCGGCGTCGGTGAGCGTGACGCGTCCGTCCTCGACCTCAAGACGCGAGATGGTGAGCGTGTCCGCAGCGAAATCCAGCGATGCGGCAGGCCAGTCGATCGCGCCTGCGCGGTCGATGCCGAGACCGATCTGCGGCGCCACCAGGCGCAACTCCGTGGCCTGCACCCGGCCGCGCAGCAACGGGCCAAGCCCGACTTCGAGTTCAACCACGCCGGCCCGCAGCTGCGGTTCCTGGCCGGGTTCACCGACTTCGACCTCGCCGAGCCTGATTCGCGGACTCGGCAGAATGCGGGCTTCTATGGGGCCGTTGACGCGAACCGCGAGGCCGGTCAGCCGGCTGGCTTTTTCCTCGAACGTCGAACGGTAGTGATTCCAATCGACGACAAGCGGAGCGACCAGCGCCGAGACGAGCGCCAGAATGACAGCTATGGCCAATCCGAGCAGTGTCGTCTGCACCGCGAAGCGTCCCCCTAGGATCGCTTAAATCACCCCGCGCGTATCGGCCGCAGGCTAGAGCAAGCCCATGCGGAACGCACGGCTTCCGCGATTAACGGCCTTTGCGGGCGATTCTGTGTCGGTTTCCCGGGCCGGCCGGGCCACGGCTTCGATTTCGAAGTCCGCGAGGACGTGGGGCGCGTTCTAGCGCGAGAAGCCCGTCACGGCATCACCGGCGGATGATATTCGAGCGTATAGGCCAGCGCCCACAGCAGGAACAGTACGACCGGCACGTGCACGAGCAACTGCAGGAACGTAAAGCCGACCAGATCGCGCGCGCGCAGCCCCAATACGCCCAGCAACGGCAACATCCAGAACGGGTTGATCAGGTTCGGCAGCGCCTCGGCGGCATTGTAGACCTGCACTGCCCAGCCGAGATGCACCTTGAGATCGTTCGCTGCCTGCATCACGTAGGGCGCTTCCAGCAACCACTTACCGCCGCCGGACGGAACGAAGAATCCCAGGATCGCCGAATAGACGCCGATCACCAGCGGATAAAGGTGCTGGGTCGATACGCTGACGAAGAAGTGGCTGATCTGATTGGACAGGGTCACGCCGCTGCCGTTCTTCGCCTGGGTCAAGATCGTGGCGATGGCGCCGTACAGCGGAAATTGAATCAGTACGCCGGCAGTGGCGGGCACCGCTTTGGCAACCGACGCCAAAAACCGCCGCGGCCGCCAGTGCAGCAGCAGTCCGGCCATGACGAACATGAAATTGTAGGTATTCAGGTTCGAGATGGCGAGGATCGCGCTTTGGCGGGAGAATTCGTAGAACAGCCATCCGGCCGCGAGCAGCGCGAGAAGAACCGTCAGCAGCGGCGAATACTCGAGCCATTCGCCGGGCTTTTGCGGCGGCGGCACCTTGATCTCGTCGTCGCGCACGAGCTCGATCCCCATCGCCTCCGCCGTCACCGCGGCGCCCGGCCCGGGCGCCGACCAGATGGCGATGATTATGGAAAGCACCAGCAGCACGGCGACGATCACGAACGATTGCCACATGAAGATCGTTTCGGTGAACGGGATCACGCCGGTGATGGCCAACAAGCTTTTGGGCATGCTCGCCGCATTGGCTTGCAGCTGCGCCGCCGACGACGACAGGCCCATCGCCCAGGTCGCACCGAGGCCCAGATAAGCCGCGGCCCCGGCGGCGCGATAGTCCATGTGCAATTCGCGCCGCTCGGCCAGCGCGCGGACCAGCAAACCGCCGACAATCAGGCTGAACCCCCAATTGAGCAGCGAGGCGATCATCGCCGCCGCGGCGACAAGCCCGACCGCTCCGGTACCGGTCTTCGGCAGGCCGGCAATGGTGCGGATCAGTTGCTGCGCCGGCGCCGAGGTGGCGACGACATAGCCGCCGATCACGATGAAGGCCATCTGCATCGTGAAGGTGATCAGGCTCCAAAATCCACTGCCGAATGCGACGCTCACCGCAAGCGGCGATGCACCGTTGGCCATGGCGCCGATCGAGACCACCACCACCGCGATGGCGACAAAGATGAAAGCGTCGGGGAACCAGCGCTCGGCCCATGCCGTGAAGGCAATGGCAACTCGAACCAAGGCGCCATCGGGTCTTGTCGGACCACCGGATGCGCGGCCCGGTGCCGCCGTTGTTGCCGTTGCCATCGCTAGTCCCCCCAAATTTGCCGCGACACTAAAGGCTGACGATCTTGCCCGGATTCATGATGTCCAGCGGATCGAGCGCCCGCTTGATGGCGCGCATGGCCGCAAGCGCCGGCTCGCCGTGCTCGGCCGCCATATACTTCATCTTGCCCTGGCCGATGCCATGCTCGCCGGTGCAGGTGCCGTCCATCGCCAGCGCACGTTCGACCAGGCGTTCGAGGAAGCCGTTGATGCGCGCGACCTCGTCTTTATCGTTGAGGTCGACGGTCAGCGCGACGTGGAAATTGCCGTCGCCGACATGGCCGACGATCGGGCCCAGCAGCCGGCTTTCGGCGATGTCGCGTTGCGTCGCCGTCACGCATTCGGCGAGGCGCGAGATCGGCACGCAGACGTCGGTCGCAATGCCGAAGCCGGTCGAGCGCAAGCTGCGAACCGCCCAGGCGGCGTCATGGCGCGCCTGCCACAGCCGCGTGCGGTCCTCCGCCCGCGTCGCCCAATCGAACGGACCGCCGCCGAATTCCTTGGCGATCTCGCCGAAGCGCTGCGACTGCTCGGCGACGCTCGCCTCGGTGCCGTGAAATTCGAGGAACAGCATCGGCGTCTCCGGCAACGTCAGCTTGGAATAGAGGTTGCACGCACGCACCTGCAGCGCATCGAGCAGCTCGATCCGCGCCACCGGAATGCCGGACTGGATGGTCTGTATGGTCGCATTGCACGCCGCCTCGACCGAAGGGAACGGACAGGTGCCGGACAAGATCGCCTCCGGGATGCCGGACAGGCGCAAGGTCAGCTCGGTGATGACGCCGAGCGTGCCTTCCGAGCCGACCATCAGACGCGTGAGATCGTAGCCGGCCGACGATTTCTTCGCCCGCCGAGCCGTCGACATCACTTCGCCGTTGGCGAGCACGACCTTGAGCGCCAGCACGTTGTCTTTCATCGTGCCGTAGCGCACCGCGTTGGTGCCGGAAGCCCGCGTCGCCGCCATGCCGCCGAGGGAAGCGTCGGCGCCGGGATCGATCGGAAAGAACACACCCTGATCGTGCAAGTATTCGTTGAGCTGCTTGCGCGTGACGCCGGGCTCGATGACGCAATCGAGATCCTCGGCGTGGACCGCGAGTACGCGGTTCATGTCGCGGAAATCGAGCGAGATGCCGCCGCGCGGCGCGTTGACCTGGCCCTCGAGCGAAGTGCCGGTGCCGAAGGCGATGATCGGCACGCGATGCGCCGCACAGAGCCGCACGATCTGCTGCACTTCTTCGGTCGTGTGCGGAAACACCACCGCGTCGGGCGGCTGGTTGCCCAGCCAGGTCACCGTGTTGGCGTGCTGCTCGCGAACCGCGCGCGAGGTGACGAGCCGGTTGCCGACCATCGCCGCGAGTGCGGCAATGACGGCCTCGACCGCGCTGCGGTCGTGCTTAAGTCCCTCCCACGCTTCGGTCATGACCATTGGGCTTCCTCCCGCATCGAGGGTGGCGCCGGGGCTTTCGCCGGTCAAGGGACACCGCGGCCGCGCTTGCCTATCGCGCCGAATCCGCCAAAGTTGCAACCAGCAAAACGCGATAGCACCAATGCTCGACCGCCTCGACCTGGAACCGGCTTTCTTCGCGCCCTTCGTGTCCTCGGTGATGCGGGTCGAGCCGGGCTGGATCGACTACAACGGCCATCTCAATATGGCCTATTATAACGTGCTGTTCGATCGCGCGGTCGACGAAGTGTACGAACTCATCGGCTGCGGCCCCGCCTACCTGGAGCGGACGCGGCATTCCACCTTCACCGCCGAGGCCCACATCCGCTATTTGCGGGAACTTCGCGCCGAGGACCCGGTGCGGGTCACGTTTCAGTTGCTCGATTACGACGCCAAGCGGATGCATTATTTCGAAGAGCTCCATCACGCCGAAGAAGGCTGGTTGTCGGCCACCACCGAGAGCATGGTGCTGCACGTCGACATGACCGCCAAAAAGACCGCGCCGTTTCCCGGTTTCATTGCCGCGCGGCTCGACCGGATGAAGGCCGCGCATGCCCATTTGCCGGTGCCGGAAGGCGCCGGCCGCCGCATCGCCATGCCGGCCAAGGCCTGAATCACCCGCACAAACCGTCCCCTCGCCTCGCAAAAGCCGCGCGCAGATGCCATGTTTGGCCTATGAGAATCACGGACATTTCGCGTCTGACCGACCTTTGGCTGACCCTTGGTTGATCCATTGAGGGAGACCCATCCACTTGAGGCGCCGCCCCCCGCGCCCGGCGGCATTGCCGCGCGCGCGCGCGCCGGCGGACCGGGCGCGCCCTATCTGGCGGGGCTCAATCCGGAGCAGCGGCTCGCGGTCGAGACGCTCGACGGCCCGGTGCTGGTGCTGGCCGGCGCCGGCACCGGCAAGACCCGCGTGCTCACCGTGCGCATCGCCCATATTCTCAGCCTCGGCCGCGCCCGCCCGAGCGAAATCCTCGCCGTGACCTTCACCAACAAGGCGGCGCGGGAGATGAAGCACCGCGTCGGCGAGATCGTCGGCCACGTCGTCGAGGGCATGCCGTGGCTCGGCACGTTCCACGCGATCGGGGTGCGGATTTTGCGCCGCCACGCCGAGCTGGTGGGGCTCAAGCCCGACTTCACCATCCTCGACGTCGACGATCAGATCCGGCTGCTCAAGCAGCTCCTCGAAGCCGAGAATATCGACGAGAAGCGCTGGCCGGCGCGCGTTTTGGCCTCGTTGATCGACGGCTGGAAGAATCGCGGCCTCACCCCCCAGCAGGTGCCGGCGGGCGAAGCCGCCGCCTTCGCCAACGGCAAGGGTTTGAAGCTCTACAAGGCATTCCAGGAGCGGCTGAAAATCCTCAACGCTGCCGATTTCGGCGATCTCCTGCTGGAGAACATCCGGCTGTTCCGCGAGCACCCCGAAGTGCTGCGCCAGTACCAGGCCCGCTTCAAGTTCATCCTGGTCGACGAATACCAGGACACCAACGTGGCGCAATATCTCTGGCTGCGGCTGTTGGCGCAAAGGACGACATCCGCGGCGGGCACCAACCTCACCTCTCCCCATGGGGGAGAGGTCGGCGAACGAAGTTCGCCGGGTGAGGGAGACCGAGAGTCACTTGCCCCCTCACCCCAACCCTCTCCCCACCGGGGAGAGGGAGTGCGCGGGAGCGTGCTCGAAAGCAGCAGCCCTCCCCTCGCCGCCAAAAACATCTGCTGCGTCGGCGACGACGACCAATCGATCTACGGCTGGCGCGGCGCCGAGGTCGACAACATCCTGCGCTTCGAGCACGATTTCCCCGGCGCCACGGTGATCCGGCTCGAGCGCAACTACCGCTCGACCGGCCACATTCTCGCCGCCGCTTCGCACCTGATCGCCCACAACGAAGGCCGGCTGGGAAAAACGCTGCGCACCGACGACGTGCCCGGCGAGAAGGTCACCGTGACCGGCTCGTGGGACTCGGAAGAAGAAGCCCGCGCCATCGGCGAAGAGATCGAGCAATTGCAGCGTAACGGGCATTCGCTCAATCAGATCGCCATCCTGGTGCGCGCCTCGTTCCAGATGCGCGAATTCGAGGACCGTTTCGTCACGCTCGGCCTGCCCTACCGCGTCATCGGCGGCCCGCGGTTCTACGAGCGCGCCGAAATCCGCGACGCGCTCGCTTATCTGCGGGTGATCAACTCGCCGGCCGACGATCTCGCCTTCGAGCGCATCGTCAATGTGCCGAAGCGCGGGCTGGGCGACGCCACCGTGCAGCTCCTGCACGATCACGCCCGCAAGCGCCGCGTGCCGCTCACCGAAGCCGCGCGCGCCATGGTCGCCACCGACGACCTCAAGCCGAAGCCGCGCGGCGCGCTGCGCGGCCTGCTCGACTCGATCGAGCGCTGGCGCAAGCAGCGCGACAATCTCCCGCACACCCAGCTCGCCGAAATCGTGCTCGACGAGTCTGGCTATACCGAGATGTGGCAGAAGGACCGCTCCGCCGACGCCGCCGGCCGGCTGGAAAACCTCAAGGAGCTCGTCCGCTCCATGGAGGAATTCGAGAACCTGCAGGGTTTTTTGGAGCACATCTCGCTGGTCATGGACAACGAGAAGGCCGCCGAGGCCGACGCCGTCAACATCATGACCTTGCACTCGGCCAAGGGGCTCGAATTCGACACCGTGTTTCTGCCCGGCTGGGAGGAAGGCCTGTTTCCGCACCAGCGCACGCTCGACGATCAGGGCCGCGCCGGGCTGGAGGAGGAGCGCCGGCTCGCTCATGTCGGCATCACCCGGGCGCGCAAGCGGGCCAAGATTTATTTCGCCACCAACCGGCGCGTGCACGGCCTGTGGCAGACCAATATCCCGTCGCGGTTTTTGGACGAGCTGCCGGAAGCCAACGTCGAGGTCACCGAGTCGCAGGGCGGCTTCGGCGGTTATGGCGGCTACGGCGCCTCGCGCTTCGACGCCACCACCGCCTTCGGCTCCAGTTACAACACGCCGGGCTGGCAGCGCGCGCAGGCGAAAAAGGGCGGCGGCGGCTTTGCCGAGACCGGCTCGCGCTACGCCGCCGACGAAGATTTATCCCACCTCTCCCCGGCGGGGAGAGGTCGCGCTGAAGGCGCGGGTGAGAGGGCTCGGCGCTCGGACTTCGGCGCCGCTGACGACACCTCATCCCCCTCCCCTTGGCGCGCGCGCGAGGAGCGCAGCCCCGGCGGCGCCCGCCGCCTGCCGCTCACCATCGAAGGCGAGCTGGTGGCGAAATCGACCGGTGCGGTGTCCGCCTTCACGCTCGGCGACCGCGTCTTCCACCAGAAATTCGGCAACGGCAACGTCACCGCCATCGACGGCAACAAGCTCACCATCGCCTTCGACCGCGCCGGCGAAAAGCGCGTGGTGGATAGTTTTGTGGAAAGGGTGTGATTGTAGCTGCGGCGCCCCTCAATCTGACATTGAACTGCCATTCTTTTTGACGCATCTTCCCAAAGTTAGCCAACGGGGGATGAAGAATGCGCCGCAAAGCGAAATCTAAAACACGAAGTGCCTTGATTCAGGCGTTCGGACTTTTTTGGCGAGCCGATGAAATCAATTGGTCGCCGGGCATACACAACATCAATCGAATGAAGTTCGTAGCTGCACGAGAATGGAAACAAATCAAAAAAGATGAGTGGCCGAAGTATAAAGCCCGTCTTTAAACTGAAGGGAGGCTACTCAGGAGGTTTGATTGAGCAATGGCGAAGGCACCTCTTTCCGACGCAATAATTGTGGCTGTCTCACAGTTAGTCGATGATGCTCAAGCCGATCGTCGTGAACCTAGTCACTCCGATTTGGAATTTGAGATCAAGCGCGCCGGTCTTACTGCCGGTGACCCTAAGAATTCCGGACAGACGGTTGGCAAGGCCAAGCGCGTTAGGGCGGTTCTCAGTTGGGCATATGAAAATGAATTTGATCAAGGCCAGATATTCGTTTCATCACTTATATCAAACATTCGTGGACACGGCGGATTCCGAGCGTCGTCACCAAATTTTGTTGGGACGCACGCTATTGAGCATGCTGCGTCAGCGTTTGCATCAGAAGGCTATGAGTTAACGCTAGACGGTGAATTACAACCGCGACTTCTGGAAAATTTGTCCGGCACAGCCCTTACTGACGCACTTCAAGGATATGTGACACGCGCTAAGCGTGGGGCGTCTGACGCCGCGCTGGTAACAGGGACGGGAAAGGACTTGCTTGAGGCGGTCGCTGCTTATATTTTGCAGCAACGCTACGGAGGCTATTCCGCCACTTCAAATTTTCCGACGCTCTTAGGCCAGGTTTTTGTCGCGTTGGGCCTTGCAACAACGGCCGATCCCATAGTTGCAAATGAGCCGCCAAGCAGGCGAATTGAACGCGCGACGTACGAACTTGCCTGCGGAATCAATCAGCTCAGAAATAAACAAGGCACTGGGCACGGTCGCCCGTGGGGCCCGACCATAACAGAGGCGGAAGCGCGAATGGCTATTGAGTCGATGGGTATCATCGCCGAGCGGCTCCTAAATCTCCATCGAGGAATCAAATAAGACCATCATTCGAGCAGAGATGTTGTGAATCCCGCGTCGCCGCCACCAAAAACCATCACCCTCTACATCGACGCCGATGCCTGCCCGGTGAAGCAGGAGGTGTATCGCGTCGGCGAGCGGCATGCGCTCAAGGGCGGATGACGGCGCCCTCAGTCCGCCTCCCTTACGGCGTCATGGCCGGACTTGTTCCGGCCGTCCACGTCTTCCTTGCCTGCCACAAAAAGACGTGGATGCCCGCAACGAGTGCGGGCATGACGGCGACCATGGGCTTGACGGCGCCCTCAACCCGCTTCCTTACAACGTCATGGCCGGACTTGTTACAGTCACGTGCCTTTGACCGTATTCGTTCGCGACCGTCCGCATCCATCCGAAAATCCAATAAGGGCGGGCATTTCCGTGGCCTTAACGTTGGCCGCATTCGGCCGTTGACATTCGCTCATAGACGCCTATTTGTGTGGTACATATGTGTGGTACCTAGCACAAGGATGTTCCGTGCCCCGCACGATGAGCGACTATCAAAACCTGTTGCGCAAGTCTACCGCGCTCCGGAAAATTCCGGACGGCAGCGGCTTGTACCTTTTCGCCAAGGGTCCGGGCCGCGGCGCCTATTGGACCTTTCAGTACCGCGACCCCTCCCGCTTTTCAAAGAACGGTAAGCCCGCGTTCACGTCACGCGGGCTCGGGCCGTTCCCGGACGTGACCCCCAAGCGAGCCCGCGAAGCGGCGGAGCGCGTGCGCGTCGAGTTGCGGGAGGGTGTCACCATCATTCGCGGGGGCGTCGTCACCGCTATGCCCCGTCAAGCCCGTGCGGCGGTCGCTGGCAAGCCTTTCAGCGAGGCGGTAGAGGAGTGGCTCGCCGTCGCTGCAACTAACTGGGCGGCTAAGACAAGGGCTGCCGCGAGTCGCGCGTTGCTCCGCCTGCCTCTCGCCTCCAAGCCCGTGAATACCATCACCACCGATGACGTGGTCGCGTCTTTATTGCCCGACGCGCACGGCAACGGCGGCTTGCCCGAACGGCAACGGCAAGACGTGCGCTTGTGGCTCGCTCGCGTGCTCGATTTCGCAATCGGTCGCGGATGGTACGTCGGCGAAAACCCGGGCAAGTTTGAAGGGCCGCGTCGTGAGCTTTGGCCGCGCTATAAAAAGTCGGACGAGCACCATGCGGCGGTCGAGTGGGCCGACTTGCCGGACGTTTATGCGGCGTTGCCGGACACGGAGGCGGGGCGCGCGTTGCGCTTCCTGATCCTCACGGCCGCTCGTGCGGGCGAGCTAGAGCGGGCGACGTGGCGCGAGATAACCGGCGAGAATGGCGCGACGGTATGGGCACGCCCGGCCGATCATATGAAGCTCGGCAAGGCGCATTCCATTCCGCTTGCGGCCGCCGCGCTCAAATTGCTTGGTGAACCGGGCGAGCACGAGCCGGACGCCCCGTTATTCAAGCTCGCGTCCAACGCCATGCTGAACGCGCTAAAGACGGTGCGGCCCGACGCCACGGTGCACGGGCTGCGGTCTACCTTCCGCGATTGGGCAGGCGACAACAAATACGACCGCGACGCGGCCGAAATGTCGCTCGCGCACTTAGTCGGCAACGCGGTAGAGCGGGCTTACAGCCGCTCGGAATGGCTCGACCGTCGGCGCGAATTGTTGGAAGCTTGGAGCGCATTGGTTACGCGGAAACCAAAAACTAAAAACCGGCATTGACGATGACGAGAGAGCCGCCGCGAGGGCGGTTTGAGCAACCGGAAGCTCGCATGGCTGTCTGCTTTTTAGCGATATCAGATCAAAAGACAGACCGAGACGAAGGACCTGGGCGAAGACCTGGCAGAGAATCCGAGACCCATCGGATCGAGGGCGAAGGATGAAGCCGTTGCGCTTCGGCGCGCATGGC
>JBAPYW010000019.1:0-1868 GCA_049284935.1 Xanthobacteraceae bacterium
CCTCAACCGCCTCAAATAGGATTCGGCAAGTTCGCAACGATCCGCCGGGACTAAAATTCCGGCGGATTTTTTTGCGCCGCAGGTGCGGAAAAATCGGCGATTTCGAGCATTTGTCGAATGACGGTGGAGCGCACAGGGCATGTGCTCGTGCCACCGTCAAACCCCTTAACAAATATTAACAAAGGTCTGAATACCAAACATCTGCGCAACCCACTTTTCGTCGCCCGCGAGGCCCCCGGCCTGTCCACGTACCCCGGGGGGTCCGTCCGCCTGCATCACGCTGCAAAATTTAGAACCCGCGCCCGACGCGGCTATGGCATGCGGCCGTTCACAAACACGGTCGCCGCTGTAGCAGCGGAGGCGGCGTCATGCGGCGCGATCTTTATGCGGAAGTGTCGGAGCGTATTGTTGCAGAGCTGGAGCGGGGTGCGGCGCCCTGGGTCAAGCCATGGTCGACAACGGCCGGTGCAAACACGCCCTGTAACGCCATTACTAACCGTCCCTACTCAGGATGCAACGTGGTGCTGTTGTGGATGGCGGCGAATGCGGGCTACCGGACGCCGCGCTATCTCACTTTCAAGCAGGCTTTGGATTTGGGCGGCAACGTGCGCAAGGGCGAGCACGGCACCAAGGTCTATTTCGTGAAACAGCTACAGGTCGCCAACCGGGACGGCGAGGAAGGCGAAACCCGCATCGTTCCCATGATGCGGGAATATACCGTGTTCAATGTCGATCAATGCGAGAACCTTCCCGATAGCATCAAGGCGGGAAAGCCGATGCGCGTTCGCAATCCTGACACGCGCGATGCATTAGCCGACGATTTTTTACGCTCTACTGGCGCCGATATTCGCGAGGGACACGGGGAAGCCTATTTCGTGCCGAGCCAAGACTTTATTTCCATGCCGGCATTCGAGGCGTTCAAGGGTGCGGATCACTTCTACAACGTTGCTTTTCATGAATTGACGCATTGGACGGGACCCAAGTCGCGCCTCGACCGCGATCTAAAGCATCGCTTTGGAGAGCGTGCCTATGCAGCCGAGGAGCTTGTCGCCGAGCTAGGCGCCGCATTCCTCTCCGCGGAATTCGGATTTGACGGCGACGTACAGCGCGTTTACCTTATTGGCGCCGAATCCCCGCGCGCGCGAGGCCGCCGGCTTCGCACTGACACTGGGGCCGACCCGCTTTGGCACCGCCTGGGCGGCGGCTGGCCGACGTCCAACTTCGAATCCGGTTCGGGGCGAACGATCGATCATGCGCGGCCGCGGCGCTGGTGCGGTCGGCGGCGCGGGCGAGCGCCGGGCGGTTCAGCCAGCCAAAGGCCTGAAGGATCAGCGGAATAGTTGGTTCGTTAGTCTTTTTGGCGCCGCGGTTCAGCCACGGGGTCATCGCCGAAGCATGGCATTGAAAGATCAGCAGTAAAGGGCCGTTCCAATCCTACGCAATCTGTGCCTTCACCCAGGGCAAAGCGATTGGTGCCCATTACGCGGCCAACACAAAGGCTATGGCGCTTCGTTCACTGAGCAAGAACCGACCGCTCGTAGGCTAACAACGCGGAAATCCACACCCTGCGCGCGTTTCACTGCCTTGGACGGGCTTGGTCCGAGGGGTACTTTACGCCCCGCATGAGCCCCGCCGATGCCGTTACGGTGATACTCTAGGACTTCCGCAGTGCCCCGGAAGCCGGCATGACTTACATGGCGGCTTCCCCATCCCATCCTAAGGAAACCTCCCAAGACGCTCGCAACAGGGGGGCTTGACGGCTACTCCCACCAGCGTGCGTGTGGTGATGTGAAGCGCGGCGTCAGGGTCGGATTATGCTAAGTCTTATTTCTCACAGCCGTCTTAAAATGGAGCGCGAACCATGAAGC
>JBAPYW010000020.1:0-2241 GCA_049284935.1 Xanthobacteraceae bacterium
CGCGCAGGTGACGGCGGCCTCGCAGACCGTGCTCAAGCTGCTGCCGCCCGGCATCACGCCACCCTATGTGCTGAGCTACAACGCGGCCACGGTGCCGATTCTGCAGCTTGCGCTGTCGGGCGCGAAGCTGCCGCAAATGCAACTGTTCGATCTCGGCCAGAATTTCATCCGGCCGCAGCTCGCCACCGTGGCCGGCGCGGCGGTCCCCTCCCCTTACGGCGGCAAGATTCTGCAGGCCCAGGTCGATCTCGATCAGCACGCCATGCAGGCTCACAACGTTTCCGCCGACGATATCGTCAACGCGATCTCGGCGCAGAACCTGATCCTGCCGGCCGGCGACGCCAAGATCGGCAAATTCGACTGGAACGTGGCGCTCAATGCCAGCCCCGTGCTGCTCGACAGGATCAACGACCTGCCGGTGAAGACGGTGAACGGCACGGTCATCTTCCTCCACGACGTCGCCTATGTGCATGAGGGCTCGCCGCCGCAGAGCAATTTGGTGCGCGTCAACGGCTCGCGCGCCGTGCTGATGACGATTCTCAAGGCCGGCGCGGCGTCGACGCTGAACGTCATCGACGGCGTTAAATCGTTGCTGCCGCGGGTGCAGGAGAGCCTGCCGGCTGGCCTGAGTGTGCATGCCGTCGGCGACCAGTCGATTTTCGTCAAGGCCGCTGTCTTCGGCGTCATCCGCGAGGCCGTGCTTGCCGCCACGTTGGTCGGTCTGATGATCCTTTTGTTCCTCGGCAGTTGGCGTTCGACCATCATCATCATCATCTCCATCCCGCTGTCGGTGCTGTTCTCGGTGGTAGCCATCGCGGCACTCGGCGAAACCATCAATGTGATGACGCTCGGCGGGCTGGCGCTCGCCGTTGGCATGCTGGTCGACGAAGGCACGGTCACGCTGGAGAATATTTTCTACCACCTCGAGATGGGTAAGGAGGTCGAGCCGGCGATCCTCGACGGCGCGCAGCAGATCGTCGTTCCGGCCTTCGTGACGCTACTCGTGCTCGATATCGTCTTCGCGCCGATGTTCCAGCTCGGCGGCGTCGCCGGCTACCTGTTCCGGCCGCTGGCCGAGGCGGTCGTATTCGCCATCCTTGGCTCCTTTATCCTGTCGCGTACGCTGGTGCCGACGATGGCGCGCTATCTCCTGCACGCGCATGCCGGACATGGCGGGAGCCATGCCGCGCCGGCCCGCCGTTCGCGCAACCCGCTGAAGCGGTTCCAGGCGGGCTTCGAGCGCGTTTTTACCGTGATCCGCGGCCGCTACCGCTCGCTGCTCGCGGTCGCACTCGAATACCCCAAGACCGTAATCATCGGCTTCGTCGTGCTGGTGATCCTTTCCCTGGGCCTTGAGCCGTTCCTGGGCGAGAACTTCTTTCCGTCGGTCGATTCCGGGCAAATCCTGATGCACGTTCGCGCCCAGCCCGGCACCCGCATCGAGGAGACCGCGCGGCTGTTCGACCTCATCGAACAGACCGTGCGCAGCACCATCCCGCCGGATCAGCTCGACAATATCGTCGACAACATCGGCCTGCCGTTTTCCGGCATCAACATGGCTTATCAGAACACCGGCACGATCGGCCCCGAGGACGGCGACGCCCTGATCAGCCTCAAGGAAGATCACGGGCCGACGGCGACCTTCATCAGAAAGCTGCGCACCATCTTGCCGCAAAAATTCCCGGGCACGACATTCTCGTTCCTGCCCGCCGACATCGTCTCGCAAATCCTCAATTTCGGCCTGCCGGCGCCGATTGACGTGCAGGTTATCGGCAACGACCAGAAAGCCAACTACGCCTACGCCACGGACCTGCTCAAGCGTATCCGCACGGTCTCCGGCATCGCCGATTTGCGCATCCAGCAGGTGTTCAACTATCCGCAGATCAATGTCGACGTCGACCGCACGCTCGCCGGCGCGGTCGGACTGACCCAGCGGGACACGGCGAATAGTCTGTTGGTCACGCTGTCGGGTAGCGGCCAAGTACAGCCGAATTTCTGGCTGAACACCCAGAACGGCGTTTCCTACCCGATTGTCGCGCAGATGCCGCAATACCGCATCGACACGATTTCGGACCTCGTCAACCTGCCGGTGACGTCTTTGGAAACGAAGACGCCGCAATATCTGGGCGGCCTCGCGCGTATTACGCCGGGGCCGAGCCCGGGCGTGGTTTCGCACTACAACGTGCAGCCGGTCATCGACATCTACGGCGCCGTGCAGGAGCGCGATCTCGGCGCCGTCGC
>JBAPYW010000021.1:0-2711 GCA_049284935.1 Xanthobacteraceae bacterium
TTGTTGCTCGACGTCAACAACGTCTTTGTGTCGGCAAAGAACCAGGGTACAGATCCCCTGTTATATTTGGAGGCGTTTCCATTGGATCGGGTCGGGGAAGTCCACCTCGGCGGGCATGACGAGGAACGGGACGATGTTGGCCGGCCGTTATTGATCGACACTCACGCATCATCGGTCGCCGACGCGGTCTGGACGCTCTATGCGCATCTCATCGCCCGAACCGGCCCGACCCCGACTTTGATCGAGTGGGATAACAACCTCCCTGATTGGCCGACGCTGCGCGCCCAAGCAATCGCGGCGCAGAATATTCTTGCTGACGCCGCGCACTCGTCGGCGGCATGAGAGGGGCAATGCCCGCACTGTTTGAGGCTTTGTTCGCGGCGGCGCTGCTCGACTCCAAGCAGCCGATTCCGCCGGGTATCACCGCGCCTAATGCGGCTGTTCCAACGCGGCGCTTTGCGGTCCACCGCAATAACGTGGTGGCGGGCTTAGTGAAAGCACTCCGGACCCGTTTCCCGGCAGTGGAGAAGATCGTGGGCGAAGAGTTCTTCGCCGCAATGGCGCGGGCCTTCGTGGTGGAGCAGCCGCCACGCACCCCACTGCTCGCAACCTACGGAGACGAATTTGCCGCCTTCATCGCGGCGTTTGAACCGGCGTGTGAGCTTACCTATCTTGCAGACGTGGCGCGACTCGAGGCGGCGCGCACACGGGCCTGCCATGCGGCTGACGCCACACCGCTCACCGCCGACGAATTCGCAGCGCTCGATCCTTACGCTGTCGGCAGCATGCGCTTTGATTTACATCCCTCGACCGAAATCGTTCGTTCACCGCATCCGATCGTGACGATCTGGGCGATGAACTCCGGTGAGCAGGATGTTGCACGTATCGAGAATTGGCGCGGCGAGGATGCGCTCGTGTTCCGCCCGTATCTCGACGTGGAAGTCCGCGCGCTGGCGCCGGGTGGGGCAGCATTCCTGCTCGCGCTCGCCGGAGGTCGGCCGTTTGGCGAGGCGACCGAGGCCGCCCTTGCCGACTATCCGGACTTCGATCTCGCCCGCAATGTGGCAGCGCTCATCGGCTTAGGCCTCGTGCGGGACATCGTCCTTCACAGCTAGCTGGCGCTCCAGGCGAGTACCGCGGCTGCGACGCTGCCAATGAGCAGAAGCCAAAACACGGGCGTCGTCCAGCTGCCGGCTGTGAGGAAAGACAACGCATCGCTCAAAGGATTAGGTCTCCATGTGCGAAACTCTCAGAGGACCGACGCAGGTGCGGACAAGATCGAATTCTGTGTCTCTTGCCGCAGGTTTTAACAACCGGCGCGCCTTAAGCAACCTTCCGCAGGCACCGCAACGGCTGCGACTATCGCAGCCGCCCGCTCCCTGGCTTCGCGGTCAGCTGGTGAGATCGAGCAGCTTCCTGACTACCCGCTCCATCTCATCATACTGGCCTTCGCCGGCGTGCTCGAAGACAATTTTTCCCCTCTGATCGAGAATGTATTGGGCCGGCCAATATTGGTTTCGATAGGCGTTCCACGTGGCGTATTCATTGTCCTGCGCAACTGGATAGCGGATGCCGTAGCGCTTGAGGGCGGCTTGCAAGTTGCCAATGGATTTCTCGAAGGGAAACTCCGGCGTATGAACGCCGACGACGACGAAGGCCTTGTCCTTGTAGGTATCGTATAGCCGTGTGACATGCGGTAGCGTATTGACGCAGTTGTAACAGCCGTAGGTCCAAAAATCGATCAGCACGACCTTGCCGCGCAAGTCAGTGATGTTCAGCGGGGTGGAGTTGAACCAGTTGTCGATCCCGACGAAATTCGGCGCAACGCGCTGAGCATTCACCACTTCAACTGGCGGTTTCGTCGCTTGCTCGTCGGCGACGCCGGGGATGACATTAAATGCGACAGCGCACAGAGCCGCAGTAAGCGCCGTAGCCACTTTCGATTGTTTGTGCATTCGAACTTCTCCTCAAAGGCCGAGTTGGCCGCCGGGATAAAATCGTGAGAGCCATGCGGCGATGAGCGCGTCGTAGTCGAAATAAGTCGCGACAGCAAAGACGATCATCGCCATGCCGAAACCCTGCTGAAGGCGACGCGAGTAGCGCGCCAAGACTTTCACGCGGGTGGTCACGGCCTGCCCGCCCCAGCCGATGGCCAAGAGCGGAATGGCGGCGCCGACAGCATAGACCGATAGCAGCGCAGCGCCTGAGGCCACACTGTTGGCGGTGGCGATCAACGTGAGTATCGACGCCAACACCGGACCGGCGCAGGGAGTCCAAACGAGGCCAAGCGCAGTGCCAAGGGCAAGTGCACCGAGCTTGCCCTGGGCAAACCCCATAACGATACGGTCGCCTGGAATGAGACGTGCGCCGACCCGTGTCCAAATCCATTCGAAGGGATGCGGCCATAACATTACTGCGCCGAACACGGCCAATAGGACCGCCGCCCCGGCGCGCAGCACAGTCTGGTCGATGCCGGCGATTTGTGTGGTGACGCTGAAAAAAACTGCCGCGGCAGCAAACGAACCTACAAATCCCAACGCGATGAACGCCGGCCGTGCTTTATCGCTTCGCCCGAGCGATGCACCGAGCATAGCGGGTAGGACCGGCAGCGTGCACGGTGCGGCTATAGTCAACACACCTGCGAAGAGCGCTAAGACCATAGCCGCCATGAGGACTTCCTGATCGGATTGGCACGATCGACCGGATAATGC
>JBAPYW010000022.1:0-3149 GCA_049284935.1 Xanthobacteraceae bacterium
CTGCTCAAGCCGCCCTTGTCATGGCACACCGCGGCGCTCTGGGGCCTGCCGCCCGCGCTCCTCGTCCTCGGCATCGCCACCATCGTCATCGTGCTGCGCCGCCGCCGCGCCGCCCCGCTCGCCGAAATCGCCAACCTCACCGCCGCCGAAGAAGCCCGCCTCGCTAATCTCATGCGCGAAGAAGGCTGAGGCGGGAGCTTGGCCGCAGAGTTCCATCGTAGCCACATTACGAACCTTTAATCCCACCGACAGCACGCCGTAAGGAGTGTTTGGCCACATTATCAGGCAAATACGGGGCCTGGGGGCACCTTCCGTCATAAGGCGGACAACCGAATTGGAGAGGTTAATGAACGGCAGTACACCACCCTCACGCCGCGGCCTGTCCGCGCGGCGTCTGGCGCTTCTGGCCACGACGATTTTCGGCTTTGGCGCGGCGGCGGTTTTTGCGCCTTCCATGGCGCCGAAGGCTGATTTCCTGTTTGCCGATGCCGCGCATGCGCAGAATCTGTCGAAAGAGGCCCAGCAGCTTCCACAACATCCCGTCGGCTTCGCCGACATCGTTGCCAAGGTCAAACCGGCGGTGATCTCGGTGCGCGTCAAGATGGAGCGGCCGGCCCATACCGGGCTGAGCAATGACGAGCTGCCGTTCCCGCCCGGCTCGCCCTTCGAGCATTTCTTCAAACGCTTCGGCATGCCCAACAATGGCGAGGGCGGCGGCCGCCAAGTCATCACCGGCCAGGGCTCCGGCTTCTTCATCACCGCCGACGGCTATGCGGTGACCAACAATCACGTGGTGCAGAACGCCGAGAACGTGCAGGTCACGACCGATGACGGCAAGACGCACAGCGCCAAGGTCATTGGCACCGACCCGCGCACCGACCTCGCTCTGATCAAGGTCGACGGCAACGACTTTCCGTATGTGAAGCTTGCCGACGGCGCCCCACGCGTCGGTGACTGGGTCTTGGCGGTCGGCAATCCGTTCGGTCTCGGCGGTACGGTGACCGCCGGCATCGTCTCGGCCCGCGGCCGCGACATCGGCGCCGGTCCCTACGACGACTTCATCCAGATCGACGCGCCGGTCAACAAGGGCAATTCCGGCGGCCCGACTTTCGACGTCGACGGCAACGTCATCGGCGTCAATACGGCGATCTTCTCGCCCTCCGGCGGCTCCGTCGGCATCGCCTTCGCCATTCCCTCCGACACGGTCAAGAACGTGGTCACGCAGTTGCGCGAAAAGGGCAGCGTCACCCGCGGATGGATCGGCGTGCAGATTCAGCCGGTGACCCCCGACCTCGCCGACAGCCTCGGCTTGAAGAAGGCCGCCGGCGCATTGGTCTCCGAGCCGCAGCCCAACAGCCCGGCGGCCAAGGCCGGAATCGAAAGCGGCGATGTCATCGCCTCGGTTGACGGCGCATCCGTCGCCGATGCGCGCGAGCTGGCGCGCCGGATCGGCATGATGGCTCCCGGTACCACCGTCAGGCTTGGGCTGATCCACCAGGGTGAGGAAAAAACCGTGACGCTGACACTCGGCACGTTGCCGAGCGAGCACCACGCGGCCAACCAACAGAACGAGCGCGAGACTCCCGACAACGACGTGCCGAAGCTCGGGCTCACACTAGCGCCCGGAAGTAAGGTCGCCGGCGCCGACGGCAACGGCGTCGTCGTCACCGCGGTCGATCCGGACGGCGTCGCCGCCGATCACGGCTTCCAAGTGGGTGACGTCATCCTCGACGTCGGCGGCAAGTCGGTCTCGAGCCCAAGCGACATCCGCAAAGAACTCGCGGATGCCCGCAAGCAGGGCAAGCACACGTTGTTGTTCCGGGTGAAGTCGGGCGAGGGCACGCACTTCGTCGCTCTGCCGCTTGGCAACGCCTAGAGCTGGATTCGCATCGTCGGAGGAGCTCACGCTGACAGAAGTTGGAGTCGGGTTCTCAAGTTCATGCGAGCCCATGGCTCTAGAGTAATGGGGCGATCCGCCGGCATCCGTCGCCCCCGCTGGCGGGCGTACCCGGGGGACGGGCTGTAAGGCCCGTCCCCACCGAACACCAACTCTCCCTCCCGGCATCCGTCGCCCCCCGCCGGGGTGGAGTCGTTCGAAGGGGGGGCGAGCTTGGCGCTTGCCGCCCCCTCATGTTTTCCATGAGTCTCTTGCCGGGTGAACCGTGCGAAACGACCTTATCGGTGATAAGACCGCCGTCCCGGTCCAAATTGATTTGCCAGTTCGGCGATACGCCACCATGCGCCTTCTCATCATCGAAGACGACCGCGACGCCGCCGATTATCTGGTGAAGGCATTCCGCGAGGTCGGCCATATGGCCGATCAGGCGACCGACGGCGAGGAGGGCTTGGCGATGGCGCTCGACGGCCAGTACGACGTGCTGATCGTCGATCGCATGCTGCCGAAGCTGGACGGGCTGTCGGTCATCGGTACCTTACGCGCCAAATCGGTGGAAACTCCGGTGCTCATCCTCTCCGCGCTCGGCCAGGTCGACGACCGGGTCAAAGGGCTGCGCACCGGCGGCGACGATTATCTCGCCAAACCCTACGCGTTCTCCGAATTGCTGGCGCGCATCGAGGCGCTCGCCCGCCGGCGCGGCAGCCGCGGCGAGGAGACCATCTATCGCGTCGGTGATCTCGAGCTCAATCGGCTGTCTCATCAAGTCAGCCGCGCCGGCCAGGAGCTGCAGCTGCAGCCACGCGAATTCCGCTTGCTCGAATACCTGATGCGGCACGCCGGCCAGGTCGTCACCCGCACCATGCTCTTGGAGAATGTCTGGGATTATCACTTCGATCCGCAGACCAACGTGATCGACGTGCATATCTCCCGGCTGCGTTCCAAGATCGACAAGGGTTTCGCGCCGGCGCTGCTGCACACGGTGCGGGGCGCCGGCTACATGATCCGCGACGACGCGCGGTCGTGATCGCAAACTTGAGTCAGCCTCTCGTGCCTCATAACTCGCGGCCGCCTTTGTGCAAATCCTCGACGGCGTTACCAGCCAACCGGTCGAGCTTGCCGGCCTTCGCGTCACGCTCGATTTTCTGATCAAAATTTTTCACTTCAGCTTCGCCGAGCACGCCCGCGGCGAACAGTGCCTCGATCTTCTCGGCAGCGATGCCCCAATCGGCAAGCGCCGGCCGCGCGCCTTCCC
>JBAPYW010000023.1:0-12347 GCA_049284935.1 Xanthobacteraceae bacterium
GGTTGTCTCGGTTTTAGGTCCCTCGGCCTCACTCGCGGCCGCCTTGGCGGGCGGCAGCAGCTCAGTTTTCGTCGTCCCGTTCTCAACGGGTGTCGTCAGCGGTGTGGGTAGCGATGTCGGCTCGTGCGGAGGCGTCTCGTTCTTGAGCCGCTCGATCGCGATTGGTTGAGCGACCGTCACTTTCTCAAGCGATGCCCGCTGTAACGCGAGCAGCGCCGCGCCCTCCAGCGAGGTTACGCTCACCATCGTTGTGGCGTCCCATTTTCCTACGCGCTTGCTCCAAAGTTCCTCGGCCTTGTAGACAAGTCGCTTCGCGGCGAGCGGCGTGGGGATGCGCTCACTCATGGCATCCCCCCTTCGACTTCTTGCTACTCTTACGCACCGGCAAGAACGTCTCCGCCTCCGCGCGTGCCCTTGCGAGTGTGCCGGGCTGCATAAGATGGGAGTAACGACGGCCGGTCTCGTCAGTGCAGGCGCATATCTGAGGGCCGGTCGCGCACGGTACCGGTGGGCCGCGGAGGAGCGCATCGAGGTCAGCGGTGCGCACGAGCACGCGGCAGCGCGAGCCTTTGCGGCCGACGAGGCGAACGCAAGGCAGGCGCTTGTCGGCGATCATGGCCCTGATGGTGGAGGCGCTAACGGAAAGCCGCAGTGCGGCTTCGGCGACGGTGAGCGCGAGCGGGCCGGATCGGAGGATGTCCTCCGCGTAGGCGCGACCCGCATCCGCGTCGCTCTCGTGCTGTTGGGTGTAGGCGTCTGCAAGGCGCTTGCGGCCGAGTAGTATTCTGTCGGTGGCGTCGCTCATGGCGATGGCTCCTCGACTAAGAGGGTGAGCCATCTTGCGCGGGTGCTTCCAACGGGAGGTTAAGGCTCCCTAGGCTTTCACGACCGTGGATTGATCAGTGACCCGTTCAGGCCGCCTGTGGCGGCCCCTCGCCAGTCCGGGAGTTCAACCCGAAGCACCGACCTACCAAAGGGCAGGCCAGCCGAGAGAACCCCTACCACAACCGGAGGAATATAGCAAGACCAGGCACTACTCAATAGTGTCCTAACAACACTTCATCCATGGCCGCACATGCGTTTTGCCGTTACACATCCAATGTGGGAGCCGCTTAGCTAAATTCGGTTGGGGCGCACGCTGGCGCTCGGGCGTTCGCGGCGGCCGCTGATGCTGCTGCGGCCGCCCGGCCACGCGATTCAGCCACGGGGTCATCGCCAACAGGCGCGCCATAAAGACTAACGCCGATGGTAACCGCTGATCGTTCAATGCCGAAAACATGCGGGCGATGTGGGCCTCTGACCCGGCCTATGCGGCGCGAAATCCGCTGACCTGTAGTGAATAGAACGTCGTGGCGGCCCGCTAGTCCGCCGGCTTCATCAGCACCAAATTTGTGAGCGCGCACCCGACGCATCACCCGAGCACTACACCGTCGAGCCGATCAGCGCCAAGGAAGCCGCCGCGTTCATTCTCCGCTAAGAGCGTGGGGGCAGCGTGAATGTCCCCTGTCGGGGATGTTCACGCCACGAGAGGAGAGCCTAGCCCCCGGCCGTTTTCGCGTTTAGACTCCCCGCCATGCCCGACGAGGATCACGAGCGCGTGGTCGAGGTAGCCGGCGACAAGCTCCCGGTCGAGGTTGACGTAACAGTCAAGGGCGTGCGCATTCGCGTCCTAGTCACCCTGCAAAAGCGCAACGATCCGCCGGGAGACACCCGACGCTGAGCGGCTCTAAGGGAGCGGGCGGCCGTTGTCGGGCCGCCGGTTACGTTTTATGGTGCGGATCGAGGAGCAAAACCGCCGCTAATTGCCGCCGCTAACGCCGCTAAGTCGCCAAATAAGTGATTGACTTTGCTCATTGAGGACCCCTCGACCAAGGGCACGCTCGGCAATTGACCCGCTGTCGCCGCGAGGCTTGAGGACAGCATTGGAATAACGCCATGGCCGTTTACACCGTGCATCAGCCGCCGCTGCGCGCCACCGAAACCGCACCTGATCCGCAGCAGTTCGTGTTCGTGCGCGACGGGTTCTATTTCTGGGCATTCATAGCGACGTGGCTTTGGATGGCATGGCACCGGATGTGGCTGGTGCTGCTAATTTACGTTGTGGGTGCCACGGCGGTCGAAGGTGCGGCGTATTATGCGGGAGCAGGCAGGGGCGGGACCATTGTGGTCGGGCTGCTCATTGCGCTCTTGATTGGCATCGAGGCGGCCACGCTGCGGCGCTTCACGCTGGCGCGCCGCGGCTGGAAGAACGTCGGTGTCGTTAGCGCCTATGATCTTGAAGACGCCGAGCGGCGTTTTTTCGCCGACTGGGTTCGGGCGGCGTCGACCGCGCGCAGCGCGCCGGCTGCGCCGCCGCAGAATTCGCCGCCGCCGCCGCCAGTGCCGCGTATGCCGCAGTCGCCTGACGTTATCGGCTTGTTTCCCGAACCGGGAGCCAGCCGGTGAGCGTCGCCATCGTCGATTACGGCTCCGGTAATCTCCACTCGGCGGCCAAGGCATTCGAGCGCGCGGCGCAGGACGCCGGCCTGCAACAGCCGATCGTGGTGACGAACGATCCCGGCGTCGTGGCCGCGGCCGACCGGGTGGTACTGCCCGGCGTCGGCGCCTTCGCCGACTGCCGGCGCGGCGTCGACGCCGTCAACGGCATGGTCGCGGCGCTCGAGGAAGCGGTGCGCCGCAAAGGCCGGCCGTTCTTCGGCATCTGCGTCGGCATGCAATTGCTGGCCGAGCGCGGCCGCGAATACGAAGTCACCCCGGGGCTGGGCTGGATCGCCGGCGAGGTCGATCGCATCGCGCCGAACGATCCGAACCTGAAAATTCCGCACATGGGCTGGAACACGCTCAACGTCGACCGCGCGCACCCGTTGCTCGACGGCCTGGCGCTCGGTCCGCAGGGCCTGCACGCCTATTTCGTCCATTCCTACGAGCTCAAAGTGGCGGATCGCGCCGATCTGGTGGCGGAGGCCGATTACGGCGGCCCGGTCACCGCGATCGTGGCGCGCGACAACATTGTCGGCACGCAATTCCATCCCGAGAAGAGTCAGCGGCTCGGTCTCGCCTTGATCGCGAATTTCTTGAAGTGGAAGCCGTGATCCTGTTTCCCGCCATCGATCTGAAAAACGGCGAAGCCGTGCGCCTCGAGCAGGGCGACATGGCGCGGGCGACGATCTTTCATCGCGACCCCGCCGAGCAGGCGCGCGTTTTCGCGGCGCAAGGCTTCGAGTACCTGCACATCGTCGATCTCGACGGCGCCTTCGCCGGCAAGCCGATGAACGCCGCGGCGGTCGAGCGCATCCTCGCCACGGTGAAAATTCCGCTGCAGCTCGGCGGCGGTATCCGCGACCGCGCGACGATCGACGCATGGCTCGATAAGGGGGTCAGGCGGGTCATCATCGGCACCGCCGCCGTGCGCGATCCGGCGCTGGTCAAGGCCGCTGCACGCGCCTATCCCGGCCGCATCGCCGTCGGGCTCGATGCGCGCGACGGTGCCGTCGGGGTCGAAGGCTGGGCGGAGACCTCGGAGATTTCCGCGCTCGACATCGCACGGCGGTTCGAAGACGCCGGCGTGGCCGCGATCATCTACACTGACATTGCGCGCGACGGCATGCTCCGCGGGCTGAACCTCGACGCGACCATCGCGCTGGCGGAAGCGGTGTCGATCCCGGTCATTGCTTCGGGCGGGCTCGCTTCGATCGAAGACGTTCGTGCGCTGCTTGAGCCCCGCGCGCAAAAACTCGAAGGCGCCGTGATCGGGCGCGCGCTCTACGACGGCCGGCTCGATGCGGCGGCGGCATTGCGGCTCGTTCGCGCGGCGCGGGCGGCGTAAAAAAGATGTTCAAAGTCCGCGTCATCCCCTGCCTCGACGTCAAGGACGGCCGCGTTGTCAAGGGCGTCAATTTCGTCAATTTGCGCGATGCCGGCGATCCGGTCGAGGCGGCGATCGCCTACGACGAAGCCGGCGCCGACGAGCTCACCTTCCTCGACATCACCGCCAGCCACGAGGATCGCGGTATCATGCTCGATGTCGTGCGGCGCACCGCGGAAGCCTGCTTCATGCCGCTGACGGTCGGCGGCGGCGTGCGCACGATCGATGACATTCGCGCGCTGTTGTCTTCCGGCGCCGACAAAGTATCGATCAACACGGCGGCGGTGGCGCGCCGCGGCTTTGTCAAAGAAGCGGCGGAAAAGTTTGGCGACCAGTGCATCGTGGTCGCGATCGACGCCAAGAGAGTGTCGAAGCCGGGCGAGGCGGCTCGCTGGGAGATCTTCACCCACGGCGGCCGCCATCCGACCGGCCTCGATGCCGTGGCCTATGCACGCGAGGTGGTCGCGCTCGGCGCTGGCGAGATTCTGCTCACCTCGATGGATCGCGACGGCACGCGCCAAGGGTTTGACATTGCGCTGACGCGCGGCGTCGCCGACAACGTCTCGGTTCCGGTGATCGCCTCCGGCGGCGTCGGTAATCTCGATCACCTGGTGGAAGGCATCCGCGACGGCCATGCCAGCGCGGTGCTGGCCGCCTCGATCTTCCACTTCGGCGAGTACTCCGTGCGCGCCGCCAAGGAATACATGGCGCGTGCCGGCCTGCCGGTGCGGCTCGATCCCTGATTGCCAAGCCTCAGGGCGCGGTGCCGTCTCGCCTGGCGTATCATTGCTGGGAGGTATCCCGTGATACGAGGAACCGGCACGCCTTCCATGCATGCGGCCTCTCCCCGCCTCGATGAAGAGATGCTAAGGAGGCGCGCCATGGCGCCGTACACCCTCCAGGACCTCGAAAAGCGCGTGCAAGCGCGCGCGCAGGCGGATGTCGGCGCGTCCTACACCCGCGGGCTGATCGACAAGGGCGTGGCCCATTGCGCGAAAAAACTCGGCGAGGAAGCGGTCGAGGTCGCCATCGCCGCCGTCGCCGAGGATCGCACCCGCGTGGTCGCGGAAGCGGCCGATCTCCTCTATCATCTGCTCGTCGTGCTGCATGCGCGCGGCATCGCGCTTGCCGAAGTCGAAACGGCGCTCGAGGACCGCACGCGCCAGTCGGGCCTCGACGAGAAGGCGGCGCGCAAGGGCGGCTAAGGGCGATCCGCATGGAGCAACGCACCGAACCGGATGTCTCGCCTTATCGCGTGTTCTCGCGGGCGGAATGGGCGAGTTTGCGCGACGACACGCCGATGACGCTCGAGCCGGCCGAAGTGGCGCGGCTGCGCTCGGTGCACGACCGGCTGGATATGTCGGAGGTCGAGGAAATCTACCTGCCGCTTTCGCGGCTGCTCTCGATGTACGTCGCGGCGACGCAGCGGCTGTTTCGCGCCCAGCAGGGCTTTCTTGGCACCGAGGACGCCAAGATGCCCTACATCATCGGCGTCGGCGGCTCGGTCGCGGTCGGCAAATCGACCACCGCGCGCGTGCTGCAGGCGCTGCTGGCGCGCTGGCCGAACGTGCCCAAGGTCGATCTCATCACCACCGACGGATTCCTCTTCCCCAATGCCGTGCTCGAGCGCGAAGGCCTGATGGAGAAAAAGGGCTTTCCGGAAAGCTACGACCTGCCGGCGCTGCTGCACTTTCTGTCCGACATCAAAGCCGGGCGCCGGCCGGTGCGCGCGCCGGTCTATTCGCATCTCATCTACGACGTCATCCCCAACGAGTGGATCGAAATCGATCGGCCGGAAATCCTGATCGTCGAAGGTCTCAATGTCCTGCAGACCGGCCATTTGCCCAAGGACGGCAAGGCGGTACCGTTCGTCTCCGATTTCTTTGATTTTTCGGTGTATCTCGACGCCGACGAGGCCGTGCTGCTATCGTGGTACGTCAAGCGCTTTCTCGCGTTGCGCGGCACCTCCTTCGCCGATCCAAAATCATACTTTCACCGCTACGCACGATTGACGGATACCGAGGCGGCTGCCACAGCGACGTCGATCTGGAACCGCATCAATCTCGTCAATCTGCGGGAGAATATCCTGCCGACGCGCCCGCGCGCCGATCTCATCCTGAAAAAGGGCGAAAGTCACGAGGTCGAGGAAGTGGCGCTGCGCAGGCTGTGACGCCAGCGCTCGACTTCGGCGAGCTCGGCTTCCGGCCGCTCGCTGATGACCTCGGCGCGGCCGAGATAGACCGTCCCCGCTTCGCCGTCGATCGACAGCCAATCGCCTTCTTTGATCGCGGCTTCGGCAAGCCGCGCGCAATGACCGGCGACGTCGACGGCAAGCGCCGCACAGCCGACGACGCAAGGTTTTGCCATCTGCCGCGCCACCAGCGCCGCGTGGGCGGTGCGGCCGCCGATCGCCGTCACCATGCCCGCGGACACGGCAAAGCCGCCGACATCGGCGGTCGTCGTGTCCGGCCGCACCAGGATGACGGGATCCCCGCTTGCCGCCAGGCGAGTGGCACTATCCGGATCGAAAGCCGCGCGTCCGACCGCAACGCCCGCCGATGCCCCGACACCGCGCCCAACCGGCTCCGCAGCGGCGACCAGCCGCGTGGTGACGAGCGAGCGTTGCTGCAAACCGTTCAGGCGCTGCAAGGCTTCCGCCGGCGCGATGCGGCCTTCCTTGACGAAGTCGATCGCCAAGCGCAACGCCGCCCGCGGCGTGCGCTTTCCTGCGCGCGTCTGCAAAATCCACAACTTGCCGTTCTCGACGGTGAATTCGACGTCCTGCATGTCGCCGAAATCTTGTTCGAGCCGCCGCAACGCTTCGCGTAATTGCGCGGCGACTTCGGGAAGCGAACGGACAATGGCCGCTTCGGTATCGGGATTATGTCCGCCGGACACCACGTCTTCGCCTTGCGATTCGAACAGCACCTCGATCACCGGCTTGTTGAGCCCGGTCGACGGATCGCGTGAAAACGCCACGCCGGCGCCCGAGGAAATTCCGGCATTGCCGAACACCATGGCCTGCACCGTGACCGCCGTGCCCTGCAAATATTCGAGATGCTCGAGCTTGCGATAGGTGCAGGCGCGGTCGCTCAGCCACGAATGAAACACCGCCTGCGCCGCGGTCTTGAGCTGTTCCATGGGGTCTTCGCTGAGCACATGACCTTCGCGCTCGATGACCTGCTCGTAAGCCGTCGCCAGACGTTCGAGGGCTTCGCAATCGAGTGCGCGCTCGCTGCGGACCCCCTCGGCGGCGACGAGTTCGTTGCGCATCGCCGCGAAGGCGACCGCATCGACCCCAAGGACCACGCCGCCATAGCTTTCGAGAAAGCGGCGGCGGCAGTCGCCGGCAAAGCGCGGGTGACCGGTCATGCGCACCAAGCCGCGAACCGCGGTAGATGTGCAGCCGACATTGAGCACCGTATCCAACATTCCCGGCATCGACCGCGCCGCGCCCGAGCGCACCGACACCAGCAGCGGCCGGCGCCGGTCGGCAAACCTTTTGCCGGTGGCGTTCTCGAGAAATTCGATGCCTTCGGTGAGGCCGTCCGACAGACTTTGCATGGAACTGGCGTCGCCGCCGAGGCTCGCCGCACAAAGGTCGATCGGCAGCACGAAGGCCGGCGGCACCGGAAGACCAAGCGCCGCCACGCGCGCCAAGTTGGCCGCCTTGCCGCCGACCAGCTCGGCGGAATATTGCTCGGCCGCTCCGTCACCGATCCGCGCGATCTGCATGTTGCGGCCGCTCCAATATTGGTCGAGAACGATCTATGCGGAAAGATCGGCGAGCACGTGCTCGCGCAAAAGATGGCCGAAGGCCGCCATCCGGTCAGTCGAGCGTTCAAGCGCGCGAGCGAGTTCGAGAACCGACAAGGTTGTTTTCAGGTTGAACTCGCCGGTCAGGATTCTCGCCGTCGCCATGCGTTCTGCCGCGTCGGCTCGGTGCTCGGTGTCGATCAATCGGCCGACTGCGGCGAGCGCATCTTCGGTATCAACGCGGTGGCCATCGGGCACCTCGGCCGCGGCGGCAACGCCGACGGCGGCGGCCTCGGTGCCGGAGACGGTGGCGGCGCAAAGTTCGGCCAGCGGCTCGAGCAGCTCGGCGGCAACCTCGTCAGGGACCAGCGAAGCGACAAACGCCGCCTGTTCCAGTTCGTCGATCGCATTCTCCATCTGATTGATGAGAAGTTCGATGCCGCGCGTGGCATCGAGCCGCGCGATCTCGCTGCGCGCTTCGATAGCGATCCGGTCGGCTTTTTCCTCGATACCGCGCGCCCGTTCGGTCAATGCCGCGCAGTCGAAGGGCCGGTGCGCCTGTCGTTCGGCGACGAACAGAGCAATGTGGGCGGCAATCTCGCGCGCCAAGCCGGCCTGCCGTATCATCACCGCCAACAGCGTTCGATCGACCCGCTGCAAATGCGCGACAAGCGCGGCTTCGATGCGGTCCCGCGCCAGCCGCACCGAGCTTCCTTGCAGTAGCGCCTCGGCCGAGACGCGCAGCACCGTCTTGAGAAAATCCACAGCGGCGTCGCGGCCAAGTACCTGGTCAAGCCGTTCGCCGAATCCGATCCGCGACGGCGCCGCGTGACGCACCGCCGACGCCACCAGCTCCGCCCCGCCAAGTTGCAGGAAGCCGCGGTGGCCGGCGCGATGGCGTGCCGCCCATTCGAGGATGCGGATCGCATCGACGTTCGATACCCACTCCCGCAGCACCTTGCGGGCCTTGTTCCAGTCGATCAGGAAGACCAGCGATGCACCGACGGTTTCGAGAAAGGCGTCGCGGCGCTTGCTGCCATCGAACGCATAGCGGCCGGTGATCAGATAGAAAGCAGCGTTATCGGGCAGGGCAGGCGCGCTCTTGCGCTCGAGTCCGCTCCATTGCACCGGGACGTTGCGGAACAGCCCGGTGAAGAACTTGGCGCGCGGCAGATGATTGTCCGTATAGATGACGGTCACCGCGTCGGCTTCGACGGTGATGACCACGACATGGGCGTCGGTTTCTCCGATGTCGTTCTGAATGGTCAGCCGCCCGCCGGCCCGCGTTGCCGTCGTCCCCAGTCCGGGATGGCCGAACTTGAGCTTCTCCGTCGCCCGCACCCCGCGCATGAACGCTTCGACCGCCGGCCGGTCCTCCGGCAACAGCGTGGAGACATGCGCGCCCGCGAGCACCTCTTCCGCGTGCGCGGCCGCCAGCCGGTTCAGCGCTTTGTGCAAATCCATGACCAGGCGGTGCAGGCTGTCGCCGCCGTCCTCGGACAAACCGGTCAGTCTGGCGACGTCCGCAAGCTCGATATCGTCGGCAGCGCCGAACGACACCGACGCTTGGATCGCCGCGAGGCGTTCGGCGGCGCGGTCGCCCTGCTCCGGGTCGCCGGCTTTGACGGCGCGGATCATGGTGTCTACGTCGGCCCAGATCGCAGCTCCCAGGCTGCCAAGCCCCGGCGCCGAAAGGCGCTCGCCAACTGAGACCGCTGCGCGGGTGACCAGCGTTTCCAATGCCATGGCGTCGATGCCGGCGGCCCGGCATTCGCCTGCCAGATCGAGGCGCGCGGCCAAAGGTTCGTGCGCGTGCTGCGCGGCTGCCTGCAAGACGCTCAACCGGGCTTTGACCCGGTCGTTTGCCGCCAAGCCCTCGGCAATGAGGGAGGGCAAGAGCAGATCGAATTGTCCAAGTTGCTCAATGATTTCGGATTTCATTGGCCGGCGCCCGCGCCCATCTGCGGGCCAATCAGAGCATATTCAGGCGACGGCGTTATTGAGCCAGATCATTCACCGGACTGTCACAAAATCGGCTCGGACCGGGACATCCGGGTGGTCGGCGGGGACAAGGCGGGCTTACGCCGCCAGTGCGGCGTCATCGGCGCCGGCGAGCGCAGCCGCCAGGCGTTCGCGGTCGAGCGGCTTGACCAAAAAGCCATCCATCCCGGCGGCGAGACAGGCTTCGCGGTCCTCGGCGGAGGCATTGGCGGTCAGCGCCAGGATCGCCGTGCGCGGCGCGTTGTTCTCGGCCTCGATCGTGCGGATCCGCCGCGTCGCCTCGAGGCCGTCCATGCCCGGCATGTGCAGGTCCATGAGCACGCGGTCGTAGGGCGTGCCGGCGGCGCGGGCGGCGAGCCAGGATTCGACGACGGCGGCGCCGCTCGCGGCGATGGTCGGATGGTGGCCGAGCTTCACCAGCAGCGCGCGCGCCAAGAGCGCGTTGATTTCGTTGTCCTCGGCGACGAGGATCGACAGCCCGCTATCGGCAGGGGCCAGGCTCGGCGCTTCCGCGGGCTCGCTCGCCGTGCCCGCATCGAAGGCGTCATCGGGCGAAAAGCGGGCGGCGAGCGAGGCGGCACGCACCGGCTTGATGAGATAGCCGGTGAAGCCGGCCTCTTTCAGAGCGGCAAGCTCGCCGCGCATCGCCGGCGTGATCAGCACCAGCCGCCGCGGGATCGCGGCGGCGAGCCGCGCCAGCGCTGCGCTCGACGGCGTGCCGAGCGCTTGATCGACCAGCACGGCGCTCCACAGTTGCTCCGGCAACAGCGCCGCGGCCACCTGATCGTCGGGAACGATTTTCGTGCGCGCGCCCCAGCGTTGCAGCCGGCGCGCGATCAAGGAAGCTTCGATCGCCGCCGGCGCGACGATCAATATATCGCTGCCGGCTAGATCCGGCACCGCCAGCGCCGGCTCATCGGCGTCGCCGGCCCGCGGCAACGGAACCACGACGCGGAAGGTCGAGCCTTGGCCGCCGGCGCTGTCGACCGCGATCGAGCCGCCCATGCTCTCGATGATCCTTTTCGATATGGTCAGACCGAGCCCGGTGCCGCCGAATTTCCTTGTCGAGCCGCCATCGGCCTGCTCGAATTCCAGGAAGATGCGCGCTTGGTCTTCGGGCGCGATGCCGATGCCGGTGTCGTGTACCGTGATGGCGAGGGCATCGGGCTGTGCGCTTGGCTCGACGACGATCGAGACGCCGCCGCGTTCGGTGAACTTGATCGCATTGCCGGCGAGGTTGAAGAGAACCTGGCGCAGTCGCGCCGCGTCGCCGACGACCTGCGTCGGCAGGCGCTCGTCGACATAGCAGCAGATTTCGAGCTCCTTTGCCTGGGCGCGGGGCCCGAGCAACTCGACCGCCTCCTCGACCAAGGCCACGAGCGTGAACGGCCCTGCCGCGAGATCGAGCCGGCCGGCTTCGATCTTGGAGAAATCGAGAACCTCTTCGATCAGCGAGAGCAGCGTTTCCCCCGACGTCTTCACCGCCTTCAAGTAGGTCGCCTGCTCGGCGGTCAGCGGGGTGTCGCCAAGGAGATCGGCCATGCCGAGAATGCCGTTCAGCGGCGTCCGTATCTCGTGCGACACCATGGTGAGAAAGCGCGACTTGGCGCGGTTCGCCGCCTCGGCTTGGTCGCGTGCCTCTGCCAGCGCCTGTTCGGCAAGCACGCGGTCGGTCACGTCGCGGCCGACGCTTTGCATTTCACTGCCGCCGTCGGCGCGCACGGTGACTTCGCGCCAGGCGATCCAGCGCGCGCAGTCGGGCGCGGCGATTTTCTGGTCGTGCACCTGCGTGCCGTCGGCGAGACGACGGGGTTCGCCCTGCTCCGCAACCGGCAGCGCAAACGTGGTCGCCAGAAGGTCCTCGCGCGGGCGGCCGGCAAGCGCGCAGAACGCGTCGTTGGCGTAGGTGATCGCGCCGTTGCCGTCGCGGCGCACGATGACGTCGCCCTGCGCCTCGAAGAAACTCGAGGTGCGCTCCTGCGCTTCGCGTATTTCCCAGTTGCGATCCGCCGCCTCGTCGAGCCGTGCCTCGAGATCGCGCAGCTCGGTCTTCATCTGGCGGATACGGGAAATCAGGATTCCGATCGTCCCGCAGGAGGCGCCGAACAGCGCCGCGACGCCGATGGCGAACATGTAGGGATCGTAGTGGGCCTCGGGGGAAGTCGCCCCGGCGAGGAAGCCGAAGGCGACGGCAAACGCCATGGAGGTAATGGCCACCCCGCGGACAATCAGGGAAAGGAGGCGGCGGCTGAGGATGGCGGGCTTTCGGAGCGTGGCGTGCGGCCGCATGGTCCCTGTCCCGCTCTCTGCGGTCACGGCGGCTGTTGTGGCGCGCGCCGGTACGCATTGCTATCGATGCAGTAATGTGAATTTTGGCCTATGAACCTTGCGCATCCCTTGCGGTCAGGAATGACGATTGGAGCAAGGGTTGATGCTTTGTTAACAGTTCGGCGGGTCTTTTATCCTTCGGAATGGTTGATTTTCCTTGAATTCTCGCGCTAATTGGGGCAGCCCAAGGCCGGGGGTGCCCGATCAAACCGCGACCACGAAAATTCTCTAAGCTCACCGACCGCATGGTCGAGGTTCTGGTTGACCATTCGGGCCATGACACGAACCCGCTGCCGGCCGTCTTTTATGACGCCATGGTCCCCGGCCTTCGGATCAGGATCGGCAGGCACAAGCGAACGTGGTTCTACTTCGCCGAATATCAGGTGAAGGGCAAACG
>JBAPYW010000024.1:0-71252 GCA_049284935.1 Xanthobacteraceae bacterium
CGCCGGCGGAGCGGCTGCCGCGGCTTCGGTGGCCACCGCCGGCGCGCCGGCGTCCTGCATCTGCTCCCCGGTTCCCTTTGCCCGGTTCTTACCGGCTTCGCGATGCCTGTCGCGCGGGCGCCGCCGCCCCTCGGGTCGGACCGGGCGACCCGGCCGCCACACCTCGATCAAAATCGGTTCCGGTGGTGGCGGTGTTGCGGCTGCAGCAATGATGTCGCTTTCCCCATTCGCCGGAAGACGGCCGGAGGGGCTCGCCAACTCAACTTCTTCGTTCGAAGCACTCGGCGGTCCGGCGATTTGCTGACTTTCTTGGGTGGTCGCGGTCTCGGCTTCTGGCTCCGGCGCATCGACTGGTGCGAGGGGAGCGTCCGAGACGATGTCGGGCGGAGTGGCGGCGTCGGTCTCTGCATCCCCGCCCGCCGGGTGAGGTGCAGCTTCCGCAGATTCCGCCGCCACGGCCGCCTCTTCACCCGATGCCGCGAGATCGGCAACCTCTGCCGGCAGGCCGGGAGCGGTGACCGGGGGAGTAGGCTCTGCCGGTTTCGACCGCTGCTCCATGCGATAGCCGAGCGAATGCAGGATCGAGGCGAAATCCTCACCCGAGGCCCCGGTCAGCGACGTCATGGCGTTGACCACCGTGAAGCCGCCGCCGGCGACCGCACCCGGCGGTTTCGCGCCGAGGGCGCCTTCGCGCCAGGCCAGCGCCGGCCGGATCAGGTCCGCAAGGCGCTCGAGAATGTCGACGCGCACCGCGCGTTCGCCGCAGACCCGGTAACCCGCCATCCGATACAGCGCCGCATCGATCTCCCGATTGACCGGGATCGATGTCCGGCCACTGCCGGCGAGATGCAACAGATCGTCGAGCCCTTTGCTCTGCGGCCCGTCATGCGCGAGCGCCCAGAGCTGGACTGCGAGCGCCCGCGGCGCCGGCTTGAGCAGCACCGGAAGATAGATGTGATAGGCGCCGAAGCGCACGCCGTATTTGCGCAAGCTCGCCCGTTCCGGCTGCTCCAATCCCTTCACTTCTTCCGCGACCCGCTGCCTGTCGAGCACGCCCAGCGCCTCGACCAGTTGAAAAGCGACGCCGCGCGCGATACCGCTCACGTCGGCAGCCGCCGACAGCTCGAACAACGGGCCGAGTAGTTTTTCGACGTGCGATTTCACCCAAGCGTGGAGCCGCGCCTCGACCGCCTCGCGCGGTGCGCCGCTCAGATGTTCGTCGGCAACAACCCGCACCCGCGGCCGTAAAGCCTCCTCGCCGGCGATGAGCTTGCCGACGGCGGCGCCGGTCCAGCGGACGGAGCCGTCGCTGCCGAGCACGAATTGCTCGTCCGGCGCTTCGCCAAGCCGCGCCGCGCGCGTCGCGATCTCGCCGGCGAGCGCCTTCTGCGCGGCGTTCTGCAACGCCTTTGCTTCCGATCCGCCGGAGGAGGCGTCGGCGACGAAGACGAGGCCGTCGAGGCGGCCGATGGGATGGCCTTCGACCAAGACATCGCCGGTCTTGTTGATCTCGGGTTCGAGCAGCGCATTCTCGCGCAGCCGCCGCATCAGCACGCTGGTGCGCCGATCGACGAAGCGTTCGGTCAGCCGCTCGTGCAAGGCGTCGGACAGCTTGTCCTCGACGGCGCGCGTGACGTCCTGCCAGTGCTCGGGATCGGCGAGCCAATCCGGACGGTTGGCCGCAAACGTCCAGGTCCGGATGTGGGCGATGCGGGTCGAGAGCGTGTCGATATCGCCGTCGGTGCGATCCGCTTGTTCGATCTGGCGGGCGAACCAGTCGGTCGGAATGGCGCCCTCGCGCATGAGAAAGCCGTAGAGCGTCACCGCGAGCTCCGCATGCGTCGCCGGCGCAATCTTGCGGTAATCCGGGACTTGGCAAACCTCCCACAGCCGCTCGACCTCGGCGCGGGTTCGCGCCATGGCGCGCACCTCGTCGTCGCGCGCGGCATGTTCGAGCACCAGGATGTCTTCGGCGACCGGCGCGCGCGTCAGCGTGGTTTCCGTCGGCGTCGCCGCGAGCGTGGCCTGCAACGCGCCGATCGAGGAGAAATCGAGATCGGTGTTGCGCCACTGCACGATCTTCACCGGCTCGAACGTGTGCGATTCGAGCGCCTGCGCCAGCTCGGTGTCGAACGGCGGACAGCGCCCGGTGGTGCCGAAGGTGCCATCGCGGGTGGCGCGCCCGGCGCGGCCGGCGATCTGTGCCAGCTCGGCCGGGCTGAGTTTGCGGAACTGATAGCCGTCGAACTTGCGGTCGGAGGCAAACGCAATATGGTCGACATCGAGATTGAGACCCATGCCGATGGCGTCGGTCGCCACCATGTAGTCGACTTCGCCGGCCTGATAGAGCGCGACCTGGGCGTTGCGGCTGCGCGGCGACAGCGCGCCGAGCACCACCGCCGCACCGCCGCGCTGGCGGCGAATGAGCTCGGCGATGGCGTAGACCTCGTCGGCCGAGAACGCGACGATGGCCGAGCGGCGCGGCAGCCGCGTGATTTTCTTCTCGCCGGCAAAACTGAGTTGCGACAGCCGCGGCCGGCTCACGATGCTGGCGCCGGGCAACAGCCGTTCCACGATCGGCCGCATGGTGGCGGCGCCGAGCACCAGCGTTTCCTCGCGGCCGCGCCGGTGCAGCATGCGGTCGGTGAAGACGTGGCCGCGCTCGAAATCGGCGGCGAGCTGGATTTCATCGACGGCGAGGAACGCGACGTCGAGGTCGCGCGGCATCGCCTCGACGGTGGCGACCCAGAAGCGCGGATTCGGCGGCTTGATCTTCTCCTCGCCGGTGACGAGCGCGACCGCTTCCGCCCCGACCCGTTCCACCGCGCGGTTGTAGACCTCGCGCGCCAGGAGCCGCAGCGGCAGGCCGATCACGCCGGAGGAGTGCGCCAGCATCCGCTCGATGGCGAGATGCGTCTTGCCGGTATTGGTCGGCCCGAGCACGGCGGTGACGCCGGCGCCGCGGGCGCGCAAATCACGATTGGTCGAGGGCGAGAAAGAAATCGGCATCGAAAGCCCGGGCGGCCGCATTAGCGCGGCGGCTGCATCTGTATCACAACAACACGCGGGAAAGTCCTGTGCTTAAGGTGTGGAACGAGTCTGGAACGAATCGCGGCCGAATCGGCGACTCCCGGCGTGTGCGGCTTCGTTCACTGCGACATATGGCGTCGAAATTCTCATGTAATACCAGATCGGGTGTCGAAGACCGTCCCTTGCCGTCGCTGACACGCCAAAAGAGGTTAACGCGTCTCGCAATCAGGTTTTTGCGGCGAGTCAAGAGCCTCCCTCCTGTGGATAACGGGGACTTCGCAGGTGTGCCTCTGTCCTAGCCGGGTTTGCGAGCCGCCATCGCCGCCGGAGTTTTCGCCGGCAAGAGCAACCGGCTTCACTGCGCTTTCACGTTGGCAGCCGCTTGCGGGGGATTCGCGACCGAGTCGAACCGAGTCGCTTGCAGCACGCCCGTGCCGATCGGCGTCGGCAGCGAGAAGCGAAACGGCACCAGCATCCGCGTGCCGGAAATCGGCGCCATCCACACCTCGGCATCGCGCATCGCGGCCAGATATCGGATCGCGAGCCGGTCCGGGATGTAACCGGAAACCGGGATGAAATACACCGCGCAAACGACGACTGGTCCGTGATAGCCCTTCTCGGCCTTGACCATTTCCATGCGCTTGAATTCGCTGCGCAGATCGAAACGCAAGCGGCCGTCGAACACCGAGACCTTGCGATCGCAAGCTTGCGGCGATACCGGGTCGCCGCTGCCGCTGACCGGGTCGAGGGTGGAGGTCATCGGATCGAGCACGTTGCGGCGATCCGCGTCGGTCACGGGAATGCGGTCGGGATGCGGGCCGAGCGGAGGCTCGACCGTGAAGTCTGTCAGATTGCCGCCGGAGAACACCATGCGCACGTCGTCGACGCGCTTGTCGTTCGTGATGGTGGCTGCATAGCTCGTCGGCACCGGCTGCCCGGCGCTCAGCGTGCCCCGCGAGACTCCGGTGCCGTGGCCGCCGGCAAAGACGCGAAGCAGTCCGATCGTCGACCCGCTCGCCACGGCGGTGAATTGATCCTCGAAAATCTCGATGACCCAATTTCCATGGCCGATCGGAATGCCGGCGAGGCTGGCGGTATATTCAGCATCGAGCCGCCCTTGCGCGGCGGCGATATGGGGCGCGTCGGCCGCAAAGACTGCCGCCAAGGCTGCCGCCATGACGCAAACCGCCGCGCTCAGCGCGGCGGGTCCAGCGGGGCCAACAAGCCGTTTCGGCAAAATGAACACGGGGCGACGGTTCCTTCGACGACCGCGGATGGGGCTAACGGCGCGGCCACACGGACGGGAGCCGTTTCCGCCGCGTGTGAGCGATAAATGTCGGAAAATGCGTCGTTTCTGTGGTTTTGCGCCGCTCCGCCCCGGCAAACTGCTTGCCACGCCGATCAGGCTCTGCGCTTGACGCTCCGTGGGGGGCTCACTATTAGTCCCGGCAATCCTGTCCCATCACACCGTCCGCCGGCCGGCGCCGGACGCGCGAAAGATTAAGGAATTGCTATGTCCTGGCGCTGCGAGCTCACCGGAAAAACCCGCCAGATCGGGCACCGTGTGAGCCACTCTAACCGCAAGACCAAACGGCGGTTTTTGCCGAATCTGCTCAACGTCACGCTGATGTCGGACGCGCTCGGCCGCTCCGTCCGGCTGCGCATCTCCGCCAATGCGCTCAAGACCGTGGACCATCGCGGCGGTTTCGATGCCTTCCTGCTGGCGGCCAAGGACGCCGAGCTGTCGCCGCGGGCGCTCGAGCTCAAGCGCCAGGTCACCAAGAAGCGCGCAGCGACGGCTTAATCATTCACGTTCAAGACATCGCGCGGCGAATGCGGCTTGCCGCTACGCCGGCTTGCGCCGTTACGGCCGCCAAAGGAGCTAACCGTCTCCGTTTGGCGTAGAGTGAGCCATGGCGGCGCATCCGGTAGAAAAATCCGAAGCCCCGACCTGGATCCTCAACGGCGCTTCCGTTCATGTGGAAGCGGCGCGGACGGAAATCGTTCGGATTTCGGCTGAATTCGGCGTGCAAGTGCACGTGGTCGTGGCTCGCGGCGATCAGCTCTCGCCCTCGGCCGCGCGCGCCTTGAGCGAGAACCGTCAGACGCTGGTTGCCGGCGGAGGCGACGGCACCGTCAACGCCGTGGCTGGCGTGCTGGTAGGTACCAATACCGCCCTCGGTGTCCTCCCGATCGGCACCCTCAATCACTTCGCCAAGGATCTTGGTATCCCTCTGGGCCTCGAAGCCGCCGTGCGCAACGTCTTCACCGGCCAAGTGACCAAAGTGGATGTCGGGGAGGTCAACGGCCGCGTGTTCGTGAACAATTCGGGCATCGGCCTCTATCCGCATATCGTGCGCCAGCGCGAGGAAGAGCAACGCCACGGGCACGTCAAATGGGCGGCGTTCCTGCTCGCCGTCGGATCGGTTCTCCGGCGCTACTCCCGGCTCCGCGTGAGACTGCACATGGACGAAGCGGAAGCGTTGGCACGCGTCACGCCTTTCTTGTTCGTCGGCAACAACAGATATGAAATTGCCGGCTTGGAGATCGGTAAGCGCGCGAGCCTGGATTCCGGCCGACTATGGGTGTGCATGGCACCCCGCACCGGACGCCGAAACCTCGTGCGCATGGCCCTGAGGGCCCTCATGGGACGCGTGACCGACCATGAGCTCAACGCTGTCGAGGTTGAGGAGATCTGGGTCCAAACTGAGACCCGATGGGTCAATGTATCCACCGACGGCGAAGTTGGCGTGATGACTGCGCCGCTTCATTATCGCACTCGCCCCCGCGCGCTCGGTGTCGTGGTGCCGGCCCGCAATGGCCAACCGCTACTTGCGGACAATAGTGCCGCCGATCGACTTCATCAGCGCCTTGAAGGCGATCGCCCCATCGTCGTCGACTTCGGCAACAACCGCTTCCTTTCCGGGAGCCAATTCTCGGGAAATCTTTTCAGCGAACTCGGTGTCGGCACCTTCATTGGTTAGATCGGCCGAACCGCCGATCAAGGCGCCGCCGGCAGCCCCAATCGTCACCGCAAGCGGACCAAGAGGCAAACCGGCTAGCCCACCGATGAGAGCCCCGACGGCTGCACCGCCAAGTCCTTCTTTGGTGACCTCCTGTACCGACAGCGTTCCGCTCGTGTCCCTTGCAATAACAGTCGACGCATAGAGCTTGATGCTTCCTTCCGCGCGCACTTTCTTGAGCGCGCCGGTCGCCCGTTGGAGCGTCGCCGCATCGGGAAACATGACAACGACCAGCTTGCTCATCAGCGACCTCCGTAGCCACGAACTCAACTGTCGTTCATTGTCCTGACTGCGCGCGCTTGGTCCGCCAATGGGCCCAAAATACCGCGACAATTCCGAGCACGCCTGCCACAATCAGCACGACAATCAAAGCCGAATTTTGGATCCACGCTATTGCCGGGATGCCAAGCGCCATGATCAGCCCGAGCAAACAGATTTGCCAGGAAAGGATATGGACACCGGCGGTGAAGGTGCCGAGCGTCAGCAAGGTGAAAATTGCCAGCCCGGTAGAGCCGGCCGTGAAGACTCTCTGCACGCTGGGCAATAACAGCAAATTCATCACCAGCAGGAACGCCAGCCAGTGCAGCGCCTGCGTCGTGATCAGGCGCACTCGCGCAGCGTTGTCTCCTGCGTTCGGCCACCCGTTGCCGATACAGACCAGCCCGATGATCGGCGCGAGAATTTCCCAATAGCCAATAATCGGTTGCTTGGAAAAGCTTGTATAGGCGACGCCCAGTATTGTCAGGATCAATACCAGGCTGAACGGCAGCTCCCTGACCCAAAAGCTCGCGCGTTGTGGCTTGCTTGACGGCGCGGCTTGCGGGACTGCGGTGCTCATGCCAGTTGCTTCGAGCTGACCGACGGCGTCATTTGTTAAGTTCGACCGGTTGAAACGTGTCAATGCTTATCCAGGCGAGCCCGCAGCTTGAATGCCAGCACGACCAGAGAGACGCCAAACACTAGCGCATAGGCACCCAGCCACCACGTCAGCACCACTGCACCAACCATCGGCGCCACGATCAGCAATGCCCCGTACAACACCGATACGACTCCCCCAAAGATCAGCCAGCCGCGGCCGTCGATAAACTCAAGCCGAAAGGCCGCCGCCAACTCCAAAACGCCGGTGAGGATCGCCCAAAAGGCCACCAGGAACACGAAAGCAACCACGGTAATTCCCGGCCACAGCACGGCAACAGCGGCGACGGCAATGTCGACAAGGCCTTCGAGCACGAGGAGACCCCAGCGTTCGTGTGCGCGCGCCGCCCGGACCGCGCTCACGATTCCGAATACGCCGTCGACGAAGATGTAGGCCGCGAACAGCAGCACCAGCGACAACATCGTGGCACCGGGAAGAAAGAGCGCAACCAAGCCGAATAGAATAGCGACAGCGCCCCGTATTCCGATCGCCCACCAGTTCCGGGCAAGCATCGCGACCATCAAATCATATCCTGGAGCAGCGACACCACGGAGATTTGGTTCAGCCATGACATTCTCCTACTCGTTTATCGCATCGGGAAGACAGTCTCGGGTATTTGTTTGTATCTTTCACATCGCACGCAAACCGAGCGCCAGCGCGATCCAGGCGCAACCGTAGAAAATCAGATCGATCCCGACAAACAGACCGATCACCCAAAGTCCCGAGGCCGGCCATTGCGCGAGCACAAGCAGGCCCAGCACAAATGTGATGACTCCATCCGCCGCCTGCCAACCCCACCCCGGCGACGCAATCGCCACGGAGCCGATGAGTTGAAACAGCCCGCCAATCAAGAAAAACATCGCCATAAAGACCGTCGCGACCTCGGCGCTGATCACCGGCCTCATGACGATCAAAAGACCGGTAATTCCGAACAGGATCGCCGCCAGCAAGTGTTGAAAGAAACCTGCCCAGTGCCCCACCATCACGGCTTGGGCGATCTCTATCCCGGACGCCAACACCAAGAGCCATCCGAAGAACAGCATGGAGGCCACGGTTGCCGTGACCGCCCGCACGACGGCGGCGATACCCAACGCCAGCACTCCAATTCCAAAGGCGAGGAACCATCCCCAGTACTGGATGATCTCACGAGGGATTTGCACCTCTAGCGTTTGGATATCGCCGATCGTCATGGCTTATCTCCTGGACAGAGTCGCATCCTCAAGACAGTAAGCCGAGTTGCCTAGTTGCAAGCCTCGGGCTCTGCCTCGTCAAGCGCTCGAAACAATCGCCACTGCAGGCGGTGGCGTTCAAGCTGCTTTCATGCTTTGCGCGCTGTCGGCGTCTTTGCGCGCCAACCAGGCTTCGACTGACGCCTGCTCGGCTTCGTCGACGGCGGCCGATGCCACGATCGCCGCTGCCGCGGCATAGCGTTCGGCGCTTTCGGCGCGGCCTTGCAGCTTGGCCATTTCGCGCTTGCTCTTCCACTCGGCGATTTTCTCGTTGGTAGTCGCCTTGCGCTCTTCGACCCACTTTTTGATGTCGGCTTGCGCCGCTGTCACTTTCGCGCGGTCTTTATCGATGCGCTTCGTGACGCCGTCCAAGTAAATACGCACGTCCTCCTCGGTACGCACGTTCCCGTCGATTCTCGCCTTCAGTGCCTGCATGTTGTTGTCGATGCTGGTAAGTTTGATACGAAGATCTTCGCAGAACTGATCGATGCGTTTGCCCATGACTAGTTCTCCCGGTGAGGGTTGTAGTCTCTCTGGCACTTCGCGGGGGCCATTCACCGAAACAACCAAATGGTGCAATACGCATTGACCTAGATCAAATCATTGCAGCAATGTGAAAAGCCGCCGACGAGCGATGCGGCTTACCGCTACGCCGGCTTACGCCGCCAGCCGCGCAGACGAAAGCCGAGCACGTTCCGCACCCTGACGGGTTCGGCGGCCTCTTCGTCGGTCATCCCCTCTTCGATCTGCGGCTCCGTCAGGTACCAAGGCACGCCGATCACCACCACGCCCGAGCCGCCATAGTCGAGCACGGCCGAGCGAAGCCGCCGCGCCTGCTGGTTGCTCAGCAGATATTCCCACCAGTGCCGCTTGACGAGCTCGGGGATCAGCACGGCGATCGTGCGGCCGGGATTTTCCTCCTTGACCTCTTTGATTAGTTTCAACAGCGGCGCATGAATGCGCCGATACGGAGCGCTGAGAAAAACCAGCCGCGGAGGATTTGGAAACTTCGCGGCCTTCGCCGGCTTCTCGACGTGCGCGGCCCATTGCTTGCGCAGCTCGCGCTCCTCCTTGTCGACGTCGCGGCCTTCGAGCGACGCCAAATGCACCGCGGTGACGTCGGGTGACAGCTCCATGGCCAGGCGCAACGCCTTATCGGTCAGCCGATTCCATTCCCGCATCGTCACCAGAACGACCGGCGGCTTGCTGCGGCGAAATTCCAGCGGTCCGTCGTCGTGCAGATGTTCGTCGATGTTCCGGTAATACCGCTTGATCGCCTTGTGCAGCACGATGACGCAAGGAATGGCGACGATCGTGATCCAGCCGCCCTCGCCGAATTTGGCGATCACGATGACCGCCAGCGCCGTGACCGTCGTCGCCGCGCCGATGGCGTTGATGACGAGATTGATCAAGACCCGCTGACGTTTTTCCGTGCGCCGCGGATTGCGCAACTCACGCCGCCAATGTGCCACCATGCCCGTCTGCGACATGGTGAAGGTCAGAAACGCGCCGATCGCAAACAGCGGAATCAGGCGATCGGTAACGCCATCAAAAAGGGTCAATAGCAGTCCCGCGGTGATCGCCAGATAGATGATGCCGACGGAATACACCAAACGGCGCCCGGCGGTCGCGAACGGCCGCGGCAGGAACTCGTCCTGGGCGACCAGCCGGCACATCCGCGGAAAACCGACGAAGCTGGTATTCGCGGACAGGCAAAGAATGCCGAGCGCGCTGGCGATCGCCACGTAATAGAAGACCCCGCGTCCCGCGACCGCGCCGACGAGCTGCGACAGCACGCTTTGGTAGCCGGGCTGCGCCTGGTCCATGGCCATGATGCCGTAGGACGTCGCCAGATAAGCAATGCCGCCGAGCAGGATGCCTAAAATCACCACGATGATGGCAAGCGTCCAGCGCGCATTGGTCACACGCGGCTCGCGAAATCCGTCGACACAGTTGCTGACCGCCTCGACGCCGGTCATCGCCGTGCAGCCGCTGGCAAACGCACGCAACATGAGCCACAGACCGAGCGCTTCGACGGCTTTGGGCGGCGATGGCGGCGGCACCACCGGCTGCGGATACCCGCCGCCGGTGATGACGGCGTAAGTGCCGATGAGCAGCACGATCATGAAGCAGCCGACGAACAGATAAGTCGGCAGAGCAAACAATCGGCCGGACTCCATTGTTCCGCGCAGGTTGACCAGCGTCAGCAGGACGAGGATGCCGAGGCAAAGCGGCAGCGTGTACGGATGCAGCGCCGGCACCGCCGAAATCAGCGCCGCGACGCCCGCGGAAATGCCGACCGCGACGTTGAGCACATAGTCGACCATGATGCCGGCGGATGCCAACAGGCTGGCGTTGACGCCGAGATTTTCCTTGGCGACCGTGTAGGCGCCGCCGCTGATCGGATAGGCTTTGACGGTCTGCCAGTAGGAGACGAACAGGATCGCCAGCAAGGCGAGGATGACCAGCATCACCGGCTCGAGCGCCGCGAGCCCGGCCGCGCCGGCGGCGGTCAGGATGCTCAGCGCCGCTTCTGGTCCGTAGGCCGACGAGCTCAGCCCATCGAGCCCCAGCGCCGGGACCGCTTCGCCGATGCCGATCTCATGGGCGCTGCCTTCCCAATTGGCGAGTGGGCGCCCCAACAAGAACCGGTTCAGCATCCCAGCCAGCGACCATGGGCGATGATTTTTGCCGTTCGACTCCATAAGCCGCAATTTCTCCTGCACTCGCGCGCGAACAGCGGCGCCGAACTTAAGTTTCAATTCGCAACCGCAATGCGACCCCCTATGTTCCACGAAGGGCGGTGGGGATGGGCGGTTACGCGAGCGAACTACCGCCGGAGCTTACCCGCGCCGGAGGCGACTTGGGCAGAAAGTTCAACGACAGGCTAGCGGATTCGCGATAACATTCGGCATTCGAGGGGAGCTGCGATGACCAATGCAGAGTCGGGCCCGCAGGCCGCGCCGTTAGATAGCTCACCGCGCGCAAGCTTCTGGATCAGAGAGCTGCCTTATATCCTCGTCTTCATCCTGACGATCCTCGGCGTTGCCTACACGAGTTATACCAAAAAGCCGATCCTCGGATATTGGGAGCTGCTGGCGCCGGTGATCGCGTTGGTCTGTATCGGCGCCGGGTGGCGTCGCGCCCCCGACAGGAGCGCGCGCGTGCACTTGATCTGGACGCAGGCGCTGCACTGGGGCGCGTTCCTCCTGGTCATGACGCTGATGTTGGTGAGCGAGGTGCAGAGGATACTCAGCGCCGGGGCCACCGGGCTTGCCATTCTCACGCTGTTGGCACTCGGCACCTTTACCGCCGGCGTGCATGTCATGTCGTGGCAGGTCTGCCTGCTTGGGCTCGTTATGGCGCTCGGCGTTCCCGCAATCGCATGGGTCGAGCAATCGGCGTTAATCGTGATGTTGATTGTTTTGGCGGCGGTCGGACTTGGCGCCGTCGTCTGGTGGCACTGGCGCGAGAATCGCCAAGCCAGCGGCGGCTGATGGTTCCAATAATGCCTTACGCGCGCAGGCGGCGCGGCCGAGCGGAAGGCTCTCGCTCCTCGCCTGAGTGCTCCGCGAACAGCTCCGCCAGCTTTTCGGTCATGACGCCGCCGAGCTCCTCGGCGTCGACGATGGTCACCGCGCGCCGGTAGTAGCGCGTGACGTCGTGGCCGATGCCGATGGCGATGAGCTCGACCGGCGAGCGGGCTTCGATGTCCTCGATCACCCAGCGCAGGTGCCGCTCGAGGTAATTGCCGGGATTGACCGAGAGCGTGGAATCGTCGACCGGCGCGCCGTCGGAGATCATCATCAGGATCTTTCGCGTCTCGGCGCGCGCGAGCAGGCGCTTGTGCGCCCAATCGAGCGCTTCGCCGTCGATGTTCTCCTTGAGCAGGCCCTCGCGCATCATCAAGCCGAGATTCTTGCGCGCCCGCCGCCACGGTGCATCCGCCGCCTTGTAGATGATGTGGCGCAAATCGTTGAGGCGCCCCGGATTGGCTGGCTTGCCCTGGGCGAGCCAGGCTTCGCGCGACTGCCCGCCCTTCCAGGCCCGCGTGGTAAAGCCCAAAATCTCCACCTTGACGCCGCAGCGCTCCAGCGTGCGCGCCAGGATGTCGGCGCAGGTCGCCGCCACCGTGATCGGGCGGCCGCGCATCGAGCCGGAATTGTCCAACAGCAGCGTCACCACCGTGTCGCGGAAGTCGGTGTCCTTCTCGCGCTTGAACGACAGCGGATGCAGCGGATCGACAATGACGCGGGCAAGCCGCGCCGGATCGAGCAGCCCTTCCTCGAGATCGAACTCCCAGGCTCTGTTCTGCTGCGCCAGGAGGAGCCGCTGCAAGCGGTTTGCAAGCCGGGCCACCACGCCCTGCAGATGCGAAAGCTGCTTGTCGAGATAGCCGCGCAACCGTTCGAGCTCCTCCGGATCGCAGAGATTCTCGGCGCCGACGATCTCATCGAATTTGGAGGTGAAGGGCCGGTAGTCCGGACCGCGCGGCTCGTTGCGATTGTGCCGCGGGCGCCACGGCTCGGCCGCGGCCTCCGAATCGCCCATCTCGGCATCGTCGGCCATGTCGGCGGCCGGCGCGTCGATCGCTTCCGAGGCGCTGTCGGGCAGTTCCTCGGCCGAGGCTTCCGCTTCTTCGAGACTCATGCGCTCGGAGTCGGCGGAATCGGAAGCCTCGCCGTCGCGGCCGGATTCGTCGTTGCGGTTCTCTTCCTCGCCGTCTTCGCCCTCCTCCTCGGATTCGCTCGAGCGATCCTCGCCCATGTCCAGGCTGTCGAGCAGGTCGTGCACCACGTCGCCGAAGCGGCGCTGATCGTTGAGCACGCGCTCGAGGCGATCGAGATTGCGGCCGGCACGCTCCTCGATCAGCGGGCGCCACAGCTCGACGAGTTTGCGCGCCGTCGCCGGCGGCGTCTGGCCGGTGAGCCGTTCGCGGACGATCATGGCAACGGCGTCTTCGATCGGCGCATCGGCACGGTCGGTAATCTCGTCGTATTTGCCGCGATGAAAACGGTCATCGAGCATGGCGGTAAGGTTCTTCGCCACGCCGCCCATACGGCGCGAGCCGATCGCCTCGACGCGGGCTTGCTCGACCGCCTCAAACACCGCACGCGCCTGCTGGCCGCCGGGCACGAGTTTGCGATGCACGGCGGGGTCATGGCAGGCGAGCCGCAGCGCGATCGAGTCGGCGTGACCGCGCACGATGGCCGCCTCTCCTTCATTGAGCCGGCGCGGCGGCTCCGGCAGCCGCGCCTTGCCGCCGACCAGCCCGGGGCGCTCGGCGGCGAAGGCGACCTCGATGTCACCCTTGCCGGCGATCGCGCGCAGGCAGACGCCGACCGCACGCTTGAACGGTTCGGTCGGTGCGTCCTTCGCGGGATTTTTGGGCTTGATGTTGGAGGTCATCGCTCTGCTCCCTCTCCCCGCGAGCGGGGAGAGGTGATTGTTACGACAGCGCGACGTTGACCGCGGATTCCGGCAATTCCTGCCCGAAGCAGCGCTGATAGAACTCCGCCACCAATGGACGCTCCAGCTCGTCGCATTTGTTGACGAAGGTCAGCCGGAAGGCGAAGCCGATGTCGCCGAAGATTTCGGCATTCTCCGCCCAGGTGATGACTGTGCGCGGGCTCATGACCGTGGAGATGTCGCCGTTCATGAAAGCGTTGCGCGTGAGGTCGGCGACCCGCACCATCTTCGAGACGATGTCGCGGCCTTCGGCCGTGCGATAGTGCTTGGCCTTGGCGAGCACGATCTCGACCTCGTTGTCGTGCGGCAGGTAGTTCAGCGTGGTGACGATCGACCAGCGGTCCATCTGACCCTGGTTGATCTGCTGGGTACCGTGATAGAGGCCGGACGTGTCGCCGAGGCCAACCGTGTTGGCGGTGGCGAACAGGCGGAACGAGGGATGCGGCTTGATCACCTTGTTCTGGTCGAGCAGCGTCAGCCGGCCGGATGATTCCAGGACGCGCTGAATCACGAACATCACGTCGGGGCGACCGGCGTCGTACTCGTCGAAACAGAGGGCGATATTGTGCTGCAGCGCCCACGGCAGGATGCCGTCGCGGAACTCGGTAACCTGCATGCCGTCGCGAATAACGATCGCATCCTTGCCGATGAGATCGACGCGGCTGATATGGCTGTCGAGATTGACGCGCACGCATGGCCAGTTGAGCCGCGCCGCCACCTGCTCGATATGGGTCGACTTGCCGGTGCCGTGATACCCAGTGACGATAACCCGGCGGTTCCTGGCAAAGCCGGCGAGGATGGCGAGCGTGGTCGGCTTGTCGAACCGGTAGTCGGCATCGATCTCCGGCACGTGCTCGTCCGGCTCGGAGTAGGCCGGCACTTGCAGGTCGCTGTCGATGCCGAACAATTGCCGGATCGAAACCTTCATGTCCGGCAAGCCGGATTCCGTTTCGGTTGCGAGAGTCATTGCACCTCCATGACCCCAGAATTCTCCGAGGCGCTGAATCGGCCCTCACCGGCGGTCGAATATCGGGCCAAATTAGCAGAAGCGCCCGGCACCGCAAAAGCCACTTGAAAGATCAGCAGAAACCGGCGGATTTCAGGTAATTATAGGCCTGGATGATCTCCCGCAGCCGATCCTCGGAGGTGCGGTCACCGCCGTTGGCGTCGGGATGATGCCGCTTCACCAGGACCTTGAACCTAGCCTTGATATCGGCGCGCTTGGCGTCGGCTTCAAGGCCAAGCACGTCGAGGGCGCGACGCTGGGCATTGAGGATTTTGCGGCTCTCGGCAGCCGGCCGCGCATGACCGGGACGGCTCGCCCCCTTCTCGCCGAACAGCGCAAACGGGTCGTCGGCTGCCCATCCTGAGGCGCCCCCGGGACCGCGCCGGCCGTCGCGATGCCGGCCGCCGACGCTGCCGATCGAGCCCATCTTCCAGGTTGGGCGGTGGCCGGTGATATCGTCCTTCTGATACTTCGCGATGGCGTCGTCGCTCATGCCGGCGAAGAAATTGTAGGCATTATTGTATTCGCGGACGTGTTCGAGGCAGAACCGCCAATATTCGCTGGCGCGCAGCCGCCCCTTCGGCGCGCGGTGGGTCGCCGGCGCGTCGCAGCGCGGCCACTGGCAGGGCGGAAGCTCGGCCCGCAGCCGGCGGTCCTGGTCCGGCTTGACTCGGATTCGATCAAACAGCGGCGAATTGATGCTCATGATTCCAATTATGCGGGCGCGACGATGGCACCTTCAAGACTTGACAGACTGCAAAAGCGCGCGTCGCGGGGTTGACCCGCCGCGCCGCCTTCGTCTTCGTTTACCCGTGTCCTATCTGAAAACCGGCTTCCACTTTTCGGGGTCATGTCTCTTTCGTTTGGGCATGACCTTATCCGAAAACCGGCTTCCACTTTTCGGGGTCATGCCCTAAGCCTTGCGTCCATGCGAACCCAGGATCTGATCACGGAAAAGTTGCGCAAGGCTTTCACGCCCGAGAGCCTGCATGTCGAGGACGAATCGCATCGGCATGAAGGCCATGCCGGGCATCGGCCGGGCGGCGAGACCCATTTCAAGCTTTATATCGTGTCGGAAGCCTTTCGCGGGAAGAGCCGGCTCGAACGCCACCGGATGATTAACGCCGCCCTGGCGAGCGAGCTTGCCGGCGGCGTCCACGCGCTCGCCATCCATGCCGCGGCGCCGGGGGAGAACCTTGGCTGATTACAGGTCGCGTACCGTTTCCTCGGCGGCGTCCGCCACTTGCGCTTTCGGCGGCTCGTCGGCGGCGGCAAGAAGCCCCATCAGATCGAGGTGGCGGGTGAACATCGCGAGCTTGCCGTCGGGCGTGCGCGGCCACTGCTCCTGCGGCCGATCCCAGTAAAGCTCGACGCCGTTGTCGTCGGGATCGCGCAAATAGAGCGCTTCGCTGACGCCGTGATCGGCGGCGCCGTCGAGCGGAATTTTCGCGTCGATCAACCGGCGCAGCGCGTCGGCCAAGGCGGCGCGCGTCGGGTAGAGGATCGCGAGATGATAGAGGCCGGTCGTGCCTTGCGGCGGCGGTGGTGCGCCGCGGCTCTCCCAGGTGTTGAGCCCGATGTGATGATGATAGCCGCCGGCGGAAATAAACGCCGCCTGCGGTCCCAGCTTCTGCATCAACTGAAATCCGAGCACGCCGCAATAGAACTTAAGTGCCCGATCGAGATCGGCGACCTTCAGATGCACGTGGCCGATGCGCACCCCGGCCTCGATCGGTGCGGTGACCGTCTCACGCTCAGCGGCTTTCGTCTCTATGGCCATCGCGCATGCTCCAATCAAATACCCCGGATTAGATGTAGCTGACAGGAACCATACGCAAGACGTGCAGACCGCGGCTCCGGCTAGCTCGCCTTCGCCGTGACCTTACGGGCGAGCGGCGTGACGCGCAGCGCCGTGATGCGGTTGCGCGTCTTGCGCAAGACATGGAAGCGGAAGCCGTGGAAGGTGAAGCTTTGTCCGGGCTCGGGGATCGAGCGCGCCTCGTGGATGACCACGCCGGCGATCGTGGTCGCTTCGTCGTCGGGGATGTTCCAATCCATCGCCCGGTTCAGATCGCGCACCGGCACCGCGCCGTCGACATGGACCGAACCGTCCGGCAGCGCGCGCACGCCGGGAACCGCGATGTCATGCTCGTCGGTGATGTCGCCGACGATCTCCTCCATGATGTCTTCCAGCGTCACCAGCCCCTCGAGCTCGCCGTACTCGTCGACGACCAGCGCCAACGCCGTCTTGCGGTGCAGGAACGCCTTGAGCTGGTCGTAGAGCGGGGTCGTGTCCGGCACAAACCACGGCGGCGTTGCCAGCGACAGGATGTCGATCTTGCTGGCATCGCCGCCGGCGGCGTGCAGGGCGCGCAACAGATCCTTGACGTGCAACACGCCGACAACGTTGTCCGGCGACCCGCGCCACAGCGGCAGCCGGGTCACCGCCGCGGCAAGGACGGCATCGACGATCTCCCGCGGTTTCTCGCCGGCATCGAGCATCACCATCTTGGTGCGGTGGACCATCACGTCGGAGACCACCAATTCGCGTAGGTCGAGCAAGCCGCCCATCATGTCGCGGTCGAGCTTTTCCACGACGCCGGCGCGGTGCATGAGATCGACGGCGCCGCGCAACTCCTCGCGCGGCGATAGGATCGACTGGATTTTGCCGACCGGCATGCCGAAGCCCCGGAGAATGAACCGCACCAGCCATTCGACCGCCTTCAGGACCGGGGAGAACCAGCGCACCATCCGATCGACCGGCCGGGCGACGACGAGTGCGATGCGATCGGGCATGTTGAAGGCTGCGGTCTTCGGCAGCACTTCGGCGACCACGAAGATGACCACGGTCATCACCAGCGTGGCGTAGATGACGCCGGCGTGGCCGAAGAACGCGAGCAACAGGCCGGTCGCCAGCGTCGAGGCGGCGATATTGGTCACGTTGTTGGCGAACAAGATCGCGCCCAGCAGCCGCTCGCGCGTCGCCAACAGCCGGTTGACGATGCTGGCGTCGCGGTTGCCCTGCTTCTCCAGCCGCAACATGGCGGCGCGCGAGGACGCGGTCAGCGCCGTCTCGCCGGCGGAAAAGAACGCCGAGACCAAAAGGCAGATGACAATCGCCGCGACGGTCAACCAATCAAGGATATTCATCGCTCCGCAAGCTTCTCGTCAAGGAATGTGCGCACGTCTTCCTGATCGACGCCGGTCTCGACAAAAGCGGCGCCGATCCCGCGCGCCAGGATGAATGTAGGCATTCCCCGCTTCACTTTCTTGTCCTGCGCCATCAAATCCATCAGCCGATGGACGGGCGGCAGCCCGCCCGGAATGTCGCTGGGGCGCGTCGGCAATCCGACCGCCGCCAGGTGGCGGATGGCGCGCTCGGCTTCGGCGGCAGGCAGAAGCCGCTGCCGCGCCGAAAAGGCGAAAGCCAGCGCCATCCCGGCCGCGACCGCCTCACCATGCAAGAGCCGGTCGGAGAAGCCGCAGGCCGCCTCCAGCGCATGCCCGAACGTATGGCCGAGATTGAGCAGTGCGCGCTCGCCGGTCTCGCGCTCGTCGCGAGCGACGATCGCCGCCTTGGCGCGGCAGCTCACGGCGATGGCGTGTTCGCGGGCCGGCCCGCCGGCAAAGACGTCGCGCCAGTTCGCCTCCAGCCAGGCGAAGAAGGCGGCGTCGCCGAGCAGGGCGTATTTGGCGACTTCGGCGTAGCCGGCGCGGAATTCGCGTGCCGGCAAGGTGTCGAGCACGGCGGTATCGGCCAGTACCAGGATCGGCTGATGAAAAGCGCCGACCAGATTCTTGCCATGCGCGGAATTGATCGCGGTCTTGCCGCCGACCGAGGAATCGACCTGAGCCAACAGCGTGGTCGGGACCTGCACGTAATCGAGCCCGCGTCGCACCACCGACGCCGCGAAGCCGGCGAGATCGCCGATGACACCGCCGCCGAGCGCGACGACGATATCGCCGCGCTCGATGCGCGCGTCGATGATCGCCTCGCAGACTTGCTCGAAGACGCGAAAGCTCTTCGAGCCCTCTCCGGCCGCAACGATGACGCGGGTCGTCGCCACGCCGGAATCGGCCAGCGCGGCTTCGGCGCCGGCAAGATGGTAACGCGCTACGCTCGCGTCGGTGACGATGGCGGCATTGGCGCCCGGGCGCAGCGCCGCGGTACGCGCGCCGAGCGAAGCCATAAGGCCACGCCCGATGACGATGTCGTAGCTGCGGGCGCCGAGCGCGACCTTGACGGTTGTGGGATCGGCGCGAAGCGGTGCCGTCATGGGTCGGCCTTTGCTTCCGGCACCGCGGCGCTCGCCGGGAATGCCGCCAGCGCCTTCATGATGTCGGCGACGATGGTGTCGTGCGGCAGGTCGCGCGATTGCACGGTCAGATCGGCTTGCGCATATGTCGGCTCGCGTTCCGCCAGCAGGCGGCGCAGCGTCTCCGCCGGATCGGCGGTTTGCAACAGCGGCCGCTCGTTCCTGCGCTTGGAAATCCGCCGCATCAGCACCTCGACATCGGCGCTGAGCCAAATGGAAATGCCTTTCGCCTGGATGACGCCGCGCGTAGCCGGATTCATGAATGCACCGCCGCCGGTAGCCAGGACTTGCGGGCCGCCGTCGAGCAGCCGGGCAATGACGCGCGCCTCGCCGCTGCGGAAATCGGCTTCGCCGTGGCGCGCGAAAATATCGGCAATGCTCATACCGGCAGCCTTCTCGATTTCGGCGTCGGCGTCGACAAAAGGGATGTTCAGCCGAGCGGCGAGCCGGCGGCCGACGGACGACTTGCCCGCCCCCATCATGCCGATGAGGACGATCGAACGGCGTCCCAGGCGGGCCAGGATTGCGGCCGCCGCAGCCGGGGCGTTGGCGTCGTTTTGTAAGGCAATTTCAGTCATTTGCTGCTCAAGTCCGCAATAGCATCGTCCGTACCTGCTGCCCGCGGCTAAAATACCCGCGGTGCGGGGCGAATGACTTGCCAGGCCGGACCGAACATGATCGTACTCGGTCCCGTTCGCCGGCACCAATGGGATGAGCGCGCGCACGAGTGCGGTGGTGGACACTAGACGATGCCGAGCCTGCTCCGGTTTCTCGCCGTCATCGCTATATTGTGCGCCGTCGCCTATGGCGGTCTATATGCGCTGGCGCATTTCGTGCAACCGAAACCGCGCGAGATCAGCGTAACGATCCCGCCCGACAAATTCTTCAAGAACCGCTGAGGCCTCGGCCATGGCTCTTATGATGGCGCGCGGCAGGATTCGCGGCAGGCGTCCTGGGACGGCTCGCGCGGCCAAGCCTGCCGACGCGCGGCTCACTGCGCTGTTTCTCGACATGCTGGCGGCCGAGCGCGGGGCGGAGAAAAACACGCTTGCCGCTTATGGTCGCGACCTTGCCGATTTCACCGCTTATCTCGCCGGCTCCGGGCGCTCGGTGGCGACGGCTGCGACCGATGATCTGCGTGCCTATCTCGGCACGCTGGCGCGGCGCGGACTGCGGCCGGCGACCGTGGCGCGCCGGCTCTCGGCGATCCGGCAGCTCTATCGGTTTCTCTATGCCGAGCGGCAGCGCAAGGATGATCCCGCTGCCGTGCTCGAAGGCCCCAAGCGGGTCCGCGCGCTCCCGAAAACGCTCACCATCGGCGAAGTCGATCGCCTGCTGACGGTGGCGGGACGCTCCGACCCGGCAGCGCCGCTGCCGGTGCGCCTGCGCGCGGCGCGGCTCGCCTGTCTCATCGAGCTCCTCTATGCGACCGGATTGCGCGTCTCCGAACTCGTGGCGCTGCCGGCCACGGCCGCCCGCCGCGACGCCCGCTTCATCATCGTGCGCGGCAAAGGCAACAAGGAGCGGCTGGTGCCGCTCAACGACGCCGCCAAGCGGGCGATGGCCGACTATCTCGCGCTATTGGCGGAGAGCGCCGCCGCGCACCGCACCGGGCGGGATGCCGGATCGAAATGGCTGTTCCCGTCCTTCGGCGACAGCGGCCATCTCACCCGCCAGCACTTCGCCCGCGAACTCAAGGCGCTCGCCGCCGCCGCCGGATTGCGTGCCGCACAGCTGAGCCCGCACGTGCTGCGCCATGCCTTCGCCAGTCATCTCCTGCACAACGGGGCCGATCTGCGGGTGGTGCAGACGCTCCTCGGTCACGCGGATATTTCAACTACACAGATTTATACCCATGTATTGGAGGAGCGCCTGAAAAGCCTGGTGCGCGATTTGCATCCGTTGGCGCAGAAATGAATGGGAAACAGAATCAAGCCGAGACCATTCCTTGACTTAAGCATGCACGACGGGCGACTTTGCCGCGCGTGCGGCGTCCACCGTTCAGCCTGCTGACAAATGTTTGCGTGATGCGTTCATATCTCGACTTTGAAAAACCGGTGGCCGAGCTCGAGGCCAAGATTGAAGAAATGCGCGCGCTGCAAGCCGCCGGCGACGCTATTGCCATCGGCGACGAGATCAACCGGATCGAAGTCAAGGCCGATCAAGCGCTCAAGGAACTCTATGGCGCGCTGACGCCCTGGCAGAAGACGCAAGTCGCGCGGCATCCGCAACGGCCGCATTGCCTCGATTACATTGCCCAGCTCATCGGCGATTTCGTTCCGCTGGCCGGCGATCGCAAATACGGCGAGGACGCGGCGATCGTCGGTGGCTTCGGCCGCTTCCGCGGCGAGAGCGTCTGCGTCATCGGCCAGGAAAAAGGCACCGACACCGACAGCCGTCTCCAGCACAATTTCGGCATGGCGCGGCCGGAAGGCTACCGCAAGGCGGTGCGGCTGATGGACATGGCCGATCATTTCGACATCCCGGTCATTGCGCTGATCGACACCGCGGGCGCCTATCCCGGTATCGGCGCGGAAGAGCGCGGCCAAGCCGAGGCTATCGCGCGCTCGACCGAAGCCTGTTTGCGGATCGGCGTGCCCAATGTCGCGGCCATCATCGGTGAGGGCGGCTCGGGCGGCGCGATCGCGCTGGCCACCGCCAACCGCGTAATCATGCTGGAGCACGCCATCTACAGCGTGATTTCGCCCGAAGGCGCGGCGTCGATCCTCTGGCGCGATACCGCGAAGGCGCCTGATGCCGCCGCCAGCATGAAGATCACCGCGCACGATCTGCTGCGGTTCGGCGTTGTCGACACGATTGTGCCGGAGCCGACCGGCGGTGCACATCGCGATCCCGCCGCCGCCATCGCGGCGGTCGGCACTGCGATCGCCGCCGCGCTCGCCGAACTGCACGGCCTCGGCCGCGCCGGTATCGTTCGGCTGCGGCGCGACAAGTTCATGGCGATCGGGCGGATGCTGGGCTGATCTCGCGGCCGGGCGACCGCCCGCAATTGCTGTCGCCACAATCGCGCCCGGATTGGTCCGCGAGCGGATGATGCTGCGGGGACGAGCGAAAACCCGTCGCGGTCGATCGGGACGGGATAAGGCATTGGTTTTTCCGTCAAATTTGCGTAAAATTAACCATTCGTTAGCACCGCCATGCTCCAGCTGAGGGCTACGCCTTGGCTGGCTTGCGAAAGCCACCCCAGAAGGATAACGATGGGGTCATGATGGCACGGGGATCGTCCATCAGTCGGGGAGTATCGTATTGATGCGCGCCAGCCTGGTCCGCGCGCAAATTTGTCGTGCCCTTTTGGCGTCGGCGGTTCTCGCCGGTGCGTTGGCGCTTGCCGGCTGCGATACCGATGGCGTCTATCAGCTGCCCACCAAAGCGATGAAGGCGCTATCGCCGGAGATGGTGGCGCTGCTCGAACAAAAGAACATGCCGAAGGACTCGCCGATCCTCGTTCGCATTTTCAAGGAGGAGTCGGAGCTCGAAGTCTGGAAGCAGGACACAACCGGTCGTTACGAGTTGCTCAAGGTCTATCCGATCTGCCGCTGGTCGGGTGACCTCGGACCGAAGGTCCATGAGGGCGACCGCCAGGCGCCCGAGGGCTTCTATCAGATCACACCCGGGCTGATGAATCCCAATTCCAACTACTACCTCGCGATCAACATCGGCTTCCCCAACGCCTATGACAAGGCCAACGGCCGCAGCGGCAACTTCCTGATGATCCATGGCGACTGCTCCTCGCGCGGCTGTTACGCCATGACCGACGAGCAGATCGGAGAGATCTATTCGCTCGCCCGCGAATCCTTCCTTGGCGGTCAGCAGTCGTTCCAGATTCAGGCCTATCCGTTCCGCATGACGCCGGCGAATTTCGCGCACCACCGCACCAATCCGAATATGCCGTTCTGGAAGATGATCAAGGAAGGCAACGACCATTTCGAGGTGACGCATCTGGAGCCCAAGGTCGACGTATGCGATCGCCGCTACGTGTTCGACGCCCAGCCGCCGCCGACTAAATCCGCCAAGCCGCTTGCTTTCACGCCGGCCGGCCGCTGCCCGGCCTACGTTGTCGCCCAAGACATCGCCGAACCGGTGCAGGCCAAGCAGCAAAACGACGAAGTCCAGTATGCTCGGTTGTCCAAAATCATGCCGCCCGCACCAATCAGGACCGGCCTCGACGGCGGCATGAACAGGGTCTTCCTCGCCCAAACCAACGGCAACATACCCCCGGCGCGGGTGCCCCCGCCGACTGGATTGCCGGCCCAGCCCGCGCCCGTGACGGCCGACAATGGCGGGTCGACGTTCGCCGGCCGCTTGTTCGGAGGCCTGTTCGGATCGAAGCCCGCCGAGCAGACGAAAGTCGCCTCGACCGAGTCCGGATCGCATGGTGCGGGACCGCGCGGCTCCGAGCCGGCCTCGACCGGCACGGCACACCGAACCCAAAGCGCCGCGCATAGTCCGACCGCCGCCGCCGCCGCGGCCGCCAAGCCGACCAACGCGCCGCTCAACGGCGAGCTGCGCAAGGGCGAGGAGACTGTTGCGGCGAAGCCGAAACCGGCTCCGCAACAGGAAGCCAATGCCGCAGCGCCGCCGGCGAAGCCGCTCCTCAACGGCGCGCAGCCGGTCGTGCCGGCCGGCAGCTTCGATAGCCGCTGGGGTGGACTCCAATAATCAGTCGACGGAAGTCGGACGACAGAGGACAGAACGTGTTCGTCCGTCGTCTGTCATCCGTCCTCTGTCGTCTGTTACGCGTATCTTCCGTGGCAATGCTTGAATTTTTTGCCTGAGCCGCACGGACAGGGCTCGTTGCGGCCGACCTTGCCCCAACTCGTCGGATCTTGCGGATTGCGTGCCGGTGCCTGGGCCTCGCGCGCCGCAGCTAGCGCCGCGCCGCCGCCGCCGATGCCGTGCCGCGCCAGCGTTTCGGCGCCGGCCAGCGCCAGGGCCATCTCGTCCTCGCCGGTCGCCGGATCGATCTTGTGTGCTGCCATGGCCGGCAGCGGCGCCAGCTGCTGCTCCGGCGGCGGCGATGCCATGATCTCGACGCGCATGAGCTGCGCCGTTACCGCCTCGCGCAGGCTCTGACTCATCGCCTCGAACAGGCTGAAAGCCTCCGACTTATATTCGTTGAGCGGATCGCGCTGGCCGTAGCCGCGCAGCCCCACCACTTGGCGCAGATGGTCGAGCATAACCAGATGCTCGCGCCAGAGATGGTCGAGCGTCTGCAGCAGGATCGATTTCTCGATGTAACGAATGACGTCGGCGCCCCATTGCGCGACCTTCGCCGCCATGTGCTCGTCGGCGCGGCGCTCGACGCGGGCGAAAATCTCCTCGTCGGCAATGCCCTCCTCCTTCGCCCATTCGTCGACCGGCAGATCGAGGCCGAGCACCCGCTTGAGTTCCTCCTTAAGGCCGGCGGTGTCCCATTGCTCCGGATAGGCGTTCTCCGGCACGTGCTTGGCGACCAGATCGTCGATCGCGTTGTGGCGCATGTCGGCTACCACTTCGGCGACGGCGGCGTCCTGCATCCATTCGACGCGCTGGTCGAAGATGACCTTGCGCTGGTCGTTCATGACGTTGTCGTACTTGAGGATGTTCTTGCGGATATCGAAGTTGCGCGCCTCGACCTTCTGCTGCGCCTTCTCCAGCGCCTTGTTGATCCAGGGATGGATGATCGCCTCGTTTTCCTTCAAGCCCAATTTGGTCAGCATGCCGTCGAGCTTGTCGGTGCCGAAGATGCGCATCAGGTCGTCTTCGAGCGACAGAAAGAATTTCGAGTGGCCGGGATCGCCCTGGCGTCCGGAACGGCCGCGCAACTGATTGTCGATGCGGCGGCTCTCGTGGCGCTCGGTGCCGAGCACGAACAGTCCCCCGGCAGCGAGCGCCTTCTCCTTCAAGCGTGCGACCTGAGCGCGAATTTCGGCGGCGCCGGGGCTTTTCTCACGCTCGCGCGGACCCTCGATGGCGGCCAGTTCCTGGCGAATGCGCATGTCGGCGTTGCCGCCGAGCTGAATGTCGGTGCCGCGGCCGGCCATGTTGGTGGCGATGGTGATGGCGCCGGGCACGCCGGCCTGGGCGACGATATAGGCTTCCTGCTCGTGGTAGCGGGCGTTGAGGATGGCGAACACCTTGGCCTTCGTAGCGCCCTCGTCGCCGGAATAGAGCGCGGCGAACGCGTTGGGGTCGGAGAAATCGTGCGCCTCCCAGCCCTGCTTGCGCAGCATGTCGGCGAGCTGCTCGGATTTCTCGATCGAAGTAGTGCCGACCAGCACCGGCTGGCCGCGTTGCTTGCAATCTTCGATCAGCGCGATGACGGCGCGGTACTTCTCCACCGACGTGCGATAGACCTCGTCATCGTCGTCGAGGCGGATCATCGGCATGTTGGTGGGAACTTCCAGAACCTCGAGATTGTAGATGTCCTGGAACTCGTCCGCCTCGGTGGTCGCCGTGCCGGTCATGCCGGCGAGCTTCTCGTACATGCGGAAATAGTTCTGGAACGTGATCGAGGCCAGCGTCTGGTTCTCCGGCTGGATCGGCTGCCGCTCCTTGGCCTCCAGCGCCTGGTGCAGGCCCTCCGAATAGCGCCGGCCCGGCATCATGCGGCCGGTGAACTCATCGATGATGACGACCTCGCCGTTGCGCACGATGTAGTCCTTGTCGCGCTGGAACAGCTTGTGCGCGCGCAAGGCCTGATTTACATGGTGCACGACCGAGACGTTCTCGACGTCGTAGAGCGAATCGGACTTCAGCTGGCCGGCTTCGCGCAGCCACTGCTCCATCTTTTCCATGCCGACTTCGGTGAGATTGACGGTGCGCTGTTTCTCGTCGACCTCGTAGTCGGCTTTGTCGAGCTTGGGGATGTAGGCGTCGATGGTGTTGTAGAACTCGGAACGGTCGTCGAGCGGACCAGAAATGATCAGCGGGGTGCGCGCCTCGTCGATCAGGATCGAATCGACTTCGTCGACGATGGCGTAGGTGTGCCCGCGCTGCACCATGTCCTCGAGTCGGTACTTCATGTTGTCGCGCAGGTAGTCGAAGCCGAGCTCGTTGTTGGTGCCGTAGGTGACGTCGCAGTCGTATTCCTTCTTGCGCTGCTCGTCGTCGAGACCGTGGACGATGACGCCGACCGTGAGCCCGAGGAACTTGTAGATCTGCCCCATCCATTCGGAGTCGCGCTTGGCCAGATAATCGTTGACGGTGACGACGTGGACGCCGCGGCCGGCCAGCGCGTTGAGATAGACGGCAAGCGTGGCGACCAAGGTCTTGCCTTCGCCGGTCTTCATCTCCGCGATCTTGCCTTCGTGCAGCACCATGCCGCCGATGAGCTGGACGTCGAAGTGGCGCTGGCCGAGCGTGCGCTTGCCGGCCTCGCGTACGGTGGCGAACGCCGGCACCAGGATGTCGTCGAGCGTCGCCCCTTCAGCCAATTGCTTTTTGAAGGCGTCGGTCCGCGCGCGCAATGCCTCGTCGGAGAGCTGCTCCAGCTCGGCTTCCAGCGCATTGATGGCGGCGACCTGAGGCCGATAGGCGCGGATGCGCCGGTCGTTGGAGGAGCCGAACAGCTTGCGAGCGACAGCGCCGATCATCGCGTCATCCTTCCACTCTGCGGCCGCGCCGCGGCGCTGTTGAATCGAGCACCATCTTTGCCGAAAGCCGATGCTTGCGCATGATCCGTGCCGAAAACCGATATCCACTTTTCGGGATCATGCTTGAAGTTCCTCGCTCGGTTCCGCGCGATCGGCGGGCGGCCAACCGGCGGAAAATGCAGCGCTATTTAAGGCTTCTGCACGGCGGCCAGGGGGCGCCTGGATTATGGTCGAGACATAGGAGGGGGTGGTTTTGTTGTCAATGCGAGGCGTTCCTTCACGCGCTCGTTAGGCGACGCGTCGATTCTGCCATTGCCAAGCGGGGGCGATTCGGCGAGTGTCCGCGCCGAAATCGCGCCTGACAAAGGCGAATTGCCCCTATTACCCAGAGGATCGCGCTCCATGGCCTGCACTCGCCTGTCCGTCTGCCGCGTACTCGGCGCGCTGACAATTGCTGCTTTTCTCTGCGTGCCGATCAATGCGCTGCGGGCGCAGGATAATGATCCGGTGGTCGCGCGCGCCAACGGGGTCGATATCCGCCAGAGCGACATCGCCTTCGCCGAAGAGGAGATCGGCGGCAACATCCCGGCCATGCCCCCGGAACAGAAGCGCGACTATCTCATCAACTATCTTGCCGACGTGGTCGTGTTGTCGCAGGCCGCCGAGCAGCAGAAGCTGGGCGACCGCCCCGACGTCAAGCGCCGGCTCGCCTTCGACCACAACCGGCTGCTGATGGAGGCGCTGCTGCAGGATGCCGGCCGCGCCGCGCTGTCGGACGAGGCGGAACACAAGGTCTACGACGAGGCCATCAAGCAGGTGGCCAACGAGGAGGAGGTGCGCGCGCGCCATATCCTCGTGCCCACCGAGGATGAGGCGAAGGCGATCCTCGTGGAACTGAAGAACGGCGCCGATTTCGCCACCCTCGCCAAGGAAAAGTCGAAAGACCCGGGCGCGGCCGAAGGCGGCGACCTCGGCTATTTCACCAAGGAGCAGATGGTGCCGGAATTCGCTGCGGTGGCCTTCAAGCTCGACAAGGGCCAGGTCTCTGATCCGGTGAAGACGCAATTCGGCTGGCACATCATCAAGGTCGAGGACAAGCGCATCAAGCCGACCCCGACGTTCGATCAGGTCAAAGCCCAGATCGAAAATTATGTCGCGCACCGCGCCCAGGCGCAGCTGGTCGACAATTTGCGTAAAACCGCCACCATCGAGCGGCTAGACAAGCCGGCGGCGCCGCCCGCGGCGGATCCTTCGCTCAATCCCGCCGCGCCGGCGAAGAAGTAGTCAGCCCGACGCCGACACTGTAGTTTGCCGTCATGCCCAAGACGACCGTCGGTGGCGGTCGTCGAAATGACGTCGGAGAATGCCATGAAGCTGGAAGGCGGATGCTATTGCGGCGCTGTGCGCTACGTCGCCGAAGGCAAGCCGATGCTGAGGGCGCAATGCCACTGCCGCGAATGCCAATATATCAGCGGCGGCGCTCCCAACATGTTTCTTCTGATGCCGCCCGACGGCTTCCATTACCCCAGGGGGGCGCCCCGGCAATTTGCACGCAGCGATCTTGAAGGCGCCGTCACGCGGGAATTCTGCGCCGAATGCGGCACGCACCTGACGACGCGGCGGCCGGGCCTGCGCGCCGTGATTTTGAAAGTCGGCACGCTCGACGATCCAAGCCTTTTTGGCAGCCCGCAGATGGCGATTTACACCGTCGACAAGCAGGCTTTCCATCACATCCCAGAAGGCTTACCAAGCTTCGAGCGTCTGCCTCCGCGATAAGAGCTGCCGATAATGAGCTGGGTTTGCCAGATATAACATCGCCGACAGATTGCTGATTACCTTGGAATTCCGGGTGCGCGGCGCCGAGTAATACAAAAATGCCCACCGCTATCTCCCCCCTCGCGCCTTCGTCCTTTCCCGAAATGCCGCCGATCGCCGGCGTGCGGCTGGCAACAGCCGCAGCCGGCATCCGCTATGCCGGACGCACCGACGTGCTGCTCGCCTTGTTCGATGCCGGAACCGCCGTGGCCGGAGTGTTGACGCGCTCGAAGTGCCCGTCGGCGCCGGTGGACTGGTGCCGCGCGCGGCTCAAGACCGGCGTTGCGAGCGTGCTTGTGGTCAACTCGGGCAACGCCAACGCGTTCACCGGCAAGTCCGGCCGCGTCGCAGCCAAGCTGACCGCCGGGATCGCTGCCAAGGCCGCGCATTGCAAAACCGGTGAGGTGTTCCTTGCCTCCACCGGCGTCATCGGTGAACCGCTCGACGCGACGAAATTCGCCGGCGTCATCGACCGGCTGACCGCCGAGGCAGCGCCCGGCGGCTGGCACGAGGCCGCCCAAGCGATCATGACCACCGACACGTTTGCCAAAGGCGCCGCCGCCGTCGTGCGGATGGGCGCGAGCGCGGTGACCATCTGCGGCATCGCCAAAGGCGCCGGCATGATCGCGCCCGACATGGCGACGATGCTGTCGTTCGTTTTCACCGACGCGCCGATCGCGCCCGCGGTCCTCAAGGCCTTGCTGCGCGCGGGTGTCGGCGACACCTTCAATGCCGTGACGATCGACGGCGATACCTCGACGTCCGACACGCTGCTAGCCTTCGCCACCGGCGCCGCCGCGGCGCGCGGCGTCGCCAAGATGACGCGGCTCTCCGATCCGCGGCTCCCCGCCTTTCGCAAGGGCTTCAACGCCGTGCTCGCCAACCTCGCCGAACAGGTGGCGCGCGACGGAGAAGGCGCGCGCAAGCTCGTCGAGATCGTGGTCGAGGGCGCGTTGTCGAAGAAATCCGCCCGTCGAATCGCGCTGTCGATCGCCAATTCGCCGCTGGTCAAGACCGCAATCGCCGGTGAGGATGCCAATTGGGGCCGCGTGGTCATGGCGGTGGGCAAGGCCGGCGAGCCGGCCAACCGCGATCGGCTTTCGATCTGGTTCAATGGCATCCGCGTCGCCCATAAAGGCGAGCGCGACCCGGCCTATGACGAAGCCGCCGTCTCCGCCGCGATGAAGAAGCCCGAGATCGCGCTGAAGGTGGCGCTCGGCCTCGGCAAAGGCCGCGATCGTGTGCTCACCTGCGATCTGACCAAAGAGTACGTGGCGATCAACGGGGATTACCGCTCTTGAGAGCTTCCTTAACCATTTCGGCGAATGCGGGCGACAGACCAGGAGCGTTGAAGGGCGCCTTCACTATGCGCTGCCTAATTTGAGCTCAGGCCGTGAGCGTCAAACTTGTCCTCGTCGCCGCCTGCGCCCTCATCGACCCCGATGGCCGCGTGCTCATCGCACAACGTCCGCCCGGCAAGCCAATGGCGGGGCTTTGGGAGTTTCCAGGCGGCAAGGTCGAGCCCGGCGAGCGGCCGGAATCAAGTTTGATCCGCGAGCTCGAGGAGGAACTGGGAATCGTCGTCAAGGAAGAGTGTCTCGCACCGCTAACCTTTGCGAGTCACCGTTATCCCGACTTTCATCTTTTGATGCCTCTCTGGGTCTGCCGTCGCTGGGAAGGAATCGTGGCGGCGCGCGAGGCGCAGAAGCTCAAATGGGTGCGGCCGCACGATCTGCGCAACTACCCGATGCCGCCGGCCGACGAACCGCTGATCCCGCACCTTATCGCGCTGTTATGATGTGAACGCCGGAGGCAGAAGGCCATGCTGCAATTTTCGACACGCGCGATCCGGACCATGTTCCAGCGCTTTCTGCGCGACGCACGCGGGGCTACCGCGATCGAATATGCGATGATCGCTTCCGGCGTCTCGATCGCGATCGTCGCGACGATCGTCGGGCTCGGCGCCAACGTCAAGGGCTTTTATACGACCGTCGCCGCGGCGATGAATTGATGCTCCTGAGTGGAGCATGTTCTTTTCGGAAAACCGGCCTCCACTTTTCCGCATCATGCTCTAGCATCAACGCCCAGCCTTTTCCCCCGTCGATATTTCGCGCGTGCCAAGTGCGTCGGCGAGCCGCGTTTGCGCCGAGCCGGGCTTGAGCGGCGGCTGCTGATTCGGATGCGGCGCCCAGCCCGACAGCCAGACAATCTCGAAGGTCGCGCGCAGGCGCCCGTCGCCGTCGGCAAACCGCTGCGCATAGATCTCGGCCATGCGCATCAGCGTCGCGCGCTTGAGCGGAGTGCGGCGGCGGTCGAGCAGCGCGTTGGTCGCGCCCATGCGCCGCAAATCGCGCATCAACCCGAAAGCACTGTCGTAGCGCACGATGACGCGGTCGGTGTCGGTGACCGGGAGCGCGAAGCCGGCGCGCTGCAACAGCGCGCCGAGATCGCGCAGATCGGCGAACGGCGCGACGCGCGGCGAAACACCGCCTTCGATCTCGCTTTCTGCCGCAGCGAAGGATTGCCGCAGCTCGGTCAGCGTGTCGCCGCCAATGAGCGCGGCGAGAAACAATCCGTCGGGTTTCAGCGCACGGCGAACCTGCACGAAGACGCCCGGCAGGTCGTTGACGAATTGCAACGCCAGCGCCGAGACAACGAGATCGAGCGAAGCGTCGCGGAACGGCAACGCCTCCTCATCGGCGGTCACCAGCGGAGGCACGCGCTTGGCGCCGGCCGCCGGCATCGCATCAGCCGCCACGATCGTCGCCACCGAGCCGAGGCGGCTAAGCGCGGCCCGCACCGCTTCGCCGGGCGTGCCAAGATCGAGGGCCAGATCGAACCGACGCAGCACCGCGCCAAGCCGGTCGGCAAGATCGTCGGCGACGCGATCGAGCAGAAACGTCGTCGGGCCCAATAAAGCCGCGCGGCGGCGGCGGGCGCGGATGAGTGGGCGATCGAAGATCAGCGGGCTCGGCAATGTCGGAGTGTCGGCCATCGTCCGATTGTCTCACGTGTGGCAGGAAAAGGCTCGCAACGCAGGGGCGATGACAAGTCGGTTGCGGGGCGATAGCGTGGCGCCATGGGAGACGTGTTCGGGGAACTGGCGGGCATCACCGCCCCGCCGCGGCTCAAGCGCGCCACCGGCGCCGTCCGCGCGCTGTTGCGCGCCGCGCTCGATCTCGCTTTGCCGCGGCTGTGCGCGGCTTGCCGCGAGCCGGTCGAAGGCGAGGGGCTCTGTCCGGCGTGCTGGTCGAAGCTCTCCTTCATCACCCGGCCCTATTGCGAGCGGCTCGGCATTCCCTTCGTCTATGACCCGGGTCCGGGCATTCTGTCCATGGAAGCGATCGCCGATCCGCCGGCCTACCGTCGCGCCCGCGCCGCGGTGCGCTTCGACGAAATTTCGCGCGCTTTGGTGCATGCCCTCAAATATGGCGACCGGCTCGACCTCGCGCCGATGATGGGGCGCTGGATCGGCCAGGCCGGCCGGGAACTTCTGGCTGAAGCCGATGCGCTGGTGCCGGTACCGCTGCATTGGCGCCGGCAGTGGGCGCGGCGGTTCAACCAATCGGCCATGCTGGCCGCCGCTGTCTCCGCCATAAGCGGCGTACCTATCGCCGCCGGCGCGCTCAAGCGCGTGAAGGCGACCACGCAACAGGTGGGACTGTCGCGATCCGAACGCGCCGCCAACGTGCAGGGCGCATTCCGCGTGCCGCCGGAGGGAAAGCCGGCCGTGGTCGGCCGCCGCCTCGTGCTGATCGACGACGTGCTGACGTCGGGCGCCACGGTCGAGGGCTGCGCCAAGGCGCTCCTTCGCGCCGGCGCTGCCAATGTCGATGTGCTGGTGTTCGCCAGGGTTGCCGATCCCGTGCGAACGTCCATATAAGGGTTTGATAGGATTAACGAACTGTTATGACTTCTGTCGAAATCTACACGACCCAATACTGCCCCTATTGCCACTGGGCGAAGGAGCTGTTTTCGCGCAAGGGCGTCAGCTTTCGTGAGATCGATGTCACGACGGATCGCACGATGCGGCAACAGATGATCGAGCGGACGGACGGACGCACCACGGTACCGCAGGTCTTCATCGGCTCGCGGCATATCGGCGGCTGTGACGACCTCTACGCGCTCGAGGACGCCGGCAAGCTCGATCCGCTGCTCGGGCAGCAAGAAGCGCCGCCGGCATGAGCGCGGCATCGCCCTCGGCGTTCAAGGTCGGGCTCATCCAGATGCGCTCTGGGCTCGATCCGCAGGCTAATCTTGCGGTCGCGCTCGCCGCCATCGAACAAGCCAAGCGCGCCGGCGCTGACTACGTGCTCACGCCGGAAATGACCAACATCATCGCCAAGCGCGAGCACCTCTTGGCGACGATCGTGGACGAGGAACTCGATCCGACGCTCGCGGCGCTCCGCGAGGCCGCGCGGGCGCTTTCGATTTACATTCATATCGGCTCGCTCGCGGTCAAGGCTTCGCCCGACAAAGCGGCGAACCGCTCGTTCCTGATCGACCGCACCGGCGAGGTGATCGCACGCTACGACAAGATCCACATGTTCGATGTGGATCTTGCGAACGGTGAAAGTTACCGCGAATCCCGCACTTACCGGCCGGGCGATCTTGCCGTGGTCGCCGACCTGCCGTGGGGCCGGCTTGGCGTGACGGTCTGCTACGATTTGCGCTTCCCGGCGCTCTATCGCGCCCTCGCCGAGGCCGGCGCCTTGTTTTTCTCCATCCCCTCGGCGTTCACCGTGCAGACCGGCGAGGCGCACTGGCACGCGCTGCTACGCGCCCGCGCCATCGAGAACGGCTGCTTCGTGTTCGCCGCCGCGCAAGGCGGCACGCATGAGAGCGGGCGCGAGACCTACGGGCACTCGCTCGTGATCGATCCGTGGGGCCAAATCCTCGCCGAGGGCGGCACCGAGCCCGGCGTCATCCTCGCCGACATCGATCCGGCGCAGGTCGCTGCGGCGCGCGCCCGGATTCCCTCGCTGCACCACGGCCGGCGCTTCGAACTCGTTGAGCCGATGGCCGAGCCGACCCACTTGCGCGCGGTGCGAGGCCCGCTATGATCCGCTACGCGCTTCATTGCGACCAGGGCCATGCGTTCGAGAGCTGGTTCCAGAGCTCCGCCGCCTACGACAAGCAAGCCAAGCGCGCGCTGGTGACCTGCCCGACCTGCGGCTCCGCGAAAGTCGAGAAAGCGATCATGGCGCCGCGGCTGGCGCGCGCTGAAGGCGCCGAACCGCCGCCGCCCGCGATACTCCCGACACCGCCGCTGCCGTCGGCGCCCGGCAAGACGCCGGTCGCGATCATGTCGCCGCAGGAACACGAGCTGCGCAAGAAACTCAAGGAGCTGCGCGACCACCTCACCAAGAACGCGGATTACGTCGGTCCGCGTTTTCCCGAGCAAGCCCGCAAAATCCATTACGGCGAGATCGAGCACCGCTCGATCTATGGCGAAGCATCGCCGGAGGAAGCCAAAGAATTACACGAAGAAGGCATCGAATTTCATCCGCTGCCGATCCTGCCCGATGAATTTAATTAGCAACTGATAAATCGAGACCGATAAGCGGTTGGTCAGCGTCCGCTTTGCCCCAAAAGCAGACGCTCGACCGCAGTCGCGGAATGTCCGCTCAGGGCCACAAGCGAGATCAGGCCCCTCAAAGATTGAACGTCATATCCGTTACGCCGTCGGGGGTCAGGCGGAGAGCGGAGGATCAGCAATCTTGAGAAGCTGTTTGCCGAAATTCTCGCCGGTGAAAAGCCGCATTAAAGTGCGCGGCGCGTTCTCAAGACCAATCGCGACATCCTCCCTTTGCACCAGTTTGCCCTCCCGCTGCCAGCGGCTGAGCGCCGCGATCGACTCGGGAAAGCGAGGAATGTAGTCGAGGATGATGAAACCCTCCATGCGTGCTCGCTTGGGCGTTAGGTTGAAGTAGTTCGATGGACCTGGCGGCAGCACCGTCTCGTTGTATCTCGAAATGGCGCCGCAAAGGACAATACGCGCTTTGAGGTTGATGCGCGCGAGCACTTCATTGAGGACGACACCGCCGACGTTATCGAAGAACACATCGATCCCATTCGGGCAAAGCGCCGAAAGCCGAGTGCCAATATCCTCACTCTTGTAATCGATGGCGCCGTCAAAACCCGCGACTTGCACCAGCCAGTCACATTTGTTCTTCCCACCCGCCGTGCCTATGACGCGGCATCCTTTGATCTTGGCGATCTGGCCCGCTACAGAGCCGGTGCTGCCGGCCGCTCCGGACACCACAACGGTTTCACCAGCCTTAACTTGACCGACTTCCGTTATCCCAAAATACGCGGTGTTGCCGGTAATGCCGAACAGGCTCAACGCCGTGTTGGGTGCTACGCCGGGCGGGAGCTTGTGAAAGCCGCCAAGCGCCCGGCCATCAGTCGCAATATAATCCTGCCAGCCGAACCAACCTTGGACGAGATCGCCCCGCTTAAATTCAGAATGCCGCGATTCGATTACCTGTCCCACGGCAACTGCACGCATGACCTCACCTAGTGGGACCATCGGTACATAGGAGTCGCGAGCCATCCAGTTGCGCTGAGTGGGGTCGAACGACAGCCAAAGGTTACGCACCAAAACCTGTCCATCCGCCGGTTTAGGCATCGAGGACTCATTCCAACGAAACTCCTTGCCGGTCAGGCTACCCAAAGGGCGTGACTGTAAAATCCATTGGCGGTTCTTGCTCTCGCTCATCGGAATATCCTCCATCGGCAAACCAACAGCCCCACCGCTTCTAAAGACCTTATCGCGCGGAGGATATCAAACAGCAATGCTTCGGAACAGCTAGCGTACTGGAAGTGCTGATTATAGGTTCAAGGCTCCTGGCGTTGAACGGCCAGCCATGTCTCAAAAGGGTCATACGCGACAAATCGCCCCGGAGCCTGCTGCACAGGCGTTGTGCGAGGTCCGTTCCGGGTCAAAATCGGACGCGGCTCAAATTTGTGATGTCTGCTCGCCCTCCGTACGCAGACATTTCCTGCGCGCTTATTAATACGCCCAGAGCAGCAAGCCGACGCCGCAGACGACCAGCACCATGCCGAAAGCTTCGCGCGCAGTAGTCCGCTGACCGAAGGCGAAGCGGGCGACGAGCTGCGCGAACAAGACCTCGATCAAAGCCAGCGTGCGCACGCTCGCGGCGGTAGCCAGCGCAAACGCCAGGAACCAGAACTGCGAGGCGACCGCGCCGGCGAGCCCGGCGAGCAGCGAAGGTTTCCAGGCGCGCAGGATGGCAAACAGCACCGTTGGATGGCGCAGCCCGAGATAGAGCGACAGCAAGACCGCCTGCAGGACGATGCCCACGGCAAGCGTGAACGTTGCGGCGACGAGGTAATTGGGCAACCCAAGACTGAGGATGGCGCCGCGAAAGCCGATTGCCGACAGCGCGAACATGGCGCCGGAGGCAAGCCCTAACAGCGTCGGTCTGATGCCGCCGAGCCGTGAGCCTTCGCTCTCGCGCTTGCCGACGAGCGAAGCCTTGGTCGACATGATCACCACGCCGGCGGTAGCGATCAGGATCGCCGCCATCATCGGCCAGGTCACGATATCGCCTAGAAAAATGAGCCCGAACACCGCGACCTGGATCGGTTCGGTCTTGATGTAGGCGATGGTGGCGACGAACGAGCGCTCGCCCATGGCGGCGAGCATCAGCGAGGTGGCGGCGATTTGCGCCAGCGCGCCATCGAACACCCAGGGCCAAAAACTCAGCCCCGGACGCGGCAGTGACGAACCGGTCGCGATGAGTACGCCGGCAAGAAAAACGACGGCAAACGGAAAACCGAACAAAAACCGCACGTGCGTCGCGCCGACGGTGCCGAGACCACCGGTGAGCTCGCGCTGCATGGCGTTGCGCAGGGTCTGGGTAAATGCGGCAATGACGGTGAAGACGGCCCAAAGCCAGCCGGTCAGCATTACGCCGCTTTCTCCGCGACGACCATGTAGTTCACATCCATGTCGCCGGAAAGCTGCCAGCGGTCGGCGAGGAGATTATAGATCACGCCGGTCTCGTCGATGATGTGCGCGCCGGCCTGCTCGATGGCGATCTCAATCTCGTTCGGCGTGACGAACTTGTCCCATTGATGGGTGCCGCGCGGCAGCCAGCGCAAAATGTACTCGGCGCCGACGATCGCCAGCGCAAAACTTTTGACCGTGCGATTGAGCGTGGCGACGAACACAAGCCCGCCGGGTTTCACCATCGCCGCGGCCAGCTCGACGAACAGGCCGACGTCGGTCACGTGCTCGACTACTTCCATGGCGAGAACGACGTCGAAGGCTTCGCCGGCTTCCGCCAGATCCTCGGCGGTGGTGTTGCGGTAATCGATCACCAGGCCCGACTGTGCGGCGTGAAGCTTGGCGACCGCGATGTTGCTCTCCGACGGATCGGCCCCGGTGACCGACGCGCCGAGCCGCGCCAGCGGTTCGCTGAGAACTCCACCGCCGCAGCCGATATCGAGGATACGCAGCCCGGCCAGGCTGTCGAGCCGCTTCGGATCGCGGTCGAAATGCGCGGCGGTGCGGTCGCGCACATAAGCGAGCCGCACCGGATTGAACTTGTGCAGCGGCGCCATCGGCCCGCGGGGGTCCCACCATTGGCCGGCGAGGCGCGAGAATCGCGCGACCTCGCCCTCGTCGATGGTGCCGGCGGATGTCGGCTGCCGATCCATGTGCACTTCCAATGCGCTTTCAAGTTGGCTTTTGCTTTAGCTTACCCCTCCCGCAGGGGAAAGGGCGGCCCGCTGCGGGCCTAAAAGCCTGTGATTTCATCGGCACGACCCGCGCCCCGGGGCGCCCTGCCGTCATGCGTTTTCGGCTGGACTCGCCGCCGACAGCGCCTCCGTCGGCCAGCGCTCGTGGGTCAACGGAACGATCAAGCGGATGGAGAAGCCTTCGCGGGTATAGGTGGTGTGCACCTCGCCGTTCATTTGCCGTTCGATGACCAAACCGATCAGCCGCGAGCCGAAGCCGGCATGCCGTGAGCGCCGCGCCGGCGGGCCGTGCCGCTCGATCCAGTCAAAGGTCAGGGTCAGGCCGCGCCGCGAGGATGCGACCGACCAGATCAATTCAAGCCGGCCCTGCGGCTGCGACAGACTGCCATGCTTGATAGCGTTGGCGGCGAGCTCGTGTAGCGCGGCGCTGAGGCTAAAGGTCGGGTCCGGCTCAAGATCGACATTGGGCCCGCTGAAAGACGTCTGGTCGAGATACGGTCCCAGCACCACGCGCAACAGCTCGGCGAGCGAGGTCGATTTCCAGCCGGCTTCGGTGATCAGGCGGTGCGCATTCGCCAAAGCGAGCACGCGCGCCTGGTACTTGCTCATAAGGTCGGCCATGTTTTTCGAATTTCTCGCCGTCTGCGAGAGCAACGCCAGGAGCTGAGAAAACAAGTTGCCGGAGCGATGGCGCAGCTCGCGGATCATCAACTCGTGGCGTTGCTCCAATTGCCGCCGTTGAATGGCGCCGGCAACGAGATTGGCAACGGCGGCAAGAAACGAGGAGTCCTGCGCGCTGAAGCGCCGAGGCTTGCCGGTACAGACGCCGAGCACGCCATAGGCGCGTCCATCCTGGCCGGCGATCGTGGTGCTCATGCCGCTGACGCAGCCGTGATGGCGAAGGTAATGCGGCGTTGTGAACCGGGACTCGGTGGCAAAATCGTCGGTGATCACCGGCACCCCGGCCGCCAAGATATGCCTGGCGTAATCGTCGCGCTCTTTCGACATCACGATCGAGCCGACGCAGCCGGCCTTCCAGCCGAAGCCGGCGCGCAGCTGAAGCTCGTTGTCGCCGGGCATGAGCTCGAGAACCTTGACGAAATCGACCGGCAGCGTCAGCGCGACCGTGCTGACCACGTCGTTGAGCAGCCGCTCGATATCGGTTTCCACCAATGCGCGCTCGCCCAGTTGCGCCAGCGCCTCCTGCTGTTTGGCGCGACTGCGCAGCTCTTGCTGCAGATTCACCCGTTCGGTGACGTCGTGGCAGAGGCCGACCATGCGCTTGGGCGCGCCGTCCTCGATCGTCAACGTACCAGCCGCCTCGATCCAACGCTCCTCGCCGTCGGCCCGCGGCGCCACGCGGTAGCGCACCCGGTAAGGACATCCGGTGCGCAGCGTTTCATCGATGGCGGCCAAGACCGCCGGCCGATCCTGGTCGTGAATGTCGCGTTCGAAGAACCCGAAGGTGCCGTCGAAGCTGCCGGCGGGCAGGCCATGCATCGCTTCCATATTGCTCGACCACGTCACCGCGTTGGTGGTGACGTCCCAGGACCAGATGCCCATCTGACCGGCTTCGAGCGCGGCGCCGACCGTTGCAAAATCCGGAAAAAAGGCCGTTGCGATCTCGTGTTCCGGTCGCCCCTCCGGTTCCGGTGCCGCGTCGTTCTTTACCTCGGGCCTGTCCATGTTCTTACAGTTCGACCTCCGGCCCGGCGAGGTCAAGGCCGTACGCTTTGGACTCTTTGGAAAAAACGGCGCACCCGTATTTAAGTTTCGCTGGGTCGGCGAAAAATCAGAAGAATCGATGCGGCTTTAGGGCGGCGAAGTTCCCTTATCAATACAGGCCGACCGGTGCGGCAGTACTATTCCTTGCGCGCGGCGGCGATCGATCGGCGATGGCGACGACCGGTTTTGCCGGCGTCCTCGCCGCCATGACGACGCGCGAGCCTCGCTCGCTCGACGCGGAGTGTCCATCGTTGATCGCGGCGTTTCGTTGATCGTTCGGCAGGACGATGACTTTGGCGCCGATTCCGACGCGATTGTAGAGGTCGATCACGTCGGCGTCGCGCAGACGGATGCAGCCGCTGGAGACATGCTTGCCGATCGAGCGCGGGTCGTTGGTGCCGTGGATGCGATAGGCGGTGTTGCCGAGATAAAGCGCGCGGGCGCCAAGCGGATTGCCGGGTCCGCCGCCGACCCAGCGCGGCAGATACGGCTGCCGAGCGATCATCTCCGCCGGCGGGATCCAGTCGGGCCATTCGGATTTGCGCGAAATCGCCTCGATGCCCGACCACGTGAAGCCTTCACGTCCCACGCCGATACCGTAGCGCATAGCCTTGCCGTCGCCGAGCGTCAGATAAAGAAAAGTGTGCGCCGTATCGATGATGATGGTGCCGGCAGGTTCGCCGCTCGGGTAGTAAACGATTTGCCGCTGCAAAGGCGCCGGAAGCTCGTCGCCGCCCGGCACGCCACTCGGCTCGTCGGTTTGTGTCAGCGGCTGGCGAAGGACCGCGCTGTCGCGATCGATCGGCATGTATGATAGCGATTGAGCCGAAGCGGTGCCGGCGAAAATTGTTGCAAACGCCGCACAGAGAGCCGCGGTGCGGGCGCGCCGCAACAGTTTTTTTGCTGACATGACACCCCCCGCTGATGAGTTCCGGTCAATCAAGCGCCGGCGGAGCTGAAAGGTTCCACGAAGAGTCCTAAGGCTACGGCAGTGTTTTTGATCAAGTTTCCTTCCAAACTGAGATTTCAAGCCAAGCAATTTCAAACCAAGCAACGCCGGAAGACGTTCGCCAAGCGCGGCGAAGAAATCGGGCTGAAGGAGGTATCGCAACCGACCGGAACGCGGGCGCGGGACTGCAACGGCGTGACGGGCGGCCGAAACTCGCGCTGCCAGGCCGTCGGCGTTACGGTGGGTAGGCGGTCGCCCTTGAGCGCGCGGTTCACCGAGGCGGCAGGTGTGGAACTCAATCCCGCGCCGGTGGTCGACAACGAGGGGAAGGAAACGAGGCTCGCCGCGACCAACGCGAATGCGACAGCCGCAACCCGAAATGACCCCATGCTACGCATCGGAGTGTCTCCGAAATCCCGACAACCCCCGAAATCCCGACAACCCCCGTGCCGCGAATAGGCGAGGCCGTTTGGCCACGCACCATCAAAAAACGTGGCGACCCGAGCGCGGTTCCGCAATGCACTGAGAAATTCACCGTGTCGTGATACCGCTCACACCTGCGTGATGGTGCTCGCGCGGTCCCGGAACAAACATTCGGGTCGCGCTTTATCGTGCGGACCGGCCATCCATTCCCCCCCCCCCGTGCTTGGCCGGCCATCGTGGGCGCAGCTGATGGACCGATCAGCTGCGCCCTAATTTTTTTTGCTCTACCCGCCGCGTGCCTGGGGCCTTCGAGGCGCAAGGAGAGCGCAAAACGTAGATGGCTGGGACAAGTTTACAGCTAGGCCGGCCACTTCGGGCCGGACCCGGTTGCCCGGCCATGACGCGACGGAGGAGAATTATCGGGAGATTAGGCCGTCGGCTGCCGCTCGCGCTGACGCGCCTTGCGACCGAAGAACAGGGCCTGGCTGGCAACCGCTGATACCACCGCAAGCTGAAACGGCTTGGCGATGAGGAACGCCGGCTCCGGACGCTGGCCCGTGAGAAACCGCTCGGGGTAGGCGGTGATGAAAATCACCGGCACTTCGAACGTGTCGAGAAGCTCGTTCACGGCGTCAAGACCCGAGCTGCCGTCGGCAAGCTGGATGTCCGCCAGGATCAGCCCGGGCCGTTTCTTCCGGGCGAGCGCAATCGCCTCGGTATGGGTGCGGGCGACGCCGATGACCCTGTGGCCAAGGCTCTCCACCAGCGCCTCGATATCCATGGCGATGAAGGTTTCGTCCTCGATGATCAGGACGTCGGTCGCGATCTCGGCGGCGAGTTCACGCCCGGATTCTTCGACCAGACCGCGCAAGGTGGGCAGATCGCATTCCAGAATCTGGGCTGCGTCCTCCTCCGAAAAGCCCTCGAGCGCAACCAGCAGGAAAGCCTGGCGCGGGCGCGGCGTAATCTGCGTAAGGTGCTGTTCCGGTGGAAGATTCGGTACGGCGGCATCGGCTTTGCCGTTTACTGCGAGCGAGTTCCAGATCTTGGTGAAGAGCCGATAAAGCGCGACACGCTGGTTGGGGCCGGAATCGATGATCTTGGGGCTGGCAATAAGCGATTCCAGGGTGGCGGCGACGTAGGCGTCGCCGGATGCCTGGTTGCCGGTCAGCGCGCGAGCATACCGTCGTAAGAACGGCAGGTGCTGGAGTACCGCTTGTGAGGTCGACAAAGAACCCTCCCCTTCCAAGTTCCCGAGGCTACGGGCTACAACGTTGCTGCGCAACCAAGGTTCCAAAAAACAGTTCCCGCAGCCGGAACCAACGCTAAAGGCAAGCGTTAGTGGCCAGCGACGAGGGGACGCCATGCGGATTTCCGGTGGACGACGGTAACGGGGGGCATGACGAAAAATGAAGACCGGTAAGACAGTTATCATCGAGCCCCCGGCTCCGAACGAAGCCAAGCCGGAAGCCCGGGACGCCATGGGAAGGCCAGTCACACAACGCAAGAGCGAGGTTCGCCTTGGGCGCGAGGTTCAGGCGCGCATCGGACAGCAGTTGCGCGCCATGTATGACGAAGTCGTCAGCGAAGGCGTGCCGCAGCATATCTCGGACCTGGTTCGCCGGTTGAGCGACCGAGATGATGGGGCGGCATGAAGCTCGATCCTGCCATACGCGATCAAGTGCTTGCGACGGTGCCGAGCCTGCGCGCCTTCGCCATCTCGTTGTGCGGCAATATCGACCGCGCCGACGATCTGGTGCAGGAAACCTTGCTGCGGGCGCTCGCCCATATCGACTCGTTTCAGCCCGGCACCAACATGCCGGCATGGCTCTTCACCATCCTGCGCAACCTGTTCCGCTCCGAATACCGCAAGCGCCGGCGCGAGGTGGAGGACGCCGACGGCCGCTACGCCGAGACCCTCAAATCGCATCCCGAGCAGACCGGGCGCGTCGAGTTCAGCGAGTTCCGCGCCGCGCTTGCCAAGCTGCCGTCGGAGCAGCGCGAAGCGCTGATCCTGGTCGGCGCCTCGGGTTTCTCCTACGAGGACGCCGCGGCGATCTGCGGTTGCGCGGTCGGCACCATCAAAAGCCGGGTCAACCGCGCCCGCACGCGGCTCGCCGACCTGTTGGCAATCGACAGCGTCGACGATTTCGGCCCGGACCGAGCGACTCGCGCCGTGCTTGCCGGCGGCGGCAGGAGCTGAACCCCCTTTAAACCGCTTAGCTAAAACATTGTGTTGGCGTTGGCGGATCTTTCTGGGATCTCCTGAATGACGTCCCAATGCTCGACGATTTTGCCGTTTTCGAGCTTGAAAATATTGATGATCGCGGAGCCCCGACTGCCGGGCATCCGCACGCTATGAACGTGCTGGATGACATAATCCCCGTCCGCAAAGACGTGCTTCACCTCGCTGCGTGAGTCGGGGAATTTCTCTCGCAGGAAGTTTATGAAGGCCTTGAGCCCCTCCGACCCGTCGACGGCGTTGGGATTGTGCTGGATGTAGCGCGGGCCGAGGAATTTGGCAGCTGCCTCGAAGTCCTTCCGGTTGATGGCCGCTTCGTAAAATTCCGCCACGACCTTCTTATTGTTCTCTTCCATCTGCGTGGCGTTGGCAACGCAATCGGCCGCACGGGCGGCAGGGGTGAGCGCGATCAGGGCGGCGGCGAGGAGCAGGCGAAGCATAGCAAATCTCCCTGTTCTTTGCGAGTTGACTGCTACATGTGCGACGGCAAATAGAGCGCCAGCATCGGGAACGAGATCAAGATCACCAGGCGGATGAGATCGGTGACGATGAACGGCAGCACGCCCTTGAAGATCGTTGCAAACGTGACGTCCTGCACCACGCTCTTGATCACGAACACGTTCATGCCGACCGGCGGATGGATAAGGCCGAGCTCGACCGTCATCACGATGATGACGCCGAACCAGATCGGATCGAAGCCAAGCTGGGTGATCACCGGGAAGATGATCGGAATGGTCAGGATGATCATGGCGAGCGCATCCATCAGACAGCCGAGCACCAGATACATCAGCATGATCAGCGCCAGCACGCCGTAGCGGCCGAGCCCGAGCCCGGTGAGCAGAGCGGTGACCTTTTGCGGCGTCTGCGTCACCGTGAGGAAATAACCGAACAGCAGCGCGCCGATCAGCACGGTGAGCACCGCGGCGGCGGTGCGCACCGCCTGCAGCAGCGAGCGGCGGATGTCCGGCCGCGTCAGCTTGCGGCGCGCCACCCCGATCAGCAGGGCGCCGATCGCGCCCATGCCGCCGGCTTCCGTCGGCGTAAACAGCCCGCCATAGAGGCCGCCGATGACGAAGACGAAGAGAACGAGCATCGCCCAGATGTCGCGCAAGCCGGCGAGCCGCTCCTGCCAGGAATGGCGCGGCGTCGACGGCAGGAATTCGGGCCGCAGCCGGCCGATGATGACGATGGTGAGCATGTCCATCGCCGCCGCCAGCAGCCCAGGAATGATGCCGGCGATGAACAATTTGCCGATGTCCTGCTCGGTGATGATGCCGTAGACGGCGAGCACCGTCGACGGCGGCAGCATGGCGCCGAGCGTGCCGCCGGCGGCGATCACCCCGGTGGCGAACGATTGCGGATAGCCGTAGCGGCGCATTTCCGGATAGGCGACGGTGGCGAAGGTGGCGGCGGTCGCCACCGACGAGCCCGAGATCGCGGCAAAGCCGGCGCAGGCCGCCACGGTGGCGATGCCCAGCCCGCCCTTGAAATGCCCGACGAACGCATTGGCGGCGCGGAACAGCTCGCGGCTCATGCCGGAGTTGGACACGAAGGCGCCCATCAGCAGAAACATCGGAATGACGCCGAAGGTGTAATCGGTCACCGTGCGCATCGAGGTGTGGCCGACGATTTTCAGCGCCGCCTCGCCGTTGACGAGATAGGCAAAGCCACTCACGCCGACGAGGCCCATCGCCATGCCCACCGGCACGCGCAGCAGCATCAGCGCGAACAGCACGACAAAGCCGACGATGGCGACCAGGTCGGTGCTCACATGCACCTCTCAGAGCGCGTCCAGGAAAAGTGGAGCCCGGTTTTCCGTCGGGACGCGCGATTTAGATTCCGCCTTATTCGACCGGCTTGATCTGATAGCGCCACCCCAACAGCTCCGGATGGACAATCAGCCGATAGGTGCGAACGGCGATCAACAGCACCGCCGATACATCGCCGAGCCAGGAGACCAGGAAAAACGGCCAGACCGGCAGGCCAAGATCGAAGGTCGATACGTTCTCGGCCCACGTGCTTACGACCTTGTCGAACAAGGTGTAGGTCTGCACCGTCACGACGAACAACAGCACCAGCGTGGCAAACACATCGATGGCGCGCTGCATCCGCGGGCCGACATTGGCATAGAGTAGATCGACGGTGATGTGCGTGCCGCGATACGACGTTGCCGCGATACCCCAGAAGATCAGGATGCCGAGCAGCAAGCGGCCGAAATCATAGCTGTCGGGAATTTGCACGGCGAAGAAGTAGCGCAACAGTACCGAGACGAAGATGTCGATGGCGACGACCCCGGCGAAAAACGCGGCGATCAGTTCGATGCCGTCGATGAAGCGGTCCATGGCGTTGCGTCGCGGGCGGGCGCCTGGTGCGGTTTCTCCCTGCTGCTGAGTCATGAACCACCGAATCTCTAACCGTCATCCTCCGGTACGCGGCAAAGCCGCCCCTGGAAGGATGCGGCCAAGGCCGGCTCTTTGCGGTTCGACGGCCACCGAGGTATCTGGCTTCAATAGCCGGAATTGTACTTGGCTAGCTCCGCCTTGAGCTCGTTGAGCACGACGTCCGGATCGTTAGCCGTCTTTTTCACCGCGTTGGACCACCTCTGCACCACGGGGCTGGCCGCCGTCTTCCATTCCGCGAGCTGCCCGTCGGTGATCGAATAGACCTCTTGGCCGGACTCGGCCTTGAGCTTGGCGATGCCGGCATGCTCGAAATCCGCCCAGGGCGCCGCGACCCGTTCCGCCCATTGCGTGTTGCAGTGGTCGTCGATCACCTTCTGCTGCGACGGCGACATCTGCGCGTAAGTCGACTTGTTCATCACCCAGACGAAGCTCGTCGTGTAGAGCGGAACTTCCATGTGATACTTCGTCACCTTGTCGATGCCGAACAGGACGATTGAGCCCCAGGGGAAGGTGACCGCGTCGGCCACGCCCTTCTCGATGACATCGCGCACCTCGGGTGCCGACGCCTGCACATTGTAGCCGCCGAGCTCGGTGATCAGGGAAGCGATCGTCGCGTGCGCCGGCCGGATCTTCATGCCTTTGATGTCGGCCGGCACCATGATCTTCTTGCTGCGCGAGTGGAACGAGCCGGGATCGTGGGCGAAGGCGAAGCAGAACTTGACGTCCTTCATTTCCTTGGCGGCGTATTTGCGGTACCAGGCGTCGAGCGCCTCGGAGCCGCCCTTGCCGTTGGCCAGCATGAACGGCAGGTTGCCGGCATCGAAGATCGGGAAGCGGCCGGGCTGATAGCCGGGATTGACGTAGGTCACGTCGGCAATGCCGTCGCGCGCCATGTCGTAATGGTCGAACGCCTTGCCGAGCTGCTGCGCCGGATAGACTTTGTATTTGATGGTGCCGCCGGAATCCTTCTCGACCGAGGCGCCCCAATCCTCCAGCGCCTTCTGCAACGGATGCGACGGCGGTACCCAATGCGACAGCTTGAGCTCGAAGGTCTTGTCCTCGGCCGCGGCCGCGCCGATTCCGAGTGCGAGGCCAAGTATCGCGAGGCCGCAAAGCGTTCCTGGGCGCGTCCGGCGCATCAAACCCTCCCCTGTGGCGATTAGTTGCAGTCCCGACTGATTCATCTAAGCCGAAAAGCCTCGCTCTGTATAGCAGCGGGCGCGATACGCGTTCATGCTCAGGAAACAGGTTGGTCTCGTCCAAGGAGGCGCAGATCGCGGCGCAATTCCGTTACATCTCTCCGCCATAGGGTCCTTGCGGATCGGCCAGCGCCTGCAAGCGCAGCGCCGCCGCGTGCGCAAAGCGCAGCATCACTGTCTTGCGCCGCGCTGGTACCAGCCGGTGCTCGGGCGCCTCGCAAACGATCGAGGCGCCGAAGGCATCCGCCACGATCAGGCCGGCGTCCGCCGGAAATATCTCGCACGGCACATCGACGATCGTGGCGAAGAACAGCTGGTCGCAATGCAAGCGGTAGTCCATCCACTTCTGGTCGGCGCGGAAGTCGGCGACCGAGGATTTGATTTCCACAATCAGGATTTCGCCGTCGCCGCCGAGCGCGACGAGATCGGCGCGCCGCCCAGACGGCAGCGGCAGTTCGCTCACCACGCAATAGCCGAGCGCATGCAGAAACCGCGCGGTGCCGCGCGCGATGGCGAGCGCGGTCTGCGATTGCCGTCCATCGACCGGCATCGCCGCCGGCAGCAGGTTGACGCTCATCGTCAAAATTCCAGGAAGCGGCAAGTTCGGCGAACGCCGAAAGTCGAGCTTACGCACGCCACGGACTCCGACTGCGCAATCGCGGTGTCGTCCCCGCGCGGGAATGGCCCCGGCAAGCCCCTCATTCTGCCGCGCCGGCGCGCTCCGGAAAAGCCCCCTTAAGCGCCGCGCGCGAGGCCGCGATGACGCCGCGCTCCGTGATCAGGCCCGTCACCAGCCGTGCCGGGGTCACGTCGAAGCCGTAATTTGCTACCGGCGAGCCCTCCGGCGCGATGCGCACCGTCTCGATGCGGCCGTCGGCGGTACGTCCGGTCATGGTCGCCACCTCGTCGGCGCCGCGCTGCTCGATCGGTATCCCAGTGACGCCGTTGGCCACGGTGAAATCGATGGTCGGCGACGGCAGCGCCACATAGAACGGCACGTTGTTGTCGCGCGCTGCGAGCGCCTTCAAATAAGTTCCGATCTTGTTGCAGACGTCGCCATTGGCGGTGACGCGGTCGGTGCCGACGATGACCAGGTCGACCAGGCCGTGCTGCATCAGATGGCCGCCGGTATTGTCGGCGATCAAGGTATGCGGCACGCCGTGCTGGCCGAGCTCCCAGGCGGTGAGCGAAGCGCCCTGGTTGCGCGGCCGCGTTTCGTCGGCGAATACGTGAACGGCGATGCCCCTGTCGTGCGCCAGATAGATCGGCGCCGTGGCGGTGCCGACATCGACCGCCGCCAGCCAGCCGGCGTTGCAATGGGTGAGCACGTTGACCGGCTCGCCGCGCCTCTTGCGGGCGGCGACGGCTTCGATCAACGGCAGGCCGTTGCGGGCAATCGCGCTATTGATGGCGACGTCCTCCTCGCAGATCTCGGCCGCGCGCCGATAGGCCGCGGCGGTGCGCTCGGCGCGCGGCCGGTTGCGCACCGCCGCCATCATCTCCTCGAGCGCCCATTTCAGATTGATCGCCGTCGGCCGCGTGGCGATCAGCGTGGCGTAGGCGCGCTCCAGCGCTTCGTCGGAGGCGTCCTCGCGCAGCGCCAGGCACATGCCATAGGCCGCGGTGGCGCCGATCAGCGGCGCGCCGCGGATCACCATGGCGCGGATGGCATGCGCGGCATCCTGCAGCGTCTTAAGGCGGGCCGTGGCGAAGCGATGCGGTAGCGCCGTCTGATCGATCACGCCGACCGACCAGCCGTCCGGCTCGAGCCAGATGCTGCGCATGGCCTTGCCGTCGACCTTCATGAGCAACCTTTTATGAGCATGATCCGTTCTTATGTCGCGCGGCTTGCCCGCGCAACGCCCTTGCCGCAATCTCGTACCACGCGCTGGAGACGCCGAATGGCCGCCATCGATTACGAGGCAGAGTACAACAATCGGGCCCGCGTGCCGGAGCATGCGGAGATTTTTGCGCGCTGGGCGCGCGCGGCCGAGGATTATCGCGCCGAGGCGCTCAAGCGCGGCCGCGCCGAGCTCGGCCTGTCCTATGGCGACACGCCGCGGCAGACCATCGATCTGTTGCTGCCCGAGGCGGGCGAAGCCGCCCCGTTCGCTTTGTTCATTCACGGCGGTTATTGGCGCTCGCTCGATCCCTCCTCGTTCAGCCACATGGCGCGCGGCTTGAACGGGCGCGGCGTCGCCGTCGCGGTGATCGGCTACGATTTGTGTCCAATCGTCACCGTCGGCGACATCATCGAGCAAATCCGGCGCGCCTGCGTCTTCCTCTGGCTGCGCTTCGGCCGTCACCTCATGATTTACGGCCACTCGGCCGGCGGGCAGCTTGCCGCCGCTATGGTTGCGACCGATTGGCCGACGCTCTATCCCAAGGCGCCGCCCGATCTCGTGCCGGCCGGCTACGCGATTTCCGGCGTCTTCGATCTCACCCCGCTCGTCGGGCTGAGCATGAATCAGGATTTGCGGCTCGACGCCGACGAGGCACGCCGCGTTTCGCCGCTGTTCTGGCCGGTCACGCCCGGAGGCACGCTCGACGTCGTGGTCGGCGACCTCGAATCCGGCGAGTTCAAGCGCCAGAGCCGAACCATGGCGGAGACCTGGCGGCAAGGCACGGCGCAAACACGATACCAGGAACTCCCCGGCAACCACTTCACGGTCATCGACCCGCTCGCCGATCCATCAAGCGCCATGGTCGTGCGCATCGCCGAACTGGCGAAAGAGGTCAGCCGCTAGGCCGACCGTGGCTGAGCAGCACGCAGGCGGACGCCGCAAAGATCAACGCGAACCCGATGACGTCGGCGCCGGTCGGCCGTTCGCCGAGGATCAGGATCGAGGAGACGACTCCGATCACGGGAATGGCCAGAATGCCGAGGGAAGCCGTTGCCGCAGGCAGCCGCCGCACGATGTCGAACCACATGGCATAGGCGATCCCCACGCCGGCGATCCCGACGAACGCGGCGGCCAACAGTCCATCGGCGTGAACGGCGGCGAGATGCGGCCCGCCCTCGAACACGAGAAGGCAGGCTCCGATAACGATGAAGGCGATCGTGAGCTGCCAGCTCGCCACCCCCAACGGATCGGCTTCGATGCGCGCCCATTTCAGATAGACGGTGCCGGCGGCCCAACTCAGGCCGGTGGCGACAGCCAACACAACACCCAGCGGTATCCCGGTCGCGGCCAGAGGCCGGATGAGGACGGTGAGACCTAGCGCACACAGAACGAGCGCAAACCCCTGCACGCGCGTGGGACGCTCGCCAAGGATTAGCCAGGCCAGCAACACGGTCCAGATCGGCATCGTATAGGTCAAAACTGCGACCCGTGAGGTCGCGGTCGCATTTTGCGCAAAAGCGCTGAGCAGGCTGAACGACGCGACGTTGAGGAGCGAAGCGATCACCACATGCGCCCACGTCCGCGCCGTCGCCACGCGAAAGCTGCGGCGCTTGACGAGACAGACCACCAAGAGCGTCAACGCGCCGATGCCCGAAGTCATCGCGCGCATGGTCAAGGGCGGCATCTGCTCGAGCGCGATCTTCATCGCCGGCCAGGTGAGGCCCCAAATCAGGCAAAGCAGGACGAGCGTCAGCTTCGCTTGGATGTCGCCGACGCCCATTGCCGCGGGCTTGGCGTTGCGGTGTTCGCCGACGGTCACGGCGCCTTCGGTCCGGCGGCAAGAAACCAGTCGACGATCTGCGCGCCGGTCCAGAACTTGACGTCGCTCTTTTTGCGAATGGTCTCGAACACGCGGCGGAAATATTTCAGCCGGTGCGGCGCGCCCATGATGTAGGGATGCACGACCAGCGCCATGACGCGCGCCGAGTCGACGGCGTCGGCATAGATCTGCTCGAACTGGTCGAGCGCGCGGTCGTAATATTCGCAGGCCTTGTGGTGCTGGATCAGCATCATGGCGACATCGTTGCATTCCTGCGTGTAGGGTACATTGATGATCGGTTTGCCGCGGGTTTTGAGCCAGACCGGCTGATCGTCGAGCACCCAATCGGCGACGTAGTCATAACCTTGCTCGGCAAGCAGGTCCGGCGTTTCCCAGGTCTCGGTGAGGCCGGGGCCGAGCCAGCCGCGCGGCGGCGTTCCGATCGCCTCGGCGATGACCGCGCGCGTCTTGGCGATATCGGCGGCCTCGTTCTTCACCTTCTGCATGTTGCGCTGGGTGAAGCCGTGGCCGATGAATTCCCACTGCCGTTCGGCGGCGGCGCGCGCGATCGCCGGATAGGCGGCAAGCGCCGAGCCGTTGATGGCGAGGACGCCGGGAATGGCGAATTCGTCGAGCACCTTGACCAGGCGCCAGAAGCCGACCCTGTTGCCGTATTCGTGCCACGCCCAGTTGGGCACGTCGGGCGTCGGCGAGCCGCCGGCCGGCGGCGTCAGCACGGTGCGCGGCATCGGCTGCGTGGGGTCCCATTCCTCGACATTGACGATGACCCACACCACCATGCGGGCGCTATCGGGGAGCTTGAGCGGCGCACGCTCGGTGATGGCGGAATAGGCAAGGCGATCCGTCGGCAGCATCGGCCGCTTCGGCGGCCGCTGTCTTGCCGCGGTTTTTCCCGGACGCTTGATCATCGCCGAAGTATGCCTGCCCGGCGCCATGGCACCAAGGTTCCTCATGCGTGGCTGAAGCCCCCGCCGCAGAGGGTCGCTATGTTGCACCGCATGGCGCGGTATGTTAGCAACGCCGCGATTTTAGCGGGGCCGCGGGGGCATTCCCGCTGCCTCCATATCCCGAGTCCCGCCTGAATCCCAAAGGCTTGCGCCGGCCGTTCGCGCCGTTTGCGAGTCTTGCGGAAAAGCTCAAAGAACCCGAACCGACGCGCAGAGAGCACGCGCGCTGAGAGCAGGCACTTGGCAGGCGAACAACCCATCGTATCCGGCATGGCAGGCCGCTACGCGACCGCGCTGTTCGAGCTGGCGCGCGAGACCAATGCGATCGACGCGGTCAAGGCCGACCTCGCGCGCTTCGACACGCTGGTCGCCGAAAACCCCGACCTCAACCGGCTGGTGCGCAGCCCGGTATTTTCCGCGGCAGAGCAGTTGCAGGCGCTGTCGGCGGTGCTCGATCGCGCCGGGATCGGCGGCCTCGCGGCAAAATTCCTCAAGCTGGTGACCATGAACCGCCGCCTGTTCGCCGCGCGCGATATGGTCAGGGGTTACCGCGAGCTGGTGGCGCTGCACAAAGGCGAGGCCACGGCCGAGGTTACCGTCGCCGAGCGGCTCAAGGACGATCACGTCGCCGCGCTGAAGAGCGCGCTCAAGGCGGTCAGCGGCAAGGATGTCGACCTCGCTATCAAAATCGACCCCGCCATCATCGGCGGGCTCGTGGTCAAGCTCGGCAGCCGCATGGTCGACACTTCACTGCGCACCAAGCTCAATGCGATCAGGCATGCGATGAAAGAGGCCCGATAATGGATATCCGCGCCGCGGAAATCTCCGCAATTCTCAAGGAGCAGATCAAGAATTTCGGCCAGGAGGCCGAGGTTTCGGAGGTCGGCCAGGTGCTGTCGGTCGGCGACGGCATCGCCCGCGTCTATGGCCTCGACAACGTGCAGGCCGGCGAGATGGTCGAATTCGAGAGCGGCGTCAAAGGCATGGCGCTTAACCTCGAAATCGACAATGTCGGCATCGTGATCTTCGGCACCGACCGCGAGATCAAGGAAGGCCAGACCGTCAAGCGCACCCGCGCCATCGTCGAGGTGCCGGTCGGCAAGGCGCTGCTTGGGCGCGTCGTCGACGCGCTGGGTGATCCGATCGACGGTAAGGGGCCGATCAACGCCGAGAAGCGGTCGCGCGTCGACGTCAAGGCGCCCGGCATCATTCCACGTAAGTCGGTGCACGAGCCGATGGCGACCGGGCTCAAAGCCATCGACGCCTTGATCCCGATCGGGCGCGGCCAGCGCGAGCTCATCATCGGCGACCGTCAGACCGGCAAGACCGCGATCGCGCTCGACACCATTCTGAACCAGAAGTCGATCAATGCCTCCGGCGACGAGAATCTCAAGCTCTATTGCGTCTACGTCGCGATCGGGCAGAAGCGCTCGACGGTGGCGCAGTTCGTCAAGGTTCTGGAGGAGAACGGGGCGCTCGACTATTCCATCGTGGTCGCGGCGACCGCGTCCGATCCGGCGCCGATGCAGTTCCTGGCGCCGTTCTCCGGCTGCGCCATGGGCGAGTATTTCCGCGACAACGGCATGCACGCGGTGATCATCTACGACGATCTCTCCAAGCAGGCCGTGGCCTATCGCCAGATGTCGCTCTTGTTGCGCCGGCCGCCGGGCCGCGAGGCCTATCCGGGCGACGTGTTCTATCTGCACTCGCGGTTGCTTGAGCGCGCGGCGAAGATGAACGACGACCACGGTGCCGGCTCGCTCACCGCGCTACCGGTGATCGAGACCCAAGCCAACGACGTGTCGGCCTACATCCCGACCAACGTCATCTCCATCACCGACGGCCAGATCTTTCTCGAGACCGACCTGTTCTATCAGGGCATCCGTCCGGCGGTGAACGTCGGACTATCAGTGTCGCGGGTCGGCTCCTCGGCGCAGACCAAGGCGATGAAGAAGGTCGCCGGCCGCATCAAGGGCGAACTGGCGCAATACCGCGAAATGGCGGCGTTCGCGCAGTTCGGCTCCGATCTCGACGCCACCACGCAGCGGCTGCTCAGCCGCGGCTCGCGGCTCACCGAATTGCTCAAGCAGCCGCAATTCTCGCCGCTGAAGATGGAGGAGCAAGTCTGCGTCATTTATGCCGGCGTTAACGGTTATCTCGATCCGCTTCCGGTCGAGCGCGTGCGCCCCTTCGAGGAGGGCCTGCTCGGTGCGCTGCGCACGCAGCACCCGGAGATTCTCAGCGCGATCCGCGATTCGCGCGATCTCAACGATGCCACGGGCGCCAAGCTCAAGGCCGCAGTCGAGGCCTATGCCAAGACGTTCGCGTGAACGGACGACAGAGAACGGAGGACAGACGACAGATGAAGTGAAGGCTGAACGGAGTTCGTCCTATCTGTCCTCCGTCGTCCGTCCTCCGTCGTCCATCACCAAGCCATGCCCTCGCTCAAAGATTTACGCAACCGCATCGCCGCCACCAAGGCGACGCAAAAGATCACCAAGGCCATGCAGATGGTCGCGGCATCCAAGCTGCGCCGTGCACAAGCTGCGGCCGAGGCGGCACGGCCCTACGCGACGCACATGGATAAGGTGCTCGGCAACATCGCGGCCTCGGTCGGCGGGCTCGAGACCGCGCCGCGGCTCCTACGCGGCACCGGCGGCGACAGCGTACATCTGCTTCTGGTCTGCACGGCCGAACGCGGCCTTTGCGGCCCGTTCAATACCGCCATCGTGCGGCTCGCCCGCGAGCGCGCCAACGCGCTGATGAAGGACGGCAAGGAGGTCAAGTTCTTCTGCGTCGGCCGCAAGGGCTACGATCAGCTCAAGCGACTTTACGAGAAACAGATCGTCGAAATGGTCGACCTGCGCGCGGCACGGACGCTGCGTTTCGAGCATGCCGAGATGATCGCGGAAAAGATCATCACGCGTTTCGACAATTTCGAATTCGAAGTCTGCACGCTGTTCTACTCGCGCTTCCGTTCGGTGATCGCGCAGATCCCGACCGCACAGCAGATCATACCGCCGGTGTTCGACGCCAAGGCGACCGCCGCGCTGGGCGGCGCGGCCTATGAATTCGAGCCGGAAGCCGAAGACATTCTCCACGATTTGTTGCCGCGCAATGTCGCCGTGCAAACCTTTAGGGCATTGCTGGAAAACTCGGCGTCGTTCTACGGCGCGCAGATGTCGGCGATGGACAACGCGACCCGCAACGCCGGCGAGATGATCCGCAAGCAGACGCTCACCTACAACCGCACCCGCCAGGCGATGATCACCAAGGAACTGATCGAGATCATCTCCGGCGCCGAGGCGCTGTAAACAATCTTGTGAAGAGGGCCATGATGGCGAACACAGTCGGACATATCACTCAGGTTATCGGCGCCGTCGTCGACGTGCACTTCGACGATCATTTGCCTGCGATCCTCAACGCGCTGGAGACCACGAACCAGGGCAACCGCCTGGTGCTTGAAGTGGCCCAGCACCTCGGCGAGTCGACGGTACGCACGATCGCCATGGATACCAGCGAAGGCCTCGTGCGCGGCCAGGAGGTCACCGATACCGGCCAGCCGATCACGGTGCCGGTCGGCGACGGCACGCTTGGTCGCATCATCAACGTGATCGGCAATCCGGTCGATGAGGCGGGCCCGGTGCCGCACAAGGAGACACGCCCCATCCATCAGGACGCGCCCCTCTATACGGAGCAGTCGACCGAGGCCGCGATCCTGGTCACCGGCATCAAGGTGGTCGATCTGCTCGCCCCCTATGCCAAGGGCGGCAAGGTCGGGCTGTTTGGCGGCGCCGGCGTCGGCAAGACCGTGATCATCATGGAGCTGATCAACAATATCGCCAAGGCGCACGGCGGCTATTCGGTGTTCGCCGGCGTCGGCGAACGTACCCGCGAAGGCAACGACCTTTATCACGAGATGATCGAATCCGGGGTCAACAAGGACCCGCGCAAGGGCTCGGTCGAGGGATCGAAGTGCGCGCTGGTCTACGGCCAGATGAACGAGCCGCCCGGCGCCCGCGCCCGCGTCGGTCTTTCCGGCCTGACCGTCGCCGAATATTTCCGCGATCAGGGCCAGGATGTGCTGTTCTTCGTCGACAACATCTTCCGCTTCACCCAGGCCGGCTCGGAAATGTCGGCTCTGCTGGGCCGCATTCCCTCGGCGGTGGGCTACCAACCGACGCTCGCCACCGACATGGGCGCCCTGCAGGAGCGCATCACCACCACCACCAAAGGCTCGATCACATCAGTGCAGGCGATCTACGTGCCGGCCGACGACCTCACCGATCCGGCGCCGGCGACCTCCTTCGCGCATCTTGATGCCACCACGGTGCTGTCGCGCTCGATCGCGGAGAAGGGCATCTATCCGGCCGTCGATCCGCTCGATTCGACCTCGCGCATGCTCTCCGCCACAGTGGTCGGCGAGGAGCACTATGCGGTCGCTCGCCGGGTGCAGCAGATCCTGCAGCGCTACAAGGCGCTGCAGGACATCATCGCCATCCTCGGCATGGACGAGCTCTCCGAAGAGGACAAGCTGACGGTGTCGCGGGCGCGTAAAATCGAGCGCTTCTTGTCGCAACCGTTCCACGTCGCTGAAGTGTTCACCGGGTCGCCCGGCGTGTTCGTCGAACTCGCCGACACCATCCGCGGCTTTCAGGGGCTGTGCGAGGGTAAATACGATCACCTGCCCGAAGCCGCCTTCTATATGGTCGGCACCATCGAACAGGCGGTCGAGAAGGGCAAGAAACTTGCCGAAGCGGCGTGACAACGGCGTAAGCACCCATGGCTGAACTGCATCTCGAATTCGTCTCGCCGGAAAGCGTGCTGTTCTCGGGCGACGTCGACCAGGTGGACCTGCCCGGCGCCGAGGGCGACATGGGCATTCTCGCCGGCCATGCGCCGCTGGTGACGACGCTGCGGCCGGGCATCGTGACGATCTTTCGCGGCGGGGCACGTGAGGCGGTGGTGGTCACCGGCGGCTTTGCCGAGGTCGGCCCTGCCGGGCTGACCGTGCTCGCCGACCGCGCCGTGGCGCGCGAGGATTTCGATACCGCAACGCTGGCGACTGAAATCAAGGACACCGAAGAAGACGTCGCCGACGCCACCAGCGAGACGCAGCGCGACAAGCTCGCGCGCCACCTTGACCAGCTGAAGACCTTGCAGGCGGCGCTGACGCCATAGCGCGCGTCGCTCGATTCATCAGCGTCGTTTGGCTTTAGCTTTGCGGTGCCGCGAATTTTTTAAATTCCGTGACCACCCGCTCGTAGGTCTTGCGCTTGAAGGGCACGACTAAATCCGGGAGGTTTTGCAGCTTCTCCCAACGCCATTCGATGAATTCCGGTTCGTGGCCGCTCGCCGGATGCGCGATATCGATCTCGCTCTCGTCCCCGGTAAAGCGCAGCGCGAACCATTTCTGTTTCTGGCCGCGGTACTTGCCGTTCCAGGCTTGGCCCACGAGCTCGTGCGGAATATCGTAGGTCAGCCACTCCGCGACCTCGCCGAGACGTTGCACCGAGCTGATATTGGTTTCCTCGCGCAGCTCGCGCAAAGCCGCCGGCCAGGGGTCCTCGCCCCGGTCGATGCCGCCCTGCGGCATCTGCCACGCATGCGTGCTGTCGACATGCTCGGGACCGTTGACGCGGCGGCCAATGAAGGCGAGCCCGGCGCGATTGAGCACCATCATGCCCGCACAGAGGCGATAGGGCAGAATTTCGAAGGACATGCAGAATATGCGAAGGTGAAGGGTGGGTGGTCAGGAGTGCCTAGCGCATCGCCGGCGCCTCGACCATTCTATTCGCACCTTTGCTGTTTCGCTATTCGCTTCCCTTCAGCTTTGCGTCGCCTTCATTACTGCCGCGGCGACGGGCTGGAGAAGCCGGAAGCGGTTTTTCGCCAGCTTCGCCCATGTTCGGCGCCGGCGCGGTCGGAATCACCACCTCCCGCCGCTCCCCGGTCTTGCCGTCGATGATCGTGACCGTCCTAGTGCTCTCCGGCGCCGCCTGATTGGCCGGCGGCTTCGAGACCGGCACGACGGCAACAGTCGGCCTGTCGGATGCGCCGGGAGCCTGCACGCCAGCATTGGCTGGCGGCGGGGCCGTCAATTCGGGCTTGGTGACGACCTTCGCCGCCTGCAGATTGATCGGCACGGTGACTGTGGGCTCGCCGCCGAACGAGCCGTCGCCGACAATGACCCACACCACAAACAGCGCGAAAAACAGCCCGAGCGCGCCGGCGATGATATGCGGCACCGCGATGGGTAAGCGACGCCGCTGCTTTACCGGCTGCTGGCCGAGCGGGGCGCTGAAATCATCGACCGTCATCGGTCAAGTCCTGGGACATTCCCGGCGAATCATGCCCGGGCGAATCAGGCCAACAGCCTATCACGGGAGGAACCCTGAGACTTGAAGCCCCGCTCGCCCGTGGCGGGACTGAAAAAACAGCGGGGCGGCTCGTCGCCGCCCCGCATTCGGATGAGGAACTCGCCGTCTAGTTGGGGACGGCGGCCTTCGGATTTGGCGGGAACGCGGCGTCGGTGATCGTGCCGCGCAGGAGATCGATCGCCTCTTTGAGCGCCCGATCGTCCTTTTCATCCGGCGGCACATAGGACTGCGAGCCGGACTCTTCCATCCCTTCGGCCTTGAGATGACCGCGGAGCGAGGCCTCGCCCTTGGTGTCGGTGCGGGCCTTCAGGTCGTCCGGCACGTCCTGCAGCACCTCGATGTCGGGCGTGATGCCCTTGGCCTGGATCGAGCGGCCCGACGGCGTGTAGTAGCGCGCCGTGGTCAGCCGCAGCGCGCCGTTGCCGGACCCGAGCGGGATGATCGTCTGCACCGAGCCCTTGCCGAACGAGCGGGTGCCGACGAGGGTGGCGCGCTTGTGGTCCTGCAGGGCGCCGGCGACGATCTCCGATGCCGAGGCGGAACCGCCATTGATCAACACGATAACCGGTTTGCCCTTGGTCAAATCGCCCGGCCGGGCATTGAAGCGTTGCGTCTCCTCGGCGTTGCGGCCGCGGGTGGACACGATTTCGCCCTTCTCCAAGAACGCATCCGAAACCGAGATCGCTTGGTCGAGCAAGCCGCCCGGATTGTTGCGCAGATCGACCACGAAGCCTTTGATCTTGTCGGCGCCGAGCTGCGAGGTGAGATCGGTGATCGCCTTCTTCAGGCCGTCGGTGGTCTGCTCGTTGAACTGCGTGACGCGGATGTAGCCGATATCATCGCCCTCGCTATGCGAACGCACCGATTTGACGCGGATGACGTCGCGCATGATCGTAACTTCGATCGGCTTGTCGGCGCCCTTGCGCATGATCGTGAGCTTGATCTTGGTGTTGACCGGGCCGCGCATCTTATCGACGGCCTGATTGAGCGTCAGGCCTTGCACCTGCTCGTCGTCAAGCTTGGTGATGATGTCGTTGGCCATGACGCCGGCCTTGGCCGCCGGCGTCTCGTCGATCGGCGCCACCACCTTCACCAGCCCGTCTTCCATGGTGACCTCGATACCGAGGCCGCCGAATTCGCCGCGCGTTTGCACTTGCATGTCGCGGAAGCTCTTCGGGTCCATGTAGCTCGAATGCGGGTCGAGGCCGGCCAGCATGCCGTTGATCGCCGATTCGACGAGCTTGCTGTCGTCCGGCTTCTCGACGTAATCGGCGCGTACGCGCTCGAAAACGTCGCCGAACAGATTGAGTTGCCGGTAGGTGTCCGACGAGGCCGCTTTGGCGACCGATCCGACCAGCGCGGTGTGTGGCTGCGTCACCAGCAGCGTGAGCCCGGCACCTGCGATTGCGCCGAGGAACATGAGGGAAGTTTTGCGCATCATCCGCGAACCTTTTCACCTTCGGTTGTTGCCCACCACGGGCTTGGATCGATGGGAGTTCCATCCTTACGGAACTCCACATAAAGCACAGGTTGCATAGACCTGGTCGCTACAGCCGCGGATTCCGGCGATCCGCCGCCCATCACCGCTACGGGTTCACCCGTAAGCACAAACTGGCCGAGGTCAACGGAAATCCTCTCCATCCCCGCCAATAGCACATGATACCCGCCGCCGGCATTCAGGATCAAGAGTTGCCCATAGCTGCGAAACGGGCCGGCGTAAACGACCCAACCGTCGCATGGGGCGGTGATCTGGGCGCCGGCACGGGCGGCGATGGAGAGCCCCTTCTGGGTGCCACCGACGCCGTCGGAGGCGCCAAATTCGCGGATTTTCACCCCATTCACCGGCAAGCGCAGGTGCCCGCGTGTGGCCGCGAACGCCACCGCCGGGGCCATGCGGCCGGGGTCCTTGAGCGCGGCGAGGTCGGGCCGGGTGGCGTCCTGTTCGATCGAACGGCTCTCGGCGCGGGCGGCGCGGGTGGCACTATTGAGCCCTGATTCGAGCTTGGCGATGAGGTCCTTGAGATTGTCGACCTGATGCGCCAGGTCGGCGGCGCGCGCCCGTTCGGCATCGAGTGCCTGCTCGGTGGCGGCTTGTTTGTTCTGTCGTTCGTCGATCAAAACGTTCATGCGCAGCTGCTCGCGCCCAAGCAGGGCGAGATCGCGCGACAGGCGCTCGCGTTCGCCGGCGATATCCTTGCGCACGCGCGAAAGATCGGTGAGGTCGCCGGCGAGCGCGTCGACCTGGGCGCGCATTTCCGGCACCACGGCGCCGAGCGTGATGGCGCTGCGCAGCGCTTGCAACGCATCCTCCGGCCGCACCAGGAGCGCCGGCGGCGGCTGATGGCCGATCCGTTGCAGCGCCGCGAGGATCTCGACGGTGACGCCGCGGCGCTCCTCGAGCGATCTGCGAAGAAACACTTGCCGCTCGTCGAGCTGTTTGGCGCGCGCTTGCGTCGCTTCGATGCTGGCCTCGACGTCGCGCACGCGCGCGGCGGTGTCGATGAGCTGCTGGTTGAGCGCGCGCCGATCGTCACCGATCGCGTCGATTTCCCGCTTGAGCTTCGCCTGGATTTCTGCCGACTCGCGCTCCTTGGCGCGAGCCGCCTCAAGTTCCTGATCGTGCTGTTTGAGGGCGTCCGGGTCGGAGGTCGCGGGTGTGGGAGTGGTCGGGGCGGCCGGTGGCCAGGAGACCCCGGAGAACGGAATCTCCGCCGCCCCCGGAGATTGAACGGACGGAGTTTGAGCGAGCGCGGTCAAGTTTGCGCCGAGGGGGAGTGCCAAAGCCAAGGCCGACCCGAGCACAAGGCGCGGATCGGTGCGACTCGACCGACGGAGAATCATGTTGTCCAAAAGTAGACGCCAAGCTCGGGAACGCAAGAGAAAGCAGACACGATGCGACCGGATTAAGACACAGGCCGGCGCGATCTGTCACAAATCGGTGAGGCGACATTAAGAACAATTCAGGAGACGGTCAGCCCCGGTGATAAGGATGCCCGGCGAGAATGGTGCCGGCGCGATAGAGCTGTTCCAGCAGCATGATGCGTACGAGCTGATGCGGCCAAGTGGCGGCTCCGAACGCGAGCCGGAGCTTGGCGCGCTGGGCGAGGCTCGGCGCGAGTCCATCGGCACCGCCGATGAGAAAGCACACGGCCGCCCGATCCTCCGCGCGCCATTCGCGCAGCAGCGCCGCCAGCGCCAGGCTGTCGAGGCTCTGACCGCGCTGGTCGAGAACGACGACAATGGCCCCGTCGGGAATAACATTGGCGAGCGCGATCGATTCCTCGATACGGCGACGCTCGGCATCCTGGGCGCGACTTTCGCGTATCTCGATGACTTCGACGTCGCGCAGGCCGAGCGAACGGCCGGTCGCTTCCGCATGCTTGCGATACCAGGCGGCGAGCTCGCGCTCGGGTCCTTGCTTCAGGCGGCCGATTGCGGCGACGACAAGGCGCATGGACGGTTACACCTGACTGCACAGGCGAAGTGCAACGTCGCCCGTCGCGGGCCGGTTCGCCGCCACCGCGGGTGGCGAAACGTTATGACGCGAGCTCAGCTCACGCGTCGTGCCGAACGCCCAGCCGTCCACATCCCTTCGAGATCGTAGAAGGCGCGGACTTCGGGGCGGAAGACGTGAACGATCACATCGCTGGCGTCGATCAGCACCCAGTCGCAATGCGGAACGCCTTCGACGCGGGCGACGACGCCGACTTTGTGCAGGTCCTCGACGACCCTGTCGGCGACCGAGCCGACATGGCGTTGCGACCGGCCGGAAGCCACGACCATGTAGTCGCCGATCGAAGATTTGTCCCGGAGGTCGATGGTGAGGGTGTCCTCCGCCTTCATATCGTCGAGGCGGTAAAGGACCAGACGGAGGATCTCCTCGGCGTCAGGACGCATTCTGGAGACCGGTTCGGGCACGCGACGGTCGGCCCGAAAGATCGCAGGTGTGGACAGGGGTCCTTATCCTTTCGCTCCATTTTCGACCCTGGTCAGCGACTCCAGGGCTGTCACTAAGATAGGCACGCAGCGTTAATAGTTTCAACCGTCTTGCATCCAATCGTGATCCAATCACTCATCGTGCAAGGTCCGTGCCGCCCGCAACGCCGTCGAGGACAGCGGCGATTTGAGGCCATGCAGATAAATCCAAGCCGGCGGCGTTCGTTCCAGCAGGGCTTTTGCCGCGGATTCGGGCATGCGGGCATAGGCCAGCGCATGACCCGCGACGCCGGCCGAAGCATAGAGGCTGGGACCGAGCCGATCGACGACCGCGATCGGCACCAGCCGCGCAATGTCACGCCAGTGGTGCCAGCGATGAAAGCTGCGCAGATTGTCGGCCCCCATGATCCAGACGAAGTGCACGTGCGGGCAACGCCGCAGCAGATAGCGCAGCGTCTGGTAGGTGTAGCGCGTGCCGATCTGCGCTTCGAGATCGCTCACGTCGATGCGCGGATGGTTGGCCAGCGCCCGGGCGGCGACGACGCGCTCTTCGAGCGGCGCGAGACCGCGGGTGTCCTTGAGCGGATTGCCGGGCGTGACCAGCCACCACACGCGATCCAGCCCGATCCGCTTCATAGCGAGCAGACTGGCCCCGCGATGGGCCGCGTGGGCCGGATCGAACGTTCCGCCGAACAGCCCGATGCGCATGCCGGGCGCATGGGGCGGCAGCACGGGGCGGGCTTTGAGCCTACCCGACGTTCCCACGCGTGCGCGGGAGGGAACGGAAGGAGCGGCCGCACGCGGAGGCGGGAACTCGCGGTTCATGGCCGTCGAAACAACCCCCTCCACACCCGTCGTCCGCCAACCGCCGTTCGCGAGATGCCGCGGCGGCGGACGAAAATCATGGCCGCGTCTGTCCGCTGCCGCGGATGCGGTACTTGAAACTGGTGAGCTGTTCGACACCGACAGGGCCGCGCGCGTGCAGCTTGCCGGTGGCGATGCCGATCTCCCCGCCGAAGCCGAACTCACCGCCATCGGCAAACTGCGTCGAAGCATTATGCAGGACGATGGCCGAATCCACCTCGCGCAGAAATTTCTCCGCCGCCGCCTTGTCCTCGGTGACGATCGCGTCGGTGTGATGCGAGCCGTAGCGCTCGATATGAGCGATCGCGGCGTCGACGCCGTCGACCACGCCCGCGGTCAGAATAGCGTCGAGATACTCGGTACTCCAATCGGCCTCGGTCGCCGGCCTGACGCGGCGATCGACCGCCAGCACCGCGGCGTCGCCGCGGATTTCGCAGCCGGCATCGATGAGCATGCCGATGAGCGGCTTGAGCAGTTTCGGCGCGCCGGTGCGATCGACCAGCAAGGTTTCAGCCGCTCCGCACACGCCGGTGCGGCGCATCTTGGCATTGAGCACGATGGCTTTGGCCATCTCAAGTTTGGCCGCCCGATCGACATAGACATGACAGACGCCTTCGAGATGCGCGAATACCGGCACGCGCGCCTCCGCCTGCACCCGGGCGACAAGGTCCTTGCCGCCGCGCGGCACGATCACGTCGATGGCACCGTCGAGCCCGGCGAGCATCATGCCGACGGCGGCGCGCTCGCGTGTCGGCACGAGCGAAATCGCGGCAACCGGCAGCCGGGCCTCGACCAGGCCTTCGACCAGCGCGGCATGAATAGCGCGAGCCGAACGGAAGCTTTCGGAACCGCCGCGCAGGATCACGGCGTTGCCGGCCTTCAGGCACAACGCGCCGGCATCTGCCGTGACATTGGGCCGGCTCTCGTAGATCACGCCAATGACGCCGAGCGGCACCCGCACCCGCTCGATGCGCATTCCGTTCGGACGCCGCCACGACGCCATGATGGTGCCGACCGGGTCCTTGAGCTTGCGGATGACATCGAGGCCCGCCGCCATGGCCTCGATGCCCTCGGCGCTGAGCGTCAACCGGTCGAGAAAGGCGGCAGTCACGCCCGCGGACTTTGCCGCGACCAAGTCCTCTGCATTCGCAGCCAGGATCGCCGGCCGCGCCCGGCGCAGGGCCTTGGCCATGGCGCCAAGCGCACGATTCTTGCGTGCTGCGGGCGCGAGCGCGAGCACCCGGGCGGCCTTGCGCGCTTCGCGACCGATCTCGCGCATCGTCGCGTCAAGCTTCCCGGCGCCTTCCACCGCCTTCAGGGGGGCATTCATGGCATTGATCCGTCTCGCGTTCAGCGTTCTTACCATGTTCGGCACGGCCCGGCGAGGCGGTGCGCCGCGGTCGTTGTCCACAGCAATCCCCCGGTATTCGTACCCCGGTCACAGAGTTCGAGGAACCTGCTCAAAGCTGAGGACGTTGCGCTCCAGGTTTCGCAACGGGAGGGTGTCATGAAGTTGCCAGTTGAACGTCTACCCCGCCGTTTGCCGCGGCGATTCCCGGTCGGCGCCACCTACGTGATCGAGGGTTACGGGGCCCAGGAAGGCGATTTGCGGGTTATTGCCCGCTACGTCGTGTTGCCCGGCGGCCGCCGGATCAATGTTCCGGCTGATCTCAGCCGATCCACCGCCTCGCCGCGCGCTCGGGCTCTTCACCGCCCTGGGAATCCTGAGCAATCTCAAGCCAAAAGCCGATCCGAGGGCGGCGGCAAAAAAATCGTAGCCCGCCGCGGAACCCGATAACCCCGCCGGCGTTGACTTGGTGGCGCCGGGCGAAGCCCCCCAGCCCCTCACCCTCAATCACCCGGCGTCGAACCCCGGCCGCGTCAAGCGGTCGGGGTTCCCTTGTTCTCTTCCAATGCATCCAATGCACTGGGGCCGGGACCAGGTGGGGACCCTCCTTCAGGATGACCTCCGCCTCTCTCTGCTTGCCTCCGGCGCTCATCATTCCGGACCGACGACCAGATCGTCACGATGGATCATTTCCGCGCGGCCGCGGAAGCCGAGAATCGACTCGATAGCGGCGGACGAGCGGCCGCGGATTTTCTGAGCATCCTCGGCGTCATAGGCACACAGGCCGCGGCCGATTTCCGCTCCGTCGACACCGCGGATAATGACCGCGTCGCCGCGCGCGAAGCCGCCCTCGATGCTGACGACGCCGGCCGGCAACAGGCTCTTACCGCGCCGTAACGCCGCGACAGCGCCGGCGTCGATCACCAGCGTACCCTTGGGCTCGAGCGCCCCGGCAATCCACTTCTTGCGCGCCGTCACCGGATTCGCCGCCGTGAGAAACCATGTGCAGCGCGCTCCCTCGGCGATCGCGCGTAACGGATGATCGCGGCGGCCCGAGGCGATGACCATGTGGGTGCCGGCATTGCTGGCGATCCGCGCCGCTTCGATCTTGGTCTGCATGCCGCCGCGCGACAGTTCTGAGCCGGGCGCGCCAGCCATCGCCTCGATGTCAGGCGTGATGCGGGCGACGCACGCAATGTGCCGCGCCGAGGCATTCCTCTCCGGCGGCGCCTCATAGAGACCGTCGACATCCGACAACAGCACCAGGAGATCGGCGCTCACCATGGTGGCGACGCGCGCGGCCAGCCGATCGTTGTCGCCGTAGCGAATTTCGCTGGTCGCGACCGTGTCGTTCTCGTTGATGACCGGCACCGCACGCCATTCCAGCAGCGTGTCGATGGTGGAGCGCGCGTTGAGGTAACGCCGCCGCTCCTCGGTGTCGCCGAGCGTCACCAGCACCTGACCAGCGGTGATGCCATGGCGCGATAGCGCCTCGGCCCAGGTGCGCGCCAGGGCGATCTGGCCGACCGCCGCGGCCGCTTGGCTGTCTTCGAGCTTGAGCGGACCGCCGGGAAGCTTGAGCACCGCGCGGCCGAGCGCGATCGCGCCGGACGAGACGACCATGACGTCGCTTTTCTCGCGATGGAGCGCGGCGAGATCGTCGGCCAGCGAGCGTAGCCAGGTTTCCCTGAGTTTCCCGGCCTGCGAATCGACCAGCAGCGACGAGCCGACCTTGACGACCACACGGCGGAAGTCGGCGAGCGCAGGAATTTTCATGGCGGGATCGGGCGGCAGGCGGGCGGATGTCGTCACAACTCGGCTTCGTGTTCAAGCTGCGCCTTGTTCTCAAGGCAATAATAGCCGGACAATCGGCTCACCAGCTCGCGACGTTTCCAATCATTGAGGATACGGCTCACGTTTTCCCGCGCAATGCCGGCCATCGCGGCGATATCGCTTTGCCCGATCTTTTGTCGGATGACAATGCGGCCCGAACCGACATCCTGGCCGAAATTCTCGGCGAGTTCGAGCAAGGTCGAAGCGACGCGGCCTTTCAGCGGCAGGAAACTTCCGGCGGCGATCACCGCATCGGTCTCGCGCAGGCGGGTAGCGAGCAGCGTGACCAGCGTCTTGTACACATCCGGATGTTTTCTCGTGAACGCCTCGAACGCGGCACGGCTGAGAAAACTCAACGCGGCGGCGCGTACCGCCACAACCGAGGCCGAGCGCGGCCGTCCGTCGATCATGGAAAGCTCGCCGACAATGGCGCCGGGGCCGAGGAAGGCGAGGATGCGCTCGGTGCCGGAGCGCGACACCATCGTCACCTTGAGCAAGCCGTCTTCGATCCGATAGCAGCCGTCGCCAGGATCGCCGGCGAGAAACAGCACTTCGTCGGCGGCGAGCCGCATCGGCTTGGCGCCGGCAAACAGGTTGGCCGAGAGACGCCCGGGCAATTTCGCAAGCAGGCTCGGACCCGGACGGTTGTCTTTTGGCATAAAGCCCCCTCGCCCCTCCGGCTCGGGACCGCGCTCCTGCAAGCATGCGGCAGAATAGGCCACAATAAAAGCCCGCCCGGACTTTTGGTCCGGGCGGGCGGAGTAGACCCTTCTCAGGGCCATGGGGGTGTTTTGGGGACCGAGATTCCACCCCTTCGGGGCCGCCGCCGGCCCATCGGGGGGTCGGGGGGATGCGCAGGGCCGCGCGGCAGACCGAACTCTGTTCTAAAGCTTAACAAAAGCTTAACGACTCGCCCGTGGCGGCGAAGTGACCGCCATCACACAAAGTGACTTTATCGCAAGATATTGATTTACAAGTGTTTTTCTCAGAAATCCGGCAATGTTGCCGCTCACGCATGCATCAAGGGCCGGGTGCGCGCACTTTGACGCCGGCGCGTTTCTCCACCGGCTGCACGATCGCGGTGAGGTCGGCGTCCGGCCCGAGCTCCTCGCAGGTGAGTTGCAACAGCTGGGCGACCGCCTCGATCACTTGCGTCGGCACGCCGAGCGCGGCGCCCTCATCGAGAAAGAGTTTGACGTCCTTCATCATCAGCCCCGTCGTAAAGCCGAGATCGAACGTGCCGGGGAGGACGGCTTTGGCGAATTTTTGTTCGGTCGCCGTATTGCGCCCGGTGCCGGCGTTGATCACGTCGAGCATGATGCGCGGATCGAGCCCCGCCTTCACGCCCATCACCATCGCTTCCGACGTCGCCGCCATTGCCGTCGCCGACAGCACGTTGTTGACGAGTTTCATGGTCTGCCCGGCGCCCGGCCGCTCGCCGAGGATGAAAACCTTGCCCAACACCGCGAGCGCCGGCTCGATCGCCGCGATCTCGGCGCGCGGGCCCGACGCCATGACGGCGAGCGTGCCCTTTTCCGCGCCGCGTACGCCGCCGCTCACCGGACTGTCGATCTGCACGATGTCGCGCTGCGCCAAGAGCTTGAAGATGCGCTGCGCCATCGCCGCGCCGGTGGTCGACAGATCGACGAAGCGGCGGACGCGTTTGCCTTCGATCACACCGCGCGGACCGGTCGCGACCGCCAGCACGATATCCGGCGTCGGCAAACTCGCCATCACCGTCTCGGCGGCGTCGGCGACCTCCGCCGGCGAACGCGCCGCGATCGCCCCGCGCGCGCTTAGATTGCCGATCGCTTCCTGGCGCGTATCGTAGACGACGACGCGGTGTCCGGCCTCAATGAGCCGCCGCGCCATGGGCAAGCCCATATTGCCGAGACCAATGAAGCCGATGTCCATGGCATTCACCTGTGATCATTTGGCATTGACTGCAGCCGCCATGAATTCAGCCCGCACCTTCTCGGTATGCTCGCCGAGCGCAGGGACCGGGCCGTAATGGCGCGACGTGGAGGTGCGCTGTTCGGCCGGTGCCGGATAGGACACCGGGCCGCTCGGCGTGCCGACCGTGATGCGGCGAAGATGCGGATGATGCGCGAGGTCGGCCGGCGTGTTGACGCGCGCAAACGCGATATCGGCGTCGGCGAGTTTTTGCATGAGGATTTCCGCGTCGAGCGTGCCGAACTTTGCCGCCACCCTGCCGTCAGTCGCGGCGCGACGCTTCATGCGCTCAACGTTCGTGGCAAAGGCCGGATCGTCCGCCAGCGCGGCGTCGTCCAATACCGTTGCCGCCAGCACACGCCATTCGCGATCGTTCTGGATTGCAATGAGGATGTCGACGCCGTCACGGCTGCGAAACGCGCCGTAAGGCGCGATCGAAGTATGCGCGAGGCCCAGCCTCTGCGGCGGCTTGCCGCCCTCTTGCTGGATGAGCGGAACCGCCATCCAATCGGCCATGGCGTCGAACATCGAAACCGACAACTCGGCGCCTTCGCCGCTGCGCTGCCGCGCGATCAGCTCCTCGAGAATCGCCTCGTAGGCATTCATGCCGGCGGTGATGTCGACGACGGAAACGCCGACCCGCGACGGCTCCGTCGTGCCGGTAATCGAGGCGAGGCCGGATTCCGCCTGGATCAACAGGTCATAGGCCTTGCGCCGCGCATACGGCCCGCTGTCGCCGAAGCCTGAAATCGTGCAGCAGATCAGCCGCGGGTGCTGGCGCCGGAGCCGCGCGATGGGAAAGCCGAGCTTGTCCACCGCGCCAGGCTTGAGATTTTGCACGAACACGTCGGCGCGCGCGATCATCGCGGCAAGGACGGCCTTGTCCTTGGCGCCGGTGAGATCGAGCACGACCGATTCCTTGCCGCGATTGAGCCAGACGAAATAGCTGCATTCGCCATGCGCGAGGTCGTCGTAGCTGCGCGCGAAGTCGCCTTCCGGCCGCTCGATCTTGATGACGCGCGCGCCGGCATCGGCGAGCCGGCAAGTGCACATCGGCGCCGCGACCGCCTGTTCGAGCGAGACGACGAGAAGGCCGGAAAGGGGCAGGGTCATCTCAATACGATCGTGGCAGCCCGAGCACGTGCTCGGCGATGTAGGACAGAATGAGATTGGTGGAAATCGGCGCCACGGTATAAAGCCGGGTCTCGCGGAATTTGCGCTCGATGTCGAATTCTTCGGCGAAGCCGAAGCCGCCATGGGTCTGTACGCATATGTCGGCCGCCGCCCAGGAGGCTTCGGCGGCGAGGTGCTTGGCCATATTCGCTTCGGCACCGCAGTTCTTGCCGGCTTCGTAGAGCGTGGCCGCCTCGCGCACCATCAATTCGGCGGCGCGCATGCCGATATAGGCGCGCGCGATGGGAAATTGGACGCCCTGGTTCTGCCCGATCGGCCGACCGAACACCACGCGCTCGCCGGCGTAGGCCGCGGCCTTGGCGATGAACCACTTGGCGTCGCCGATGCATTCGGCGGCGATGAGAATGCGCTCGGCATTCATGCCGGACAGGATGTAGCGAAAGCCCTGCCCCTCTACGCCGACGAGATTGTCGGCCGGCACCCGCATGTTCTCAAAAAAAACCTCGGTGGTGGCGTGATTCATCATGGTGCGGATGGGCCGAATGGTCAGCCCCTTGTCCTTCACCTCGCGCATGTCGATGAGGAACACCGACAGGCCGGCGGTGCGCGACGCCGCCTGTTCCCGCGGCGTGGTCCGTGCCAACAGCAACATGAGATCGGAATGTTCGGCGCGCGAGGTCCAGATCTTCTGGCCATTGATGACGTAGTGATCGCCGTCGCGCGCCGCCGTGGTGCGCAGACTGAGCGTATCGGTGCCGGAGGTCGGCTCGGTCACCCCGAAGGCCTGCAGCCGCAATTCGCCGCGCGCGATGCCCGGCAGATAGCGCGCCTTCTGTTCGGCGCTGCCGTGACGCAGCACCGTGCCCATCGTGTACATCTGGGCGTGACAGGCCGCGCCATTGCAGCCCGAGGCCTGGATTTCCTCCATGATGGCGGCGGCGGCCGTCATGGTCAGGCCGCTGCCGCCGTATTCCTCCGGGATCAGCGCGGCGAGAAAACCGGCCTTGGTCAAGGCCGCGACGAATTCTTCCGGATAGGCGCGCTCGCGGTCGAGACCGCGCCAATAGGCGCCGGGAAAATTTCCACACAGCGCCCGCACCGCCTCGCGAATTGGTGCGAGGTCGGCGGCTTCCGTCACGGCTTCACCTCGGCGCGGCCGTTGTTGATGGCAATCACGTCACGCTCGGCGACGCGGGCGCGAAAGCTCACCACGGCACCGTCGCGCCACATCTCGGTGCGGATGGTCTCGCCGGGAAAGACCGGCGCGGAAAAACGCCCGGCAAACGCCACCAGTCGGGTGGGGTCGTAGCCGCACAGCGTCTTCAGCACCGCGTGGCCGGAAACGCCGAAGGTGCCGAGCCCGTGCAGGATCGGGCGCGGGAAACCGGCGGCCCTGGCGAAGGCAGGCTCGGCATGCAGCGGATTATAGTCGCCGCTCAAGCGGTAGATCAGCGCCATTTCCGGGCGGGTGGGCAGATCGCAGATCAGGTCGGGAGCGCGCGCCGGAATCGGATGCGGCGCCGGCGCCTCGCGCGGCGGCCCGCCGAAGCCGCCGTCGCCGCGGCAGAACGCCGTCCCCGTGATGGTCGCGATCAACTCGCCAGTCGCCTTATCGGTCACCTTGCGTTCGTAGAGGATGAGCGCGCCTTTGCCGGCGCCCTTGTCGATGATCTCAAGAATGCGCGTATGGCCGACCAGAGTGCCTTGGCCCTTGAGCGGCCGATGCAGCGTGAAGCCCTGCTCGCCGTTGACCACCTTGACGTAATCGATGCCGGTGTCGCGTACCCAGGAACCGCCGTAGCCAAGGACGGTCGCCATCGTCGGCAACACCTTCAGGTTCTTCTCGTAGACGAAGGCGATCTCGTCCTCGTTCATCGGATCATGCCCGAGGCCGACGCCGAGCGCGTAGAGCATGCAGTCCTTCGGCGCGTAAGGCTGCTCGACCGGCGGGATCTGCATCGCCATCAGTTTATCGTAGACGATAGCCATAACTCACTCCGTTCTGTGCCGCTGGGCTTTTACACCGGGTCCCACGAAAACACCTCAGGCGACCGTTCGAGCGGCGTAAAGGAGCTGGCGAACGCAGCCTTGAGCTGCTGGGCGAGCTTTTGCGGCGTCCAGCCATCGGAGCGATGCAAGGTGCGGATCGGCCGGTTCTGGTTGAACAGGTAAATTTCGTTGTTGCGCGCCGAAAGGATTTGCCCGGTGATGCCGGAGGCTTGGTCGGAGGCGAGATAGACGACGAGCGGCGCGACTTTTTCCGGCGTCACCTGGCTGGCGCGGGCGACGCGCGCCTTTTCCTCCTCGGTCTCCGCCGGGATCGACTGCACCATGCGCGTCCAGGCGAACGGCGACACGCAATTCGAGCGCACGTTGAACCGCGCCATGTCGAGCGCGATGCCGCGCGAAAGCCCGAGAATGCCCAGCTTCGCCGCCATGTAATTGGCTTGGCCGAAATTGCCGATCAGCCCGGACGTCGACGTCATATGCACATAGCTACCCGATTTCTGCTCGCGGAAATGCGTGGCGCAAGCACGGCTCATGATGAAGCTGCCGTTGAGATGCACGTTGATCACGTCCGACCAGTCGGACCAGCTCATGCGGTGAAAGATGCGGTCGCGCAGGATGCCGGCATTGTTGACCAGGATGTCGACGCGGCCGAAGGCGTCGAGCGTCGATTTCACGATCTTGTCGCCGTTCGCCGGATCGCTGATCGACAGCGTCGAGGCGATCGCCTGGCCACCGGCTTTTTTGATCTCTTCGACGACGGAATGCGCCGGCGAGGCGTCGGTGCCTTCGCCTTCGAGGCTGGCCCCGATATCGCAGACCACGACGCGGGCGCCTTCCTGCGCCAGCAAGAGCGCGATGGCCCGCCCGATGCCCCGCCCCGCGCCGGTGACGATGGCGACCTTGCCTTCCACGATGCCTGGCATTTCATCCCCCTATCGCGCCCGCAATCTATAACCACGATATTCGCAGTTTTGCGATGGGGAGACCATGGTGGTCACGCCGCGAATTGGAGTCCGGACTTTCGCGCGCCGCGAGTGACGGCAGTGGTGCCGCGGAGAGGATTCGAACCTCCGACCCACGCATTACGAATGCGT
>JBAPYW010000025.1:0-76675 GCA_049284935.1 Xanthobacteraceae bacterium
ATTGTACCAACTACGATCAAAAATAACGATTTCACCAGCGGCAGGAAATTGCGTGATGTAGCGCTGCATGAACATCTGGCTCTTTTCCCGATCGGAAGGAGCCGGAAGGGCTACGACGCGGAAGACACGGGGACTGACACGCTCAGTGATCGCCTTGATGGTTCCACCTTTTCCGGCGGCATCGCGACCTTCGAAGACGATGATGACTTTCAGTCCGTTATGCTTTACCCATTCTTGCAACCGACAAAGCTCAACTTGAAGCTTGCGCAGCTTCGCTTCGTAATCCTTGCGCTTCATTTTTGACACGTTAATTTTGTTGAGCATTTTTAATGCACCTCTTTTCAAACAAACCCGCGCCTTAAGTGGGATTTATGTGGTCGGAGCGGCGCCGGAAGACGTTGTAGCGACGTGATATCATTGATGTTCGGCTCCGCTATCGTCGGCAGCTGACGTTTTGTCCGGCCGAGAAGATGGCCTCAGCCTCTCGCGAATCGCCTGGAACGTCACGTAGAGCGGAGGAATTGCAAAAATCCCGATGAAGGAGGCCAGGATCATACCGCCAAAAACCGGCGTACCGACGTCGCGCCTGGCAAGTTGGGAGGCACCGCTTGCGATTACCAACGGAAGCAGCCCGAGTATGAAGGCAAATGAGGTCATCATGACCGGCCGGAACCGCAGACGTGCGCCTTCGGTTGCAGCTTCAAGCAAAGGAACTCCTCTTTCCCTCTGCTCTTTTGCAAATTCGACGATGAGGATGCCGTTCTTCGCGGCCAAACCGATCAACACGACCATGCCGATCTGCGCATAGAGATCAAGCGTCAAACCCGCCAGAACAATTGCCATGAAAGACCCGACAATTCCGACGGTTACGGACAGCAAGACCGGCACCGGGATAGTCCAACTTTCGTAAAGCGCGACAAGGAACAGGTAGGCGAACAGTATGGCGAAGCCGAGAATGATCGTGGTTTTCCCCTCGGCGCGTTTCTCTTGAAACGCCGTGTCGGTCCATTCTCCGGCGTAGCCGGCCGGCAGAGTGCGCGCTGCAACGGCGCTCATTGCCTCGAGGGCCTGACCTGATGAGACGCCCGCTGCGGGACCCCCTTGCACCGTCACGGCGCGAAGATTGTTGTAGCGGATCAACGCCGGCGGACCGACGACAATTCGAACCTCTGCCAAGCTTCGCAGCGGAATCATCTTGCCGTCATTGTTCCGCACATTGATACGGTAAATGTCATTGATGCTTGAGCGATCGGCGGCCTCGGCTTGCACTTGCACCTGCCAGGTGCGGCCAAACAAATTCATGTTATTGACGTAATAACCGCCAAGCGAGGCCTGAAGGGCCTGAAAGACACTGCTCAATGGCACGCCTAAAATCTGTACCTTGTCGCGGTCGATATCGAGAAAGACAGAGGGATTTGTCGCCGAAAACGTGCTGAACACGCGGTTGAGTTTCGGGTCCTGGTTTGCGGCGACGAGAAGTCCCCGCAATGCTTGAGCCAGCGCCTTGGGATCGCCACCGCGCAGGTCCTGCAAAACATAGGTAAAGCCGCCTCCGGTGCCGAGACCGAGGATTGGCGGTGGTGGCAGGGGGATTACGGTGGCGCCGCGAATCTCACGGAATTTTTGGCCCAGCCTGGCAACAAGTGCGGGAACGCCGAGATTCCGATCTTTCCGTTCTTCAAAAGGTTTCAGCGTAACGACCATGAATGCGGCATTCGATTGCGAGTAGTTGTCGATGAAATTCAAACCGATAACGGAGGTGACATCTTCGACCGCCGCTTCCTCCTTTAGAATCGCCTCGGCACGTTCGATAATGTCCGTGGTTCGCGCAACCGACGATCCGCCGGGCAGTTGCGCGACGACGAACAGCGCACCCTGGTCATCTTCCGGAAGAAAACCAGTAGGCGTTACCTTGGCAAAGCCCAGCGTCGCCGCCATGGCGACGGCAACCATCGCCAGCCCGATTATCGAAAAACGAACCAGACGGGCCACCACGGCGCCATACGCGTCTCGCACCCTATCGATCGAACGCATGACGTATCCCATCACGCCGCGGCGTGCTCCGTGATGCGGACGCAGCAAAACGGCACAAAGCGCCGGCGAAAGCGTCAGCGCGTTGATCGCCGACAAGAACATCGAGACGGCTACCGTCACGGCAAATTGACGAAAAAGTTCGCCGGAAATGCCTGGAATGAAGGCGACCGGCACGAAAACGGACAGCAAGACCAGTGTGATGGCGATAATAGGAGCGGTAATTTCTTTCATCGCCAGCTTGGTAGCCTCACCCGGACTGAGTTCCGGATGTTCTTCCATCACACGTTCGACGTTCTCGACGACCACAATGGCGTCGTCGACAACAATTCCGATCGCCAGCACCACCGCCAGAAGCGATACGGTGTTTGCCGAATAGCCGACAACGAGAAGCGCGACGAATGTTCCGATAAGGCTGACGGGCACTGCGAGCGTCGGAATGAGGGTGGCGCGAATACTGCCGAGGAAAAGAAAGACCACGATGACCACAAGAACAAATGCTTCGACCAGTGTCTTTTGCACCTCATGGATAGTGTCTTTGACGAAAACCGTCGGATCGTAGGTGATTTTCCACGCCAGATCGGCGGGGAAGCGCTTTTCGACCGCTTCAATTCGCCCACGCACCGCCTTCAGAGTATTGATCGCGTTAGCGCCCGGTGATTGATAGATCGCAATTGCCGCCGCGGGTGCGCCGTTCAGTCGGGTGTCCCGATCGAGATTCGCGGCACCGAGCTCAACCCTGGCAACATCACGTAATCGGAGCACCGAGCCATCGGGATTGGTGCGGATAATGATGTTCTCAAAATCGGCAATTGAAGCGAGACGACCCTTTGTCTGGATGTTGAGCTGGAGTTGTTGGTCATCGGAGATCGGGCGTGCACCCACGCGGCCCACGGCAGCCTGAATATTCTGAGATTGAATCGCATTTATGATGTCGCCGGTGGTAAGATCGAGGCCGGTCAGCCGATCCGTGCGCACCCAGGCTCGCATGGCGTAGTCCTGTGGCCCCCAGAGTGTCGCATCTCCCACGCCAGGCGTGCTTTTGATTTGATCGAGAAGATTGATCGTCACGTAATTGGAAAGGAACAGAGGATCATAAGTATGCTTCGGCGAATACACCGCGATGACACCGAGTAAAGCCGATGATTTCTTCTTGACTGTGACGCCCTGCCGCTGCACTTCCGTCGGCAGGCTTGATAGCGCGACCTGAACACGGTTGTTGACGTTGACGGTGTTGATGTCCGGATTGGTGCCAAGCTCGAAAGAGGCGGTCAGTGTGTAGCTGCCGTCATCGCCGCTGGTGCTTTTCATATAGATCATCTTGTCGACGCCGACGACCTGCGCCTCGATGACCTGGGCGACGGTTGATTCCACCACGGCGGAACTGGCGCCCGGATAAAAGGTGGTGACGGACACTTGTGGCGGCACGATATCGGGGTATTGCGCGAAGGGAATTGCATAAAGTGCAAGCAAGCCGGCGATGGTGGTAACGATTGCAATTACAATTGCGAGCCGCGGCCGATCGACAAAGATAGAGGAGAGCATCGGCTCAACCTCGATTAATGCTCGCAGGTAGCGGGCTTACCTGCACCGGCGATCCGGGGCGAATGCTCTGCAGCCCCTCAACGATGACCTGCTCGCCTCCCTTTAGTCCTTCATCGACGACGACATTTATGCCGCTCTCACCGCCAGGTTTAATCCGCCTGACGGCGGCCTTGCCGTCTTCCACCACGAAGACATAGATGCCCTCCTGGTCGGCAATCAGCGCCCCTTGCGGCACGACTACTTTCTGTTCGGGTTGTCCGGCCTCAAGCGCAACATTCACCAATTGTCCGTCGATCAAAACCCCGACCGGATTTGGCATTGTCGCTCGCGCGATCACTGTGTCCGTGGCGCGGTTGACCGATACATCGATAAAGTTGATCGAACCTTCCTGATCGTAGGTCAAACCATTGGCAAACCGGATTCGAACTTTGATGTCCTTGATGTCGGCTTGTCGTCCGCTCAGTTGCGCCCGCAGGAGGTCGCGCTGGCTCACCGGGAACGTGACATACATCGGGTCCTGGCTGACGATCAGCGTCAAGGGGCCGCTGTCCGGCCCAACCACGTTACCGGCCGTGATGTTGGTTCTGCTGATCTTGCCTGAAATCGGGGCTACGATGTCAGTGTAGCCAAGATTGATCTTCGCCGTGTCGAGATTTGCCTGATCGGACAGGATCGATCCTTGTGCCCGTTTATCGGCTGCGCGATTTGTATCCACGGTCTGCGCCGGAATGGAGTTTTGCGTCAAAAGCTTCTCAGACCTCTGGAGGTCAACTTCAGCGAGGATCTTCGTAGCCTTGCTGCGATCCAAAGCACCCTCGGCCTGTTCGACTGCGGCCTGGAACTGACCCTTCTCAATTTGATAGAGTGGATCACCTTTTTTGACGTAATCTCCTTCCTTGAAGAGGACTGCCTCTAGATAGCCCTTTACCCGCGCCTGAATCACCACCCGGTCGATCGCCTCCACGCGGCCGACAAAGTCAATAGTCTTGGAGATCGGTTTGCGCTCGGCATAGACGATACCAACCGGTTGTGCGGCTTGTTGCGCATTGACAGGGACGCCGGTCATGAAAATTGCAATCAGCGCGACGCAGCAGAACAACGGCGCGCCAAGCCTTGCATGTGCGCGATAGTGACACGCAAATTCTGTGCTTGCTAGCTCCATCTGGTGGTCAATTGGCATGGGACGGACCCTTGTCAATCCGAATGCAGATGCGCCCGCTCAGCGCGGGCAAAGTGTGTATGCCACTTGGAGTATGCCATAGGATCAATGGCTCTACCAACGTGCTTTCAGCGTATCGCCATGGGCAAGAGAGCGCTGAGCCCCAATACAAAAATTATCGGTGAGTAGATAAATTGCGCCGCGGCGAGCACAGCACAATGCTGTACGGCGCGGCATGATTCATTTGTCAGCGTCGGTGTGCATTGGCTCGGAGTCCACCGGCGCGCTGCTGGATCGAAGGCTGATTAGCCAATACAACAAGCCGAATGCGAGCGTAATGCCACTAATCCCAATGAGGCTTTCGAATGACGCAGTACTGAAATCCAGCAGGATTACCTTTCGCGCGATGACGAGTATTGTGATTAAGACAATATAGCGCGCCTGCAAAACACCTGACTTGTTGTTAATTGCCAATGCAATTGAATGATTGAACTCGATCAGAATTAGGATGGTAAGAATCGAACCGAATACATCTTTCAACGCCGCCACATCGGCAAATGCGAGATCCAGCGTAAACTGTTCGAATAACTCTATTGATACTGTAAACAGCGAGTAAACAATCACCGCAGATATAAGCAACATTACAATGCGCGAGATGATCCGTTCGAAGCGCTCGTAAGCGGTCAGCTCGCCCCATTGTCGCTTAAGGGTCGCAAAATCTGGCACCGCTATCCCCTCGTGTCGTGAACCGCAGCGAGCAATTTAACATTCCTCGCGGTGCCAGTCGAATGACGACAATATCGGCATGACGGATTGCCCTCTCACTGAGAGCATGTAACTCGATATCGTCTCACGATCGATGCTGCACCGATATTTCTTACGTTGCAATAGGCTCGGCTTCGGTTTGACTCCCCCGCTCGGCAAGGAGTTAGCCGAGACTCATGCCCCAACAGCAATTCATGGTATGCTATCGGTGTCCGGCGAGCGAGCGCCGGCTGCCAATGACTTCGGTTGGCGCCGTTACTCACTAAACTGCGTTTATGCGATCTAATGCGCGCGGTGGCCCTTCGGAGTCGAGCGCGCTTCAGAAATAAGCCAAATGCGCGATGTGGGTAATTGGAAGAGGATTGATTCCACGGATGATGCCGGGGCTCTTTACGCCGTCTTTTGCTCGCTCAGGCCCAGTTCCTTGACCATTTCCTCGCGCATGAGGAACTTTTGCACCTTGCCGGTGACGGTCATCGGAAACGCGTCGACGAATTTGATGTAACGCGGAATCTTGTAATGCGCGATCTGGCCCTTACAGAAGGTTTGGATCTCTTCGGCGCTGGACGCGGCACCGGGTTTGAGCTTGACCCAGGCGCATAGCTCCTCGCCGAATTTCACGTCGGGGACGCCCACCACCTGCACCGCCTCGATCTTCGGGTGACGGAACAAAAACTCCTCGACCTCGCGCGGATAGACGTTCTCGCCGCCGCGGATGACCATGTCCTTGATGCGCCCGACGATGTTGCAGTAACCGTCCGCGTCGAGCGTGGCGAGGTCGCCGGTATGCATCCAACCGGCGCGATCGATCGCTTCCGCGGTCTTGTCCTCGTCGCCCCAGTAGCCGAGCATCACCGAATAGCCGCGCGTGCACAATTCGCCGGACGTGCCCGGCGGCACGATGCGGCCATCGGTGTCGATGATCTTGATTTCCACGTGGGGATGAACGCGGCCCACGGTGCCGACCCGGCGCTCCAGCGGATCATCGTAGGAAGTCTGCGTGCTCACCGGACTGGTCTCGGTCATGCCGTAGGCGATGGTCACCTCGCGCATGTTCATTTCGGCGACACAGCGCTTCATCACTTCGATCGGACAGGGCGAGCCGGCCATGATGCCGGTGCGCAGCGAGGACAGATCGAAGCGCTTGAATTCGGGATGGCCCAATTCGGCGATGAACATAGTCGGCACGCCGTAGAGCGCGGTGCAGCGCTCGGCCTCGACCGCTTCGAGGCTCGCCAGCGGATCGAACCCCTCGGAAGGATAGACCATCGCCGCGCCATGGGTGATGCAGGCGAGATTGCCAAGCACCATGCCGAAGCAGTGATAGAGCGGCACCGGAATGCAGACGCGGTCGCGATCGGAGAGCCGCATCGCCTCGCCGATAAAGAAGCCGTTGTTGAGGATGTTGTGATGGGTCAGCGTGGCGCCTTTGGGCGCGCCGGTGGTGCCGCTGGTGAATTGGATGTTGATGGGATCGTCGAATTGCAGCTTCGGCGCCAGCTCCGCAAGCTCCCGGCGATGGCGGTCGCCGCCCATGCCGAGCACGTCGTCGAAACGCAGGAAGCCGCGCTTTTCGTCGTCGCCGATGCGGATCGGCGTCGTCAGCTGCGGCAGGCGCTTGGCCTGCAATTTGCCGGGAGCGCTGCGGTCGATTTCCGGCGCCAGCTCGCGCAGCATGCCGACATAGTCGCTGGTCTTGAACGAGTCCGCGGTGACCAGCGCCTTGCAGCCGACCTTGTTGAGCGCGTAGTCGAGCTCGGAAAGCCGGTAGGCGGGATTGATGTTGACCAGGATCAGCCCGGCCTTGGCGGTGGCAAATTGGGTGATCACCCACTCGGCCGTGTTCGGCGACCAGATGCCGACGCGATCGCCGGGGTTGAGCCCGAGCGCCAGCAAGCCTGCGGCAAAGGCGTCGACCTTGGCTTTCAGCTCGCCATAGTTCCAGCGCACGCTTTGCTGACGGACGATGAGCGCGTCGCGGTCCGCCCATCGCGCCGCCACCTTGTCGAAATGCACGCCGAGGGTTTCGCCGATCAGCGGCACGCTGGAGGCGCCGTGGACATAGCTTTGCGTGAGCTTGGTCATGGATTTCCTCCCGGGACGCCCGCTGCCTTGCCGATGCGCTTTGCCAGTTTCGGACAGCGGCGGCCGGCTTGTCACCTTATTTAGCGATGACGGCGTTCAAAGTGAAAGTGCACGGCAGCACCAAGCCGGGCCCAATTTGCTAGCCGGTGGCCACTTCCGCGTATGCCCGCGGCAAAAGGCGCGCCAAAAGTTCGGCCCAGGCACGCTGCCCGTTATCGTCAGCGATCAAATCCTGGCGGATCTCGACCAAAGCATGCGGCAGGCCGCGCCGCTCGCCGTGGACCGGAATGGTGTAGTCGGTTTCGTCGCTCACGGAATAAGGCTCGTTGTCGCCGACGATGAGCCCTTTTTCCTCTTTCAGCAGCGTCAGGAGGCGGCGCGGAAACCGCGGATCGCGATGATAGAGCACCGCGGCATGCCAGGGCCGCGCCACGCCCTTGAACGTCGGCGTGAAACTGTGCAGCGCGATCAGCGCCGTAGCGCGGCCGGCTTGCCGCCGGCGATCGAGCTCGGCTTCGATGCGATCATGGTAGGGCCAAAAAATCGCGCGGGCGCGCGCCGCCTTGCTCGCTTCGCTCAAAGCCACGTTGCCTGGCACTGGCGTGAGCTCGCTGATTTCGGGGATCGACGTCGGCGAGCCGGGCGGCCGGTTGCTGTCGATGACCAAACGCGAATAGTGTTGTCGGATCAGCATGGCGTCGAGCGCGTCCGCCAAGAGCCGGCCGAGGCCGGCAACGCCGATATCCCAGGCGATATGCCGCTCCAATTCCGCTTCGGCAAGGCCGAGCCGGCCGAGCGCCCGCGGCATTGCATTGCCGGCATGGTCGGCGACCAGCAGGAACGGCGACGGCCCAGCGGCATTGTAGAGCCTGACCGGGGCCGGCTCGTCGGCGGCCAGCAGGCTTTCCGGCATTTCGCTCATTGGCGCTCATGGCAACGGGACAGACACTGGCCGTATTTGGCCCAAGAAATGCATGTCAACGGCAAATCCTGTATGGTGGGGCGGCTATGCCGATTCTCAGGATCAGACACGTTACGACCTATCACTATCATCAGCCGGTCGCCTTTGGCGAACACCGGATGATGTTGCGCCCGCGCGACGATCACGACCAAAAGATACTGGAATCGGAGCTCGAGATCACGCCGACGCCGCGCGATCTGACCTGGACCCGGGATCGCTTCGGCAATCATGTGGCGACCGCGTCTTTCGCCGAACCGGCCGCGGAGCTTCGCTTCGACAGCAGTATTCGTCTCGACCACGCGCCCGGCGGCTTCCACGCGGCCGACATCGAGGATTATGCCCGGACCTATCCCTTCAGTTACCGTGCGCACGATTGGCTCGGTCTGAAACGCTTCATTCTGCCGCTGTCGCTCAAACCCGAACTGACGCGGTGGAGCGACCGGTTCTTCGGCAAGGATGGATCGGCCGACACCCGTGCGCTCCTCATCGACATGACGAAGACGATCCGGCGCAACTTCAAGCACGTGGCGCGCCACGAGCATGGAATTCAGGACCCGCTGGTCACGCTCGCTCTCGGCAGCGGGTCTTGCCGCGACCTCGCCGTGCTGATGATCGCTGCGTTGCGCGCACGCGGCATTGCCGCGCGCTTCGTGTCCGGTTATGTGCATCTTTCCGATGACACGCTCGACGACGACGATCAGCTGGATACCGGCGGCAACACTCACGCCTGGGTGCAGGTTTACGTTCCCGGCCCCGGCTGGGTCGACTTCGATCCGTCGAGCGGCATCGTGGGCAACCAGAACCTCGTCCGCGTCGCGGTCGCGCACCATCCGCGCGAAGCGATTCCGCTGCAAGGCACGTGGTATGGCAACCCGTCGGATCATCAGGCCATGAAAGTCGCGGTCAAAGTCAAAGCGGCGGCCGACGCCGACGCTTGAGGGCAAGACCGCCACCGACACGACGGAACTTTTGCGGCCATCGCGTTCTTAGTACGGATCAGGTAGGGTCTACCGGGCGAGCCGAAGAGTTTTGTGATGAAGATTCGCGCCGGCTACGAAATTTCCTACCAATGTCCGCAGCCGACGCCCATGATCCTGACGCTGAGCGTCCATCCGTCGCGTGCGCCGGACCTGCTCACGCCGGACCGGTTGCAGGTCAGCCCTGCCATCCCCGCCAACGCCTACCGCGATGGCTTCGGCAACACCTGCCACGTGATCCACGCATCGGCGGGCCGGCTGACGCTGTCCGCGGATTTTTTGATCAATGACAGCGGCAAGCCGGATGAGGTCGCGCCGCACGCGGAGCAACATTCTCTGGAACAACTGCCTGTCGAGACGCTGGTCTATCTCTTGGGCAGCCGTTATTGCGAGACCGATCGTTTCATCCAGATCGCGTGGGCCCAGTTCGGCAATGTCCCCAAGGGATGGCCGCTGGTTCAGGCGATCTGCGACTACGTCCACGACCGCCTCACATTCGGCTACGAGCACGCTAGCCCGACCAAAACCGCCTGGGATGCGCACAGCGAGCGGCGCGGCGTGTGCCGCGACTTCGCCCACCTCGCGATCACGCTGTGCCGCTGCATGAACCTTCCGGCGCGCTATTGCACCGGCTATCTCGGCGACATCGGCGTGCCGCCCGACGTCACGCCGATGGATTTTTCCGCCTGGTTCGAAGTCTATCTCGGCGGCCGCTGGTACACCTTCGACGCCCGCCATAATACGCCGCGCATCGGGCGCATCCTCATGGCGCGCGGCCGCGACGCCACCGACGTCGCCATCGTCACCGAATTCGGCCCGTGCACGCTTGCCGGCTTCAAGGTGATCACCGACGAGGTGCTGGAGGCGGCGGAGGTGGCGAGCTAGTGTGGCGGTTCAGAAGTCCGCATCATTCTTGCCGCGAACTCGTCATGCGGATTTCTGAACCAAAGCCACACTGGATCAATACGTTGCTAGTGTCCTTCGATTCCGAAGTTCGCAAACGAGGGTGCCGCATAATGATGCGAACTTCGGAATCGGGACACTAGGCCCCAAAGCATGCCTGCCCTGCCGGCGCTCCTTCTCTGTGCTATAGAAGCAACTCTCCTTGTCGGTCCCGTAGCTCAGCCGGATAGAGCAGCGGTTTCCTAAACCGAAGGTCGCAAGTTCGAGTCTTGCCGGGACCGCCACCGCCGCAAAGGTAAACGAGACGTTAACGCGTAATTCGCCGTTATCTTCGCATATCGAAACAAATTGCCAACGCCTTGCGCCTAATTTCGGTGTTCCGTTCGTTCGTGGCGAACCGGCAGCCACGCAGAAGGCATATGGCAATCTCGGAAAAAAACGACAACGTGCCGCGCTCGCCGGCAACGGGGCACGACCGGACGCGCGCCGATGCCGTGCATGCCGGCTTGCGGGCGCTGGAAGCGCTACTGAACTTCGAGGGCGAGCAAGCGTCCTTTGCAGACCTGTGCCAGCGGCTGCAACAGGTTTTCGGCCAGGATCACGCGGTGGTCCTCGCGGAGGACGCCGACGCGCTCGTCTGCATCGCGGCGGCGCCGAGCGGACCGATCGGTGCCCGTTGGCCGCGCGACCCTTTTTTCATCGACGTGCTGCACGGTGGGGTCCGTGCCATTAGCGGCACGTGCGACAGCGACGCGGGACAATCCTTCTCCGCCGACCTGATCCCCGCCGGGGCATCGGCGCTCTGCCTGCCGGTCGGCGTGCGCGGACGCCGCGCGGTGCTGCTGCTGCGGCGCGAAGCCGGCAAAGCCGAATTCGATGAAGGCGACGCCGCTTTCGCCCGCCAATGCGCCGTCGTGGCCTTGGCCGCGATCGCGGCGCGTCACGGCAGCGCGTTCGCGGCCGAGGCCGAGCGATGGCGCCGGCAAGTCGAGGATGGGCAACGGAACGCCCGCGAAGCGGAGCAGGATCGCACGTTCCTCAAGGACATCGTCGACGCGCTGTCGATCGGCCTGACCGTGCAGGACGAAAGCGGTCGCTTCATCCTGGTCAACAAGGCGGCCGCCGCCAACCTGGAGACCCCGGCGCAAGCCTTGATTGGCGCTTCTCCGGCCGATTTTTTGTCGGCGGAAGAGGCCGCGCAACGGCGGCAGTGGGAAATCGATCTCATCCGCTCCGGTGAAACGGTCACCGTCGAGGAAAACGCCGCGAGTGCGGCGGGCGAACGCACCTGGCTGACTTCGCACACGCCGGCGACGATCGCCGGCCGGCCGCTGCTGATTTCGGCCGCGCTCGACATCAGCTCGCGCAAGCAGGTCGAACAAAAATTGGCGCAGCACGCCTTTTTCGACGACCTGACCGGCCTGCCCAATCGCTTTCTCATCAACGAACGCGTGGACGAGGCGCTGCGCCGCGACGGCAGCCATCGCTTCGCGCTCGCCTTTATCGATCTCGATAATTTCAAGCACATCAACGACTACTACAGCCACGTCGTCGGCGATGCCTTGCTGGTGAAGGTGGCGGAGCGCATCCGCAAGACCCTGCGCGACACCGACATTCTGGCGCGCATCAGCGGCGACGAGTTCCTGCTGCTGATCTATCCCTTGGCCGGCGAAGAAGAGGCCCGGAGCATCGTCAACGCGCTGCTCGACGCGCTGAAGCAGCCTTTCCACATCGAGGCGTTCGAGGTGTTCACCTCGGCGTCGATCGGCGTCAGCATCTATCCGGAGCACGGCGCCACCTACGAAGTCCTGCGCCGCAACGCGGACAACGCCATGTACCGCGCCAAGAGCGGGCACAAAGGCGAGGCGGTCTTCTTCGACGCCGGCATCGGCGAACGAATGACCGCGCACATGGAGCTCGAACAGCGGCTGCGGCTGGCGATCCGCGACCGCAAGTTCTGCTGCGCCTTCCAGCCCAAGGTCGACCTGCATACCCACGAGGTGGTGGGCTTCGAGACGCTGGTGCGCTGGCGCGACGAGGCGGGAGAGATCCACGCGCCGGGCTCGTTCATCGGCCTGGCGACCGAGCTCGGGCTGATCGATCCGATCACGCATTTCGTGTTGGCCGAAGCCATCGGCTCGATCGAGCGTCTCGACCAGGCCTTCGGTGCGCGCACGACGATCAGCATCAACGTCGCCGCCAAGCAGGCCGGCGACATGACTTTCATGTCCTCGCTGGCGGCGGTGCTCAAGGACAGCCGTTATGCCGAGCGCTTCATGCTGGAATTGACCGAAGACGCCTTCGTCGCCAAGAGCCAGTTCCAGACCCAGGTGCTGCCCATGCTGCGCGAACTCGGCGTTCGCGTCTCGATCGACGACTTCGGCACCGGCTACTCCTCGCTCTCCGTGCTTGCCGACATCACCGCCGATGAAATCAAGGTCGACCGCTCGTTCATCACCGCCATTCACCAGCGCCCGCGCAGCCAGAGCGTGCTGCGCACCATCGAATCGCTGGGGCTGGCGCTCGGCATGTCGGTCGTGGCCGAAGGCATCGAGACGTTCGAGGAGCTGGCTTATCTGCAGGCCACCAGCCGTATCCGCTACGCGCAGGGATTTTACTTCTCGAAGCCGTTCTTCCTCGATGAGATCAAGGACGCCAGAGAGCTCTTCGCCGACGGCCGCTCCGCCGAGGCTACCCGCACGACGACGCAGTGGCGAAACCCGCTGGCCGCACGCCGAGCGGACGGACCTCGGTTCGGGCGGGATTGACCGCTTAGCGGTTAGCCGGCGCGGCGGCCGAGCTGCGCAGCGCGGCGTAGGGATCCGGCTTATCGGTCAGCGGCTTCTTCAGCAGGCTGAAGCGGCCGGGCTCGGGCGCCAGTGGCGGCGCCGGCGGCACCGGCGGCGGCGGCACCGCCTCCGCCCCGACGGCCGGCTTGACTTCGCGCGCCGCTTCATCCGCGGCCACCCTTCGCCGCATGGTGGCGCCGCGCCAGCGCTCGACCACCGCGGCGATGAAATTGAGATCCTCGCCGCCCATTTGGTTGGCCGGATCGCCGGTGAACGCTTCGCTCCGCGGCAGCAATTGGCGCGGCAATTCGGCGAAGGTCAGCCGGGTCGGCAACGGCGTGCCGACGCCGAAGGCCAGCGCTTCGCGGGTGCCGAGCGCGGGGACGAAGGCGAACAGGTTGGCGGCCGAGTCGGAGACCGCCGAGCGCAGCAAGGCCTGATCGCGGTCGTTCGACATGCGCATGGCGAACAGCGTGCTGCACTGGGACAGGATGGTCGGATCGAGTTCCGCCGGACGCTGAGTGACGAGGCCGAGGAAGACGCCGTACTTACGGCCTTCTTTGGCGAGCCGGGAGATCGCCCGGCGGGTCGGGCCGAAGCCGACGGTGCGGTCGACCGAGGCGTAGCGATGGGCTTCTTCGCAGACGATCAGCATCGGGCTTGCGGTATCGCTCCACATGCCGAAATCGAAGGCCATGCGGCAGAGCACGGAGACGACGGCGTCGACGACCTCCGCCGGCAACCCGGCGAGCTGCATGATGGTCATCGGCCTGCCGTCGGCCGGCAGCCGAAACAGCTGGCTGATCGATTCCGCCATGGTGTCGCCGCCGACATTGGCGTTCTCGAACATGAACGCGTAGCGCGGATCGTTGCTGACGGTTTCGATGCGCGTCATCAGCTTGTGATGGACCAGCCGGGAGGAGCGGTTCTCCAGCTTTCCCATCCGCTCGTCGATCTGCGCCAACAGGTCGGCCAGCCGATACGGCACCGGCGTGTCGACCGTATAGCCGCTGCTCTTGGGGTCCTGCTTCTTGATCGCCGGCCGTTCGATCGTATGGCGGTATTGGGTGTAGGTGATCTTGGCCTGCGGAATGACCTCGGCGAGAATCTCGACTTCCTCGTCGAGACCGGGACGGCCGCCGAAGAAGACGTCGACGATCTCTTCGAAATTGAACAGCCAGAACGGCAGCCGCAGGTTTCCCGGATTGACCACATAAGCCCGTTCGCCGAAGCAGCGGCCATACTCGTTGTGCACGTCGAGCAGCAGGATGCGCACGTCGGGCCGCACCTGGAGAATCTGCTGCAGGATGACGGCGACCGCGCTCGACTTGCCGACGCCGGTGGTGCCGAGCACCGCGAAGTGCTTGCTCAGCATCTCATCGACATCGACGGTAACGGTGATGGTGCTGTCCTGCTGCAGCTGCCCGATCTTGATCGTCTTGGCGGCCGACGTCTCGAACACCAGCCGCAATTCGTTGCTGGTCAGCGCGCTCGCCGCGTCGCCGATCGCGGGGTAGTCGGTGACGCCGCGGCGAAAGCCGATTTTGCCGCCGCGATCGCCGATCTCGCCGGTCAGATCGACGTGCGCCACGCCGCAATACCGCTGTTCGCCGATGCTGGGCGAGACCAGAAGCGAGACATCGGTGATGACGCCGATCAGGAGCGCCTTGCCGGTGTGGATCTTGATGAACTTTCCCACCGTCGCCCCGCCGCGATGCACCCCATTCGCGCTGAGAAGCCCGATGCTGGCTTGCGCGCCGGTCACCGAATGGACGTGGCCCAGCACTTCGCCGGCTGCTGTCTCGGTCTTACCTGGATCGCGCGCGTTGAGCTCCGGCATTCTGGTCCCTGCAAGGCATGTTCGGTGGGCGGCGCGAGGCTCGCGCAACAACGCGAACAAGCCTAGCGGGGAAACGCTCTAGATTTCGTAAAACCGGATGCGGGCACTGCCGCCGATCGGCAAAAGATCGTTAAGCATACGCCCGCGGTCACGGTTGGCATCGGCAAGCTTGGGGCGGAGTTGAGGCGCGCGGCGCCCTGTTCTACGCTGATGGAAAGGGTAAATCGGCCGTAAACGCAAAAACGCCGGTCACGTCAGGGGGATTGCCATGTACGCGCCCGAGCATGCCGCCAAGCGGCCGCAGCAGCCGGCTTTCATCATGGCCCAGAGCGGCGAGGTCGTGACCTATGCCGAGCTCGAGGCCCGCGGCAATCGCCTCGCCCACCTGTTGCGCGCCCACGGCCTGCGGCGGCTCGATCACTATGCCATCTTCATGGAAAACAACGCGCGCTACATCGAGAGCTGCTGCGCCGGCGAGCGCGCCGGCCTCTACTTCACCTGCGTCAATTCGTTTCTCACGCCGGAAGAGCTCGCCTACATTCTCAACAACAGCCAATCCCGGGTGCTGATCACGTCGCAGGCCAAGCGCGACGTGGCCGCGGCGGCGCTCAAGGACTGCCCCAATATCGAGCTTTGCCTGATCGTCGACGGCAAGGGCGACGGCGCGCGCGTGCGAAATCTCGACCAGGCGACCGCGCCCTACCCGGCCACCCCGATCGCCGACGAATCGCTCGGCACCGCCATGCTCTATTCGTCCGGCACTACCGGCCGTCCCAAAGGCATCTTGCGGCCGTTGCCGGAGCAACCGCCGTCGCAGCAGCTGCCGCTGTTCGATTTCCTGGTGAAGCTTTGGCGCTATCGCGACGGCATGATTTATCTGTCGCCCGCTCCGCTCTATCACTCGGCGCCGCAGGCGGCGGTTCACCTCACCATCCGCCGGGGCGGCACCGCGATCATCATGGAACGCTTCGATGCCGAGCGGTATTTGCAACTCGTCGAGACCTACAAGGTGACGCACAGCCAGCTGGTGCCGACGATGTTCTCGCGCATGCTCAAGCTGCCGGAGGAGGTGCGGCGGCGCTACGATGTTTCTTCGCTCGAGATCGCCATCCATGCCGCGGCGCCCTGCCCGGTGCCGGTCAAGGAGCGGATGATCGAGTGGTGGGGGCCGATCATCCAGGAATACTACGGCGCCACCGAGGGATTGGGCTTCACCGCCTGCGACAGCGCCGAATGGCTGGCGCACAAGGGCACGGTCGGCAAGGTGCTGCTGGGCGAACTGCATGTGCTCGACGAGAATATGCAGCCCTGCCCGACCGGAACGCCGGGGACGCTGTGGTTCAAGACCGCGACGCCCTTCGAATATTTCAACGATCCGGAGAAGACCGCGCGCGCCCGCTCGGCCGACGGCGCCATGAGCACGGTCGGCGACATCGGCTATCTCGACAAGGACGGCTATCTCTATCTCACCGACCGCGCCACCTTCATGATCATCTCCGGCGGCGTCAACATCTATCCGCAGGAATGCGAGAACCTCCTGATCACCCACCCCAAGGTCGCCGACGCCGCAGTGTTCGGCGTGCCCAACGAAGACCTCGGCGAGGAGGTCAAGGCCGCCGTCCAGCTCATGCCCGGCGTCGCGCCGGGCCCGGCAATCACCGAGGAGCTGATGGCGTTCTGCGCCGCGCACCTGGCGCCGCAAAAATGGCCGCACTCGTTCGACTTCGAGGCCGAGCTGCCGCGGCTGCCGACCGGCAAGCTCTACAAACAGAAGCTGCGCGACCGCTATTGGCAGGGGCATAAGACACGGATTGTGTGAGGCAGCAAATAGTAATCAGTTAATGAATCTTTTCCGCGAGGATGTTATCTACTTAAGATAAGACTCGGGAAAAGTTATCAACCATGCGATTCTGGCTGACCCTCTTCTTCTCCAATCGCGCGTTCCATAGAATGCAATATGAAAGCGGCTATATTGACTTCCTTGGAATTCAACGTGAGCTGAACAAAAAGCGCATTAAGGACATTACCCTACATTACGAACGATCCGCTTGCCGACAGGGACAGAGGGAAAAGATTTGGATTTTGGGACCCGGCTCTCGCTCGGGATTTTCAAAAACGCATTTTCTATGAGTTTTTCCGCCGCAACGAAGACGTAAAAATACTTGATAATCTTCTCAACTATTTCAACGCTATCCGGGCGAGATGGCCTGACGCCTGGGCACGAACAGGTGCAGGAAACATTGTCAATCGAACAAACGGGTTTAACGGTTTCATTCGCTTCCTACGTTTCGCATATCTAGATTGCGCGAGCGAGCCAAAGGTTGTTAGCCAAGCCGAGTTTGCGGCAATCTTCGCGCGTGTCCAGTTGAGAGACGAAGATTTTAATCCGAATCGCTTTTTACCGGGAACAAGTGGCTCTACTCTTTTATTCAACACTTTGATGGAACAAAGCGGCGTTGGTCGGTCGTAATCAGGACGTGCCAGAGATCGTATGAGAGTGGAACGCATATGTAGACCATGTTGGCCGATATTCTATTTGAGCTTGATTGCCCCATGAGATCCAACCTGAGTGAGACCCGCGGGCGAACAATTCAATAAAAGGGCTGCGACTACATTTTTCAATGAGTTCGTATTGCTCATCCGGCTTACGCGAATGCTCGCGCTTACGCGTTGCCACTAGGTTTACTTGGCTCCGACCCGGAGAAAGTGTGCGCGCGTTCGTCCCACGTACACCGAATAGAATGAGTTCAGTAACATTGCGGAAATAGAAGCCCACGCCGCGACCGTCCGACCCGCCGTCCTTGCGGACCTTGTGCCACACCAGATTGGATTTGTAGGTAAAGCCCCAAGCCTTCATCACCGCCAGGCCGTCGGGCAACAGAGCGTTTGGTACCCACAAATAGAGATGCGCCGTGGGTTTTGCGATGTCGCTGACGGGCAGCTCCATGATCTCCTTCAGAGTCATGGTGCCGTAGCGCGACAGTCGCCGGTGCTCAGGCGCTATCTTCCCGGTCCGGTTGACGAATTGCCATGGCGGATCGGCCAAGACCGTCGCAAAACGCGACTGACCCACAAATTCGAGCAGATCGGATGCGGCGGTCGACATTCCAACGCTAACGCTCACTAACGGCATGGGATCCTCCACGAAAAAGATTCCTGATCCGTTACTGAGGTTGCGCATAATCCAGGCGCCTCACCTCGTTGCAGCACTTAGCGCGACAACAGACCCTTCACTTCCTTACCGCATCCGCCCGGCCTTGGCGACCTGGGGCGTCCTGCCAGGACAGCGCGCCGGAGACGCCGATGGCGCCGATGACTTTGCCGTCGACCCGCACCGGAGCCCTGCGTCTCCGACCGCTGTGGCATGTGCGCTCATACAGGCTACTCGCTGACGGGTCTGCTTCGCCATAGACATCCCACACGCCGAAGCACTTATCGCCCGGCACCAAGGGCGACACTTTTATAGTGACGCGGGCTTGACATACGTCCCCGTTTCGGCTACAAGGCGATGCGAATCTCGCTCAGTGAATGACGCCTTCGGCCGAGGGTACTCCCGAAAGCGGAGCGAGTGCGGTGCCCGCGGGCGGGAAGATACGGCCCGTTCCCGGGCGGCTTGGGCATGATGTCTGCCGGCACTACGACCGGCGCGTGAGGTGCTTTCACTGGACTGGGACAGGCCGGCGCGGGTAACGCCCGCGGAGCGGCGCGCGGTCTCCGCCGCCCGGTTGGGGCGGGCTTTCCGGACCAAACGCTCCGGCCAAGTCGCAGGAAACATGGCCTGACGCTGAGCCTTGGGGACGAAAGTCCCTTTGGCGAGAACCGCGGTGGAACGCCGGCAGGCGAGCGCGCCTTGCAAGGCGCGAGCCGCACCGTGAGGTGCGGAGGATAAGGATCAGCGTCTACCGGCGTTCCGCTTCCTTTTATTTGTTGTTGTAACCGCAGAGCATGATCGAGCCGAAAGCCGGTCCCACCGCCGGTTCAGGCGTGACGCGATGGTGCTCGGCAAGTGGACTTGACGCGTTGTACGGCATGCCTCGGGCGCGCATCGCGTCGCGAGAACAATATTTTATTTCGTCATTGCCGGGCTTGACCCGGCAATCCATGCGGCAAGGCCGCTCGTTCATCGCGTGATTTGATTCGCTGGATTTCAGCATGGACCACCGGGTCAAGCCCGGTGGTGACGAAGAGAACGGGAGCGCTTTCCTAGTTGTCGAGAATAGCCACCGCTCGCGTCCAGCCGGCCGAGGCGCGCTCGATTTTCATCGGGAAGCAGGCGACCATGAAACCGGTTGACGGGAGCTGTTCGAGATTGTGCAGCTTCTCGAGATGGCAATAGCCGATATGGCGGCCGGCCTTGTGCCCTTCCCAGATCAGCGACGCGTCATGCGTCGCGGCGTATTTCTTCGCCGTGTAGACGAAGGGCGCGTCCCAGCTCCAGCCGTCGGTCCCGGTGACGCGGACGCCGCGCTCGGTCAGAAACATCGTCGCTTCGTAGCCCATGCCGCAGCCCGAGGCGACGTAATCGGGCTGGCCGTATTTGCCGCCGGCGCTGGTGTTGACGACGACGATGTCCAGCGGCTTGAGCTCGTGCCCGATGCGCTTCAATTCGGCGGCGACGTCGGCGGCGCTGGCGACGTAACCGTCGGCGAAATGCCGGAAATCGAGCTTGACGCCGGGCTGGAAGCACCAGTCGAGCGGAATCTCGTCGATCGTCGCCGAACGCTGGCCGCGGTTCATCGTCGGATGATAGTGCCAGGGCGCGTCAAGATGCGTGCCGTTATGCGTCGAAAGCTGCACGCGCTCGACCGCCCAGCCCTGGCCGTCGGGCAAATCCTCCGCCTTGAGGCCGGGGAAGAAGCTCAGGATCTGCGGCAGGCTTTGCTGATGGTCGATATACTCGATCGACGGACCGGTGCCGGGCGGATCGGCCGCGACGTGGTTCTGCAGCGGCACGGAAATGTCGACGATTGTTCGAGGCATCGCTGTTCTCTCCACTCTGCCGATCTTGCGGCACGACTATAGCGCGCAGCATTTTCTTGACCACGGCAATCCGCGGGTGCTCATGATGCACTAAACGATAGCGCAGAACCGCGCGAAGGAGGATGTCATGCGACGTGTGGCCTTGCTGACCGGCAAAAACCGCAAAATCGGCCGCCCAATCTCGGGGGCGTTGGTACTGGCGGCGACGCTCGCCGCTCTTTGCCAGCCGGCCTTTGCCCAGACCAAAATGATCGTCGGCCTCACCCAGTTCAACGAGGTGGCGCCGGTGATGATCGCCAAGGAGGAGGGGTTTTTCGCCAAGCACGGCCTCGACGTGACCATCCAGCTGATCCCGCTCAACTCGCTGATGCCGGCGGCGCTGCAATCGGATTCCATCCAGATTGCGAGCCTGACGCCCCCGGTGCTGCTGCAGGCGGTCGACGGCGGCCTCGACTTGGTCGCCGTCGCCGGCGGCGCCGTGGGCGGCAAGACCGACACCAATTTTGGCGTCGTCGCGCGGCCGGAAGCCGGCATCAAGGACGCCGCCGATTTCGCCGGCAAAAAAGTCGGTGTTCCCGGCATCGGCGCCACGCTGCAGGTGCTCTTCCGCAAATGGCTGACGGTCAAAGGCGTCGATTATAACAAGGTGACCTTCATCGAGACGCCGTTCCCGCAGATGCCGGACATGCTCAAGGGCGGCTCGGTCGACGCCGTGGTGAGCGCTAATCCGTTCATGGGCCGCATCATCGCCGGCAAGATCGGGAATTTGGTGACCAACATGGCGCCCGACATGCCGGTCGGCATGGCGTCGTTCTTCTACAGCTCGACCCGCGACTGGGCGACCAAGCATGCGGACGCCGCCAAGGCCTTCCGCGCGGCGATTGCCGAGGGCGTGGCTTTCGCCGGCTCCAATCTCGACGGCGCCAGGGTCGACTTCGGCAAACACGTCAAGCTGCCGGCGCCGGTGCTCGCCACCATCGTCTTCACCGGGTTGAACGCCGAACCGACGGTGCCGTCGCTGGCGGTGTGGATCGACACCATGAACGAGCAAAAGATGCTGAAGACCAAGGTGGTGGCGCAAAATCTGATCCTGCCTTAAGGCCGCGGCGTGCAACCGCTGCGTGCCGACAGCGTGCGCGGGGAACCGCACCCCGCGGAGCCGGCCATTACTTTCGATCGTGTCGATCTGGACCTAGGCGGCCGGCGTATCATCGAACAGCTGTCTTTCAGCGTGCCGCGCGGGCAGTTCGTCTGCGTCGTCGGTCCGTCGGGATGCGGCAAGACAACGCTGCTGCGCATGGTCACCGGGCTTGTCGCGCCGACGTCCGGCTCGGTCCGGCGCGAAGGGCAGGCGGTGACAGGCCCGGCGCGCGAGGTCGCAGTCGTGTTCCAGGACTACGGCAAGGCGCTGCTCCCCTGGCGCACCGCCGCCGGAAACGTGGCACTGGCGCTGGAGGCGATCGGCATGCCGAAGCGGCAGCGCGCTTCCCGCGTCGGCGAGCTGCTGAGCACGGTCGGCCTTACCGCCCACGCCGAGAGATACCCGGCGCAGCTTTCCGGCGGCATGCAGCAACGCTTGCAAATCGCCCGCTGTCTGGCGCAGGAACCGTCGATCCTATTGATGGACGAGCCGTTCGGCGCGCTCGACGCCATCACCCGGCATGGCTTGCAGGACGAGGTTGCCGCCCTCGTCGCCGCCACCGGCGTCACCGTCATGTTCGTCACCCACGATCTGGAAGAGGCGATCTACCTCGGCGACCGGGTGATCTCGCTTCAGTCGAATCCAGGTCGTCTGGCGCAGGATACCGACGTGCCGCTGGCGCGGCCGCGCGACCAGCTTTCGACCCGCGAGAACGCCGACTTCCTGCGTCTCCGCCACCTGCTGTTCGGCTTCATCCAGGAGATGCTCCAGTGAAGATACGCGGGCGCGGCTGGGCGGTGCCGCTGGCGTTGCTCGTCGCCGCCGAAGTGATCATGCGGGTGAACGACACCCGCAGCGACGCTCTGGCCCGTCCCAGCGACATTGCCGTTGCCGTCTGGACGGCGCTGACCGACGGCACCATCGCCGCGCAGAGCAGCCAGACCCTGGGCGCGGCGGCCGGCGGGATCGTCATCGGCGGCGGCCTCGGGCTGGCCGTCGGCTTGTGGCTCGGCCTGTCGCGCATCGCCGCGCGCCTGTCGGTGGTCTCCGTCGAGTTGTTCCGGCCCATTCCGTCGGTGGCGCTGATTCCGATCGCGCTACTGGTCTACGGCTTCGGCTACCGCATGGAGATCGCGATTGTCTCCTTCGCCTGTTTTTGGCCGATGTTGATCCTCTCGCAGGCGGCGGTGGCGGGAGTAGAACCCCGCCTGCTCGAAGTGGCGCGCATCCTCGGCATGGGGCGGCTGCAGCAAATCGGCAGGATCGTTCTGCCGGCATCCTTGCCGCGCGTGTTCGTGGCGTTCCGGCTCGTGGTCGGCATCGCCATGGTGGTGGCGGTCACGGTGGAGATTGCCGCCAATCCGCGCGGCCTCGGCTACGGCATGATCCTGGCGCAGCAGAACCTGAGACCGGAACTGATGTTCGCGCTGCTGCTGTGGGTGGGAGTCCTCGGCTGGGCCATCAACGCCGGTCTGCTGGCGCTGCAGCGGAGCCTATTCGGCCGCTTCGCGAGGACGGCATGAAACGTTTAGCCCCAGCATGGACGTGGCAAGCGGGCAGTGTCCTGGTCGCTTTCGCCATCCTGCTGCTGTGGGAGGGCGTGGCCGGGTGGCGGCTGGTGTCGCCGGTGTTCCTGCCGACGCCGCTGGCGACGCTCGCCAGTCTGCGCGACGGCTTCGTCAGCGGCGAGCTGTGGCCGCTGATCTCCGGTACGGTCGAACGCATGCTGTTGGGGTGGGCTCTCGCCTCGCTGATCGGCGTCGCCGTCGGCGCGTTGATCGGCGTTTCTCCGGCGGCGCGGGCCTGGTTGCAGCCCACACTGGAGTTCATCCGGCCGATCCCCGCCTCGTCGGTGATGCCGATCGCCATCGCCATCTTCGGGCTGAGCCCCGGCATGGTGCTGGCGGTAGTGGCGTTCGGCTCGCTCTGGCCGGTGCTGCTGGCCACGGTGCACGGCTTTTCGGCGATTGAGCCGCGTCTCGATGAGGTGTCGCGCGTGCTGCGGCTGTCACGGCCGGCGTTCATCTGGAAGATGGGTCTGCCCAACGCGCTGCCGGACATCTTCGCCGGGCTGCGGTTGTCGCTTACGGTCTCGCTCATCCTGGCGGTGGTGGGCGAGATGCTGAGTTCGCAGCACGGCCTCGGCCTCGCCATCCTGCTGGCGGCCCGCTCGTACCGCAGCGCCGATCTGTTCGCCAGCGTCGCCCTGCTCGGCGCCATCGGCTACGCGAGCAACGCCATGCTGCAGGCGCTCGAACGCCGCGTGCTGGCTTGGCGGCTGGCGTAGAATGAGTCGGTGGCCGCGCCTATCGATTTTCCCTCCCCGCTTCGCGGGGAGGAAGAGAAATATCAAAACAAGAAATAGCGCTGCGTCATCGGCAGCGTTTCCGCCGGCGCGCAGGTGAGAAGCTCGCCGTCGGCGCGCACTTCGTAAGTCTCCGGATCGACTTCGATGTGCGGCGTCGCATCGTTGTGAATCATGCTCTTTTTGGAGATTTTTCCGCGCGTATTCTGTACCGCGAACAGCTCTTTCTGAATGCCGAGCTTCTTGCCGAGCCCGGCCTTCACCGCGGCCTTCGACGCAAACACCACGGAGGACGCCGTGCGGGCGCGGCCGTAGGCGCCGAACATCGCCCGGTAATGGATCGGCTGCGGCGTCGGGATCGAGGCGTTGGGGTCGCCCATCGGCGCGGCGACGATGGTGCCGCCCTTGATGATGCAATCGGGCTTGACGCCGAAGAACGCCGGCGACCACAGCACCAGATCGGCAAGCTTGCCCTTCTCCACCGACCCGATGAGTTTCGATACGCCGTGGGCGATGGCAGGATTGATGGTGTATTTGGCGACATAGCGCTTGACCCGAAAATTATCGTTGTCGCCCTTCTCCTGTTTCAGCCGCCCGCGCTGCTTCTTCATCTTGTGCGCGGTCTGCCAGGTGCGGATGATGACTTCGCCGACGCGGCCCATGGCTTGCGAGTCCGACGACATCATCGACAGCGCGCCGATGTCGTGCAGGATATCCTCCGCCGCGATGGTCTCCTTGCGGATGCGGCTTTCGGCGAAAGCGAGGTCCTCGGCGATCGACGGATCGAGGTGGTGGCAGACCATCAGCATGTCGAGATGCTCGTCGATGGTGTTGCGGGTGTACGGCCGTGTCGGGTTGGTCGAGGACGGCAGCACGTTTGGCAGCCCGGCGACCTTGATGATATCGGGGGCGTGGCCGCCGCCGGCGCCTTCGGTGTGCAAGGCGTGGATGGTGCGGCCCTTGAACGCCTTGATGGTGTCCTCGACGAAGCCGGATTCGTTGAGCGTGTCGGTGTGGATCATCACCTGCACGTCGTAGGCGTCGGCGACCGCAAGGCAGCAGTCGATCGCCGCCGGCGTCGTGCCCCAGTCTTCGTGCAGCTTCATCGCGCAGGCGCCGGCCTTGATCATTTCCTCGAGGGCCTCCGGCCGCGAGGCGTTGCCCTTGCCGGCAAAGCCGAGATTGACCGGGAAAGCGTCCGCCGCCTGGATCATGCGCGCGATGTGCCAGGGGCCGGGCGTGCAGGTGGTGGCGAAGGTGCCGTGCGACGGTCCGGTGCCGCCGCCGAGCATCGAGGTGACGCCCGCCATCAGCGCCTCGTCGACCTGCTGCGGGCAGATGAAATGGATGTGGGTGTCGAAGCCGCCGGCGGTGAGAATTTTGCCTTCGCCGGCGATCACGTCGGTGCCCGGGCCGATGACGATGGTGACGCCGGGCTGGATGTCCGGATTGCCGGCCTTGCCGATGGCGGCGATCTTGCCGTCGGTGAGGCCGACGTCGGCTTTGACGATGCCCCAATGATCGAGGATCAGCGCGTTAGTGATGACGGTGTCGACCGCGCCTTGCTTGTTGCTGACCTGGCTCTGCCCCATGCCGTCGCGGATCACCTTGCCGCCGCCGAACTTCACCTCCTCGCCGTAGGTGCAGAAATCCCGCTCGACTTCGATGATGAGATCGGTGTCGGCGAGCCGCACGCGGTCTCCCGTCGTCGGGCCGAACATGTCGGCATAAACCGCGCGGCTTATTTTCGCTGGCATGACGTCCTCCGTGTTTGTTTGCGGCGCGCCCGACGCATGAAAAGAATCCCCAGTGTTATCCCCATGGCGCCGCACTGTTTGCTTTCGCTTGCCTCGCGCCCGCGGCGCGGTATCATCACGTCTAGGTCGCTCGCGTTTGGCTTCGCCGGATGAGAGAGATCGCCAAGGTCAGATTGGCCTGGTGCTGAAGCCGCTACCAGCGTCGCACCAAGCGCTGAGTTGATCCTGGTCCCAGCCGCGGTAGCAGCGCTGAGAGCGTGACGAGCGGACTTGCGCAAGTCCGCTCGTCATGATTTTTGCCGGCTCCCTTTTTCCAGCTTTCCCATGACCTCCTGCCGAAATCCGTAAACCGTGCGGGTGCCGGCCAGCGCCACCAGCTTGACCTCACGCGTCTGCCCGGGCTCGAAACGCACCGCCGTGCCGGCGGCAATGTCGAGACGCATGCCGCGGGCCTGTTTGCGGTCGAATTTCAGCGCCGGATTGGTTTCGAAGAAATGATAATGCGAACCGACCTGGATCGGCCGGTCGCCGCTGTTGGAGACTGTAAGCGTCACGCTCTTGCGACCCTTGTTGAGCGCGATGTCGCCGTCCTTGATGAAATATTCGCCGGGGATCATCTCCGCCGCCTCCTTAAACCCCCTCCCGCAAGGGGAGAGGGAACCATCATCGTATCGGCTCGTGCACCGTCACCAGCTTCGTTCCGTCGGGAAACGTCGCTTCGACCTGAATCTCCGGGATCATCTCGGCGATGCCGTCCATCACCTGCGCGCGCGTCAGCACATGGGCGCCTTCCGCCATCAATTCGGCGACCGCGAGGCCATCGCGCGCGCCTTCGAGAATAAAATCGGAAATCAGGGCCACCGCTTCCGGATGGTTGAGCTTGACGCCGCGCTCGAGCCGGCGCCGCGCCACCATCGCCGCCATGGCGATCAAGAGCTTGTCCTTCTCGCGCGGAGTGAGATGCATCGGAGCCCTCTAATTCATCCACAGCCGCGGCAACGGCCCGGCGCCGAGCGCCGTCAACACGGCAACGAGATCGCGGCGCAGGGCGGCACCGTCAGGCGCGACGAGCCGCGCCACCGCGAGCCCGTTCCACGCCGACACGCCGACTTCGCCGGCGAAGTCTTTCTCCATCGCGCGGACCGCCGCAACGGCTTGGTCATCGCCCGGGATTTTGAGCACGCTTGCCACGGCGACGCTTTCCGCTGCGATCGCGCGCTGTGCCAGCCGTTGCGCGATGGCGCCGTCGAGGCGCAGCGTCTCGGCGAAAACGAGCGCGCCGCCGACGCGCACGCGCCAGCGGTCGAGTAGATGTCCGCGCAGTACGGTCTCGCCCATGGCCGAACGGCCGAATACGATGGCTTCGGCCAGCACGAGCCTGGCGTCGCGCGTGAGCTCGATGTCGATCGTGCGGCGGAGCCGCACCTGATCGAACAGGATCGTTTCCTGCGGCAGCCACGCCAGCGCGCCGCCGGGGCCGATGGCGGCTTTCACGGCGACTTGCGTATCCGGACCAAGCGAGCGATAGATCTTTTCCGCCGCGGCGGTGGTCATGGTCAGCCGCGCGCCGGCGCCCACGGCGATATCGATGTCGAAGCGGTCGCCGCCCGTCATGCCGCCGGCGGTGTTGACGATGACGGCATCGAGCGTGGCCCGGCTCGTTCCGTTCGGGAAGCGCACCCGCAAAGAGCCGGCCTCGTTTACCCGCGCGCGGCGGCTCTCGCCGGCAACGGCCGCTACCGCGAGCGCAACGCGTCCGACCGCGCGATTGGCGGCGAAGATTTTACCGTCTGTAGAGTCCGCCGGCCCGCTCGCAAGCAAGTTTCATCCCCCACGACGATCATCGTTCGTCAAAATCAAATCGCCATCGCCCGGCGCAGCGCGCCCTCGTCAAGGTCGTCGCGGCTGCAGGCATAGATGATAGCGCCGCGCTCCATGACGGCGAAATGGTCGCCGAGTTCGCGGGCAAAGTCGAGATACTGCTCCACCAGGACGATGGCGATCTGGCCGAGCGAGCGCAGGTAGGCGATGGCGCGGCCGATGTCCTTGATGATCGAAGGCTGGATGCCCTCCGTCGGCTCGTCGAGCAGCAGCAGCCGCGGCCGCATCACCAGCGCGCGGCCGATGGCCAGCTGCTGCTGTTGGCCGCCCGAGAGATCGCCGCCGCGCCGTCGCAGCATGTCCCGAAGCACCGGAAACAGCGAGAACACGTCGTCCGGCACGCTGCGGTCGTCGCGCTTGAGCGGCGCAAAGCCGGTCTTAAGATTTTCCTCGACGGTCAATAGCGGAAAGATTTCGCGGCCTTGCGGTACATAGGAGATGCCGCGCCGCGCCCGTTCCGGCGGCCGCAGCGCGGTGATGTCTTCGCCCTCCCAGATGATGGTGCCGCGGCTCACCGGGTGCTGGCCGGCCAGCGCGTCGAGCAGGCTGGTTTTGCCCACGCCGTTGCGGCCGAGCACGCAGGTCACCTTGCCGGGCTCCGCTTTGAGCGACACGGCGCGCAATGTTTGCGCGGCGCCGTAGTGCAGATCGATCGCGTTGACCTCGAGCATCGTTGATCCTATTCCTCCAGCGAATTCGCCATTCGCTCCCTACCGTCCCAAATACACTTCCACCACCCGCTCGTTCGCCGAGACCTGGTCGATGGTGCCCTCGGCCAGCACCGAGCCCTCATGCAGACAGGTGACCTTGACACCGAGGTCGCGCACGAAGGCCATGTCGTGTTCGACGACCACAACCGTGCGCTCGAGGTTGATCTCTTTGAGCAGCTCCGCCGTCTGGTGTGTTTCCACGTCGGTCATGCCGGCGACCGGCTCGTCGACCAGCAAGAGCTTCGGTTCCTGCGCCAGTAGCATGCCGATCTCCAGCCACTGCCGCTGGCCGTGCGACAGGCTGCCGGCCAGGCGGTCGCGCACCGCCGTCAAGCGGATGATCTGCAACAGGCCCTCGATGCGACCGCGTTCTTCCGGACTTTCCTGCCACCACAGCGCGGCGCGGGCGCGGCGGTCCGATTTGAGCGCGAGTTCGAGGTTGTCGGCGACGGTCTGGCTCTGGAACACCGTAGGCTTCTGGAACTTGCGGCCGATGCCGAGCTCGGCGATCTCGGCCTCGTCGAGCCGCGTGAGATCATACGAACCGTCGAACATGACGTCGCCGAGGTCGGGCCGGGTCTTGCCGGTCACCACGTCCATCATCGTCGTCTTGCCGGCGCCGTTCGGGCCTATGATGGCGCGCATCTCGCCGGGCTCGATGGCGAAGGAAAGATTGTTCAACGCCTTGAAGCCGTCGAACGAGACGGTGACGCCGTTGAGATACAGTAGTGCGCTGGTCAGCGCTTCCATGGCCAGACCTCACTCCGCCGGCAGCGGCTCCCTCACGCCGTCCTCGGCGGCGGCCGACGCCCGATCCCGCCGTAACGCGTTCCAATGCCGCAGCGTGCCGACGATGCCGCGCGGCAGCAGCAGCGTCACGGCGATGAACAGGCTGCCCAGCATGAACAGCCAATACGGCGCGAGGAATCCCGAGGTGAAATAAGTCTTGGCGTAGTTGACCAATACGGCGCCGATCACCGCGCCAGTGAGCGTGCCGCGGCCGCCGACCGCGACCCAGATCACGGCCTCGATGGAATTGCCGGGGGCGAATTCGCTGGGATTGATGATGCCGACCTGAGGGACGTAGAGGGCGCCAGCGATTCCGGCCATGCAGGCCGATAGCGTGAACACCAGCACTTTGTAGGATTCCACGCGGTAGCCGAGGAATCGCGTGCGTGATTCGGCGTCGCGGATGGCGATCAGCACCTTGCCGAACTTCGACATGATGATGGCGCGGCACAGGACAAAGGCGATCATGATCGCCACGCAGGAGATCGAGAACAACGCGTTGCGCGTCGTCTCCGCCTGTACGTTGAAGCCGAGAATGTCCTTGAAGTCGGTCAGCCCGTTGTTGCCGCCGAACCCGAAATTGTTGCGGAAGAAGCCGAGCATCAGCGCGAAGGTGAGCGCTTGGGTGATGATCGACAGATAGACGCCGGTGACCCGGCTGCGAAAGGCGAACCAACCGAACACGAAGGCGAGCACGCCCGGCACCAGCACCACCATGAGCGCGGCATAGGGAAAAAACTGGAAGCCGTACCAGTAGACCGGCAGCTGCTTCCAGTTCAGGAACACCATGAAATCCGGCAGGGTCGGATTGGCATAGACGCCGCGGGTGCCGATCTGTCGCATGAGATACATGCCCATGGCGTAACCGCCGAGCGCGAAGAAGGCGCCGTGGCCGAGCGAAAGAATGCCGCAGAACCCCCAGATCAGGTCGATCGACAGCGCCAACAGCGCATAGCAGGCGTATTTTCCAAACAGCGACACCAGATAGGTCGGCACGTGGAACGCGGAGGATTCCGGCACCGCCAGATTAAGTATAGGCACTACGATCGCGATGGCTGCGATCACGATCAGGAACATCGTCGCGCCGCGGTCGAGCGAGCGGATCAGCAAGTGCGAACCCGTCTTCATGCCTCCACCGCCCGGCCCTTAAGCGCGAACATGCCCCGTGGCCGCTTCTGGATGAACAGGATGATGAGCACGAGAATAGCGATCTTGCCGAGCACCGCGCCGGCATACGGTTCGAGAAACTTGTTGGCGATACCCAGCACGAAGGAGCCGACCAGCGTGCCCCAAAGATTACCGACGCCGCCGAACACCACGACCATGAAGCTGTCGATGATGTAGCCCTGGCCGAGATTGGGGCTGACGTTGTCGATCTGCGACAGCGCCACGCCGGCCATGCCGGCGATGCCGGAGCCTAGCCCAAAGGTGAGCGCATCGACCCGGCTGGTGCGGATGCCCATCGACGCGGCCATCGGACGATTTTGAGTTACGGCGCGCATCTCGAGGCCGAAGCGCGTGTAGCGAAGCAGCGCCAGCAGCGCGATGAACACCGCAAGCGCAAAGCAAATGATCCACAGGCGGTTATAGGTGATGGTGATGCCGCCCAGATCGAAGGCACCGCTCATCCACGACGGATTGCCGACCTCGCGATTGTTCGGGCCGAACGTCGTGCGCACCGCTTGTTGCAGAATCAGCGAAAGACCCCAAGTGGCGAGCAGCGTCTCCAGCGGCCTGCCGTACAAGAAGCGGATAATGGTGCGCTCGATGATGATACCAACGCCTCCGGCGACCAGGAAGGATAACGGAATGGCGATGACCAGCGAGTAATCGAACAGTCCGGGATTTTTCGAGCGGATGATTTCCTGCACGACGAACGTCGTGTAAGCGCCCAGCATGACCATCTCGCCGTGCGCCATGTTGATCACGCCCATGACGCCGAAAGTGATGGCGAGGCCGATGGCCGCCAGCAACAGCACCGAGCCAAGCGAAATCCCGTACCATGCGTTCTGCACGGCTTCCCAGACAACAAGACGGTTCTGGATGGCGCCGATCGCGGCAGTGGCGGCCTTCATCACCGGCGCCGAGGTGTCGGCCGGCAGGCTGGAGAGGAGGCCAAGGGCGTCCTGGTCGCCGCGCTGGCGGATAACGTCCACAGCGCCGAGCTTGTCTTCATCGCTGGCCTTGTCGTCCGACAAAATGACCGCGGCGCGCGCCTCCAAGAGCGCCCGTTTGATCCGCGGCTCCTGCTCCTTGGCGAGGGCGGTTTCCAGCGTCGGCAGCGCACTGGCCGCGCGCGACTTGAACACGGCCTGCGCAGCGTCGTATCGGGCCGCGGGATTGCTGGCGAGCAGCGTCAGTCCGCCGAGCGCGGCGTCGATCGCGCCCCGTAGCCGATTGTTGACACGGACATTGTCAAGGTCGGCCGGCGCTTCGCCGGTGATCGGCTGGCCGGTCGCGGCATCGGTCAGCTTGTCGGCATCGTCTTTGACGTAGACCGCCTTGCGCTCGGCGCTGAACATCAGCCGGCCGTCCTGCAGAGCGCGAATGATGGTTTCGGCGCGCGAGCTGCCGCTGGCGGCCACTTCGCTGATACCGGTCAGCGTCTCGTCGAAATCGTCGGCGGTGAAATGAGTAATCGCGCCAGCGAGAGTCGCGGCACGCACGCTCGTGCAGCCGAGCGCGAAACTGAAGGCCAATAGCAGCGCGACGAGGCAAGCTCGGCCGAAACGCATCGCAAGGTCCCCGGACCAAAGCCCTATCCGCTCTGAGGAGTCGAAATCGGGCGCTATTTTTCGTTGGAGCATGATCTTATCCGAAAACCGGCACCCACTTTTCGGGATCATGCTTTCTTGTTTGAGCATGATCTTATCCGAAAACCGGCACCCATTTTCGGGATCATGCTCGGGATGCGGGAAGGCGATACGCCGCCTTCCCGCGTGTTCACGGTAACAACGTCGGCGTGGTTACTTACGCGCCACCGCACTTCTTGGTTACGGTGTTGTAGTTGCCGCACTTAAGCTTGACCCAGTCGCCGATGAGGTCCTTGGAAGTCGCTATGTAAGGTGACCAGGCGGCGCCAGGAATAAGGTCTTTGGTCTTCCACACCACGTTGAACTGGCCGTCGGCTCTGATCTCGCCGATATAGACCGGCTTGGTGATGTGATGGTTGGGCAGCAAGGTCGAGATGCCGCCCGTCAGGTTTGGCGCCTGCGTTCCTGGCAGTGCCTCGATTACCTTGTCGGCGTCGGTCGACTTGACCTTCTCGACGGCCTTCACCCACATGTTGAAGCCGATGTAGTGAGCTTCCATCGGATCGTTGGTGGTGCGTTTCGGGTTCTTAGTGAACGCGTGCCATTCCTTGATGAAGGCCTCGTTCGCCGGGGTCTTGATCGACTCGAAGTAGTTCCAGGCGGCGAGGTGGCCGACCAGAGGCTTGGTGTCGAGACCGGCAAGTTCCTCTTCGCCAACCGAGAATGCGACAACCGGGATGTCAGTCGCTTTGATGCCCTGGTTGCCCAGTTCCTTATAGAACGGCACGTTGGCATCGCCGTTAATGGTGGACACCACCGCTGTCTTTTTGCCCGCCGAGCCGAACGCCTTGATCTTGGAGACTTCGGTCTGCCAGTCGGAAAAGCCGAACGGCGTGTAGTTGATTAGGATGTCCTCAGGGGCCACCTTGAGCACGTCTTTCAGGTAAGCCTCGAGGATCTTGTTGGTCGTGCGCGGATAGACGTAGTCGGTGCCTTCCAGCACCCAGCGCTTCACCGAGCCGCCGTCCTTGCTCGCCAGATAGTCGACGGCGGGGATGGCCTGCTGGTTCGGCGCGGCGCCCGTGTAGATCACGTTGCGCTCGCTCTCTTCGCCTTCGTACTGCACCGGATAGAACAGGATGCTGTTGAGCTCCTTGAACACCGGCAGCACGGACTTGCGCGACACCGAGGTCCAGCAGCCGAACACGACGGCGACCTTGTCCTTGCTGATCAGCTCGCGGGCCTTTTCCGCGAACAGCGGCCAGTTCGAGGCAGGATCGACCACGACGGCCTCGAGCTTCTTGCCGAGCACGCCGCCCTTCTTGTTCTGCTCGTCGATGAGCATGAGCACCACGTCCTTCAGCGTGGTTTCGCTGATGGCCATGGTGCCGGAAAGCGAATGGAGAATGCCGACCTTGATCGTATCCTCGGCGCGGGCGGGCAGCGCCGCCGTGAGGCCTAAGGCAAGACCAGCCGCGGCGGCAAGCCAGCGGCGGCTTGGCGGCCGTTCGGCGACCGCGTTCGTTAAGTTGAGCATCGCGATGTCCTCTGTTTGACGCGCGACTGGCCCGGCGCCGTCCCGCGGTCCGCAAATCGCAAGGAGCGTGCCAACAGGCGACAGCGTGTATGTGATTGAAATTGGGTGCAAATTCTTGCAGGCGCCGGCCATCGGACAGAGGCGCCGCGCCCATTTTGAATCCGATCTCCGCGCATCGCCGCCCATTAATTAGGCAGCTCCTTTTAAAATCATAAAAAGCGCTGATGAAACATTAGGCGGCGACTAAGGTGCGCATGGCTTGACGTGGGATCCGCGATGCGTCGATTCAGCGACGCCATGGCCTCTTTCGTCAATCAACGGCAATTCGCGATCGAATGGGGTCATTGCGATCCGGCCGGCACCGTCTTCAATGGCCGCTTCTTCGAATTCTTCGACTGGGGGACTTGGTGGCTGTTCGAAGCCGCGTTGGGCGTGCCCGCTTATGACTTGGTCGGCGCCTTCGGCATCATCGGCATTCCGCTGGTCGACGCCCGCGCCCGTTTCCTCGCCCCGGCACGGTTCGGTGATGTCGTGGAGCTGACCTCGCAGATCAAGGAGTTCCGCCGGTCGAGCTTCGATGTCGAACACCGGTTGATGGTGCGCGGCGCGCTCGCGGTCGAAGGCCGCGAGACCCGCGTTTGGGCGTCGCGCGACGCGGCCGACTCGTCCGTCATCAGATCAGAGCCCATTCCGGATGAAGTCATCGCCCGCTTCCAGGTGCCGTGAAGACGACGGCGGGCGATGCGAGCTGATGTCGAGACCGACCCGACGCTTCGTCGAAGTTCAGAATAGCCCTGAGAACGCCCAATAGAGGGTGCCGGAAATCACCATGGCCGCCGGCAAGGTCAGCACCCAGGCCAGCGCGATATTGCGCACGGTCGAGAGCTGCAGCCCGGAGCCGTTCGCCGACATGGTGCCGGCTATCCCCGACGACAGCACGTGGGTCGTTGAAACCGGCAATCCATACATGTCGGCGGCGGCAATGGTCGCGGCGGCGGTGATTTCGGCGCACGCACCTTGGGCGTAGGTCAAATGCGTCTTGCCGATTTTCTCGCCGACGGTGACAACGATACGCTTCCAGCCGATCATCGTTCCGAGGCCGAGCGCGATGGCCACCGCGACCTTGACCCAGGTGGGAATGAATTTGGTCGCCTCATCGAGCGATCGCTTATAGGCGTTCAGTGCTTTGATCTCTCCCGGCGAGAGGTCGCTGGCCTTGTCTTTCATGAGAAAGCGGATCGCTTCCGACGCGAGATACATATCGTTGCGCGCGTTGCCCACGCTCTCCGCCGGCATTCTGGCGATCGAGCCGTATTGCGTGACCTCGTGGGAAATGTCGCGCACCAGCACGGCTAATGACGGATAGGTGCCTTCGTTGAGTTCGTGGCTGGCCACGTAAGCGGTTACCGCCGGGCGCGGATTGCCCAACACGTTGTAACCGGCCGCCTTTTGCTCAATGACGGCGCTTGCGGTTTGCGATGCTGACGCAAAGGCCTGCACCTGGTTCGGCGGCAGGGCGCGATTGAGCGCATAGGCCGTCGGTACCGTGCCGATCAGGATGAGCATGATCAGGCCCATGCCCTTCTGGCCATCATTGGAGCCGTGGAAGAAGCTCACCAGCGTGCAGGTCAGGATCAGGATGCCGCGGATCCACCATGGCGGCGGCTGGTCGCCCTTGGGCTCGGCATAAAGGGCCGGACTGCTGATGACGAATTTGAGGGCCAACAGAAGCAGGGCGGCAAGGGCAAAGCCGAACAGGGGTGAGAGCAGCAATGCCTCGCCGACTTCCTTGGCTTTCGACCAATCGACGCCGGATGTGCCACTGCGGCCATGCAGCAGCGCGTTGGTGATGCCGACACCGATAATAGAGCCGATCAAAGTGTGCGAACTCGAAGCCGGCAGACCGAAGGCCCAGGTTCCGAGGTTCCAGATGATGGCCGCGATCAGGAGCGCAAAGACCATCGCAAATCCGGCATGGCTGCCGACTTGCAGGATCAACTCGACGGGCAGGAGCGAGATGATGCCAAAGGCGACGGCACCCGAAGACGCCAGAACGCCAAGCAGATTGAACATTCCGGACCATACCACCGCGAAGTTGGCCGGCAGCGCCCGCGTATAGATGACGGTCGCCACGGCGTTTGCGGTGTCGTGAAAGCCGTTGACGAATTCGAAGCCGAGCGCGATCAAAAGCGCGACGAACAGCAGCAGAAAAGGCGCGATGCTCTCGACTTTTGCGCCGGTTTGACCGATGTCGGAATAGATGCTGTAGGCGACAAATAGCAGGACAGCAGCGACAACGCCGCCAAAGAGGATGCCGGTCAGGGGATTGATGCCGCCACCGAGGTCCGGTCGCTTGCGGGCTGCGGGCTCGATTGAGCCAGGTAAGGCAATGTCGCTCATGCGGACCCCCGTTCGTCCAAAGGTCCCCAACTCTGCGCATGCTTTGTGACAGGCAGATGAAAAGAACCGCTGCCGCACGGCGGGGCAACCGCGAGTAACTAAACGTCGAGATGCCCGGTAAAGTCGTTTGCCTTAAACGAGGTCGGCCGTCGTCGCACGCCCCACGGTTGTTAAGGTAAATAGGCTAGAAGGCGATCAAATCCAACCGCCGATAACCGCGCCAATGTAACAATCCTGATAGTGCACTATACGTACCTCGCCTTTGGGAAAATCAGGCACAGGCTGTTGGCGTCTTTCTTCATAAAATCCTTTTCGGACGTCCTCTTGAAAGGGCGGTTGCGACCGTATCTCGACATTCTGGTCGTCGGTTCGGGAGCCAGAATATTTGGACTCGCCTCACAGTTCGTCGTGCTGATCATGTTGAGTCGGTTCCTGCCCAAGGACAGCTTCGGCGACTTGATGACGGCGTTCGGGTTCTATCGGCTCGCCGGTGTGGCACTCGGCGTCGGCGGCTCGCTGGTTTTGCTGTTCCATGTTTCGCGGCGTTTAGATGACTATCAGACTGAGATCAGACTTCAGCGTTTTTCAGCGCTGATGGGCGCTGTTCCCTCGACGGCGATTGCGGTTCTAGCGATTTTTGCGGCTCAGTCCGTAGCAAGCGCCCTCGGCAAACCTTCGCTGGGCATTTGGCTGCAACAGCTCGCTCCGTTCTTGATCTTCACAACTTTGCTCATCATCGCGACTGGAGCGTTGGAGGGACGCTCGCGGATTGCCGAATCGATCTTCTGGGGTGAAGTCGCGCCCAATGCGGTGCGGATCGTGCTGCTGCCGTTAGTCGCCGTGCTGAACTTGCCCGAAATCTATGTGGCCCATGTGCTGACTCTTTCGGTCCTTCTGCCATGGCTGTGGTTGGCCCGACGCATGTGGGATCGTTCGGTAAAGGGATGGCAATCTTGGTCCGGCTGGGACTTCAGCTATTGCAGTAAGTTTGTCGTGGCGACGCTATTCGCTAATCAGCTGGGCGCGGAGGATATCGTTATCGCCAGCGTGTTGTTCTCGTCGGAAGTCGTGGCCGATTATGCCGTAGCCGCTCGGTTGGCCGCTCTTTTTACGTTCTTTCAGCTCGCCTTGCTGAAGCGGTTCGCGCCGCGCGCGGGACATTTACTTCAGAGCAAGGATGCCAGTGCACTGCACAGGGAATTCGACTTGTGCCGACAATTGACGATCGGCTGCGGCGCCTTGACTATCAGTGGAGTTCTGCTTCTGGCGCCCCTACTATTGCCTTTGCTCGGTAATTACCTGGACGCCCGCGCGTTGCTGATCTGGTTGGCGATCCCATCGTTTGTTATGTCGTTTTACGCGACGTCAGACCGGCTGCTTATCATAGCCGGGCAGTCAAGTGTGGCGCTTGTTGTGACCGCCTCGTCTTTCATAGTGCTGATAGCAAGTCCTTTTGCAACAGCGCCGTGGCTCGGCCCTGTGGCTATTCCTGCCGCCATGATTTTTTCGGTGCTTTTTGTTAACCCGCTGGTCGCTGTGCGCACCCGTCAGTTGGTGGGTCTGCGCACCTTTGCTCTGCGCGACTGGGCACTCATGGCGTGCGGAAGCGTTTCGCTTGTCGGTTTCGCCGTTGCCAACTCAAACTTGAACGCACTGATAACGTGCGGAATACTGGGCGCGATCGGTACCTACTATGTCATTACCGCGACGGCACGTTCCGCCGTCGATGACTACGATAATTCTCTCATCTTTCGTGCCGAGGGGGCGTCCGCAAGGCCGCCGCTCTTGGCGCCAGACAAGGTGTCGAAATAAACAGCCAGGGTGCGCTGCGCGATGTTGTGCCAGTCGTGCCGCGCTGCAAGTCGCGCACGTTCGGTGGCATCGAATCTCTCGATGACCGGTGCTGCGAACAAGGAGGCAAGATGCTCGGTCAACGAGGCAATATCGCCCGCTTTGAAATAGCTGGCGCGCGACAAGCCAAGTTCGCGATGTGCAGGAATATCGCTGAGTAAGACCGGGAGGCCGAAGCTGGCCGCTTCGAGTACTGCGATCGGTTGGCCTTCGTGGCTGGAAGGTAGAACAAACAAGTGGGCATGTGTGTATAACTCGGCGAGGTGCTCTGCGGTCTGGTGCCCGAGCAAAACGACACCGGGAGTTTTCCGGGCGGCTTCGGCAACGGCGCGGGCGTAGCGGCTAGAATGATCGGCTCCGCCCACGAGCGCAAGCTTCCATGTCGGCTCTCGCAGGCGCGCATAGGCGGCAATGAGGTCGAGTTGGCACTTCGTCTCGTCGATCCTGGCGACCGTCAGCGCATAGCCGTTTTGGACGAGGCCGCAGGCCTCTAAGAATGCGGTTGATCGCACCCGCAGCGGCGTGCCGATCCCGTTTGGGATAGCGTTCACCGGTACCCGATAGCGCCGCTCCATGTGTTGCGCCAAACCTTCGGAAACGGCGATACGGCCATTCGCAAAGGCCATTCCGGCCCATTCGCCGAGCCGCAGAACGAATCGCGCAACGTGTCCCCATTTTTTGTGCTCATAGTTGAGGCTGTGGTAGGTCACGACAACCCGCAACCCAAGAGCACGCGCGAGAGGGGTGAAAATTGCCGGCCCGATGGCATGGATGTGAAGGACATCGGGACGGCTGAAGGCGGCGCGCACCACTCCCAAGAAAGTATGGACGAATGCTTCGAAGCCCTTAACATGCGGCGCCCAAATGCGAATGATCCTAACGTTGCGCCAGGTTGTATTTCCTTTCGCCAAGTGGCAACTGCGTGCAATCGCCTCGACACGACACCCGAGTTCGGCCAGCGCGCACGCCAGTTTCTCAGCGTGTCTTTCCACGCCACCCTGCACGTCCGGAAAGCCGCGCATTCCGAGCATGGTGACGCGCAGGATGCGCCGCCTCTCCCCAAGGAGGTCGGTGCGCTCAAGCGCGGGACGGGTCCGGCCGTTTTCCCGCCAGATATAGAGCTCTTGGCTCGTAGCGTGTTTCATGAATTAGCTTGCTCTCGTGCTCGCACGCTGCTGACCTTGTCCCGGGGTGGGACAGGGTTCGCCGGATTTGGCAGTGCAGTGGACGTGGGAGCAGAGCTTGTGCCGATCGCGCCGGTGGTAGCGACGCGCCGGTTGCAACACTTAATTAATCTTAATGAAATGTTAACATTGGCGCCGGAAGGGTGCCGGGCGCGGTACGACAGCGCCTCGCAACTCGCAATTATTCTTTATCGGACTCGCGTCGAGAGAGTGCCGTAGAGGTCAAGCTGGCGCTCGAGATAAAGGGACGCATTGAAATCACGTTCCACCCAAGCGCGTGCCGCCGCACCCATGGCCAGGACGCGGGCGTCGGGCAACTCTGCGAACCGTACCAAGGCATCCGCCAGTGCTTCGACGTCGCCCGTCGGATAGAGCGTGCCGGTTTCCTCCTCGCGCACCAGTTCTGGAATACCGGCAATGCGCGAACCAATGACGGGGCGTCCTGCCGCATAAGCTTCGAGCAGCGCCAGCGGCGCGTTCTCATGACACTCTGATGGCACGATGACGGCGCGGGCGCTCTGGATTACGGCGACAAGGGAATCCTTCGTCAAATGACCAGTAAAGATCAAGTCGCCGCCAAGTTCTTCGCCAAGCGCCCGCAGCCTCGCTTCCAGGGGTCCGCTGCCGACCAGCGTGAGTGGTTGCCGCGCCAAGCAGGCAGCCCGCACCAGGGTCTCAACACCCTTGAGTTCCTCTAGCCGGCCGCAATAGACGAAGCGCTGGCCAGCGTCGGAGCCTGGTTTGAACCGGTCGATATCGACAAAGTTAGGGATGTGTACAAAGCGCTCGCGTGCCCAGCCCCATTGCACCAACTTTTCAAGCACAAACCGGCTGGGGACGATGAAACGATCGATATTGCCTTCGTAGGCCCGTAGCAACCGATGCAGGTAGGATTCAACCATCACCAGGCTTGAAAGTGCCAGCGATCCTTTGATGCAGCGATTCGCGGCCACATTGTAAAGCTTACCGCCGCGACAGCGCTCGCACGGCTTGCCACCCAACATCATTGTGTAGGCTGGGCATGCCAGCTTCAGATCGTGCACCGTCATGACCACGGGAATGCCACACTGCTTCAACAAAGGTAGAAACGACGGAGATAGATGATGATAGATGTTATGGATGTGCGCAACTGACGGGTCGATTGCATTCAATAACCTGCTCATATTGCGGCGCGTCTGCATCGAGTAGATGACGCGCGGCGCCCGGATCAGTTTGTCGCCGAGACTGTAGCTGGAACCAAACTCGATCTCGTCGGGGAAGTAGTCTGACCACGGCGTGTCAAGGTTCTTCGGGTGGCGCATCGCGAAAGGAACGACGTTCCAGCCGATGCTCTCCATCATTCGATTGTGCTCGAGGAAGAGCACGTCGGCGCCGCCGCGCGAATAGTAGTAATTGTTGACAGCAAGCAGGCAATTGGTGCTTTGCAACATGGCGTCACTCGCGATTCTGTGCGATGGTCATCAGGCGAATTCCGACGATCGAAGCGACCGTCAAGAACCACAATGCACTGCCACCCCGGAACAGCTCCGACTCGAAACCCGACAGGCATAGCCCCATCATCCAGATCTGCAAAAATAACGTCCGCAGCGCGCCGTCGGCGTTGAGCGATTGGGCGCGACGGTGGTCGGCGAACGGCTGTAAAATGATCCAGCAGAGTGACAACGCAAGTCCAACCAGCCCAGTCGTAACGGCGAGATTGAGATATCCGTTGTGTGCGTCGCTGGCGCGGTAACCCCAAGATTCCTGATAACTCCAAGCGTTCACCAGATCGGGCATTCCCCAGAACGCCTCGAAACCGAAACCGAATAGCGGACGTTTCGCCACATTATCCAGCGCAAAGCGCCAGATTTCGTCACGACCGGTAAAGGTTGGGTCGGACATAAATCGACTGATCAATTCCCTGACCGGTTCGAACACTACCGAACCGACGGTCAACAGATTTATCAGGATAGGCGTGCCGAGTATCAAGACCAGCGCTAGGGAGCTGCTGCGCACGCGCGGAACGACATAAGAAAGGAGCAGCACAATCGGCAACAGATTCAATGGCGATTTTGCCTGGGTGAAATACAGAAAGACCGCCGCAAATATGATGATAAGAGTCCCGATCAACTTGTTCGAAGCGCGGTAGACGAAGATGCCGATGAAAATCAACAGAGCCATGCCGGCTCCGGCGCCGTTCTTATGTGTAAAGAATCCCCGCCAGTCCCCCGCGAGTGCGGGTTCGGTGACATCGTTAAGCTGATGAATTGAGAATTGCGGAAGCAATGCAACCCCGAAGTAGCAGGCGGCAAGAACAATGACTGCGACCGCCGCCAGCAAACGAGCAAAATGCTCGCGCCCGTATGGCAGGAGGAGAAGAACGGATGCTTGAAAAATCGTGAACATGGCAAGCACGATTCGCCGGCTTGCTACATCTGGATGCGCGGACAAGACCGCAGATACGGCGAACGCGCCGAAGGTCAGGACAAGCGGCAGCGTGACGGTGCGGAGTACCAGCGATGATCGCTTCACGAAAACGAAGACCGCCAGTGCGCCCGTAAGCAGCACGGTTGCCACTTGGCCCAGCAGGTCGCCCTCGGCCTTCGGCGCGAGCAGTTGCGGATCGCTTAAGTCCGAAAACGGCGCAACCGTGAACCAGCACAGCAAGCACGTCGCGAGAAAGAGAGCGTTGCGAAGCTGGCGCTCGCCATCGAACGTTGCCAGATGACGGACCAAGACGGCCTGCGTCGTCATGACTTGCACTCGATCCTCGGGTTGGCGAAATGCCACCATGTGCTTCGCCATTTGCGGCCGCCGACCTTACTAGTTCCCTTGTCAGGAAACCGGTTAGTCTCGCACGGTAGTTTATGAATAACGTTAACTGGACCCAGCGGTGCCCTCTCAGGGAACCTCGGCTTGCTCAAGCACGGATGCAGGCTTGCGAATGGTCGTGCTTGTGATCCATTCGGCGGGGTCCGAACGCCGCTGCAAAAGGCCGGGCCAGATGCCGAGAGCGTACACATTCCAGGCGGTGACCGAGTAGACGCCCACGCTGATGGACCGGCATCGCGCCGACATGACGGCGAACGGAGCCACGCCGAGGGTCGCGATTAGGCCCAGGGCGAAGCCGGCTCCGCTGACGACAAAGGGCGTGGCCAACAGGCACAACCACCAAGCGTGAACGGCGGCCAACAGCAAGAGTTCACGTTTGACTTGTCGTAGCAAGACGCGGAAGTAGGGACGACCGGACGATGATCGCAGCACTTCGCCCATGCTGAACGCCATCTGCGACTTCCAGCGCTGCCGCAGTAACCGAAACGCGTTGCCGGCATGACCGTAGTGATCGATCGCTGGCCGATCGATGCGAGCAATTGTCCAGCCTTTGGCGCGCAAACGTGCACCGAGTTCAAGCTCTTCTGTGCCGTGTAAATTGCGATCGGTGAAGTAGCCCACCGATTCAATGGCCGCCCGGCGATATACGCCGCCACAATCGAGATGGGCGACCTTGCCAGGCCGGCGATCTGGATCATCCCTGGTCGCCCGCTTCACGTATTCGAAATTGTCCTTTTCAAGTTCGATGATCATGCCACCAACTCCGGCGACCTCCGGATTGGACTCGAGGTAGCGAATCGCGGCAGCAACAAAGCCTCGGTATAGCCGCATGTCGCCGTCGATAAGGCAGATATAGTCTCCGAAGCTGTATTGGTAACCGAGCTGTCCCCCGGCACCACAAGACCGATCCTCAATTCTGCTCATGCTGACGATCTTGATTGGATATCTTTCGGCGATCTTGACGGTGCGGTCAGTTGAAGCGCTGTCCGCCAAAATGACTTCACCATGGACGCCGTCGAGCGCGGCAAGCGCGCTCTCGATCGCGGTCGCGATATGTCGCTCTTCGTTCAACGCCTTGATGACGATACTGACAGTCGGTCGCGGGGTCGTGATCATGGCCTTGCCTGCGAGGTGTCGAGAGCGGGGACAGCTGGGCCGGCCCGCGACGACGTGGTCAACCCAAGGGCTTGCGCGATACCGGGCTCGATGTCGTCGCTCGTCTCACCGCGCGCGAGAGCGAAGCCACCGCCCCCCCGATAGGCCCAAACGGCCCAGCCAAAGCCGTGCACTTCTGCCTGCTCGCGCACGTCGTGGAACCATTGAGCCCGCTCGGCGTGACGGGAACCGGAAAACTGCAGATCGGTTTTCCTGGCGCCGAATTCACCGAGCATGATCCGATCCGGCGCGACGCCTTGCGACCGCGCCCAATTGGCGATTTGCTCGAAGCTCTTGGCGATCGCGTTGCCATCGAATCCGGAGCGACGATAGCTCTCCAACCGGTTCCGCGCATCGCGGTACGCCGAGGATTTCTGATCCTCATCGAGGTTCGTTTCACTGATCGCGGTAGCGGTTGCTTGCAGACTGTCTGCCGCTGAACGCGCGAGTGCTGGATAAGGCACGTCCGCCAGGTACCGCGCATCATTCCACGATGCGCCCTGATGAGTGAACTGGTAGGGATCGTAATAGTGAAAGCTGAATAGTACCGCCGGATCCTGGGCAAATGCAGCTGTTCGCATCGCCAGCAATGCGGTCGCCGACGCTTCTTGGCCGCCGTCAAGGACGACAGGAAGATTGGTCGAGCCGCGCCGGACCGCGGCATAGGCGGCCTCCAGCATGGGCTGCCACACATCGGGTGGTCTCGGTGGCTCGTTCATAAGCTCGATCGCGACCTTGTGCGAATGCAGCCGATCGAGCAGTCGGGCGGTGCGCTCAAGCATCCGCAAATATGACTGGAAAAGCGGAGTGCTCAATCCGGCAGTTAGCGCCCGCGCAGTGTAGTCCGGATGCAAATCGCTGGGATGGAAGTCGACAACCACCGAAAACCGCGCCGCCAGGATCCGGCTGACGCCGTCGAACAGGATATCGTCCAGCGCCTCGCGACGCAGTCCTTGAAACTGAAGGAATGGACCGGGATCCACCGCGAAGCGTACAAAATCGAAGCCTGTCCGGCGCAGCGACTGCAACTCGTTGCCGGTTAATGCATTTGCTGGTTCCGGGAAGGGCGGGAATGCGAAGTCTCGCGTCACGCTGTCAATTCGGGCCCACGCCATCGCATGGGAAATGCCAATGCCGCGGCGAAATGACGTACCGATAGCGGCACTATCGGCGCGGCTGGCAATCATGCAGAGCCCAACTACGGTCAACGCGAAAAGGCGGGACATGGCCACAACTCGTCTATTCCCCATGGTTCCCTTGCCGCCTCACATACCTGCGACCGGATCGCCGATGCGCGAGTGCAAGGCGCGGTAGACGCCGGCAATCTTGCAGCGCAATGAAGCAGCCGTTTCGTCCGCGCGCAGCGGCTCGCGGGGCAAAGCGAAGGGCTGATCGCGATGCTGCGGGAACAAAGTACCGCGCCGTGTTGTCACCGCCGTACGAAAACCGGCGGCCCGCGCCAGCTGCGCTTCTCGAAGTCCGCAAGCATTGGCGTTTCCGAACGGATAGGCGAAATGCACGACCTCGCGATCAACAATATGCTCCAAGGCTCGTCGGCTTGAAATCATTTCCTGGTGCGCCTCGGCCACCGACACGCGCGCAAGGTTAATGTGCCGCTCACTATGAGCGCCAATGGTGACAAGCGGGGAGGCGGCGAGACGACGTAGTTGCTCGTTGCTCAGGGCCTCGCGCTGTGCAAGTGCCCCGGAATCAATACCGGCAGCGGAGATAGCAGCCTTAACGGCTGGAAGCACATCGTAATCGGAATGGATGCGTTCGGTGATGGCGATATAAGCTCGTTTTTTTGTCGCCTGATCGGCGCATTCGAACCGGCAATTAAGGTCTGGCAGCTCAATGCGATCGTGAGTGTTAATCAGGGCGGCAAGACCAAGCCACCAAGCGTCGATTGTGCCGGTGCTCATGCCAGTAGCGACGTAGACAGTAAACGGTGCGTTGAAGCGCTCCATGACTGGCAATGCGTGGGTAAGATTGTCGGCATAGCCGTCATCGAATGTGAATGCGCAAAATCTCTTAGACAACGGTCGACTCAAGCGTTGCATTGCGTCGTCCAGGCTGACGAATTGCACGTCTTCGTCCTTCAGCCAGGATAGGATCCCCTCAAGCGTCGCAAGGGGACAGCGCAAGTCTTCTAGCAGGAAAGTATTCGACGTTCCGACCGTACTATGCAGCATGAATATGACGCCTGGACCGCCGTAGCGGAAGGCAAGCGCGCTGGCGATCCCACTGTAGCAGGCAATGGCAGGTGCTGCTGATTTCAAAGCCGCGCGAGCGTTCATGTGCTCCCTTCGCATCAAAACAGGTCAAGGATTTTTCGCGCTCAGTCCGATGCACTGCACGACCTGCTCTGGCCGATAGTAACGTGCTCGATTTCGCTCGCGCTCGAATTACGCAGCTAACCTTAACGACGATTCAGTCTGCACGAGGCGACCAAGACCATGACGCAATTTTGGTATTGAAGCTTGCTTTAACGCGCGAATGAAGCGTGCACGACCGAACCAGACAAGGTCTGGCCGATGATGGTTCGATTTGCTAGAACGTGCTTTCGTCGGTCAGCACGGCGCCGCGGAGTTTCCGCGCGTCGGGGCCGAGGCGTGCGATGAATTGTTCGATAGCGGCTTTGTTTTGCGCGTCGGCTCGGGCGACCAGCAAGATGTGATCGACGAGGCCGGCAAAGAAGCGCGCGCTCGGATCGCTGCCCAACTGGACCGCGGCAACGATCACCATGTCGAAGCGCCTGGTCTGGTCGAAGGCCTGTCTAACGTCGGCTTCACTGATTGGCCGGTCGCGCCGGCTGTTTGGCGAAATAAACGACGCCAGATTGAGGTTGGTTTCCCGATCGCGGGTGATCACGTCGGATAAGCTTCGACGGCCGGTGGCGACATCGACGAGCCCGGCTTGGCTTTGATCGGCGTCGATCGCCGACAACGTTCGCCGCTGCAGGTCCGCGTCGATCAGCAGCACGCGTTGCGTTGCGGCCGCGACCGCGGCAAACGCCAGCGCGACCGCTGCGGTGTCGTCCTCATCATCGGCAGTGACGATCAGGATCGTCGGATTGCCGCGGGTCTTGTGGCTTGCCCGCACCGCATCGAGCACTTTGCGGATTTCCATGGCGAAACGTGAATTCGGATCCTCCGCGGCGTTCAAGCCGAACGAGGTGTCGACGTTCGGCAACATCGCGAGCACCGGAATAGAGGGTGCCGACGCAGCGGACGACCGAAAGTCCTCGGCGACGCTCCGCAATTTGCGGCGGAGGACGCTGGTCCCGCCGGCGCGCGGCCACGCGGGGCCGGATGCGTCCCGCATGATGACGATAGCGGACCCGGCGCCGACCCCAATGAGCAGAGCACCAACGGCGAGCAGGAAGTTGGACGGCGGGAAACTGCGGCCCTGCGGCGGTTCGGCGCGGGAGATCACGCGAATGTTCTTGGTGTCAAGCCGCTCCTGTTCTCCGGTCTCGCGGGCGCGCACCAGAAACGATTCGTAGACGGCACGGCTGGCCTGCACGTCGCGCTCGAGCTCGCGTAGCGTCACCATGGCCTCGTTGGTGGTGACGGCCCTATTCTTAAGCGTCTCCAGGTTGGTTGCCAGCGCCGCCTCGTTGGCGCGGGCGCTCTCGTATTCGCTGCGCGCGGAAAGCGCGAGCCGATGGACCTCGTCGTCGATCATCTTGTGCAGCCGCGCCGCCTCGGCCTGGATTTCGATCACCGCCGGGTGACGTTGGCCGAGCGAAGTCATCTGCTCGGCCTCGCGACGCATGACCTCGGCGTATTGGCTGCGCAACGCGGCGACGGTCTGCGACTGCACCGCCTCCGGGAAGGCGCCGATCTCATCCTTGGACAGTTGCAGGCGCTCGACCTGATCGAGACGCGCTTTTGCCGCCGCCGTGCGGGCGTGCGCCACGCCAAGTTGATTATTCAATTCCGAAAGCTGCTGTTCGTTAACGAGCTGTCCGCCGGCGCCGAGGATGTTGTTGCGGGCCTTGAACGTCTCGACCCGATCCTCGGCCTCGCGCACGCGATCCTTGAGCTCGTTGAGACGCGCGGACAGCGATTGCGAAATCTGCCGGGCAGCATCTGACCTGACGTCCGTTTGTTCCGCCAGATAACCCTGCGCAACGGCGTTGGCGAGGCGCGCCGCTTTGGCCGGATCTTGGCTGGAAACACTGACGTCGACGACGTAGGTGCGTTCGGCGCGTTTGACCTGGAGCTTGCGCTTGAGCGCATTCAGCGCGGTCAAAGCAGGGTCGGCACGGCGGGCGCCGCCGAGCCCGACAGAAGTCATCAGTGCGCGCAGGGCCGAGGGCTGGCCGATAAACTCGGGATCGCGGTCGAGCGACTCTGCGCTGACCACGCGGCGCAACACGCTATCGGAGCCCAGCACCCGAACCTGACTCTCGACCAGCAGCACGGCCGCATCGTTGGTCTGATTGGCCGGGTTAGGCTCGTTGCCCACCGCATGCAAATCGGTCGGGTCGATGAGAATCTGCGTCGCCGCCGTGAATCGATGCGGCACCACCAGCACGACCACCACTGCCAGGAGCAGCGAAGCCGCCATGGTCAACAAAATCGTTGTCTTGCCGTGCCAGAGAACGGACCAGATGCGGTGCAAGTCGATCCCGGGGGCGGCAGCAGGTCCGACGGCGACGTCCGCTGTGCCGGCGAGGGCCGATTGGATTTGGCGCGGCGCTTCGAACATCTAGCCGACTCTCTTAACAGCAGCGCAGCGCCGGCGCTCGGGTGACGCCAGTCAACGCCGTCATCGACGCGTTACCCCACCGCGACTCAACGGCAAGCGGTCTGGTATGTCCAGGCGACCCGCGCCGTTAATCAGTTCATAAGGGGTTAGGGTTAATGCACGGTGTATGCCGCATTCTCACCGGGTCCCGGCGGCGATGCCGGCGTGCCGATCAGGCGGCATTACCGGCGAAAGAGGCGAAACAGAGCGCCGACTGCGACGAGCAGCGCGACGGCCGGAATCCAGATCAGGACCGCGCCAACCAAGGCGAGCAGGATCACAGCGGCAATGACGCCGACGAGCAGTATAAGCAGCGCGACGCCAAGCGGCCCAAGCCTGGCGACGTAGATGCGATGCGTGTCGTCCGCTGCCGTTGAGAAGAACGGCTGCCAAGTCTGCCCGCGCCGAGTCTGCCCGCGCCAAGCCTGCTGGCGCCAATCGGACCGGCGTGGGCTTCGGTCGGGCGGAATGATTTCCGGCTCTACGCGGGGCCGTTCCGGCTGGTCTGGATCATCAACCATGGACTGAGCACTCGGTGCCTGATCTGCGTCGGCCAACCGTATGTAACGTTCACGCGCGCCCTCACAAGCGGCGGGTTGCCGCTCTCACGCGTGGTGGGTCCGTGTGTGGTGATCGTGGAGGAATTTGGCCAGTTGCTCGCGTAGGCTTTCATCCCGCTCGCCTTTGTGGCCGAGCACGACGGCCCGTTCGAACAGGGATTGCTGAAGCTCCTGCGGCAAATCGCTCCAAAGGTCCGCGGCCGCCGCGCCAAGGACGAGGAAGTAACGCTCGGCGTTGCTGTCCCCCGCGACGTCGTCCGACGCTCCGATCATGACAAAGCCTGATTTGCGCGCATCGCGGCACCGGATTTGCTCATCCGCCGTTGACGACCACCGGTAGCAGAACGGCGGAGTAGGGTCCAGGTTCCGGCCTCATTAAGGCTGAGACGGCCGTTGCTGACGGAAATCATGACGGCGCGCCGGGTGCGTGCTAGCGTTCCCGCATGAACGCAGCCGGGTTCGGCATCCCACACTTTGGTCGTCGCGCAATCATCGGCGTTGCCGTTGTGGCGAGCCTTTGCAGCGGCGCGCTGGCGCAGGATTCGCCGGCCCTGAGCGATGCCGCCAGCGCCATGATCGGCGCGTGGGAATTCTCCAATGCCGATCACGACAAGATTTGTCATTTCACGTTCCGCGCCGATGCCATGGCCGACGGCTATAAGCTCGACATCGACAAGAACTGCGCCAACCTGTTTCCTTTGACCAAGGACATTGCCGCCTGGGCGGTCGACGCCTACGGAACGTTGCGCCTGATGGACGGACGCGGCCACACGGTGATCGAATTGACCGAGGCCGAGACCGGCATCTTTGACGGCTTCCAACCCGGCGAAGGCCGCTACGTGCTGCAGAGCGCGGCGGCAGCGCCGGTCCGCTCGGCTGAGGACATGGTCGGCGACTGGGCGATCGCGCGCGGGACCGGCAAACCGATCTGCACACTGACGCTGGCGAACAATGCGGCCAGCGCCGACGGTTTGGCGCTCACGCTCAAGCCCGGCTGCGATCCGCTGGTCACCCGGTTCGGCCCGACCGCCTGGCGGTTCGATCAGGGCGAATTGGTCCTGCTGTCGGGGCGCGGGCAGGTATGGCGCTTCGAGGAGAACGACGCCAATACCTGGCTGCGCGTGCCGGAAAGTCCCGACCCGGTGCTGTTGGTGCGGCAATAGGCAGGCGAGCGTCCGAGGCTGAGACATGAGTGAGGCAACCGCCGCCTTTCGCGCCAAGCAAATCGGATTTCTTCCTGATCAGTTGGGGCTCGATTGGATCGATCTGCGCCGAGGTTTTGCTCATGGCCGGTTCGAGATCGAAAAAAAGCACTTGGCGCCGAACGGCTATCTTCACGCCGCTGCGGTGGTTGGCCTCGCAGACACCGCTTGCGGCTACGGCTGTGTCGTATCGCTTCCGGAAGGCGCCGCGAATTTCACGACCGCAGAGTTGAAGGCCAACTTCATCGGTACCGCGCGCGAAGGCGGCATCGCCTGCGAGGCGCGTTTGGTGCACGCCGGCCGAACGACGCAAGTGTGGGACGCGGAAGTGAAAAGCGAGGCCTCCGGCAAGACCATCGCGTTGTTCCGCTGCACCCAGATTGTTCTCTATAACGCTGGCGGTTCATGACCGGCGGCTAATCTTCGTCGCCGCGCCGGTTGCCGAATTGGGCGTTGCCCAATCCGGTGCCGATCGTCAGCACGCCCCAGCGCTTGACGTCGTCCATGACCGGCCGTTCGCTCAAGCCCTGCACCACCGCATCGTTGTGCATGACGACCACGGTGTCATGCTCGCCGATCCTGGGAATGGCTTCCAATAGCGCGAGCGGAAGATTGAAATTCTTGCCTTCCCATTTCCCGGGGAGATTATCGGCGCCGCGCTCGATGCCGCCGTCGGCCGCGATGATCCCGGGACAGCCGATCCCGATAAAGGGCGCCATGCGCAGTTTTTGCTTCTGTGCGCGACTCAATAAATCTTCGATCATCTCGGTGAGCTTGGCCACGGCCTCGGACCGCTTCAGATGCTTCTCATCACCGTGGCGCCAATGCTCGAGTTTCCAGACGGACGCCTTGGACAGGCGGGGATCTTCCTTGAGATTGAGCGCCACGACGCCGGCGCGAATGTTGGTGCCGCCGATGTCGGCGGCGACAATCGCATCGTGCCCCTTGAAGACCCAATGCGGTGCCAGGTGGACGGCACCGATCAAGCCGGCCTCGTCCGGATCGTTGCGGATCAGCGTCACGCCGACTTTGACTTGCTCGGCTTTGAGGATGGCGGAGGCGCGGCCGATCGCCAACTCGCCGACGCGCCGGCCGCGAAAGCCACCGCCGATGACGATGCGTTCGGTGTCCCGCCAGGCTTTCTGTTTGAGAAATCGCTTGATCACGCTGGCCAGCTCTTGCGCGAATTCCTCGATTGCGCTTTGCACGATTCCCGCGGCTTCGGGGTCGCCTGCGACCAGCACTTCGTCCAGCTCTTTCCTGGCGATCTCGTCGGTATCCGCGTCACCGAGGGGGTCGTCGCCGGCCCTGCGCATCACCTTGCGCCATTTTTCCAATAGCTCCCGGAAAGCGCCTTTATTGGCGCGGTCGCCGATGAAGCCGTCGTCGTCCTTCAATTCGAGTGCGTAACTTTCGACGATGACGGAAGGGAGCCGTGTCGCGCCATGCGTCACGCCTGCGGCGAGAGTGGTCTGCTCGGTCATGAACGTTTCCGGTGGGTCCCTCCCACAACCGCAATCGCGACGGGTAGTTCCACCGCGGGAACTCAAAGCATGGCCGGGCCGTTGAAGCTTAAGTCCCAATACCGGAACGCCCCCGCTATGACTTTGCTGGGAAACGTCAAGAAATCCGTGGAACGGGTTACCGGTTGGCGGCGTCCGTCGGATGAGCGGCTTGTCGCGCTGCACCACCCGCCGAAGCCGCAAATATTTCGCTTCCGCGACGACGGGAGGGTTCCCAATCATCCCTACTGGCCTCTCGTCGTCTTTCGACGCGCCGTCCGATTGCCGCGAACTCTCGATCCCGCCGCCGTGTTTGAGGATATTTTTGCCGGCAATGGCTGGCGCGATAGCTGGCGCGGCGGTATTTACGATTACCTGCACTATCACTCGCGCATTCACGAGGTGCTCGGTGTTGCCCGCGGCAGCGCCAAGGTCCGCTTCGGCGGCAATAAGGGCCGGACACTCAGGCTCAACACCGGACGTGGTGATCCTGCCGGCGGGCACCGGCCATCAGTGCTTATCGGCCAGTAAAAGTTTCATGGCGGTTGGCGCCTATCCGCCTTCCGGCACCTATGATGAATGCAGCCCGACCGCCGAGGAGCACGAACGCGGCGCGAAATCCGTCCGCAAGGTTGCACGACCGCGGAAGGACCCGGTATTCGGCGCCAAAGGGCCGCTTTTGCAGCTCTGGAGAAGGGAGCGGTGACCTTGATCTCGCGGCTTCGCGATTGATTTCTTGGCAACGAGGCGAGTGCCGGAGATTTTTTATCCTCGGGCGCTTGCTGCATTCAGGTCAGGTTGGTCTTCATCCTGGTCGGCGGCCCCTACGGCATGACGCTAGAACGAAAACTCAAAAGCGCGCTGAACGACAACCGCCTGCTAATTCTCGGCGCCCAGGTTCTCTTCGGCTTCCAGTTCAACGGCATCTTCCAGGACATGTTTCAGCAGCTGCCGGTGCTGTCGCGAGGGATAGTTTGTTCGGGACTGGCGCTGCTGATGCTGACGGTCGGGCTCCTCATCGCGCCGTCGATGCAGCATCGCCTGGTCGAGCGCGGCGACGACAGCCAGCGGATCCTGGTCTTGGCCACGATCTTTGGCGCCTGGGCGTTGTTGCCGTTAGCGATCGCATTGGCGCTAGACTTGTTCGTTGCCGTTGGGCACGTCGTGGGGCCTCCCTGGGGTCGGGTTGCCGGCACAGCGTTTTTCCTGCTTACGGCGTTGTGCTGGTATGTCCTGGAGTTCGCGATGTTAAGAAAGAAGCAACCGCTGACGCAAGCACCTGCAAAGCCGACGCCGCTTGAGGACAAAGTCGAGCAACTTTTAACCGAAGCGCGGGTAATCATTCCCGGCGCCCAGGCGCTGTTTGGCTTCCAATTGAGCATCACGCTGATGAGCGCTTTTCAGCAGCTTCCCGCCGAATCGAAGATCGCGCATGTGGTCGCGCTGTGTTGCGTCGGTCTTGCCATAGTTCTTTTGATGGCGCCCGCGTCATTGCACCGGATTTCTTTCAGAGGCGAGGACGATCCAGCATTTTTGAAAATCGGTTCGGCTTTCGTGGTCACCGCTCCGGCGCCGCTGGCACTTGGCATTGCGTTCGACACCTATGTCGCCGCCGGGCGCGCCATTCACGTCAGCGCAGTCCCAACGCTACTGGCCATCGTCGCCATCCTGGCGTTGTTGGGGTTGTGGTACGCGTTTCCGCTGTGGTCTCGGCGGGCGCGAAGATCCGCGCGATCATGACGGCGCGGCGCGGTCGATCCCTCAACAAACCGCGATCTTCTTTAGGCAGCATTTTTGCGGCCCGTCCAACGACCGCGCGTCAGGATGTCCGGGCAGGAACCGCCGGCGCGCAACGCGGTTAGGCCCATAGAACCTTCCGCCGGCTGTTCCGCGCTCAGGGCCGAATACTGCAATGAAGCACGATCCCAAATTCTCCGCGTACACCCATCCTGCCGGCGGCTGGGGCTCGGTCCAATCGCTCGGCCGCAGCCTGGCGCGCGAGCGCGTGCCGGTCAGCGGCACGCGGATCTTGCTGCATCAGAACAAGCCGGAAGGGTTTGCCTGCGTCAGTTGCGCCTGGGCCAAGCCCGCGAAGCCTCGCCCATTCGAATTCTGCGAGGAAGGCGCCAAAGCGACAACCTGGGAGATCACCAGCCGTCGATGCACGCCGAAATTTTTCGCGGAACACACCGCCACCGCGCTGGAATCGTGGAGCGATCATGCGCTTGAAGAGCAGGGGCGCTTGACCCAGCCGCTGCGCTGGGACGCAGCCACCGACAAGTACGTGCCGGTCGAATGGGCCGACGCGTTTCGCGAGATCGGCGCCGAGCTCAGGCAACTCGACCCCAAGTCCGTGGTGTTTTACAGCTCGGGCCGCGCCTCGCTCGAGGCGTCGTACATGTACGCATTGTTTGCGCGGATGTACGGCAACAACAACCTGCCCGACAGTTCCAATTTGTGTCACGAAAGCACGTCGGTCGGGTTGCCGGTCAGCATCGGCGTTCCGGTCGGAACAGTGACGCTCGACGATTTCGCAAAGACCGACTGCCTGTTGTTTTTCGGTCACAACACCGGCGTAAACAGCCCGCGCATGCTGCATGATTTGCAGGAATGCGCGCGGCGCGGCGTGCCCATCATCATCTTCAATCCGTTGCGCGAGCGCGCCTTCGAACGGTTCACCAATCCTCAGAGCCCGGTGGAAATGCTGTCCGGCTCATCGACGCCGATCAGCTCGCAATATCACCAGATCAAGGTGGGCGGCGACAAAGCAGCCCTGATGGGAATCTGCAAGGCGGTCTTCGCGTTGGACGACGCGGCGAGGGAGGCCGGACGCGAACGGATTCTCGATCTCGGCTTCATCGCCGAGCACACCCACGGCCTCGCCAAATTCGAGGCGGCGGTTCGCGCCGCTGAATGGGCGGACATCGAGCTGCGCTCCGGCCTGACCCGCAACGCCATGGAAGCCGCCGCTGCGGTGTACTCGCGGGCTAAGGCGGCGGTGATCGCCTACGGCATGGGCCTGACGCAGCAAGTCGGCGGCGTCGAGAACGTGCAGATGCTGGTCAATCTGTTGCTGCTGCGCGGCAATATCGGCAAACCCGGAGCCGGCATCCTACCGGTTCGCGGCCACTCCAATGTCCAGGGCCAGCGCACGGTCGGCATCACGGAAAAGCCGAGCCTCGTGCCCATCGACAAGCTCAAGGAACTCTACGACTTCGAGCCGCCGCAGGAGAAAGGCCTCAATTGCACGGAGGCATGCCAAGCGCTGATCAAGAACGAGCTGCGGGCCATGTTCCAGCTCGGCGGCAATCTCGTGCGTTCGCTGCCGGATCACAACCAGCTGCTGCCGGCCTGGCGAAGGCTCCGCCTGACTGTCCAGATCGAGACCAAGCTGAACCGCGCCTGCTTGGTGCACGGCGAAATCTCTTACATTCTGCCGTGTCTCGGCCGCATTGAGATCGACCAGCAGGCGAGCGGACCGCAAGCGGTGAGCATGGAAGACTCAACCGCCTGCATCCACGGGTCGCGCGGTTACGCCAAACCGGCCAGCGAGCACTTGCGCTCGGAGCCGTGGATCGTCGCGCAATTGGCGAAGGCGACGCTGCCGCCCAATCCCAAGGTCGACTGGGATGCCTGGGTCGCCGATTACGGCCGCATCCGCGACGCCATCGAGCGCACGTATCCCGACATGTTTCGCGATTTCAACGCGCGCATGTGGCAGCCGGGCGGCTTCCACCGGCCGCTCGCCGCGCGCCGGCGCGAGTGGAAGACCAAGACCGGCAAGGCCAATTTCATTACACCCAAGAGTCTGGCCGGCAATATCGATATCGATCCCGCGCGGCGCGATGTGTTCCAGCTGTCGACCTTCCGCAGTCAAGGTCAGTTCAACACCACTATCTACAACGATCGTGACCGTTTCCGCGGCGTATCGGGTACGCGCATGGTGCTGTTCATGAACAAGAACGACATCGACCGGCTTGGCCTGATGGAAGCAGAGATGGTAAGCCTCGTCACCGATGCCCACGACGGTGTGCATCGTCAGGTCGACGGCTTTATCGTGCGCGCCTACAACATTCCCGAAGGCTGTCTCGGCGCATACTTTCCGGAATGCAATCCGCTTGTTCCGGTCTGGCATCACGCCGAGGGAAGTCTCGTGCCGGCGTCGAAGGGCGTGCCGGTGCGCGTGCTGCCGCATAACGCCGGCGCCGCGGCGTAAGCGCTTTCGCCACGCTGTCCGACCGCGGCAGAAACTCAGGCGCGGGCCGCACCGGCAGTGGTTTGCGGCGTTTCTGTCACGACCGTTATTCATCGCTGAGGAATGGCGGCGTCTCGATTTCGCGCGGTCGCCGCAGCGGCGTCTCGGAGTGGCACACCTCGGTCGAGCCTTTAAGCCGGCCTACGGCCTGATCGCCCCGGAAGAAGCTTCTGAGAATGTTGGTTAACTCTTGAAACTGCGAGCTGATAGCGGGGATTTTGCCAGCGAGCTTCGAGAAGCATCAGCGCCCATCCCGCGGCACGGCCCAGATGTTGCAGCGGCCTGTCGGCCATGTCGCATTTTTTCCCAACCGAAGTTTGGAACCATGCGCGTAAACCGAGGTCGGTTTTTCGCTATTTTTCGTACCAGCGCATTGGCGCGTTTACCGCAATTTCCGACTTTACCCTGATCGTGGCGGCGAGCATCTGCTCCGGAGTCATTTATCATTTTCTTGCTTTCGATGACTGGGGCGACGTCGACGCCTATGCCGTCATCGGTTGTTACTCCGGCCTGACTTTCGTCCTGCTGTCCAAGGTGCTTGGACTCTATCAGCCCAATGCGCTGCTGTCGGCCCGCGGGCAAATTCGCGGCGTCCTCATCGCCTGGGGCGGTGTCGTCCTGTTCATGACTTCGCTGCTGTTCTTGCTGAAAACCGGGGCACATTATTCCCGCGGCGCAACCATCAGCTTCGGTTTTCTTGGCGTCGCGGGCATTGTCGCTTCCCATTCCTTCACCGCATTCAACCTGCGCCGTGCGCTGGCCAACGGAACGCTGGGCGGTCAACGGGTCATCGTCATTGGTGATCCGGAAGAGCTTGCGATCAAGCCCAAAACCGATTTGCTTCGAAGCTATGGCGCGCGAGAGGTAGGTCGTTTTGAACTTTCACCAGCATTCGGTCCCACCCTGTCGAACATCGCTCGCGACAGCGAAGTCATCGACTCCGTAATCAGGGCGGCTCGCGCCAGTTACGCAGAGCAGGTGCTGCTGGCGTTGCGCTGGGTGGATACGGCGCGCACTGATTTCGTCTGCGAACGGCTACGGGCGCTGCCGCTTCCCGTGTTTCTGCTGCCGGATCGGTCGGTGAGCTCCATCCTTTCCCGCTCGAGCTGGGACCCGCGCGTCCTCACGCCGATCGAAATTCAGCGCGCTCCTTTGTCGGCGCGGGATTTGATCGTTAAGCGCCTCTTCGACGTCACGTTCGCGGGCGTAGCCTTGGCGATATTTTCGCCGCTGCTTTTGCTGACCGCAGTGGCGATAAAGCTCGACTCCGATGGTCCGATCATCTTTCGCCAACGCCGCCGCGGCTTCAACGGCCGCGAGTTCGCGATTTACAAATTCCGCACGATGACGGTTCTCGAAGATGGCGGCACGGTGCGGCAAGCGCGACGCGATGACGACCGGGTCACCTGGCTCGGCCGCATGTTGCGCGCCAGCAGTATCGATGAGCTGCCGCAGCTCATCAACGTTCTGACCGGCGAAATGTCTTTGGTCGGGCCGCGCCCGCACGCCCTCGTCCACGACGAGGAATACGGCAAGCTCATCGACAATTATATATTCCGGCATCACGTCAAGCCGGGTATCACCGGTTGGGCGCAAATCCACGGATTCCGCGGCGAGACCGCCGCCGTCGCCTTGATGTAAAAGCGAATTCAACTCGATCTCTGGTACATCAACAATTGGAGCTTGTGGCTGGACCTGCGGATTATCGCGCGCACCGCCGTCGAGGTATTGCGAGGGCGGAACGCGTACTGAGCTCGGCGGTGCGGCGCGACTATTTATAAGCTGAAGAGACGCAGGCCGGGCTCACGATTTCGCGTTGTCTTGTCGCTCAGCGACGCGCAGCCTGCGAACCGTCAAGTTATCGACTTCCAGCGCACCAATGCGGGCCTTCTTGAGGGCCAGACGGCCGATCGCAATTTGGCCGATCGCCAGCGCTCCGACGGTAATCGCCCCGACCGCCGCCGCTCCGAGCAGCAGCGCCAAGAGGCCGGTTGGGGGCATGACTTTGCGGTTCTTCGTAATGGCGCCCGCCATGGGCGATCTCGATCTCACTAAACCAGCTTCAGCCCCTTGAGGCTGGTGTGGCCTTCCTTGCCGACGATGATGTGGTCGTGCACGGAAATGCCGAGCGGGCTCGCCACCACGATGATTTGTTGCGTCATCTGGATGTCCGCGCGGGAAGGGGTAGGATCTCCGGACGGATGATTATGCACCAGGATGATGGCGGTCGCCGAAAGCTCGAGCGCGCGCTTGACCACCTCGCGCGGATAGACTGGCGTATGGTCGACGGTGCCGACTTGCAGCAATTCGTCGGCGATGAGCTGGTTGCGCTTGTCGAGGAACAGCACGCGGAATTGCTCGCGATCGGCGAACGCCTGCGCGGTGCGGCAATAATCGAGTACCGCCGACCAGGATGACAGTACCGGCCGCTTTTTCACCTCGCCGCGCAAGAGCCGGCTTGCCGCCGCCTGCACGGTTTTCAGTTCGGTAATACCGGCGTCGCCCAAGCCCTTGACCTCGGCGAGCCGCGCGACCGGCGCCGAGATGACCTCAGCGAAGGAGCCGAAGGTGGCGATCAGCGTTTTAGCGAGCGGCTTGACGTCGCGCCGGGGCAGCGCGCGGAACAGCACCAGTTCGAGCAGCTCGTAATCCGACAGGGCATCGGCTCCGGCCTCGCGAAAGCGCTCGCGCAGGCGTTCGCGATGGCCGTAATAGTGCGGTGGGGCCTCGGCGAGGCCGTGTTCGCTCTCGCGCTTTTTTTCCAACATCGGAATTTGAATGCTCACTCCACGGCCGCCCGGCGCCTAGCCGCCACGGACGACACCTCCAAGGAAGACCGGATTACGGTATTTTGCAATCGGATTGCGACGACCCGCTGCGGCCCCGCCCGCCCAGGGCCCGGCCGCAGACGGGCAGAGCTTGGAGAACGCGATGGATAAGACCGGCAGCTACGCCTACCTCCCTCTCGAACGCGTGGTATTCGGCCGTCCGGCGGCCGAGGCCGTGGTTGAGGAGGCGGCGCGGACCGGCGCCACGCGGGTCTTTATCGTCGCGTCGAAGACGCTCGCGACCAAGACGCCGGTGGTGCGCACCATCGCCGAAGCCCTCGGCCGGCACTATGCCGGCCTGTTCGACGGCTGCGTTCAGCACAGTCCGCGCGCCAGCGTCATCGCCGCGGCCCGCGCGGCGCGGGCGGCGGCGCCCGATCTCATCCTCACGGTGGGAGGCGGCACCGCGATCGATACCGTCAAGGTCCTGCAAATCTGCCTCGCCCACGATATCGACTCGGCCGAGGCGCTTGACGGCCTGCACGTCTCGATCGGTGCCGACGGCAAGCGGCAGGTGCCGGATATCCGGCCTTCGCCGGTGCGGCAGGTCGCGGTGCCGACCACGCTCTCCGGCGCCGAGTTCTCGAACCTGGCCGGGGTGACCGACGAGCGCATCCGCCAAAAGCACTCGTTCGTCGGGCCGGATGTCGGGGCGCGCGCGGTGATCCTCGACCCTGAGGTGACGGTGCACACGCCGCAGTGGCTGTGGCTCTCGACCGGCGTGCGCGGCGTCGATCACGCCGTGGAAGCGCTTTGCTCGATCGACGCCCACCCTTATTGCGACGGGCTCGCCTTGCACGCGCTGCGGCTTTTCGCCGAAGCGCTGCCGCGCCCCGATGATCTCGGCGCCCGCCTCATCTGCCAACAGGCGTCTTGGCTGGCTGGCTCGTCAATCGCCCGGGTCAATTACGGCGCGAGCCACGGCATCGGCCATGCGCTGGGGGCTTTCGCGGACGTCCCGCATGGCCACACCTCGTGCGTCATGCTGCCGCACGTGATGCGTTACAATGAGGCCGCGACGAAGGACAAGCAGGCGATGATCGCCGAGGCCATGGGTCGGCGCGGCGTTCCGGCGGCCGATGCGGTCGCCGAATTGATCGGGGCGCTCGGGCAGCCGACGACGCTGCGCGCGGTCGGGGTCAAACGCGAGCAATTGCAGAAGATCGCAGAAGCCGCGATGCATAATCTGTGGGTGCGCACCAACCCGCGACCGATCCGTTCGGCCGAAGACGTGATGGGGATTCTCGAGGCGGCTTGGTGAGGCGGGCTCACACCGGGTAGGGCGGCCGGGTGAATCCGCGGGGCGAGAGGGTGAACACCTCGACGCCGGTCTCGGTGACGCCGACCGAGTGCTCGAATTGCGCCGACAGCGAGCGGTCGCGGGTCACCGCCGTCCAGCCGTCGGAGAGCACCTTCACGTGCGGGCGGCCGAGATTGATCATCGGCTCGACCGTGAAGAACATGCCCGGCTTGAGCACGATACCCTCGCCCGGCCGGCCGACATGCACGATATTCGGTTCGTCGTGGAACAGCTGGCCGAGGCCGTGGCCGCAGAAATCGCGCACCACGCTCATGTGCTGGGCCTCGACGTAAGTCTGGATCGCATGGCCGATATCGCCGGTCGTGGCGCCTGGCCTGATCACGGCAATGCCGCGCATCATGGCCTCGTAGGTGACTTCGATCAGCCGCTCGGCGCGCCGCGGGATTTCTCCGACCGTGTACATGCGGCTCGAATCGCCGTGCCAGCCGTCGAGGATCAGCGTCACATCGACATTGACGATGTCGCCGTCGCGCAGCGGCTTTGGTCCGGGAATGCCGTGGCAGACCACGTGATTGACCGATGTGCAGGTCGCCTTCCGGTAGCCGCGGTACATCAGCGTCGCCGGCATGGCGCCGTGGTCTAGGCCGAACTCGTAGACCAACTGATCAACCCGCTCGGTGGGAACGCCGGGCTTGATCTCGCCGGCCAGCATATCGAGGCACTCGGCCGCCAGCGCGCCGGCCTTGCGCATGCCGTCGAACGCGGCCGGCCCGTGAATCTTGATCTGTCCGGTTTTGCGCAGCGGCGCGCAGGTGGCGTCGACGTAAGTCATGGTGCTGAAGCGTGGGCCGCGATGAAAGCGGCCGACAGCCGCCGATTGACCGACAATGTAAGCATGCGCGCGGCCAACGCAAGCAATCCACGCCGCCGCCGTCGGGTCAGGGCTCGACGATGGGAACCGGCGCCGCGATGTCGATACCGCCAAGATTGACGGCGCAGCGCCAGGCCAGCATCTCGACGCCGCGCACGCGCGCCTGCGCGAAAGCGGCGGCATAGGTCGGATCGATGTCGCCGGCGACGGCGAAGCGCTCGGCCGACGGAATCTGAATGACGAACAGGAGCACGGCGCGCGCGCCGTTCGCGCGCGCGGCGGCAAGCTCGCGAAGATGCTTGGCGCCGCGGTCGGTGACGGAGTCCGGGAATTCGGCGAGCCGCGGCTTGCGCATGAGATGGACGTTCTTGACCTCCAAATAGCAGCGCCGCCGCTCCGGACCTTCGAGCAAAAAATCGACCCGGGAATTCTCGCCGTATTTCACCTCGCGCAGGACCGACTGGTAATCGCGCAGTTCCGGGATCAGCCCGGCCTCGAGCGCCTCGCCGACCAGTTGGTGGGGTTGCCCGGTATTGACGCCGACAAGTTCCGGACCGCTGCCGAGGTCCGCCTCGACCAGCTCCCAGGTGTAGGGAAACTTCCGCAGCGGATTACCGGAATCCGACAGCCACACCCGTGACAAGGGACGGTCCAAGCCGGTCATGGCGCCCGGATTGGCGACATGGACGGTCGCTACGTCGCCGGTGTCGAGCACCACATCGGCGAGGAAGCGCTTATAGCGGCGGGCGAGCGTCGCCGGGATCAGGGTAGAGGTAAACTGCATGGCCGCACTTAGCATATTTAGCGGAGCAGGATCCGTTGGGAAGACCGTTTTGCCCTCGGATCAAGGGTCTTGCGTCCGGCGTCAAGCGGCGATCCTGCCGCCCAGCTCGTCCTCGATATGGACGCGAATGATCTCGTCGAAAGACGCCTCCGCCTCGAAGCCGAGGGCGCGCGCGCGGCGCGGATCGAACCGGCTCGGCCAGCCGGCGACGATGCGCGCGACCAGCGGGTCGGTTTCGCGGCGAATGCGCGAGGCCACCTTGTCGCCGGCAATCCGGCGCAAGGCGGTGATCTGCTCGGCGACGGTGCAGCATACGCCGGGCATGGTGAGGTTGATGCGCGGCCCGAGCGCATCGCGTTCAAGCCCGGCGGCGTGGACGAGAAAGCCGACGGCGGCGCGCGGGCTGGCATTCCAACTGCGGACGCTGTCGTCGACGGGCAGCACCGCCTCCTTGCCGTTGAGCGGCTCGCGGATGATCGAGGAAAAGAAGCCGGAGGCGGCCTTATTCGGCCGTCCGGGCCGTACCACGATGTTCGGCAACCTGATGCCGACACCGTCGAGGAAGCCGCGGCGGGAATAATCGGCGAGCATCAGCTCAACCATCGCTTTCTGCGTGCCGTAGGAGGTGAGCGGCGTTAAGGCAAAATCGTCGGGAATAGCCTCTGGAAAGGGTGCGCCGAACACCGCAACCGATGAAGAGAAGACCAACCGCGGACGATACCCGCCGCCGGTGGTGCGAATGGCGTCCAGGAGCGCACGCGAACCGTCGAAATTGATCCGCATCCCCTTCTCGAAATCAAGCTCGGCCTCTCCGGAAACGATCGCCGCAAGATGGAAGATCACGTCGGGGCGGCCGGCAATCGCCGCAGCTGCGGCGGACGGGTCGGCGACGTCGGCAGCAATCGCCTCGACTGGCGCGGCGAAATTTTCCGGGCGTGGCGGAACGCTGACGTCGAGCAAAGTGAGGCGGTCTATCGACCGGCTGTGGAGCGCGCCGTCAGCGACCAGGCGCGCCGTCAGCTTGCGCCCGATCATTCCCGCAGCGCCGGTGATAAGGATGTGCATTGTGGTAACCGACGTTATAGCGCCATGCCGCCGTCGACGAGATGCGCTTGGCCGGTAATGTAGCTCGCTTCGTCGCTGGCGAGAAAGAGCGCCAGCCAGGCTACTTCCTCCGGCGTGCCGAGCCGGCCCATTGGCTGGCGCGCGACGAAGTCCTGCCGCACGGCATCGAGCGGACGCCCAGTTTCCTGCGACACCGCCGTGATGCGCTCGCCGAGCGACGGCGACTCGATCGTGCCCGGACATATGGCGTTGCAGCGGATGCCTTGCTTGATGAAATCGGCGGCGACCGCCTTGGTGAGCCCGATCACCGCGGCCTTGGTGGCGCCGTAGACGTAACGATTGGGAACACCGCGGATCGACGACACCACCGAGGCGACGTTGACAATCGAGCCCGTTTTCTTCTCCAGCATGCCGGGCAGGAAGGTCTTGATCGTGCGGTGCATCGATTTGACGTTGAGGTCGAACGAAAAATCCCAGTCCTTGTCGGTACAATCGAACACCGTGCCCTGGTGCACATAACCGGCGCAATTGACCAGCACGTCGAGCGGCCCGAACTCGCGGGCGATGTCCCGGCCGAACGCATCGATGTCGTCCTGGGAGCGAACGTCGAGCTTGCGCAGCTTGGCGCGCAAGCCCTGCAACTTGTTCGGGTCGAGATCGGTGGCGATGACCTTGGCGCCCTCATCGGCAAACTTCTCGGCGACGGCGCGTCCGATGCCCTGACCCGCGGCGGTCACCAGCGCGATCTTGCCTTCCAGTCTGTTGCTCATGCTTTCACGCCTTCTGTCCATTTAACGCTGCCAGACTGACTTTCTGCTGGCCTTGCGCATCGAAATTCTCCGGCGCCAGCCAGCGCTCGAAGTTGCGCTTGTGCGCCGGCCATTCGCTGTCGAGCATGGAGAAATACGCGGTGTCGCGGTTACGGCCCTTGGCGATCATGTGCTGGCGCAGGATGCCCTCGAAAACAAACCCGTAGCGCGCGGCGGCGCGCCGCGACGGCGCGTTCAGCGAATCGCATTTCCATTCGTAGCGCCGGTAGCCAAGCGTCTCGAACGCATAACGCGCCAGCAGATACTGAGTTTCGGTGCCAAGCGGCGTCCGCTGCAGCGCCGGACTGTAGACGATGTGGCCCACCTCGATTACGCGCATGGCGGGACGGATCTCCATGAGCGTCGCCAGGCCGAGCGCGCGGCCCTTCGGATCGAGCGCCGCGTAATAGTACGGGTCTTTCAGCGTCTGCCGTTCAGCGAGCCAAGCAGAGAACGCCGCTTCGTCGGCGAACGGTCCGGAAGTGGACATGTAGGTCCAGACTTCGTCGCGGCCGCGCAAGGCCTTCCACAGCGGGCCGGCGTCGCGCAACGCGTCGAGCCGGGCAACCGAGCCGAACCGGCCGGACAGCGTCACCGGGCCGGGCAGCCGCGCCTGTGCGGGATCGACCGGTGCTCCGACAGGCCGCGTCGTATCGGTCATGACAAAAGCTTCTTGCGGTCCGCGGCGAAGAACTTGTTCAGTTGCGCGTTGGAAATGAGCCCGGCAAAGCCGTCGAACTTGCCGTCGTTTGCGATCTCGGTTGCGGTGCGGATGAAGGCGTCCATCGCCACGCGCGCCAGCGACCCGCCGACGCTGATACGGCGCACACCCATCGCCGCGAGATCGCTCACCGTGAAGCCGAGCGCACCGCCATTGAGGAAATTCACCGGCTGCGGCGATACCGCCTGCACCACCGCCTCGATTTGCTCGCGCGTGGTGAGGCCCGGCGCATAGAGGCAATCGGCGCCGGCCGCCTTGTAAGCCTTGAGCCGGCGGATCACGTCATCGAGGTCGGTCACCCCGCGGATGAAGTTCTCTGCGCGCGCCGTGAACACCACGTCGCCGCCGGCATGGTCGATCGCCGCGCGCGCCGCCTTCACCCGCGCCACGGAGAGATCGAAATCGTAGAGCGGGGTAGCCGCATCTTTGGGGGAATCCTCGATCGACAGTCCGGCGACCCCGGTGGCGATGCAGCGGGTGACGTTGTCGGCGACGCCGGCGGGATCGTCGGCAAAGCCGTTCTCGAAATCGGCGTTCAGCGGCACGTCGGTCGCCGCGGCCAGCTCGCGGAAATGCGCGAGCACATCGTCGCGGCTCTGCGCGCCGTCGGGATAGGCCTGTGAATGGGCGTACCCTCCGCTTGTCGTCGCCAGCGCCTTGAAGCCGAGGCCCTGCAGATAGCGGGCGGTGCCGACATTCCACGGATTGGGGATGACGAAGCAGCCTCGCTCGTGAAGCCTGTGGAAGGTCTTGCGCTTATCGGCAATCGAGGGGCGGGAGTTGCTCATGCAAGGACTCGCGGCGTCAGTGGTTATCGCGCGGCACGAATTTATCGGCGACGCGCTGATATTTTATCGCCGGTTCTAGCACCATGCCGCCGCCGAGCTGATCGACCATGGCGCGCTGGATTTCCTGCCACGGCGTCTGGCTCGGCGGATAATGATAGCCGCCGTTCTGTTTCAGCGCGGCCCGCCGCTCCGCCAGCTCGGCGGCCGAGATGAGCATATCGGCGGTGCCCTTGTTGAGATCGATGCGCACGCGGTCGCCGGTCTTGAGGAGCGCGAGCCCGCCGCCGGCCGCCGCCTCCGGCGAGGCGTTGAGGATCGACGGCGAGCCCGACGTACCGGACTGCCGGCCGTCGCCGATGCAGGGCAGCGACGTCACGCCGCGTTTGATCAAAGCGGCCGGCGGCTGCATGTTCACGACTTCGGCCGAGCCCGGATAGCCGATTGGTCCCGTGCCGCGCATGAAAAGGATCGTTCGCTCGTCGATCGCCAGCGCCGGATCGTCGATGCGCCGGTGATAATCCTCCGGGCCGTCGAAGACGACGGCGCGGCCCTCGAAGGCGTTCGGGTCCTGCGGGTCGGAAAGAAATCGCCGGCGAAAATCGCTGGAAATCACGCTCGTCTTCATGATCGCGGAATCGAACAGATTGCCGTGCAGAACCTTGAAGCCGGCTTGCGGCAGCAAGGGTTCGTCATACGGCCGGATGACAACGGAATTGCTCGCCTGCGCCTGTGCGACATTCTCGGCCACCGTCTTGCCGTTGATAGTGACCGCGTCGCCGTGCAACCGGCCGGCCGCGAGCAATTCATGCATCACCGCCGGCAGGCCGCCGGCGCGATAATAATCCTCGCCGAGATAGTCTCCCGCCGGCTGCATGTTGACTAGAAGCGGCACGTCGTAGCCGATGGTCTCCCAGTCTTCGACCGAAAGCTCGACCCCGACGTGCCGTGCCAGCGCGACGAGATGAATCGGCGCGTTGGTCGAGCCGCCGATCGCCGAGCAGGCGACGATCGCATTCTCGAAGGCGGCGCGGGTGAGGATATCCGAGGGCTTCACATCCTCGCGCACGATCTCGACCGCGCGCACGCCGGTCTCGTAGGCGATCTGACCGCGCTCGCGGTAGGGCGCCGGAATCGCGGCGCAGCCAGGCAGCGACATGCCGAGCGCCTCGGCCATGGCATTCATCGTCGAGGCGGTGCCCATAGTGTTGCAGTGGCCGATCGAGGGCGCCGAGGCGGCGACGACGTCGATAAATTCCTTGTAGTCGATCTTGCCGGCCGCGACATCCTCACGCGCCCGCCAGACGACCGTGCCCGAACCGGCAAGCTTGCCGGCATAATAGCCGTCGAGCATCGGCCCGCCGGAAAGCACGATCGCCGGCGTATTGACGGTCGCCGCCGCCATCAGGCAGGCCGGCGTGGTCTTGTCGCAGCCCGTCGTCAGCACCACCCCGTCGAGCGGATAGCCGAAAAGCACTTCGACCAACCCGAGATAGGCGAGATTGCGGTCGAGCGCCGCCGTCGGCCGTTTGCCGGTCTCCTGGATGGGATGGACCGGAAATTCAAAGGCGACGCCGCCGGCATCGCGGATGCCTTCGCGCACGCGCTTGGCTAGCTCGAGGTGATGGCGGTTGCAGGGGCTCAGGTCGGAGCCGGTTTGCGCGATGCCGATGATCGGCTTGCCGGATGTCAGTTCGTCACGGGTAAGACCGTAATTGAGGTAACGCTCCAGATAGACCGCCGTCATCCCCGGGTTGTCGGGATTGTCGAACCACAATTGCGAGCGCAAACGACGCCGCTGCGACCCTTGCGAACCGTTATTCTTGGTCATCGCCGTCTCCGGACGTTTCCCCTGCAAGGCATAGATAGGCCGATTCAGCGTTGGCGCGAACCCCGTTCGCGCCAACGCAGCCGAGCCGCCACCGCGGGTATTGCGGTGCAAAATTGCCGCGGTGGCATTTGCCTTCGCCGGGCGATTACGCTGAAGTGCCGGCCATGTTGAGAACCATTGCCGCCTTCGACCAGCTCGGCGAGGAAAACGCTTTCGCCGTGCTCGCGCGCGCGACGCAGCTTGCGGCGCAAGGCCGCGACATCATCAATCTCGGCATCGGCCAGCCCGATTTCCGCACGCCGGATTTCATCGTCGAGGCCGCGGTGAAGGCGCTGCGCGACGGTCATCACGGCTACACGCCGGCGGTCGGCATCCTGCCGCTGCGCGAGGCGGTCGCCGCCGATCTGCATAAGCGCTTTGCGGTCAGCGTCGCGCCGGACTCGGTAATGATCTTTCCCGGCGGCAAGCCGACCATGTTCATGTCGATCCTGATGTTCGGCGAGCCGGGCGCCGACATCCTTTATCCCGACCCCGGCTTTCCGATCTATCGCTCGATGATCGAATTCACCGGCGCGCGGCCGATCCCAGTGCCGATCCGCGAGGAAAACAATTTCGCCTTCTCCGCCGACGAAACGCTCGATCTCGTCACGCCGCAGACGCGGCTCCTCATTCTCAACTCGCCGGCCAACCCCACCGGCGGCGTGACCCCGAAAGCGGAAGTCGACAAGCTCGTCGCCGGACTGGAGCGCCATCCCGATGTCGCGGTGATGTCGGACGAAATCTACGACCACATGCTTTACGACGGCGAGACGCATGTGTGCCTGCTGCGATATCCCTCGATCCGGGACCGGCTCATCCTGCTCAACGGCTGGTCGAAAACCTACGCCATGACCGGCTGGCGGCTCGGCTATGCGGTGTGGCCGGGCAAGCTCTACGACTACGCGCGCAAGCTCGCGGTCAATCTGCATTCCTGCGTCAATGCCGCTACGCAATATGCCGGACTTGCAGCGCTCACCGGCCCGCAGGACGAGGTGGCGAAAATGGTCGCCGAGTTCGACAGGCGGCGCAAAGTCGTAGTCGAAGGCCTCAACCGGCTGCCGGGCATGTCCTGCGCCACGCCCAAAGGCGCGTTCTACGCGTTCCCCAACATCAAGCGCACCGGCTGGAAGGCGAAGGCGCTGGCCGCGGCACTGCTCGAGGAATCCGGCGTCGCGCTCATCGGCGGGCCGGATTTCGGCGTGCTCGGCGAAGGCTATGTGCGTGTGTCCTACGCCAATTCGACGGACAATATTTTGCGCGCACTCGATCGCGTCGGCGAGTTTTTGGCCAGCCGCAAGGCGGCGTGAGCCGCCGCTTCACCCCTTCTGCGTCAGCCGGAAACCGACAAGCACAATCGCCAGCCCGGCGAGTTGCGAAATGCTCGGCACTTCACCGAGCGCGATGAACCCGAGCAGCAGCGTGAACGGCGGAACAAGCGAAGGAAATACCACCGCGCGCGAAGCGCCGAGCAGGATGACGGCGCGGGTGAAGAGATAAATGGCGCCAGCGCCGGCCAGCGCGCCCTGCACGATGGCCTGCAGCAGGTTCTCATAAAAGCCGACCGCCAGCACATCGCCGAGGCGGTAAATGAAGAGTGGCAGCCCGGCCAGCGAGAGCACGCTAATGACTGCGGTCGCCGCGACCGGCGGAGTGCGCCATTGCCGCAGCAGAATGCCGAAGATCGCGAAGGAAAAGCCGGCCGCCACGAACATGGAATCACCGGCCAATCCATGCGTGCCCAAGGTCTTGAGCGCTTCGGTGCCGATGACGATCAGGCCGACGACCATGACCAGTGCTCCGCCGATTCGGCGCGCGGGCAGGGGCTCCCTGAGCACCAGGGCGGCCAACAGAAGGCCGCCGAGCGAGGCGCATGACGGCTGGATGATTGCGCCATGGCCCAGCGGCACAAAGAGAAAGCCGGCATAGCTCAGCGTCGCCTGCGGCAGGCCGCCCAATAACGCGAGCACGATTCCGCGACCCCAGCCGACGTCGCCCAGGTTACCGACGCCGCCGCGGGTGACGACGGGAATGAACAGCAGACCGGACCAGACAAAGCGGTAAAGCGCGATGACAATCGGCGACATGCCTACAGCGACGCCATGCCGCGCCGAGACAAAGCCGAGCGCCCAGCATAGCGCCGCGCCAGCGCCGCATAGTATGCCGAGCGCCGTCGTAGATGTTGCCGGCGGCGGAACGCGGTCCATTTAGCTATAGAATCGGCAGGCGTCAGCCGTGGGCATCACGACCGAACAGGCAGCGCTACGGTTCCGGCGGCCGGTACTTCACCCTTCGCTGCGCGGATGCTTTGCAACAGCCGATAACCGCCGAACAACACTAGGCCCCAGAACAGATCGCCCTCGGCCATGTTGCGCAGGAACGGCAAGCCGGCGACGTAGCATTTGCCAAGCCCGGCCGCATTCGCCGCGTAGAGTGGGCTGAAAGCCCAAACAGCAAAATTCGTGACCAGGAAGAATATCAGCGACGACGACAGCAGCATCGGGACGATCAGGAGCGGCCGGCGCAGACGGTCCGAACAACACGCGGCACAAGCGGGCAAAGCCAGCGTCCCATAAACGGCCGCCATCACGCGCCAGTCGTAGAAGCCGAGCATGGCGTCGCCGAGCATCATCCCGGCGATCGGCACGAGAATGGCCAAGGCGCGAACGCGAAGGAGCGTCGCGGCGAACAGTGCGGTCGCCGCCACCGGCGTGAAATCAGGCGCGTGCGGGAGAAGACGAGCGGCGACATCGAGCCCGATGAGTAATGCGATCACCAGCAGATCGGTCCTAAGAGCCGGAGAATTGCGCATGCGGCTGAGCGAGGTGGAGAGCATCGGCGTCATTTTCCTTGTTCCGTTGTGAACCGCCAGACGATGGTGTCCTGGGCTTGCAGCTCGAATACGGCAAAGCTGCGATCACCATAGGTGCCGTTGACCCAATATTGCCAGTTCTTCTTGGCGGCGCCGCCGCCCTCGTTTTGCACGTCGTCAATCTTGGTAAGGACGGCCGAGTCGCCGGAACCGGTATAGCTGAACGAAATTCCGTGCGGCCGGGTCGTCGCCGCCTTCATCGCGTCGAGGATCGTATTGCCTTTGGCCCAGTGCAGATTGGCGACGGTCTTGGAAGCCCCGTCGCCGTAATCGACGATGAGGCGAACGGCGTCGTCTGCGCCGGCGGCGACGGGTCGGGTCGCCCACGCTGCGGCCACAACCAGCAATGCAGCCGCCAACAGAGCAACGCGTCGACTGATGCTGCGCGAACTGAGCCGGCTGCCCATAACGTCTTTCCAATCCGAAAAAACTTATCGCGCCACGCTGGAATAGCTGGATGATAGTCCGTCGCGCTGCTGTTGCACAGAACAAGTTGGACGGAAGACGAAGTCCACGGACTGCGGCCGCATGCAGCGTCGCTTAGCCGAGCGCGTCGGCGTCGATCTGGTCGAGCAGTTCGAGGCCGCCCGCGGCGACGACGCGGCCGGCGTCGAGCCGCACGACTTTGGTGGCGATCCGGCGCAATTCGGCAGCGGTATGGCTGACATAGACCATCGGCACGCGGGCGTCGTCGCGCAGGCGGACCAGATAGGGAAGAATTTCGCGTTTGCGGCCGGCGTCAAGCGAAGCCAGCGGCTCGTCGAGCAGCAGCAGACCCGGCCGCATCAGCAGCGCGCGGCCGACGGCCACACGCTGGCGCTCGCCGCCCGACAACAGGCGCGGCCGGCGTTCGAGCAGATGGCCGATATCGAGTAGCGCGACGACGCGCGCGAAATCGTCCGGATCGCGCGGACGGCCGCTCATCCGCCGCCCATAGTCGAGATTTTGGCGGACGCTGAGATGCGGAAACAGCCGGTCCTCCTGGAACACATAGCCGATATGGCGCCGGTGCGGCGGCACGTTGATCCCGGCCGCGGCGTCGAACAGCGCCTTGTCGCCGAGCACGATGGACCCGCGATCGGGTGGGACGAGACCGGCAATCATGTTGACGATCGTGGTCTTGCCGGCGCCCGAGGGCCCAAACAGGGCGGTCACGCCGCCGGCCGCCTCGAAGCGCACGGCAAGCTTGAATGCGCCGAGCTCCTTCTCCACGTCGACGGCGAGCACGATCAGTTCCCCTGCACCCGCATGCCGGCACGGCGGGCGAACCATTCCGAGACGACCAGCGCGGCCAGCGCCAGGATAATCGCGAACAGAACCAGCCGGCCTGCCGCGGCGTCGCCGCCGGGAATTTGCATCAAAGTGTAGATGGCGGCGGAAATGGTCTGCGTCTCGCCGGGGATATTGGACACGAAGGTGATGGTGGCGCCGAATTCGCCGAGAGCGCGGGCGAAGCACAGCACCGCGCCGGCGATAACGCCCGGCAAAGCCAGCGGCAAAGTGATGGTGAGGAACACCAGGAAACGGCCGGCGCCAAGCGTGCCGGCGGCCTCCTCGAGGCGGCGGTCGATCGCCTCAAGCGCAAGCCGGATCGGGCGGACCATGAGCGGAAAGCCCATGATGCCGCAGGACAGCGCCGCTCCGGTCCAGCGGAACGAGAACACGATGCCGAAATGATCGGCCAAAAAGGCGCCGATCGGCCCCTTCTTTCCGAACGAAATGAGCAGCAGATATCCCGTGACGACTGGTGGCAGGACCAGCGGCAAATAGACGAGCCCGTCCAGCAAGGTCTTGCCCCAAAACTCCTTCCGCGCCAGCAGCCAGCCGATGGCAATGCCGAACGGCAGCGCGAACGCCGTGGCGACGAGCGCGATGCGCAAAGACAGCAGCACGGCGGTCCATTCGGCGGGGGAAAGGTCGAACACGGTTATTCACTCGTCATGCAATGACCAGTAAAGCGATCACGACGCAGGCTTTATCAGGAATGTGAAGCCATAGGACTCGAAAATCGACTTCGCCGCTGGCGAGTGCAGGAACGCGAGGTATTGCGCGGCATCGGGTTTGGCGTTCGCTGTCAACGCCGCCGGATAGACGATCGGCGGATGCGAATCCTCGGGAAAGACGCCGACGATCTTTACCCTTGGCTCGACCATGGCGTCGGTCGCGTAGACGATGCCGAGCGGCGCCTCGCCGCGGGCGACGAGAATGAGCGCGGCACGGACGTTCTCGGCCATCGCCAGCTTCGGCTCGACCGCCGCCCAAATGCCGAGCTTCTCCAGAGCGGCCTTGGCATAGAGGCCGGCCGGGACCGCGCGCACATCTCCGGCCGCGATGCGCCCGTTGCCGGCAAGCGCGGCGAGATCGAAGCGCGGCGCGATCGTCACGTTGCCGATCTTGGAATCCTTGGGCGCGATCAGCACCAGGCGGTTGCCGAGCAGGTTGAGCCGCGTGTCGTTCTTGATGAGATTGCGTTGCGCGCCGTAGTCCATCCAGTTGACATCGGCGGAGACGAACACATCGGCGGGCGCGCCCTGCTCGATCTGCTTCATCAGCGCCGAGCTCGCCGCATAGCTGGCGACGACCTTGACGCCGGTCTTTTTGGTGAATGTGGCATCAACCTCGTCGAGCGCGTTATTCATCGAGGCGGCGGCGAAAATAATGATGGTATTGTCTTGCGCCGCTGCGTGGTGCGGCACAGCCGCACTGGCAATGGCGGCGGCAAAAGCCGCCAGCAAACGCCTTTGTTCGAGCACGACGATTCTCCGACTGGTCCGCCCGCAAATTGCGCGGGCGACGACAGCACCATGCAATACGACCGCCTCGGGGAACCGTCGTTCCAGGCTCGTCCGGTACGCGCTCAGCGTGCCGCACGTCGGCGACAGAATAGCAGCGGTCTAATGCCGTGGCAAAGCTGCTCAGACCGGCTATCATTTGGATGATTTTGGGGAGTGGACGACCATGGCCGGGGCAGAGCCGATCGAGGGCGAGTACGACTACATCATCGTCGGTGCGGGCTCGGCCGGCTGCCTCCTGGCCAACCGGCTGTCGGCCGATAGCGACCGGCGCGTGCTGTTGCTCGAAGCCGGCGGCCGCGACAATTGGATTTGGTTTCATATTCCCGTCGGCTATCTGTTCGCGATCGGCAATCCGCGCTCGGACTGGTGCTTCAAGACCGAGCCGGAGGAAGGCCTCAATGGCCGCAGCCTCAATTATCCGCGCGGCAAGGTGATCGGCGGCTCGTCGGCGATCAATGCGATGATCTACATGCGCGGCCAGGCCGCCGATTACGATCATTGGCGGCAGCTCGGGCTTGCCGGCTGGGGTTGGGACGACGTGCTGCCTTATTTCAAGCGGCACGAAGATCACTTCCTCGGCGAGAGCGCCGCGCATGGCGTCGGCGGCGAATTGCGTATCGAAGCGCCGCGCGTGCGATGGGATTTGCTCGACGCGTTCCGCAGGGCGGCCGAGCAGGCCAACATTAAATCGGTCGCGGACTTCAACACCGGCGACAACGAAGGGTGCTGCGCTTTTCACGTCAACCAGAAGCGCGGCAGGCGCTGGTCGGCGGCGCGGGCCTTCCTCAAGCCGGCTCTGCATCGCGCCAATCTGCGGCTGGAGACCGGCTGTTTGGTCGAGGGCGTGGCGTTCGACGGCCGCCGCGCCGTCGGCGTGCACTGGCGGCAAGGCGGTCAAGAACGGTTGGCCCGCTGCCGCGGCGAAGTCATCCTCGCGGCCGGCGCGATCGGCTCGCCGCAGATTATGCTGCTGTCCGGCGTCGGACCGGCGCAGCAGTTGCGCGAGCACGGCATCCCCGTGGTGCTCGACCGGCCGGGGGTCGGCGCCAACCTGCAGGATCACCTGCAACTGCGCCTGATCTACAAGGTCGACGGCATCACCACGCTCAACGAGCGTTATCACTCCCCGCTCGGGCTGGCCGGCATGCTCGCCGAATATGCCCTGTTTCGACGTGGTCCGCTGACCATGGCGCCGTCGCAGCTCGGTCTGTTCACGCGCTCCGATCCCGACCAGGAGCGCGCCAACCTCGAGTTTCATATTCAGCCGCTATCGCTCGACCGCTTCGGCGAGCCTTTGCATAAGTTCCCCGCGTTCACGGCGAGCGTCGCCAATCTGCGGCCGACCAGCCGCGGCTACCTGCGGCTGCGCTCCCGGGACCCGGCCGATAAGCCGGTCATCAAGCTGAATTACTTGTCGACCGAGCAGGACCGCCGCATCGCGATCAGCAGCATCCGCTTGACGCGCCGCATCGCGGCGCAGCCGGCGCTGGCGCCGTTCCATCCCGCCGAATATCTGCCCGGCCCCGCCGTGCGCGATGACGATGAGCGGATGCTGGTGAAGGCCGCAGGCGATATCGGCACCACCATCTTTCATCCGGTCGGTACCGCGAAGATGGGCCTCGACAGCGACCCGCTGACCGTGGTCGACGAGCGGCTGCGCGTCGCCGGGATCGAGCGCCTGCGCGTCATCGATGCTTCTGTCATGCCCACGATCACGTCGGGCAACACCAACGCTCCAACGACGGTGATCGCCGAAAAGGGCGCCGCTTTGATCCGCGCCGACGCCAAGAGATTCTCATGAACGCGGCCTGGCGCGCGCGCGCGATCCTCGCCGATCCTGCCGGCGCGTGGGCGCGGATCGAGACCGAGCCTGGTGACGCGGCTAATTTGTTGACCAGCTACGTCGTACTGCTGGCGCTCATTCCGACCGTCTTCGGCTTTATCGGCGCTTGCGTCGTCGGGACCATCGTGCCGGGAGTCGGTGTGGTGCGGGCGCCGATCTTGGAGGGACTGTTCCGCGCGGTCTTTGGCTATGTGACGACGTGCGCCACAGTGCTGCTGCTGGGACTGCTGATCAACGCATTGGCACCGCGATTCGGCGGCCACAGGAATTTTGACAGTGCGTTCAAGCTTGCGGTCTATTCGTATACTCCGGTCTGGCTTGCCGGGATCTTCCTGCTGGCGCCGGGGCTGCGGTTCCTCGGCCTCACCGGCTTCTACGGCGCCTATATTCTGTGGTGCGGCCTGCCGCGGCTGATGAAAACTCCCGCGCGCGTGCCGCCTTATGCGGCTGTGATTGTCGCCAGCGCCTGCGCGCTCGCTCTCATCACCGCGGCCGCGCGCCACGCTTTGTTTGGTTCAGCGGAACTCTAGCGCGCCATCAGTACTTGGCGGCAAGCGGCCGGCAAGTTCGCCATGGTGAGCGACGGCCTCGGCTTCGGCGGTTCCGTCGGCGGCGCCGGATGCAGCACGCCTGGCGAGAACCAGAAATCGAGGTCGTGGCCGCAGCCTTCGCCCGGCGGCGGCTCGGGTTGCGGTTTGCACTCTGGGCTGTCGGGCGGACAAAACATGCGAACGTGGAAATGATAGTCGTGGCCCCACCACGGCCGCACTTTGGCGAGCCAAGCGCGATCGGAGCCCGCATCGCGGCATAGCGCCTTCTTGATCGCCGCATTGACAAAGATGCGCTCGACATCGGGGTCTTCCGCCGCGGTGCGGATGAGTTCGGTGTGCTGATGCGTCCACACCTTGGGATCGACGTCGAGGCGATCGTCCCGGACCATGTTGGTAGCGGACATGAACTCCCGCTCTTCGGCGGAAAGCTTGCGGTCGGGCATCGGCGTGAGCCAGATATCGGCATCGAGCCCGACCTGATGGCTGGCGTGTCCGGTGAGCATGGGGCCGCCGCGCGGCTGCGACATGTCGCCGACCAAGAGACCGTGCCAGCCGACCTTTTTGGCGTTCTCGGCCAGCCGCTCGAGGAAGGCGATCAGTTTGGGATGGCCCCAATTGCGGTTGCGCGACAGCCGCATGACCTGCCAGGTCGGGCCGTTGATCGGCAGCGCCACCGCGCCGGCGAGACAACCGGACGAGTAGAAGCCGATCGAGCGGGCGGCGAGCGGAACCGGTTCGGTCTTGCGCGCGAACAGTTCCTTCGCCGGCGTCGACGGCGAATCGGGGTGCGGCAGTGGCGGCAGCGGCTGTTTGTCGAGCGTGCCCGGATCCTGCGCCAGCGCCGGAGCGGTGGCCGCTAAAAGCAAAACGACCAACAGGGCGAGCGAAATGCGCATTCAACTCTCCGTGCCGCCGCGCCGCGTGGAAACTTTCTGCCGAAATGCCACGGCGCGCGCCCGGCGACGATACGCTGCCGCGAGTCGTTCGTCCTGTCCAGCAGCGAACAGGCCGCCGGCGTCGCTTTCGAGCGCCAGCAGCCGCTGCTCGGTCGCCGCATGCGGCTCGACGGTGCCGTCATGCAGGATGTGGCCGATAGTGAGGCCGCGCTCGGCCAGACGCCGCGCGACGAGTAAACAGCGGTGGCAATCGAGCGGTTCGCGTTCCGCGCACATCAGGCAGACGCGCGAGTGCGCCATGATCTCCTGCAAGCGGTCGAGGCCGGTCTGAAATTCCGGCTCATTCGCCATCGCCTCGTAGTCGGCAACGCCGTCGCGGTAGACGCTTTTATCGCGCGGGCGACCGCCGAGCGTGTCGCCCATCGCCGTATAGGCGATGCCGATACCGGCAAGGTGCGCCGCCAAGGCTTTTTGCGAAAACCACGGGAACCAGCGCGAGTTCGGCACCGAGCGTACATCGGCCACGGCGGTCACCGCCGCATCCTGCAGCATCGCGGCGAAGCGCGCCGCTGGGATATTGGAGTGGCCGATGCTGAAAAGGTCGAACGGCGGCATGTCGGACATTGATCGGACCGGCCCGGCGATTTCATGGCGGCGCATGCTTTGGTCGCCGCTCTGGTCATCGAGGAAGGCGCTCGGGGCTGCCATGTGTTGTTTGTTTGTCGCGGCTTTCCTGGCCGTGCTGTCGTTAACTTTCTTGCCAGCGGCGGAAAATGCCGAGGCCGGTGTCCTGGTGCGGGTCAACCGCGCCAGCCAGACCATGGACGTCAGCGTCGACGGCGGCCACCTCTACACATGGAAAGTTTCGACAGCTCGTCGGGGCTATAGAACGCCGACTGGCGTCTTCCATCCGCAAATGCTGGCCGCGCGCTGGTTCTCACACATCTATTACAATTCGCCGATGCCGCATGCGATCTTCTTTCATGGCGGCTTCGCCATTCACGGCAGCTACGAGATTTCGCGGCTCGGCGGCCCGGCCTCGCATGGCTGCATCCGTCTGCATCCACACGACGCGACGATCTTGTTCGGCCTGGTGCAGCGGGAAGGCATGCGCAACACCACCATCGTGGTGCAGTAGCGCCAACTCACACATCCACCTTCAGCGCGGCAATGAAGGCTTCCTGCGGGATGTCGACCTTGCCGAATTGGCGCATGCGCTTTTTGCCCTTCTTCTGCTTGTCCAGAAGTTTGCGCTTGCGGCTCACGTCGCCGCCGTAGCATTTGGCGGTCACGTCCTTGCGGAAGGCGCGTACCGTCTCGCGCGCGATGATCTTGCCGCCGATCGCCGCCTGGATCGGCACCTGGAACATGTGCGGCGGAATGAGCTCTTTCAGCTTCTCCGCCATGGCGCGGCCGCGCTGCTCGGCGCGGGTGCGGTGCACCAGCATCGCCAGCGCGTCGACCGGCTCGCCGTTGACCAGCATCTGCAGCTTGACCAGGTCGGCCGTCTTGTAGTCGGTGAGGTGATAGTCGAATGAGGCGTAGCCTTTCGACACTGATTTCAGCCGGTCGTAGAAATCGAACACCACCTCATTGAGCGGCAGGTCGTACTTCACCAGGGCGCGGTTGCCGACATAGGTGAGCTCCTTTTGCTCGCCGCGGCGATCCTGGCAGAGCTTGAGCACGGAGCCGAGATATTCGTCCGGCGTCAAAATGATTGCCTCGATCCACGGCTCTTGCATTTCCTCGATATGGTTCGGATCCGGCATGTCGACCGGATTGTGAATCTCGAGCTGCTGGCCGTTGCGCAATTTGATCTTGTAGATGACCGACGGCGCGGTGGCGATCAGATCGAGATTGAATTCGCGCTCGAGCCGCTCCTGGATGATTTCGAGGTGCAGGAGGCCGAGGAAGCCGCAGCGGAAGCCGAAGCCGAGCGCGGCGGAGGTCTCCATCTCGTAGGAAAAGCTCGCGTCGTTGAGGCGGAGCCGGCCCATGGCGGCGCGCAAATTCTCGAAATCGGCGGCATCGACGGGAAACAATCCGCAAAACACCACGGGGATGGCCGGACGGAATCCCGGCAGCGGCGCCGCCACCGGCCGCTTGTCGTCGGTGATGGTGTCGCCGACGCGGGTGTCGGCCAC
>JBAPYW010000026.1:0-18779 GCA_049284935.1 Xanthobacteraceae bacterium
CCCACGACCAGGCCAAGCCGGTGGTCGGCGCGGCGGAGGCGGCCGCGCTGCTGGCGCCGCGCGTCGCCGCCGGTGAGTCGGCGGCGCTCGTGTTCGGCCGCGAGCGCAACGGCCTCGAGAACGACGAGGTCGCGCTCGCCGACCGCATCCTGACGCTGCCGGTCAATCCGGCCTTCGCCTCGCTCAATCTGGCGCAGGCTGTGGCCATCGTCGCCTACGAATGGTTCAAGCTCCAAAGCGGCGCCAAATTGCCGTTCGCCATGCCGGAAAAATCCGCGCCGGCGCCGAAAGAGCAGCTGCTCGCGTTCTTTGCCTCGCTCGAACGCGAGCTGGAGAAGGTCGAGTTCTTCCGGCCGCCGGATAAGCGCGAGACCATGCAGATCAATCTGCGCAATATTTTCATCCGCATGCAGCCGACGCGGCAGGACATTCAGACGCTGCACGGCGTGATCATGGCGATTGCCGAAGGCCGCAAAGGACCGGCGCGTGGTGGCGTCCTCGACGGCGCTGAAGCGGAGATGCTGCGCGCGCTGCTCGCCGAACATGGCGGCGGCCGTGTCCCCTCGGAACGCGGCCCGGTGCGCGGACTGGCGCGGCTTCTTCGCCGCAATCCGACCGAGGCCGAGCGCACCCTGTGGCATGCTCTGGTCAACGACCGCCGCTTCGCCGGCCGCGGATTTAAGCGCCAGACGCCGATCGGGTCGCATATCTGCGACTTCGTCTCGTTTCCGCTGCGGCTGGTTCTCGATCTCAAGCCGGCCGACGAAGACGCCGCCGCCGCGCGAGCCCGCGCCGACAAACGCGCATGGCTCGCTGCGCGCGGCTATCGCGTCATCGAGATTGTCGCGCGCGATGCCGAGGCAGATGTCGGGGCGGTGCTCGACTGGCTTGCGCAGGTGATCGCCGACGCATAGCGCGGCCTAGAGCGAGAAGACTTATCTTCGAATCGGTATCTCGCTCTAAGTTCTTGTTTTATCGCGCGTCCGCTAGCTGCCCTTGAGCACCTTCATCGCCGCCGCCGTGCCGGCGCGCAACAGCGCCAGATCGCTCATCACCGCGAGGAAGCGCATCCCGCGCGCGGCGAGCGCGACCGCGCGCTCGGGCGAGTGGCAGTAGCTGCCCGGAATCTTCTTGGCGCGCTGCGCGGCAGCGACGATACGGTCGAGTGCGTGCTCCACGTCCTTCGACAGCGGGTCGAGGGTCTTGCCGTCGGAAAGCGCGATCGAGAGATCCGAGGGGCCGAGGAACAGCCCGTCGATACCCGGCGTGTCGACGATCGCGTCGAGATTGTCGAGCGCGGTGCGCGTCTCGATCATGGCGAGCGTGATGACGTGGTCGTTAGCTTCGCGCAGATAGACTGTTTGATCGGTCAACCCGGCCAGCGTGGTCGCGCGGTGCGGCCCCCAGCTGCGCTCGCCGGTCGGCGGGTACTTGGCGGCTGCGGCGAAAGCACGCGCGTCCGCGGCGGTATTGATCATCGGCGCGATGATACCTTCGGCGCCGAAGTCGAGCACGCGGGAAACCATCGCGAAATCGCCGACCGGCACGCGCACCACCGGGGCGGCGCCGCCCTGGCGCACCGCGGCGACGCCGGTCAACAGCGCGCCGATATCCCACAGTCCATGTTGCGCCTCCAGCGTCACCGTCGCAAACCCTTCGCGGCCGAGCGTCTCGGCGACGATCGGATAGGGCAGGCTGCACCAGCCGCTGAACACGGTTTCGCCCGCGCGCAGGCGACGGGCGAGGGTGAACGCTGGGATGGCCATCATGCTCGCTCTATGCCGACCGCTGCATGAGATCGCCGCGGCGGCGCAACGGCGCTACTTACCGGCTTTGATGTCCGCGATCGCCTTTTCCATCAGCTCGGTCATGGCGCGATCGATCTGATGATCGGACTGGACGACGCCCTTGGCATCGAAATCCTGGCGAATCTTGCGCAAGACATCGTGCTTACCAATATTCTCGATATCGCCCATGACGATCGACTTTGCGTAACTCTCGGCTTCGGCGCCCGTGAGCCCAAGCTTTTCCGCGGCCCACAGGCCGATGAGCTTGTTGCGGCGCGCAGTGGCTTTGAACCTGAGTTCCTCATCGTGCGCGAATTGCTGCTCGAAACCTTCCTCGCGCTTGTCGAAGGTGGTCATGCCCTTGGTCCTGGTGTTGGGTGGAACTGCGCCAATCGCTTGCCGCCTTGCATATCGAGGGTGCTCCGTCAAGGCAACATCGATTGACGGGCAACATGGTCGTTGCAGAGGGTGCCGCGCCGGTCTATGCCGATTGTACTCCGCGGCGCGTTCGGCTAGCCTTGAAGTCGCGGAGGGGCCAGTGTTTGAGTCGCTCGCCCGTCGCCGCCGCCGCGGACCTCGACACCTGAACTGGAGCCACGGCATCCCATGGATTTCACCAAGCCACGGTACACCCCGATGAGCCGCCGTCGCCGCATCTATGAAGGCAAGGCGAAGGTCCTCTATGAAGGACCCGAGCCGGGAACCCTGATCCAGCACTTCAAGGACGATGCGACCGCCTTCAATGCCAAAAAGCATGAGGTGATCGAGGGCAAGGGCGTCCTCAACAACCGGATCTCCGAATACGTCTTCCAGCATTTGAACGACATCGGGGTTCCGACCCACTTCATCCGCCGCCTCAACATGCGCGAGCAGCTCATTCGCGAGGTCGAGATCATTCCGCTCGAAGTCGTGGTCCGCAACGTCGCCGCCGGTTCGCTGTCGCAGCGGCTCGGCATCGAGGAGGGCACGCAACTGCCGCGCTCGATCATCGAGTTCTATTACAAGAACGACCAGCTCAACGACCCGATGGTGTCGGAGGAGCACATCACCGCCTTCGGCTGGGCGACGCCGCAGGAAATCGACGACGTTATGTCGCTGGCGATCCGCGTCAACGACTTCCTCTCCGGGCTGTTCCTCGGCGTCGGCATCCGTCTGGTCGATTTCAAGATGGAGACCGGCCGGCTGTGGGAAAACGACATGATGCGAATCGTCGTCGCCGACGAGATTTCCCCGGATTCCTGCCGGCTGTGGGACATCAAGTCGAACGAGAAGCTCGACAAGGACCGCTTCCGCCGCGATCTCGGGGGGCTCGTGGAAGCCTACACCGAGGTCGCCAAGCGGCTGGGCATCCTCAGCGAAGGCGAACGGCCGCAGGGCGCCGGTCCGATCCTCGTCAAGGGCTGAAGCTCTCTTCGCCATTTCAAAGTCGATCACCTCTCCTCGCTGGGGAGGGGTGAATGTTTTGCCGGTCGGCTCGGTTGCGGTCGCGGCGATTCATACCTATTGAAGAGGCGAGGCTAGAGCCATCCGCCATGAAGGCCCGTGTCACCGTCACCTTGAAATCCGGCATCCTCGACCCGCAGGGCAAGGCCATCGAGGGGGCGCTGCGGTCGCTCGGCGTCGGCGGCGTCGCCAGCGTGCGTCAGGGCAAGGTGTTCGACATCGAGATCGAAGGTGCGGACCGCGCCAAGGCTGAAGCGGCGTTGAAGAATGCGGCGGAAAAACTTCTCGCCAATACCGTGATCGAGAATTACCGGGTCGAGGTGACCGGATGATCACGGTCGGATGGGGATCGCGATGAAATCGGCGGTGCTCGTCTTTCCCGGCATCAATCGCGAGCGCGACATGGCGCGCGCGCTGCGACTGATCTCCGGTCGCGAGCCGGCGATGGTCTGGCACGCCGATCGCGAACTGCCGCCGGGCACCGACCTCGTCGTCATTCCGGGCGGCTTCTCCTACGGCGATTATCTGCGCTGCGGGGCCATCGCGGCGCGCGCGCCGATCATGGATGCGGTGCGCGCCTTCGCCGCCGACGGCGGCCTCGTGCTCGCGGTCTGCAACGGCTTTCAGATCGTCTGCGAGGCCGGGCTGTTGCCCGGCGTGCTGATGCGCAACGCGCAGCTTCGCTTCATCTGCCGCGACGTTCATCTGCGCGTGGAGCGCTCGGATACGCCGTTCACCCGCGGCTACAATGCCGGCCAGGTGATCCGCATCCCGGTGGCGCACGGCGAAGGCAACTACATCGCCGACGGCGAGACCATCGCCCGGCTCGAAGGCGAGGGCAGGGTGATTTTCCGCTATTCGTCGCCGGACGGCATGATCGATCCGAACTGGAACCACAACGGCGCCATGAACGCCATCGCCGGCATCATCAACGAGCGGGGCAACGTGCTCGGCCTGATGCCGCACCCGGAAAACCATGTCGAAGCCTCCATGGGCCGCACTGACGGCCGCGGCCTGTTTGCGGGGCTTGTGGATCACTTCAAGCTGGCGGCGTGACATCGCCCTTTCCATATGGGAGAGGGTAGAATTGAGCGCTGACGTGATCGCCAACGAGCCACCCATCACCCCTGAACTGATCGCCGCGCACGGCCTCAAGCCGGACGAGTACGAACGCCTGGTCAAGCTGATCGGCCGCGCGCCGACGTTTACCGAGCTCGGCATCTTCTCGGCGATGTGGAACGAGCACTGCTCATACAAATCCTCGAAAATCCATCTGCGCACCCTGCCGACCAGGGCGCCCTGGGTGATCCAGGGGCCGGGCGAGAACGCCGGTGTCATCGACATCGGCGACGGGCTCGCGGTGGTGTTCAAGATGGAGAGCCACAACCACCCGAGCTACATCGAGCCTTACCAGGGCGCGACCACCGGCGTCGGCGGCATTCTGCGCGACGTGTTCACCATGGGGGCGCGGCCGATCGCCTGCCTCAATGCGCTGTCCTTCGGTGACCCGAAGAATCCGAAGACGCGCCACCTCGTCTCCGGCGTCGTCGCCGGCATCGGCGGCTACGGCAATTCGTTTGGCGTGCCGACGGTTGGCGGCGAGGTGCGGTTTCATCGCCGCTATGACGGCAACTGCCTGGTCAATGCCATGGCCGTCGGCATCGCCGAAACGGACAAGATTTTCTATTCGGCGGCGTCCGGCGTCGGCATGCCGATCGTCTATCTCGGCTCGAAAACCGGGCGCGACGGCATCCACGGCGCCACCATGGCCTCGGCCGAGTTCGGCGCCGACGCCGAAGAAAAGCGCCCGACCGTGCAGGTCGGCGACCCCTTTTCGGAGAAGCTTCTGCTCGAAGCCTGCCTGGAAATCATGGCCAAGGGCTGCGTCATCGCCATCCAAGACATGGGCGCCGCCGGACTGACCTGCTCCGCGGTCGAGATGGGCGCCAAGGGCGATCTCGGCGTCACGCTCGATCTCGACAAGGTGCCATGCCGCGAGCCCGGCATGAGCGCCTACGAGATGATGCTGTCGGAGAGCCAGGAGCGCATGCTCATGGTACTCAAGCCCGAGAAGGAGAAGGAGGCCGCAGCGATCTTTCGCAAATGGAGCCTCGACTTCGCCGTGGTCGGCGAGACCACGCCGACCAAGCGTTTCCTGGTTCGCCACGGCGGTGCCGTCATGGCCGACTTGCCGATCAAGGAGCTGGGCGACGAGGCGCCGGTCTACGATCGGCCCTTCGCCGAAAGCGCAAAATTGCCCGTGATCGATGCGACCTCGGTAAAGCCGCCGATGGGCGTCGCCGACGCCTTGGAAAAACTCATCGGCTCCCCGGACCTCTGCTGCAAACGCTGGGTGTGGGAGCAATATGACCACGTCATCCTCGGCAACACAGTGCAGCGGCCGGGCGGCGACGCCGCAGTGGTGCGCGTCAACGAGGGCCCCAAGGCGCTGGCGCTCACCTCGGACGTCACGCCGCGCTATTGCGAGGCCGATCCGTTGGAAGGCGGCAAGCAGGCGGTGGCGGAGGCCTGGCGCAATCTCAGCGCCGTCGGCGCCCGTCCGCTGGCGTTGACCGACAATCTCAACTTCGGCAACCCGGAACGGCCCGAGATCATGGGCCAGCTGGTCGGCTGCATCCGCGGCATCGGCGCGGCGTCGCGCGCGCTCGAATTCCCGATCGTGTCCGGCAACGTGTCGCTTTACAACGAGACCAAATTTCAAGGGGAAGATTTGGGCCGGGCGATCCTGCCAACCCCGACGATCGGCGGCGTGGGCATCCTCGACGACTTCGCCAAGTCGATGACGCTTGCCTTCAAGTCCGAAGGCGAGTCCATTCTCCTCATCGGCGAAACGCGAGGCTGGCTCGGCCAATCGGTTTATCTGCGCGACATCTGCGGCCGGGAGGAGGGCGCGCCGCCGCCGGTCGATCTGGCCGCCGAGCGCCAGCACGGCGAATTCGTTCGTACGCTGATCCGCGATGGCCTCGTGACAGCGGCGCACGATCTGTCCGATGGCGGGCTTCTGGTCGCGCTGGCCGAGATGGCGTTGGCCTCGCGCATCGGGGCGGTGCTGGAAGCCCCGCCCGGCGCACCCGCCCACGCCTTCTGGTTTGGCGAGGATCAAGCCCGCTATGTGGTCACGGCGAAGGACGCCGAGATTGTCGCCCAGCGGGCAAAAGCGGCCGGCGTGCCGCTCCTCCCGCTCGGCGCGACCGGCGGCCGGGTTCTTGCGGTTGCCGGAGAGCGCCCGCTGCCGATCGGCGACCTTCTGTCGCGCTTCGAGGATTGGCTGCCGGCCTACATGGCCGCATCGCCGGTTTGAACCCTTCCGCCACGCACACGCTTTTGCCAGAATGCGGTGGGAAAGCGCACCGGCGCAAGCGTTGTGCTGCCCGCGGGCTTTCCCGCGGTGGAGCGATCTGATAAGCCGCCAAAATGCGGTGGCGGAAGGATTTAGAGACGCATCATGGCGATGGCTGCCAGCGATATCGAGCGGTTGATCCGGGCCAGCATTCCGGACGCCAAGGTGACGATCCGCGATCTCGCCGGTGACGGCGACCATTACGCGGCGACTGTCATTGCCGAATCCTTTCGCGGCAAGTCGCGCGTGCAGCAGCACCAGATCGTCTACGAGGCGCTCAAGGGCGAGATGGGCGGCAAATTGCACGCGCTGGCGCTGCAGACCGGGGCTCCGGAGCGCTGAGCCGCCAAGCTCAATTCCCGCCGCCGGGCCTTTCTCTCACCCGGCCGTCTGTGGAACTCTATCCTCCCGCCGCGGAATTCCTCCGACGAAATTTTGATCGGTCCGGGCTGAACATGGCATGGGCTTTGCGCCCGTTTTCAGCTACATATATGACCTACGGGTGAGACTCATTCGGCGCGGGAGGGGAGCGACCCGCGGCGTCAACAAGGGAAACCGCGATGTCTATCGAGCAGTTTATTGACAATGAGGTGAAGGCCAACGACGTCGTTTTGTTCATGAAGGGCACGCCGCAATTTCCGATGTGCGGGTTCTCCGGCCAGATCGTGCAAATCCTCGACTATCTCGGCGTGCCATATAAAGGGCTCAACGTGCTGGAGAACGAGGAGCTGCGCGGCGGCATCAAGACCTATTCAAATTGGCCGACGATCCCTCAGCTCTATGTCAAAGGCGAATTCGTCGGCGGCTGCGACATCGTGCGCGAGATGTTCCAGGCTGGCGAGCTGCAATCGCTCTTCAAGGACAAGGGTGTACCGCTGAAGGAGCGCGCGCAGGTTTAGCCGTTCTCCTGCCGTACTGAATCACTAACGCCATGGCCGGGGTCAGTCCCCGGCCATGGCGTTTGGGAATGCAGGGCAGCAAGCCCGGCATAACGGTCGGGAAGCTGATGCGCGAGAACCTTCAGCGCGAATAATATTCCACCACCAGGTGCGGCTCCATCACCACCGGGTAGGGCACGTCGCCCAGCACCGGCACGCGGGTGAGCTTGGCCGTCATTTTGCTGTGGTCGACGTCGATGTAATCCGGCACGTCGCGCTCGCCGAGCGCGGTCGATTCCAGCACCAGCGCCAGCTGCTTCGACTTCTCTTTGACCTCGATGAGGTCGCCCACCTTGACACGGAAGCTTGGGATGGTCACGCGCCGCCCGTTCACCGTGACGTGGCCGTGATTGACGAACTGGCGGGCGGCGAACACGGTCGGCACGAATTTCGCCCGGTAGATCATCGTGTCGAGCCGGCGTTCCAGGAGTCCGATCATGTGGGCGCCGGTGTCGCCCTTGAGCCGCCGCGCCTCGTCGTAGATGCCGCGGAAGTGCCGCTCCGACATGTTGGCGTAGTAGCCCTTGAGCTTCTGTTTGGCTCGCAATTGCACGCCGTAGTCTGACAGCTTGCCTTTACGGCGCTGGCCGTGCTGGCCGGGGCCGTATTCACGCTTGTTAATCGGTGACTTCGGGCGGCCCCAGATGTTCTGGCCGAGCCGGCGGTCGATTTTATACTTCGCCTCGTGGCGCTTGGTCATTCGCGTCCTCGCTGACGTGTTCTGGCATGATCTCGCCCGAAAACCGGTAACCGCTCTTCGGGATCATGCCGTGCTGGCTGAGGATCGCGCCCTCCTCTGTCCCGGGCTTTGCCGGAACCGACAGGTTTGTTGCCGAAGCGCCGGCTTAAAACCACGGGTCGCGAAACACCGCGCGGGCCCGCTTGGGCCCGCGCCGCGCGCGGTTTTTAGGGGGAAACTCTCGCGGTGTCAAACCGCGGGGGCGATAGCCGGTTCGGTCCGCTGGTCCCCCGCTAGGTGCCTTCGCCGCATGCTCTTGAGGATGGTGATGGCAAGGAGCGCGGTCACCGCGTCGAGGATGGCGACCAGGATGAAGACGCTGGTCCAGCTTCCCGTTGTCTGCTTGAGGAAGGCGGCCGCCGGTCCGCCAAGGATAGAGCCGACCCCCTGCGCGATATAGAGGAACCCGTAGTTCGTCGCCGCGTATTTCGGTCCGAACGTGTCCGTCAGCGTCGAAGGAAACAGCGAGAAGATTTCGCCCCAGCCGAAGAAAACGAGCCCGGTCAGCACCACAAAGAGGGCCGGCTGGTCGATGAACGCGAAAAGGATCAGGATGGCGATCGCCTCAAGCGAGAACGCCAGTGCCATCGTCCACTCGCGGCCGATATGGTCGGAAATCCACCCGAAGAACGGGCGGGTCAGGCCGTTAGTGACGCGCGACAGCGTGAGCGACAGTGGCAGCGCCGCCATGCCCAAGACCAGCATATTGGCGACGCCGTATTCCCGCGCGAAGGGTCCGACATTCGACGTCACCATGAGCCCGCTGGTCGACATCATGCTCATCATCACGAACAACAGGTAGAAGACCGGGCTCTTCAGCATCTCGCGGGGCGAGTAGCTGCGGTGGGTTTGTCGCGCAGCGGTCGCGGCGGGAGCCACGCTCGACGGCTGATAGTTCTCGGGCGGCGTGCGCAGCCATTGCGCCGCGAGAATGCCGACCACGCCCTGAATGATGCCCCACACGATCAGGGTGTGCGCGTAGCCGGAGCTCTTGATCATGCTGTCGATCGGGAAACTGGTGAAGAATGCGCCGAATCCGTATCCCGCCGCGGCAAGGCCGGTCGCCAGTCCGCGCCGGTCAGGAAACCAGCGCACCATCAGTCCGATAATGCCGACATAGATGATGCCGGTGCCGAAGCCGCCGAGGATCCCGTACGTGAAGTAAAGTGCTCCTAGGCTGTTGACCGAGGCGGATAAGATCCAGCTGCCGCCGGACAGCAGCGCCCCGATCGTGATCAGCAGGCGCGGGCCGAACCGGTCCACCAAGTAGGCCTGGAACGGCGAGAACCACGTCTGCAGGATGATGAGGAGCGAAAAGGTCCACTGCAGCTCCGCAAGCGTCGTTCCGAGCTTCTGGTTGAAAGGCCCGGTAAACAGCGTCCACACATATTGCGGGCTGGAGATCGCCATCATGGCGATCACGCCGAGAATGAGCTGGCTCCAGCGGTTTAGATACCAAGCGCGTGTTGGCTGAACAGCGATAGTCACCTGTGTCCCCCGTTCCGTGGGTCCCCGGCTCGTATTGCGCCGACATCCGCGTTCCGCAGGGTTTCGGCTGCCGCAGAGTAACGGCGGTGAAAGGGGGCGACAAGCAGCGGGAAGCTGAAATTAGCTGCAGGGAATGATCGTTGATGATGCAATCATCAGCCGGCCTTGGTTGCAGCTACCGGCTCCGCGGCGATGCCGAAGCGCGTCAGTGCCGCCGCCGGCGGACGGCCGGACGTGAAAATGGCGCGGGTGGTCCCGGCGCGCTCGGTCGATAATGCCGGCCCGAGCAGATCGCCGACACGCCGGGCAATCGCCGGCGCCGGATCGAGAAAGTTGACCGGCCACGGCGCCAGCTGCCGCAAGCGATCGATCAGCAGTGGATAGTGGGTGCAGGCAAGGACGATGGTATCGGTGCGCGCGCCGTCGTCACGGAAGCACGGCGCGATCTGGGCATAGAGCGCCGCGTCGCTGACCGGCGCGCCGGCAAGCTCCGCCTCGGCATAGCCGGCAAGCTTTTTCGCGCCGACCAGCGTCACCCGGCAATCTTGCGCATAATCGCGGATCAACGCGCGGGTATATTCGCGCGCCACCGTTGCCTCGGTGCCGAGCACGGAAACGCGCTTGGTGATCGAACTCGCGCAGGCCGGCTTGATCGCCGGGACGGTGCCGACGAAGGGCAGCGAAAACTGCCGGCGCAAGTCGGGCAGCACGATGGTCGAGGCGGTGTTGCAGGCGATGACGACGAGATCGGGCCGGTGCGCCGCGATCAATTCACCGATCAGCGCGACAACGCGGGTGACCAGCGCCGGTTCCGCCATCGCCCCGTAGGGGAAGCCCGCATCGTCGGCGACATAGATGAAATCGGCATTTGGGCGCGCCGCTGCGATCTCCCGGTAGACCGTGAGGCCGCCAAGGCCGGAATCGAACACCAGAATGGTTTCGCGGGTCGCCATGGCGGGACACATGCCACAAGGAATCAGGGCCCGGCAATCGGTTCGGACCGAATAGCGAGGATGTGTTCCCGGCAATCGAGGTCGGTGTGCAATGGCTGCACGCAATCCGCATTGGCTTCAAAGCACGCGATCCAACCTACTCGTCTGATGCCCAATAAAACCTGGAACAGACATGGCGGCCGCACCCGAAGGCTGGCGTCAAGCGAACTGCTCGACCAATGCCGACCACAGACGCCAATTTTCATCGGAACTCTCAAGCGCCGTCTGAACCATGACGAGCTTAGAACTCGGATCAACGCAAATCCGCTGACCATTCGCACCGACGAGGGCAAATTGACGCCGAGCCCCGGGGAGCAGCCACAGGAGATAGCCGCAGCCGAAATATGGCGTGGCTTTTCCCGGTGCAAGAAAGGAGTCCGGAGGCCATACGGTCGTTGCGTCGATCATCCATTGCAATGGAATTATCTGTTTACCTTCCCACGCGCCGTCGTGAGCGAGCATCCGTCCAAGCCGGGCATAGTCCCGGAGCACGGCATTGAAGAAGCCATGCGCCACTTCATATCCCTGAGCATCGATGAGCCAAGTCGCGTCGGCTTCCGCGCCGATCGGCATCCACACTTTCTCGTGGAGATAGTCGGACGCCGATTTGTTGACGGCGTTGCGGAGAACGATGCCGAGTACGTCAGGTTCGATGCTTGCGTAATAATACCTTGTTCCAGGCGGTGCGACTCGGTGATTGAACTGCACGATGTTCTCGATTGTGCCTTTGGTCGCACCCAAGCCGAGAACCACATCACGCCAAAGACGATTCAGGTCGCGGCTGCCGTCCCGCTCTTCGCCGAAATCCACGCCGGAAGACATGTGCAGAAGGTCGCGAATCGGCGTCTTTCCGTATTCCGTACCCTTGAATGCCGACACGTAGGTTTGCGCTATATCGTCGACCGATTTGATCGCGCCTTCGGCGATTGCGATCCCGATCAGGATACCCATGATCGACTTGGCCATAGACTGAGAAATCAGCCGGTCGCGATCGGTCCGGCCATATTGATAGGCCTCGAAGAGAATGCGGTCGTCCTTGGCGATCAGCAGGCCGGTGACGGGGTTGCGCGACAAATAATCTGTCAGCGACGACCGATTCCTCTTGTAGAAGTAGCGAATGTCTGCGCGCTCGTATTTAAATGCCCAAGGTGTTCCGGCACGTTCGATGCGTCGCGTCGGGAAGAGTTCGTCGAAGTGACTGAACGCGCCCACCCGATATTTTGGTTCGTACGGATTGCCCTGCAGCCGAGCCAATATAGGATTGGGGACGGGATACCCATCCGCGGCGCCGTAGAGCTCGGCGTTGGGGCCGGAGGGCGAAAAGATGGGGCCGACGCCTGTCTCGGCCGTCACGGCTTCGGCGCCCGCTTGCCGGATGACGGAACCGCACGCGGCGACCATGGCGAAGCTCGCTAGCGCTGTCCGGCGAGAGACAATGTGCCGCGTCCCGTTCGACATTCGAGCAGACATGGCGTGCAGTTTAGTATCTATGCCTACGCGCGGCCGAACACGCGCTGGAAGATCGTGTCGACCTGCGCGAAATGGAAATCGAGGTCGAAATTGGCGAGGAGCTCGGCATCGCTCAAATGCTTGCGGACCTCGGCGTCGGATTTGAGCAGCGCGAGGAAATCGCCCTCACCGCGCCAGGCTTTCATGGCGTTGCGCTGCACCATGGCGTAGGCCTCCTCGCGCGCCATCCCCTTCTGCGTCAGCGCCAGCAAAACGCGCTGCGAGTGAACAAGCCCGCCGAGGCGGTCGAGATTTTTCCGCATGGCGTCGGGATAGACGATGAGCTTGTCGATGATCCCGGCGAGGCGGGCGAGCGCGAAATCCAGCGTGACCGTGGCGTCGGGGCCGATCATGCGCTCGACCGAGGAATGCGAAATGTCGCGTTCGTGCCAGAGCGCGATGTTCTCGAGCGCCGGCGTTACATAAGCGCGCACCATGCGCGCCAGCCCGACCAGGTTCTCCGACAGCACCGGATTGCGCTTGTGCGGCATGGCAGACGAGCCTTTCTGGCCTTCGGAGAAATACTCCTCCGCCTCCAGAACCTCGGTGCGCTGCAAATGGCGAATCTCGGTCGCCAGCCGCTCGACCGAGCCGGCGACCACGCCGAGCGTGGCGAAGTAAATGGCATGGCGATCGCGCGGAATGACTTGGGTGGAGATCGGCTCGACCCGCAGCCCCATCTGCTTTGCCACATAGGCTTCGACCCGCGGATCGACCTGGGCGAAGGTGCCGACCGCCCCGGAAATCGCGCAGGTCGCCACTTCGTTGCGCGCCGCCGCGAGACGCTCTCTGGCGCGGGCGAATTCGGCGTAGGCATAGGCGAGCTTGAGCCCGAAGGTGGTGGGCTCGGCATGGATGCCGTGCGAGCGGCCGATGGTCGGCGTGAACTTGTACTCGCGGGCGCGGCGCTCGAGCGCGGCGTTGAGTTTGTCGACATCTGCGATGAGCAAGTCGGCGGCGCGCACCAGCTGGACATTGAGGCAGGTATCGAGCACGTCGGACGACGTCATCCCCTGATGCACGAAACGCGCTTCCGGACCGACGATTTCCGTCAAATGGGTGAGGAAGGCGATGACGTCGTGCTTGACCTCGCGCTCGATCTCGTCGATGCGGGCGATGTCAAACGTGGCGTTCTTGCCCTTGGCCCAGATTTTTGCCGCCGCCGCCTTCGGGATGATGCCGAGATCGGCCATGGCATCGGCGGCGTGCGCCTCGATCTCGAACCAGATGCGCAGGCGCGTCTGCGGCGACCAGATCGCTGCCATTTCGGGCCTGGTATAACGGGGGATCATCCTCACCTCGCCGGGAAGCCTGGGCTGTAGCAGATCGGACGATGCTCAACAATTGCGCTCGCTTGTGCGATGCTGGCTAATCGGAAGCGAATCACGGGGATAGCCATGAAATTGCTTCAGATCGTCCCGCGCGATGGTACGCGCCTCTATGGCGCGATGATCAAGAAGCAGGCCGAGATCCGCAAAAGCGGGCGCGGCACCTTTTCCCGGGCCGGCGCCAGGAAGCGAAACGCCGCCCGGTGGACGCATGTCCGCTACAAGGGCTCGATCAACCTCGAGCCCGGACTGTCGGAGGCGGTGGAGGTCGCGATCAAGTCGCCCGAGCGGGGCGACGAGGCGCGGCTCTTGTCGTCGTTTCTCGGCTGGCTCGACCGGCATTTCGGCGAGCAATTGTCGGCCGTCAATATTCAATATCAGCACGCTTCCGGCCGCGGCCGGCGATAAGGGCGCGTTCACCTGGGACTGTGAGCGCTTCACGCCGCGAAGCGGGCGCGATCGTGCGGCTGCCGGAAGTCGACCGGCGTTCCCTTGGGGATGATGCCGGTCGGATTGAGCCGCGCGATCGAATAGTAGGTCATCACGTAATAGCGCGGTTTGACGGTCTCGGCGATGCCGGGTACCTGATAGAGCTCGCGCATGTAGTTCGACAAATTCGCATAGTCGGCGATTCGGTTCCTGTTGCATTTGAACAATGAAAAATAGGCGACGTCGAAGCGCACCAGCGTCGGGAACAGCCGCCAGTCGGCTTCGGTGATCTGATTGCCGACCAGATAGCGCTGGCGGCCGAGCCGCGCCTCGATGTCGTCGAGCGTGGCAAACAGCGCGTCGTAGGCTTCCTCATAGGCGGCCTGCGAGCGGGCGAAGCCGCAGCGATACACGCCGTTATTGACGTTGACATAGATCGCTTCGTTGATGCCGTCGATCTCGCCGCGCAACGGCTTTGGGTAATAATCCGTCGGATCGGCTCCAACCGCAGCGAACTCGCTGTTGAGCATGCGGGTGATTTCCGAGGATTCGTTGTTCACAATCCGTCGCGTCTTTTTGTCCCACAACGTCGGCACCGTGACCTTGCCGGTATAACGCGGATCGCTCGCCGTGTAGGCTTCATGGAGATAGTGAAAGCCGTTGACACGATCCGGCGTGCAGTCGGGAAAGGCGGGATTGTCCTCATAGGTCCAGCCTTGCACGGGAAGCTCGGGAATGGCGTAGGCGACGCTGATGGCGTTCCGTAGTTTCTTCAGTGCGAGAAAAATCAGCGTGCGGTGCGCCCACGGGCAGCCATAGGCGACGTAGAGGTGATAACGGCCGGCTTCGGCCTTGAAGCCCGACGAGCCGTCGGCAGTGATGCGGTCGCGGAAGACGCTATCGACCCGTTGGAAATTTCCGACCTTGCCGGTCTCCGCGATGGGGTCCTGGTCACGCCAAATTCCGTCGAGCAGCATGCCCATCACGCGGCCTCGCCGCGCGCCAGCGCTGCCGCCTGGCGGATCGCCGCGATATTCGCGCGGTAGGATTCCGCCGTGCGGTCCTTGAACACCGCAGAGCCGGCGACCAGGGCATTGGCGCCGGCGCTCGCCGCCTGCGGCGCGACCTCGGGCGTGATGCCGCCGTCGATCTCGATGTCGATCGGACGTCCCGCCGTCAGCGCGCGGAGCTTGCGCAACTTGTCGACGACGCCAGGGATGAACTTCTGCCCACCGAAGCCTGGATTGACCGACATGACGAGGATAAGGTCGACAAGGTCGATGACGGGCTCGACGCTCTCCACCGGCGTGCCTGGATTCATGGTCACGCCCGCTTTTTTGCCCAGCGCGCGGATTGCCTGCAGCGAGCGGTGGATGTGCGGGCCGGCTTCGACGTGTACGGTGATGATGTCGGCGCCGGCCTTGGCGAAGGCCTCGAGGTATGGATCGCAGGGTGCGATCATGAGATGGACGTCGAGCACCTTGCTGGTGTGCGCGCGCAGCGCCTTGACCACGTCCGGCCCGATCGAGATGTTGGGCACGAAATGGCCGTCCATCACGTCGACGTGGATCCAGTCGGCGCCGGCGGCGTCGACCGCGTGCACCTCCTCGCCGAGCTTCGCAAAATCGGCGGCGAGAATCGACGGGGCGATAATGAGCGGGCGATGCACCGGAGTCTCCGATCGTCGCGGTTCGCCTAACACAGCAGGCTTGACCGGGCAACGCGGAGCGTTGCCGCGTTTCGCAGCCAGGCCTTGTAGCCGGCCGCGCGCGTGCGCATACGATAGCCGGCAACCGCAGCGGGGGTCCCGTGGCCCATACCGATGTCATCGTTCTCGGCGCCGGCATTGTCGGAACGTCGATCGCCGTTCATCTCGCAAAACGCAACCTTTCGGTCGCACTGATCGACCGCGCCGGGCCGGGCGAGGGCACCTCCTACGGCAATTCGGGCATCATCGAGGGCAACACCATCTTTCCGCCGCGCTTTCCGTCGGATTGGGTGGAGCTTCTCCGCATTGCGTTCAAACGCTCGCCGCAGGCCAACTATCACCTCTTACACCTGCCGCGGATCGTGCCCTGGCTGGCAGCCTTTCGTGCCGCTTCGCAGCCCTCGCGTATGATCGAGACGGCGCAATTGATGCGGCCGCTGTTTGGCCGCGCGGTTGCCGAGCATGAAGCGCTCGCCGCCGAGGCCGGCGCCGAGCCTTATTTCAGCCGCCGCGGCTGGCTCAAGCTCTACCGCACCGACAGGGCTATCGCGGCGCTGGCGCCGGAGCTCGACCTAGCCGCGCGTTTGGGGATCGCCAATGTCCCGCTCGATCGCGACCAGGCGCGTGCGCTGGAGCCGGCGCTGGCGCCAGTGTTCCGGCACGCCGTGCATTGGACCGGCGCGGTGAGCGTGAGCAACCCGCTGGCGCTGACGCGCGCCTATGCCGCGCGTTTCGCCGCGCTCGGCGGACTTTTGCTTACCGGCAACGCCCGCACGCTGCATCGCGCCAATCCTTATTGGCGCGTGGAAACCGCGGCCGGGCCGCTCGATGCGGGCGACGTGGTGATCGCGCTCGGTCCGTGGGTGAACGATGCGCTCAGCCCGCTCGGCATCAAGCTGCCGCTCGCCGTCAAGCGCGGCTATCACCGGCATTTTCGGCCGCAAGGCAACTCTGCCCTGAGCCGCCCGGTCCTCGATGCAGAGAACGGCTACGTGCTGGCGCCCATGTAGCACGGGTTGCGCCGAAAAGCATTACAAGCAATTAACCGTGATTTCATAAGGCTTTTGAACACTCTCGACCCTGCCGCTATACTGCCGCTGCTAAGCTCTACCGCTAAGCGGAGGTTCCTATGCGGCGTAAGCGAGAGCGTGACTATCTTTTCCAGCGGGTCGGAAGTCGGAACTGGCACATTAGGCTCCAAGGCGATCCACGGATCGAACGGTCACTGGGTACGTCAGACCGGCGTCAAGCTGAGATAATCGCCCTGCCCATGATCGCCCAGCACCGGGCCAAGGTGCTGGCGCGGCAGCCGCGCTTCGTAACCGGTTGGTGGCACGAGTACGAACCCGGCCGCAAGCATGTTGCGCCCGATGGCGGAGAGATTATCGCCACTGACAAAGAACTGATCTACCTCGATGCTACCGGCGCCGTCATTCGGACTGAGCCGAATGGTGGCGCACAGTACACATTTCCCGTTCCCGCGCGGTTGAAGGAACCGAGCTTTGAGCTTTTCGACCGAGAGCGTGCGGGCGCCGCGCCGACAAAGAACGGCGACGATCAGTTATTTGAGACGTACTTGCAGCACGCCAACGTCGGCCCGAAGTACGCACCCGAGGCGCGCGCCGTCTGGGAATTGTACAAGGCGCTGGTCGGCAAGCCGCTCAAGGATGCGACTAGGGATGACGGCCGCCGCCTCGTTGCGCACTTCGAGCAGCAGGGAAACAAGTCGGCGACCATCCAGAAGAAACTTAGTTGGCTAGTAGCTGCGTGTAATTTCGCGATCCGCGAAGGCCGCCTCAAGTTCAATCCGTTCTCTTCCATCGTACCGAAGAAAGAGGACAAGCTGCGGCGGTTGCCGCTCGACGCGGACGACATCGCGAACATCAAGCGCAATCTGAACCGGCTCAGCGCGAGTGACCAGCTTTTGGTCCGCGTGCTTGCGACAACTGGCTGTCGGCTGAGTGAAGCATTCGAGATTTCCACCGAGGCCACGGAAAGCGGCGTGCGGTATGTTGTGGTCGGACATAAAACCAAAGAAAGTTTGCGCCGCATAGCGCTTCCGGCCGATCTGCTGCCATTCCTGTCGGCGCGGATCGAACGACCACTGTTCCAGGGTGATGCGGGACGGGCTTCAAGAACCCTTGGCAAATTCCTTCGCGACATCGGCATAAAAGACCCGCGCAAGGTTACTCATAGTCTGCGGCACCGGGCCAAGGATCGACTGCGCGCGGCCGGATGTCCCTTGGACGTGCAATATGAGTTGCTTGGGCACGAAGAGCAAACGGTCGCCAGCGGCTACGGACGCGGCAGTCCTGTGCCGCTGCTCAAGCGTTGGGTGGATGAAATAGGCTTTTGAGAAAATTTTTAGGGGTCCCGGTAGAGGTCCCGCAAGACGTTCGGGCTACTGTGCGCACATAACCCGGCCAGTCATTCGGCGTCTGTCGTGCCTGCGGTCGCGGCGGCGCATTTGGTCCGGGTAATTTGAAGGGCGGCGGATTGCGCCGCCCTTTTCTTTTCAGTAACCGCGTCGATTCTCAGCCTGTTAATTTCCCCCGCCCTACTCTCGGCGGCATGAAACAAAGAAAAATCACCACTCGGCTTGAATGCTCGGAGTGCGGCGCAAACGACCGACGCCGCGTGTGACTGCGGCGCGCCATACATTCCGGCCAGAACGCGGGCCACTAAGGCCGTCGCAATCCATCCATTCAAATCAGATCGCGAATTGGCACGTGAGTGCGGCGTCGGCCGAACCACTATTCAGCGCGGTCATCTGGGAGAAGTGGCAGGCGCAATTGGAGCCGGTGCGAGAGTCGCTGAATGCCGTGCTCACGAAGACTTGGCAGGAGTGGGAAATTCCGCGCGAAGCGGATGTCAAGTGGCCGGACGCGGCAAAGAAACTGCACGCAGACTGGTGGCAAGCCCGCATTGCTCGGCGGAAGGAGATCGACACCTCCATCGCTGCAAAAGCTGAGTTTGAATACCTGTACGACAAACCGTACCCCGACCCGAAGAAGGTCCGCGTGGCCGGTCCTTTTACAGTCGAAAGTCTCTCCCCGC
>JBAPYW010000027.1:0-22225 GCA_049284935.1 Xanthobacteraceae bacterium
CGGCTCGCGGGGCGCGGTCGTTGTGCAGTATTGCGCAAACGCTCTTGCGCGCTGGTCGCGCAAGGCACCACAGTAAGCCGGCAGCGATCCACTTCAGGGCAGGAATGACGACGCACGGCATGACCGAGAGTTCCGCCGGCGCCGCGCGCCGGGCGGTCGATCGCAGCGCCAATACGGCACGGACCGGCAGTGTCGTTCTGGTGCTAGTGGTGGCCGGGATGCTGGTTGCCGCCGCAGCCGGCATTGTGGTGCTTGGCCCGAGCGCCGCAGAGCCGTACATCCTGGGCTTCTTGGCGGTATTGGCCACGGTCGGGGTATTTTCGCTGTTCGCGCTTGCCAGCGGCATCCTGCGGCTGCCGGCGGCCGAAGCCAGCAGCCCGCTGATCAAGGCCGTCGTCGACGATGCCGTTGACGGCATGGTCGTCACCGACAGCGACGGCCGCGTGCTTTACGCCAATGCCGCCTATCTCGATCTCATCGACGCCGCGGACGCGAACGACATGCGTCCGGTGGAACGGGTGTTTATCGACGATGCGGACGCGTCTGAAGCGATCTACCGGCTGCTCAAGGCGGCGAGCGACAGCAAGCGCCTGCAGGAGGAGGTGCGCATTGCCGGCACAAAGGGCCGACCGGCGCGCTGGCTGCGGTTGCGCGTGCGCCCGCTGGGCGACGGCAAGCGCATGCGACGCTTCACCGTCTGGTCGCTCAGCGACGTGACGCGCGAGCGCGACCGGCAGGAAAACGTCTTTCAGGAACTGCAGCACGCCATCGACTATCTCGATCATGCGCCGGCCGGCTTTTTTTCCGTCGATGCCAAGGGCGAGGTGGTCTACCTCAACGCGACGCTGGCCAATTGGCTCGATCAGGATCTTGCCCAAGTCGGGTCGGGCGGACTTAAGCTCGGCGACCTGGTCGCCGGCGACGGCGCGGCGCTTCTGACGACGCTGCGGGGCGCTCCGGGCGAGGTCAAGACCGAAGTGCTCGATCTCGATCTCAAAACCCGTAGCGGCCGCACGCTCCCGGTTCGCCTCTTCCACAAGCTCGCTTTCGGCGCCGACGGCGCGCCCGGCGCGTCGCGTACGTTGGTGCTCAATCGCGCGCGTGACCACGGTACCGACCCGCAGCGCGCGGCGGAAATCCGCTTTATGCGCTTTTTCCACCATACGCCGATGGCGATCGCGACCGTCGATCGAGGCGGCGGCATCGTACGCACCAATCCGTTGTTCGTCCGGTTGTTTCACGATGCGCTGAGCGGTCAAACGGGCAAGGGTCGTGGCCATTCGATCTCCGCCGTCGTCGGCGAGCGCGATCGGGCGGCGCTCGAGGCCGCCATCGCCGAGGCAGCCGGCGGCAAAAGCGACATCGCGCCGGTCGATGCGGCGCTGGCGGGGTCGGGCGAGCGCTTCGGGCGTTTCTACGTCACCGCGATCGAGGAAGAGGAGCGCGATCAGGAAGCGGCCATCGTCTACACCTTGGAGACCACCGCGCAGCGCGAACTCGAGAACAAGGTCACCCAGCAGCAGAAGATGGAGCTCGTCGGTCAACTCGCCGGCGGCATCGCCCACGATTTCAACAACGTGCTGTCCGCCATCATCATGGCGACCGACTTTCTGCTCAACGCGCACAAGCCGACCGATCCCTCGTTCCAAGACATCATGCAGATCAAGCAGAACGCCAACCGGGCGGCGAGCCTGGTGCGGCATCTCCTGGCGTTCTCCCGTAAACAGACGCTGCGGCCGCAGGTCCTCGATGTCGGCGAGATTTTGAGCGATCTGACCATGCTGCTGCGCCGCCTGATCGGCGAGAACGTCACGCTCAACGTGGTGCACGGCCGCGATCTCTGGCCGGTCAAGGTGGATATCTCGCAATTCGAGCAGGTGATCGTGAACCTCGCCGTCAACGCACGCGACGCCATGCCCGACGGCGGCCGGCTCAGACTGCGCACCGCCAATGTGACCGCAAAGGATAGCGAGCGTTTCCGCGCCAAAGGCATGCCGGCGGCCGACTACGTGTTGGTCGAAGTCAGCGATACCGGCACCGGCATCCCGGACGCCATCATCGACAAGATCTTCGATCCGTTCTTTTCGACCAAGGAGGTGGGCAAAGGCACCGGTCTTGGCCTTTCCACGGTCTACGGCATCATCAAGCAGACCGGCGGCTTCATTTACGTCGATTCCGTGCTGCGCGAGGGCACCACCTTCCGCATCTTCCTGCCGCGCCACGTTGCCAGCGCCGAGGAGGCAGCGGCCGAGCGCGCCGGCGAGGCGGAAGTCTCCACGGTGACCGACGTGCTCGCCGCAGCCGATCAAGTCAAGCGCGCGGCAAGCGCCGATCTTACCGGACAAGGCACCATCCTGTTGGTGGAAGACGAGGAGGGATTGCGTGCGCTCAATGCGCGCGGGCTCGCCTCGCGCGGCTATACCGTGATCGAGGCCGGCAACGGCCTCGAGGCGATCGACCTGCTGGAAAAATTCGATGGGCAGATCGATCTCGTAGTTTCCGACGTGGTCATGCCGGAGATGGACGGCCCGACCTTGGCGCGGGAATTGCGCAGCCGCAACCCGGACCTGAAAATCATCTTCGTCTCCGGCTATGCCGAGGACGCGTTCCAAAAGCACTTGCCCGACCACGGCCAGTACGCATTCCTGCCCAAGCCGTTCACGCTCAAGCAGCTCGTCGCCGCCGTGAAGGAAACACTCGCCGGTTGACGGGCTTCCATCGTCCTCGCTTCGCGGGGCAGGAAGAAATTACTGCACCGGCGTGTCGCCGTGGCAGGAGGCGGGAGACCCCGGTGTCCGGTTCGGTTGCCAGGTCGGCACGTCGCATTTGGAGCAGGCACCGAGCGCCATGGCCAAGCCGACAACCAAGACAAGTCGCAACAGGCGATTTCCGGCAATACGCGCCATGCCCGATCCCCTCGGCCCGCTCTCGCTCAGCCAGCCGCAGTATAGTCCAATAGCAGCCGACTACGACCTTCCTGCGGCGCCCGACAGCGATCGCCAACCTATCCGGCGCCGATTTCCATTATCTTACCATGCGGCGACGGTCGCTAACGTACGCAGTGCATTACGATTTCCGAGATCCTTGGCCTGGACACCCTCCGGGGTGTCGTGGGACGACGAGGCGGGACGGCTCTTGACGCACCAATTGCAGCTCACGATCGCCGATCTTGTGGTTGAGATTCACGACACCCATCATCCGGTATCCGGATGGCTCTACTTCGAGGAGCAGCGGCCATCGGCGCGACGGCGCACCAGGGATTTCTGGCGCTATCGCGTGCCGAAATTCTTGGGCTATTTCGAGCGCGTCCTGCACACGAACGGCGGTCAATATCTGATTGGCCGGCGTCTCAGCTATGTCGACCTTTCGCTATTTCAGATCATCGAGGGACTGCGCTACGCCTTCCCCAAGCGCATGAAGCGTTTCGAGAAGAAAATCCCCGGCGTGGTTGCGCTGCACGACCGTGTTGCTAGACGCCCGCGCGTCAAAGCCTATCTAGCCTCGAAGCGAAGGATCGCGTTCAGCCAGTGGGGCATCTACCGCTATTTCAAGGAGCTGGACGGCTGAGCACGACTTTGTTGGCGCAGGTCCTTTTAGAAAACCGGCGCCACGTTTCCAGATCGTGCTTTTGCGGCATCGCCGCGGCGCTTTCAGCCGAGGGCGCTCGCCCCGGCCATCGCGATCTGCTCGTCTTCGTGCGATTGCACGCCCGACACGCCGACCGCGCCGACGCATTCGTTTTGGTGCATGATCGGCACGCCGCCCTGAATCAAAATGCCGGCGGGAAACGTGACAAAGGCCGGGCGCTCCTTGACGCGATCCTCGAAAGCTTTGCTCGGCCGTCTGGTCAGCGCCGAGGTGCGGGCCTTGCCTAGCGACACTTCGGCGGTAACCGGGGAGGCTCCGTCCATGCGCGTGAAGCCGAGCAGGAAACCGCCATCGTCGACAATGGAGATCGCGACCACCCAGTTGTTCTTGCCGGCTTCGGCTTCGCAGGCGGCCAGCATTTTCTTCACATCGGCCGATGTGAGACACGGCTTGTTGCGCATGATCCCTCCTTAGGGCGGATCTAAAGGTTGACGCCGGGTATCCCACCGCCGTAGCCTAAAGTCTGCTTCGCGGGGGCGAAGGGCGAGGTCATCATGACGATGAGATCAACGCAGCTTTGTTTCGCGGCGGCGCTGGCGATTGTGGTCGTAGCGTTGACGAGTCCCTCAGCGCGAGCATTCACCATGGAAAACCTGAGCGCCAATCCGGACGGTAATTCGAGGTTTGCCGATCCTGACGACCAGGTCAAGAACTTCGGCCAAAGCGCGCAGCCGTTCGACGAGAATGGTCCGACAGTGCAGTTCGGCGCGGGGCAGGGGTACGTCGGCGGCCTTCGCGGCGTGCCGTTCGGCTTCCAGGGTGGCGACAACGCGACACCGCCCGATCCTTACGGACCGCGCTCCTTAGGCAACAACGACTGATGTGCGATTGATACTTCTCCGCTCGCGGAGGAGGAAGAGCGAATGACGGTCTTTCGCTTCAGCGCAGCGAGAAGCGGATCGGCACGGTCAGATCGAGTTGCGGCTCCGGCATGCTCGCCGGGAAGGCCGGCAGCGGCTCGGCCCGCTTGATCATCGCCATCACCTCGTTGTCGAGATCGGCAAAGCCGGAGCTGCGGACGATGTGGTGCGCGAGCACGTGGCCGGTGCGGTCGAGGCTGAAGCTCAACAGCACGACGCCTTCCTCGCTGCGCGACTGTGCCTCGCTTGGATAGCGCTTGTAACGCTGCAGCTGCCGCACCAGGCTCGACTGCCATGACGGCTCGATGCGCGGCGCCCCACCCTTGACCCGTTGCGCGGTGACCGGGGCAGGCGGCCGCGCTTCTTCGACTTTCTCCGGCGGCTTGACGACCGGCTCGGGAATAACCGCCGGCGTCTCATCCGGCGGCTGCTCGACCTTTACCTCTTCGGTCGGCTTCTCCTTTTGCGGTTCGGGAACGGCCCTTGATTCGATCATGGTCTCGGGCGCGGGCGCGACATCGCGCTGCTCTGCGTCCGGCGTCGAGTCGATCGGAGCAAGTTCCACGGTCACGACCACGGCGTCGTCGCCGATTTCTTCCTCTGGCTGGTGCCAAAACAGGTAGAAGGCGATGGCGCCGGCGTGAATGCCGAGCACGACGGCCGCCGCCGCCCCCCAGCGAAAAAGGTCGCGCGGGCTTTCGTCCTCGAACCATGACGGCGAGATCGCGGTCATTTCGCTTCCCGCATTTCCAGGCCCACCAAGGCAACTTTGAGATAACGCGCCGCGCGCAGATCGTTCATCACCTGCATGACGTCGCCATATGGCACGCTGCGGTCGGCGCGCAGAAAGATGCGATCGTCCTTGTTGCCGCCGGTCGCCGCGTCCAGCGCGCCGGCGAGCGCGCCGCGCGCGATCGCCTCATCGCCGATGGCGAGGCTGAGGTCGGCCTTGAGCGTGAGGTAGACCGGCTTGTCCGGCCGCTGCTGCGGTTCGGCGCTGGAGGAGGGCAGATCGACGGCGATATCGACGGTCGCCAGCGGGGCCGCGACCATGAAGATGATCAACAGCACCAGCATCACGTCGATGAACGGTGTCACGTTGATGCCGTGCACTTCCTCGAGTTCGTCCGTGCCGTGATCAAGACGCATCGCCATGGTTTTACTCGGCGGCTAGCGGCATGACTTCAGGCCTGGGCAGCCTGGCGCGCTCGAGATCGCGGCTCACGAGCTTCATCACCTGCGCGGAAGCATCGCCGACGAGCGCGCGGTAATGCGCCGTCGATCGCGCCAGCACGTTGTAGATCATGACCGCCGGGATCGCGGCGACGAGCCCGAGCGCGGTCGCCAGCAGCGCCTCGGCGATACCGGGCGCCACCACCGCGAGATTGGTCGTATGGGCCCTGGAGATGCCGATGAAGCTGTCCATGATGCCCCAGACCGTGCCGAACAGCCCGATGAAGGGCGCCGTCGAGCCGATGGTGGCCAGGATGCCGGTGCCGCGCGAGATTTTGCGGCCGGCCGCCATTTCGATGCGCTCGAGCTGCCAGACGATGCGCTCCTTGAGTCCGTCGCCGCGCAGACTGGCGGACTGCCGGATCTCGCTCGCCGCCGCTTGCATGAGTTGCGCGATCGGGCTCGTGCCGTCGCGCAATTGCTCGTAGGCCTGGGCGAACGTCGTGCAATTGGCCAGGGTACGCAGTCCGCGGCGCACTTCGGCACGCGCCCCGCGCAGTTCGAGGATCTTGGCGAGCCACACCGTCCAGGTGATGAGCGAAGCAGCGGCAAGCCCGATCATCACCGCCTTCACGATAATATCGGCATGCTGAAACATGCCCCACGGCGAGAGGTCCTGGGGCAGCTCGGCAGTCGCGACCGAATGTTCGGCGGCCGGCGCCAATGGAGTGGCTACAGGTGCTGACGGAGCGGCGGCCGCCACTGACGGCGTGGTGGTGGGAGCAGGTGCAGGGGATGGAGCCGTGGTCTGTGCCGGGGGTTGCCCGCTGGCGGGACCGGTGTTGCTTTGAGCAAAGGCCGAAGGAGTCAAGGCGGCAACCAACAGCAGCGCGCCGGCGAGGATCGCGAGCGCGTAGAAACGGTGTGGCCCAATGAAAGTCCGGATTGAAAGATCTCGCTCAAGGCGAGGTCTATGCTGTATGCGCAACGTACTCACCCTCTCTGCGCCCTCGCGGCGTTCCAAGCTCGAACTATCCGGCAAAAGTGACGTTACAGTGTTCTCACGTGTAACGCCGCTGCGGCGTCAAAATCTCGCCCCCTCGATATCGGCTTCAAGCTATCGAGGGAACCCCCGCGCTGCTCTTTGGAATTAGAATAAGCAGAAACTGAACCATTTCAGTATCTTCTCCCACCGCGCAGCGCGCGGTCAAGCACTCTTGCAGCAATGGCGTGCTGGGAAAGCTGCTACCCCCCGCCGCGCATACGTGCGAGCAGTTCAGCCGTCGGATAGGAATCGGCGGGCAGGCCATATTTCATCTGCATCGCTTTGACCGCCTGCCTTGTTTTCAGGCCCAAAAATCCATCGACCGTTCCCACGTCATAGCCGGCGCGCGTCAACAAGGTCTGCAGCGCCTTGACGTCGTTGAAAGCAAGCGCAGGCGGCGGATTGCCGCGGCGTAGCGGCGGCGCGCCGGCGATGCGGGTGGCGAGATAGGCCGCCGTCGTCGAATAGACGAGCGAATTGTTCCACTGCAGATAGACCTGGAAATTCTGATAGGCGAGGAAGGCGGGGCCGAAGCGCCCCATCGGCAACAATAGCGAGGCCGGTAGATTGTCGGCCGGCAGCGGCCGGCCGTCGGCGAGCGTAACGCCGAAGCCCGCCCATTTGGCGCGCGGCAGCGCAATCGAAAGGTCGGCCTGATCCCACGGCAGATTCTCCGGCACGCGCACCTCGGTGAGCCACGGCTCGCCGCGCTTCCAGCCGAGCCCATGCAAGTAGTTCGCCGTCGAAGCCAGCACGTCGGGCACGCTGCGAATGAGATTGCGTTTGCCGTCGCCGTCGTAATCGATGCCGTATTGGTAGTATTCCGACGGCATCATCTGCGTCTGGCCGAGTTCGCCCGCCCAGGAGCCGATCATCTCCTCCGGCGTCAGATCGCCGCGCTCGATGAGGCGGAGGGCATCCAGGAGCTGGGCGCGGAATTTGTCGCTGCGGCGGCAATCGTAGGCCAGCGAAGCGATGGCGCTGAGCGAATGGTAATTGCCCATATTGGCGCCGAAATCGCTTTCCAGCGCCCAGAACGAGACGATGACCGGCGCCGGCACGCCGAATTGCTGCTCGATGCGCGCGAACGTCGCGGCGTTGGCCTTGATCAGCGCCGCACCGCGCTGGATGCGGTAGGCGGCAGCCATGCGGTTGGAGAATTCCAGAAAGGTCTGAGTGAAAACGCGCTGGCCGCGATCGATATTGACGATGTGCTGGTCGTAGGTGAGGTGTGGCCTGGCGGCGGCGATGGCGGCTTGGGAGATGCCTTGCGCCATGGCCTCGCGTTCGAAGGCGGCGAGCCAGGCATCGTAGCTTCCACTGGTACGGCACGGTGCAGCCTCTGCGGCATTCGCTGCCAATACGCTTGCGAGCAGCCATGCCGCCGCCGTTCCGTGTTTCCCCATGATGTTTTTCCTTCGCTGTTCCTGTCGCTGCTCGCGATGTTCGCGTATGTCGCGGGTGGCCGCGTTTTCTCTCATATCACTGCGCCGGATTGCAGGTACCAGTGCAGAATCTCCTCGCCGGTCCAATACACGACGCCGTCGAAGCGGCGCGCGTAATCATAGATCGCTTCCAGATATTTGATTCGGTGCGGCTGGCCGCTGATGTAGGGGTGGATGGCGAGAGTGAAGATTTTCGCCCGCTGTTCGCCCTCGGCGTAAAGCCGATCGAACTGGTCGATGGCGCGGCGCAGCAGATAATCGCTCGCGTGATGCTGAATGATCATCATCGGAATGTCGTTGAGTTCGACGGTATAAGGCAGCGTCAGCAGCGGGCCGACTGCGGTGCGAATCACGGTGGGTTCATCGTCGTACACCCAATCGCCGATATATTTGATCCCGGCGGCGGCGAGGATTTCCGGCGTCTCGAAGGTCTCGGTGAGGCCGGGTCCGAGCCAGCCAAGCGGCCGTTTCCCGCAGAAGCGTTCGATGATGTCGAGCGCGCGCGCGACCATGGCCCGTTGATCGGGTTCGGCGTGGATCGGCCCCTGCTCGTAGGAATGGCCCATAAACTCCCAAGCTTCGGCTTTCGCTTGCCCGGCGACGCGGGCGTAATCCTCGCAGGCGCGGGCGTTGATCGCCAACGTTGGCCGGATCTTTGAGCGCTTGAACAGATCGAAAAAGCGCCACACACCGACCCGCATGCCGTATTCGTGCCAGCTCCAGTTCGGCACGTCGGGAATTTGCGTTTGGCCGGTGGGCGGCGGCAGTACTTGGCGCGCCATCGGCTTGCGGATGTCCCAGACTTCGAGATTGACGATGGTCCAGAAGACGAGGCGCGCCCGCCCCGGCAGTTTGAGCGGTGGCCGGTCGACGATGGCCGAATAAGCGCAGCGTTGGCGCGGCAGCATCGTTTCAGCCATCGTTCACTCTCCATTCTCGTCGCCGCCGTGCGGTACCGATACCGACCATAAAGATCGGTCCGATCACATCCCCGTTAGCACAGCCGCCCCGGCATTGCCCTTACGGCGGCTGAATGGGTATGGAACCACCCAGCGATGCGCTGATTTACTTCCTAGCTATTGACTTTGACTATTCACCCCTCCGGTTTTCCGGATCCAACAATGCCAGGCCCCGCTGCTTCTCCGTTGGTTCGATTGCGCGATTCGACCGCCGCGGACGCCGCGCTCGCGGCGCAGACCGCCGATTGGCGCCGACATTGGCTCGAGGCCTTTTGTGCGGTACGCGCCGAAACCGAGCGAAGGGCATCGCCGCTTGGTCCCGAGGACCAGGTTGTTCAATCGATGCCCGATGCCAGTCCGACGAAATGGCACCGCGCCCATGTCACGTGGTTCTTTGAGCAATTTCTGTTGCGGCCGTTTGACCGGGCCTATCGTCCGTTCGATGAGCGGTTCGCGTATCTGTTCAACTCCTACTACGTGGCCGCGGGTCCCCGGCACGCGCGGCCGCAGCGCGGTCTCATCACGCGCCCCGGTGTCGCGGAGACGGCAGCTTATCGCGCCCATGTCGATGGCGCCGTGGCGGCGTTGATCGAATCCACAAAGGATATCGAAGCGGTCATCCCAATTGTCGAGATCGGGCTCAATCACGAGCAGCAGCATCAGGAACTGATGCTGACCGACATCCTGCACGCGTTTGCGCAAAACGCGACCAATCCGGTCTACGATGCCCGTTGGCGTTGGCCGCAAGGCGAGAGCGCGCGCACTACAGCCGGCGCCGCATTTGGCAACGGCCTGATCGCCGGCATTCATGTGATCGGCCACGAAGGCCAAGGGTTCTCCTTCGACAATGAACGGCCCGCGCACCAGGTCTTGCTGCAGCCGGTCTGCGTGGCACGGGCGTTGGTGAGCAACGGCGAGTGGCTCGAATTCATGGCCGACGGCGGCTACGCGACGCCGAGTCTTTGGCTGTCGGACGGATGGACGGAGGCGCAGGCGCATGGCTGGAACGCGCCGGGCTATTGGCGTGATATCGACGGCGCGTGGTTCGCGATGACGCTCGGTGGGCTGCGCCCGGTCGATCCGGCATTACCGGTGTGCCACATCAGCTATTACGAAGCCGACGCGTTTGCCCGCTGGGCCGGCAAGCACCTGCCGAGCGAGGCCGAATGGGAGGTAGCGGCGAAAAGCGGCGAGCTCGACGACGCCTTCGGCGCCGTTTGGCAATGGACGCGTAGCGCCTACGCGCCTTATCCGGATTATCGGGCCGCGCCAGGTGCGCTCGGGGAATACAACGGCAAGTTCATGGTCAACCAGATGGTGCTGCGCGGTTCGTCCCTGGCGACGCCCGCGGGTCACTCGCGCGAGACCTATCGCAATTTCTTTTATCCGTCGGCGCGCTGGCAGTTCAGCGGATTGCGTCTGGCCCAGTTCGAACGCTGAGCGTTCAAATGAATATCCAAACCGCATTTCGCACGCCAGGGCCGATCGAGACGGAGAATTCGTTCGCCGCCGAGGTCATCGCCGGTCTCACCGCAAAGCCCAAGCATCTGCCGCCCAAATATTTTTACGATTTGGCCGGCTCCGACCTGTTCGACCGGATTACCCGGCTGCCGGAATATTACCCGACCCGCAGCGAGCTTGCTCTTCTGTCGAAGCACGCGCCGGCCATGGCCTCGCTGTTTCCGCCCGGTTGCGCTTTGATCGAATTCGGCAGCGGGTCGAGCCGGAAAGCGCGCATTCTGCTGCATGCGGCGGCGAGCGTGGCGGCCTACGTCCCGGTCGATATTTCCGGAGACTTCCTGCAGCGGGACGCCGCTCAAGTGCGCCGCGATTTTCCGCATCTTGCGATCTATCCGATGGTGGCGGATTTCACCACGATGGCCGAGCCGCCGCTCGAAGTTGCGTCGATGCCGCGCGCCGGGTTTTTTCCCGGATCGACCATCGGCAATTTCGAACCGCATGATGCGGCGGCATTTTTGCGCCGCGCCGCACGGATCCTGGGTGCTGGATCAGTTCTCGTGGTCGGAGTTGACCTGGTCAAGGCGCCCGATGTTCTTTATCGCGCTTATAACGATGCCGAGGGCGTCACCGCGAAGTTCAATCTCAATCTGCTTGCCCGCATCAATCGCGAGCTCGGCGCCAACTTCGAACTTGCCGCGTTCGAACACCATGCCTTCTACAATGCCGAACGCAACCGCATCGAAATGCATCTTGCCAGCACCAAACGGCAGAAGGTGAGAATTCGCAACGTGACGATCGAGTTCCGCGCCGGCGAAACGATCCACACCGAGAACAGCTACAAATATTCGGTCGACTCGTTCCAGGTCATGGCGCACGGCAGCGGCTGGTCGCCGCTTGCGGCGTGGGCGGACGGGCTGTTCAGCGTCCACGCCTTACGGATGACAGAGGACAGATGACAGATTTGCCGCCATTCCTTCCGTCCTCCGTCCTTCGTCCTCTGTCTTCCGTTGTCTGATTCATGCCGATCCGGGAAGCCGATCCTTGGCGCCAGCAATATTTCGCGCATGTAGAAACCGCCGCGAACATCACGACCGAGGACGCCGATGCCTGGCAATGGCATCCGGCGCATCGCTGGGTCTATGACAAGCTGGCAGTGGCGCTGAGCCAGGGCCTCGAGGCTGGCCCTCACGGCACGGCACCGCCGCGCTTCCCGGTCTTCTCCAAGCCGATTGTCAATCTCAAAGGCATGGGCATCGGCAGCCGCGTTCTTCATTCGCAAACCGACTACGATCAGCATTACGCGCCGGGTCATTTCTGGATGACCTTGCTCGACGGCCGCCACGTCTCCTCCGACATCGCCGTCGTCGACGGCGCGCCGCGCTGGTGGCGGCACGTTACCGGCAAACCGGCGGGCGAGGGCACGTTCGATTACTGGACGATCCATGCCGCGCCCGATGCGGACATCGAGAGGTGCTGCGGCGCCTGGGTGCATCGGCACCTTGCCGGCTATACCGGCATGCTCAATGTCGAAACCATCGGCGGCACGATCATCGAGGCGCATCTGCGCTTCACCGATCAGTGGCCGGATCTCTACGGCGCCGGCTGGGTGGAGGCGATCGTCGCGCTGTACGAGAACGGTGCCTGGAACTTCGCCGATGCCGATCGGCGCGAAGGTTACAGCGTCGTGCTGTTTGGCCCGAATGGCGTGCGCTACCGCCATCCGCCGGCGGCGCTTGTCGAGTCGGTCAAACGCATGCCCGGTGTCACTAGTGTCCAAATCACCTTTCATGAGGATTGGGCGCCCGAACGCCACTCCATGCCCCCCGGCGGCTTTCGCCTTGCCGTCGTCAACGGCTTCGATCTTGGCGGCGCGATGGCTGCGCGCGAGCGGCTCAAGGAATATTTTTTCGGCTAACGGAGACCTGAGCCCGCTGTTGCGAACCGCCTGGCGTGCGCGATCGATCTGCCGCACAAGGCCGACTTCACGCGGCCAAAGAAACCTGCATGCTGTCGATAACCTGCCGAAGCGCGTCAAAACAGGCCGGATCGATCGCGGTGCCCACCATATCCGACATGATCGCCAAGGCCTCGGCGACTGGCATCGCCGCTCGATAGGGCCGCGCGGCGGTCAGCGCGTCGAAAATGTCCGCAGTGGTGATGATCCGCGTTTCCAGGGCGATCTCATCGCCTCGGAGACCGCGCGGATAGCCCTTCCCGTCAAGCCGCTCATGGTGTGCGGCCGCGATCGGCGCAAGTTCGTGGAAGGCGGCGATGCGGGACAGAATCCTCTCGCTGTAAACGGCGTGCATCTGCATCGCCGCCCATTCCTCAGGGTCGAGCTGGGCCGGCTTATCGAGGATCGAGTTGCTGACCCCGAGCTTGCCGATATCGTGCAGCAAGGCCGCGCGTTTGAGCCATCGGCGGTGATCGTCAGACAGGCCCATTCGCTGGGCAATTAAATCCGCGAAAAGAGTGACGCGCTCGCTGTGTCCGCTGGTATAGGGGCTCTTGGAGTCGACGACTTGCGCGAAGGCTTCGGCGATGTCGTCCAAAAAGTCCTCGTCGACGACCGATCTGGTTTGCGCCGGTTCGAGCGCAAAAATCGCGTGCGGCAGGTCGTCGGAACTCAGTGTTTCCCAAAACCCCGGACGCGCCGCGACGCGCTCGAACGCAGACACCAATTGCGGGTCGAACCAGGTTCCGGCGCGGTGCTGGACCTCGCGCTTGGCGGCGTCGACACCGCTGGCGGTATGGAAAACGTCGATCACCTGCGCAAGCAGGGCAATTCGCGAGTAGATCGGAATGTCCTCGCCGCGCAGACCCAACGGCATACCGCCGCCGTCCCAGTGTTCGTCGAGGTTGCGAATACCTTGCGCGACTGCTTCGGAAAAACGCATCTTACGGGCAATCTCCGCGCCGCGATCGCAACGCGCTTCCATAAGTTCCCGGGTGATCTCGCCGCCGTTCTGGAGGACGCGGGCCAGCGCGCGAAATCGTTCCGCGAGTCCGGTTCTCATTCCGGTATGGGACAGCACGAAGCGAAGGACCTGCGGTAGGCTGCCATTCACCGTCTTGAAGTCGTGCTTGAAGGTGATGTCGTCGGTCATGTAGAGCTGGCAAAGCCGCGCGGCATTGCTGCTGCAGCCGAGATCCTTCAGCAGCAGCGTGTAATACAGCTCCCAGATTCCCGCGGCATCGAGCCTAGTCTCCCAACCGATGTGGATTCCGATCCAGCAGCAGCGCGCGCAGTGTCCCGGGGGCTGTCCCTCCACCATATCCAGCGCGTGACTGAGCGCACTGAGAATCTCAGCCAGTTGGATTTCGGGCAATCGAAAGGCTTGTGCGGGCAAGGCGGCCATCTGGCTCACTCCGTCTGGGATTGTTCCAGCAGATGTGCGCGGGTAGGCAGTATCCGGATCGCGGAACAGATCACGGCCGACTTAACGAGGGGTATAGCGCGCGTGAGCGAAGTCATCGCCGATAAGTTAAAGTATTCAGTGCAAATGGCGCCAATGACCGCCGAGGACTTGGCTGTCGGCCACTGGTTGCCATCGCGGCCGATCATTCGCTAGGGATGTCGTTAGCAGAGGCTGCGAGCGGCCAAGGAAGGAAGAGCATGAAAATTGTTGCGTTCGAAGGGCAGGGGGGACCGCGACTCGGCGTCGTGGACGGCGATACCGTGGTCGATCTCCATGCCGTGGATAGGGCGGTCCCTACCGATCTCGGTGAATGGCTTAAGCGTAATGACGGCGATACCAAGCCGCTTGCCGATATCGCCAAGCGGGCCGCGGCCGCCGCGCGCCGCCCGCTCGCGGGCTTGACCTACCGGTTGCCCATTGGCCGTCCGGGTAAGGTCATCTGCCTCGGGTTGAATTATCTCGAGCACGTCAAGGAAGGCGCGCAGCGCGATAACATTCCAAAGTTCCCGACCATTTTTATGCGCAGCCTGACCTCGCTGGTGCCGCACGGCCAGCCGATCATCCGCCCGCAAGTGACCGAGACCCTCGATTACGAAGCGGAAATGATCCTGATCGTCGGCCGCCGCGCCAAGCATTTGACAGCGGCCAATGCGCTCTCGTGCGTCGCCGGCTATTCGTGCGGCAACGAGGGCTCGGTGCGCGAGTTCCAGCGCAAAACCACGCAATGGGACATGGGCAAGAATTTCGACCGCACCGGCGGCTTCGGGCCCTGGTTCGTCAGCGCCGACGAGCTGCCGCCGGGGGGCAAGGGATTGAAAATCGAGAGCCGGTTGAACGGCCGGACGATGCAATCGGACAATACCAACAATATGATGTTCCCAATTGTGGAGATGCTGGTTTACATCACCCAGGGTATGACGCTGGAGCCCGGCGACATCATCTTCACCGGTACGCCGTCAGGCGTCGGCTTCGCCCGTCAGCCGCCGGTCTGGATGAAAAACGGCGACGTTTGCGAGGTCGAAATCGAGGGCATCGGCGTGCTGCGCAATCCGATCGCCGACGAAAAGATTGGATGAGGCAACCTCATGGCCGACAAGACATTCGACGTCATCAGTATTTGCGGCAGCCTGCGCAAAGGCTCTTACAACCGGATGGTCATGAATGCGCTACCCGGGCTGGCGCCGGCCGGCATGCGCATCGAGGAAGCGCCACCGTTTTCCGAATTTCCCCTGTACAACGCCGACCTTGAGGGTTCCGGCGGCATCCCTCCGGCGGTGCAAAAGCTCGCCGACGCAATTCGCGTCGCCGACGGCGCCATCTTCAACACCCCGGAATACAACTTCTCAATTCCCGGCGGCTTGAAGAATGCGATCGACTGGGTATCGCGGGTGCCCAATCAGCCATTCGCCGGCAAGCCGGTCGCCATCCAGTCCGCCACGGGCGGGCCGCTCGGCGGCGGCCGCATGCAATACGATTTGCGCCGGACGATGCTCTTTCTCGACGCCCTGACCTTCGGCAGGCCGGAAATTTTCATCGGCAATTGCTCGCAACGGATCGACGCCAAGACCGGCGAAATCACCGATCAGCAGACGATTGGATTTATTCGCCAGCAGCTCGCCGCCTTCGCCACGTTCATCGAGCGGCACAACGGCAAGCGCTGAGCGGGGAGAGGGTTGACTGGAGGGCCGGTTCGAACCGCAGCGCTTGCCGCGGGCTCAGGAAGCGGGTACCGGAACCGCAACGGACGCACCGCGAAACCACGATGGACGCACCGACATCGAAATCGAAGCTGATCAAGGGCGCAACCGGCGACTGGGAAGTGGTCATCGGCATGGAAGTGCATGCCCAGGTGACCGCCAAAGCCAAGTTGTTTTCCGGCGCGTCGACCGCGTTCGGCGGTGAGCCAAACGCGCATGTGTCGCTCGTCGATGCCGCCATGCCGGGCATGCTGCCGGTGATCAACGAGGAGTGTGTGCGCCAGGCGGTGCGCACCGGGCTCGGGTTGAACGCCAAGATCAATCTTCAATCGGTGTTCGACCGCAAGAACTACTTCTATCCGGATCTGCCGCAGGGCTACCAGATCAGCCAATACAAATCGCCGATCGTCGGCGAAGGCGAGGTGACGATCGATACGGACGGTGGCGGGACGGCAACGATTGGCATCGAGCGAATTCACCTCGAACAGGACGCCGGCAAGTTGCTGCACGACCAGCATGCCTCGATATCGCTCGTCGATCTCAATCGTTCCGGCGTCGCGCTAATGGAGATCGTCTCAAAACCCGATATCCGTTCGTTCGACGACGCGATGAACTTCATGGCGAAAGTACGTATCATTCTGCGCTATCTGGGCACCTGCGACGGCGACATGGAGAAGGGCCACCTTCGCGCCGACGTCAACGTCTCGGTACGCCGACCAGGCGAACCACTCGGCACCCGCTGCGAGATCAAAAATCTAAATTCGATCAACTTCATCGGCGACGCCATCTACTGGGAGAGTCGTCGCCAAATCGAAATTCTGGAAGAGGGCGGCCAGATCGAGCAGGAGACGCGGCTGTACGATCCGGACAAGGGCGAGACGCGCTCGATGCGCAGCAAGGAGGAGGCGCACGACTACCGCTACTTCCCGGATCCCGATCTACTCCCGCTCAAATTGACGGCGGCCTTCGTCGAAGAGCTTAGGGCGCAATTGCCGGAGCTGCCGGACGAGAAGAGGGGGCGTTTCGTGCGTGATTATGAGCTGTCGGTCCTAGACGCCACTCGGCTCGTTGCCGCCCGCGACACCGCGGACTATTTCGAGGCGGTGGCGAAGGGGCGCGACGCCAAGGCTGCCGCCAATTGGGTCATCAATGAGCTCGCGGGACGGCTCAATAAGGAAGGCAAGGGCATCACCGCTTCGCCGGTCTCGGCGGCGCAGCTCGGCGCCATCCTCGACCTCCTCGCCGGGAACACGATCTCCGGCAAGATCGCTAAGGACGTGTTCGAGATCGTCTGGACCGAGGGCGGCGACCCGCACGCAATCGTCGAGGCGCGCGGGCTGCAGCAGCTGACCGACCTCGCGGCGATCGAGAAGCTCGTCGACGATATCCTCGCCCGGAACCCTGACAAGGTCGCCGATGCGAAGACCAACCCGAAGGCGGTCGGCTGGTTCGTCGGTCAGGTGATGAAAGCGTCGGGCGGCAAGGCCAATCCGCAGGCCGTCAACGATCTCCTGAAGAAGCGGTTCGGGGTCTGAACGCGACGTTGTGCGGCGCGCCGCACGTACGGCACAGACGCCGCGCGCTCTCATCGCAAGCCGAAACGGAAGCGAGAATCTCTCTCGCGCTGCCGCCGCGAGGTACCTCATGCAGCCGGGAAACATGCTGCGAGCGCGAATCGGTTGGTACTGATTCGCGCGTTTTGCGCCGCGGTGGGGCCCGTCAACATGCTCGCGGAGGCGTCCAGTGCATAATTTTTTTGCCGTGGTGAATCCGCCGACGGCGACGATATCGAACCGGCGAAGGCGCGCTTCGACGGCGAGCGGTGCGCGCGCTTTCCACGCCATGCCGCAAAATGCGATGTGGCAGAAACCCGCATTTCATCGGCACTTCTGCATCGCCGCGAATTTTTCGTCGGCGATCGTGCCGGCGAAAAATTTTTCGCCCGTGCGCTTCGCCGACGATCGCGGCGGCGATGCGGTTGGCCGCGGGGCGCGGCAGTTACACACAATATTAAGCGGAGTCACTGTTATTTTTTTCCTGCTGTAGTAATCGGATGGTAGTGCAGCTCGATTCGCGACTGCACTGCACCGATGTCGCCATCCACTCAGGCTAGGAGGGCAGCAATGGCGAAGAAGCGAAAGACAAAGGCAGCGGCAAAGAAGACGGCGAAGAAGACGACGAAGCGCCGGAAGAAGAAGTAGTCAATGCCGCGATCGGTCTTCGGCATCACATGAGTCGAAGATCGCGTCACACGGGCCGGCTTTCGTCGCGGGAAGATCGACGATCGCCCGAGACGGGCCGGCTCAGGTGGACGACGGAGGGCGTCGGCGGGACGGAGGTTAGAGCTTCACAATCGTTCATAGGGCACGGTGGTGAAGAGGAGGGGCGGGCGATCCGAACCTCACCGCGGCAGATTGTCCGCGGATTCTAGCTTCCGGTATCTCGCCGACGCCCTCGGTGTGTCGGTGTGTTCTTTCCGACAATTTTAGCGGCGCGGCGGTACGCAACCGTAGCGCCGTTCTTTTTTGCCGGTCCGTTCCGGCTCAGGGTGGGGCCGGCAACTTTTACGACAGATACCGGCTAAGATGGATCGCCAGGACTCCGGCGCTGGGCGTTTCGCAGGCGGCCGATGCCTTGGCGCTGGACCGGTGACGCTGAGAGGGCTTGTCATGACGCGCGCGCCGAGGACATCGAAGGCGAGGCCCGCGCCTGCGGCAAAGCGACGGACGGCGCGCCGCGTCGAGCCGATCGAACTCTATTACTGGCCGACGCCGAACGGCTGGAAGATCTCGATCATGCTCGAAGAATGCAGCTTGCCCTATGTCGTGCGTCCAATCGATATTTCCAAAGGCGAGCAGTTCACGCCGCATTTTCTGTCCATCTCGCCGAACAACCGCATCCCGGCGATTGTCGATCCCGCCGGCCCGGCCGGGCGGCCGATCTCGGTCTTCGAGTCCGGCGCCATCCTGCAATATCTCGGCCGCAAGACCGGCAAGTTTTATCCGCGCGAGGAGCGCGCGCGCGTCGCCGTCGAGGAGTGGCTGTTCTGGCAGGTCGGCGGGCTCGGCCCGATGGCCGGCCAGGCCAATCACTTCCGCCGTTACGCGCCGGAAGCGGTCGCCTACGCCATCACCCGCTACACCGACGAGGTCAATCGCCTATTCGGCGTCATGAACACGCGGCTTGCCGGGCGCCTGTTTTTGGCCGACCGCTATTCCATTGCCGACATGGCCTGCGTTGGTTGGGTCAGGCTCGCCGAGCGGATGGGTCAGGACCTCGCGCTTTTTCCAAATCTGCAGCGCTGGTTTGAAACGATCCGCGCGCGGCCGGCGGTGAAGCGCGCCTTTGCCATCCGCATCGAGGCGGCCGCGGCAGTCGACATGCACGATCCCACGGTGCGCGCGGTATTATTCGGCCAGCGCGCGAGATGACGACGGCTGAATGGGCGGTGCTGGGCGTCAGTTCGTCCGCGTCCAGTTCTGCGCCTTGCAGATCAGTCCGCCGAGCACGCAGCCTTTGAGCTGAGCCGAATTTGCGCCGGTCAGGGTGAACGAGCCGGAATAGGTATTGCCGTCTTCGGCGTTGTACACCTGCCCTTCCCATTTGTCGGCGCCGCTCGGTTTCATATTGAGCACGATGGGAATGCCGAGCAGCGGGCGGCCTTGCTTGCTCGCATCGACGTTATGCTTGTCGAGCTTCGGCCTGTTGGTTTCAGGATCCAGCGGTTCCTTGATCCAAACCAGATTGCCGCAGAGCGCCCCCCCGCAATTGACGATGTGGATCTTACCTTTCGTATCTTCCGTCAACCACGTGCCGAACGGGTCCGCGGCGAGCGCAGGCGCGATCGCCACCAGCGCGAGCCCGATCGCCGCAATGACGACAGCCGCCGCTATGCGAAAGATTTTCATGGCCTCCTCCGGTGTCCCGCACGATCGCGAGAGTGAAAGGATAGCCAAGGAAAGCCGCATTGCAAGCTTTGTTGCCGCCAGGACTGCCGTTCGCCGGTCCGCGGCAGCGCCGGCATCGCCGATTCGGGTTGCTTAACGCCGCGTTGCCGGCCTCGTGCAACCGCCTGACCGGCAGTTCAGCTTTGATTCATCGCTTTGATTAAACCACCGTTCAAATGTTCTGAGGATTATCGTCGTGTCGGCCTCGGGGAAAGAAGAGCCGGCGAACAGTGACAAGTCGTAGACAGGGGAGTGGATGATGGCTCGCTTTGAAATTCTCGACAGCAGCGCGGCGCCGCTCGGCGAAGGGCCCGCCGCCGGCGACATGCTGTACGAGCTCGGCATGATGTATTCGGTCGGTCGCGATGTGCCGGTGGATCTCGTCTCCGCCCACAAATGGTTCAATCTTGCGGCGATGAAGGGCAACCGCGACGCGATCCGGCTGCGGCGCGAGCTCGCCGATCAGATGTCAGAAGGTGAGATCGCCGCCGCGCAGCGCGCCGCGCGCGATTGGGCGCGGGGAACCTTGGCCGGGTCGGCGCCGGCCATGGCCGCCTGAGGCCTGCCAGTGTGGCGGTTCAGTAGTCCGCATCATTTTTGCCGCGAACTCGTCATGCGGACTTCTGAACCAAAGCCACACTAGATCAATACGTTGCTAGTGTCCTTCGATACCGAAGTTCGCAAAAGAGGGTGCCGCCTAATGATGCGAACTTCGGAATCGGGACACTAGGCGCGTCCGAAGTGGCGGCGCCGAACCCTTGCCTGCCGGCAGCGTAGCGCCTAGTCATATCGGCGGACCGGAGAGGTGGCCGAGTGGCTGAAGGCGGCGGTTTGCTAAACCGTTATACGGTCTAAAGCCGTATCAAGGGTTCGAATCCCTTCCTCTCCGCCACCCTTCGCCCTGACGGACTACGGATGGTGAAGCGATTCTTAGGGACTCCCGATAGCGACAAACGCTGCGCAAGGCATGCCTCATGCGGCGGCCGGGCGCACAGGCCGGGCGCGTTCGATGCGCTGGCGGCGATCCGGAGAATGCAGAGCCTCCCACAGGTCGTTGCGGCGTTGCACGTTCAGCCAGGAATCGGCGCTGTTCCCGAACACGCGCGCCGGCGGATCTAGCTAAAATGGTGGACGCCGCGATTCCGAAGCAAGGACCGCGCGGGCCGTATCAAAAACGCAATGAAGCCGCTTAGAAAGCCAGCAGCACATGCGTTTTTAGTGATAATGCTTTTTATGAGTGTTTGGCTGGGTTCCGTGCCAGCTGCTGGCACGATGCGAAGAGTAACCACTGCCTCTCGATCCCGAACCAGGGGAGGTGAAGATGGCATTTGCGTATTGTGTGGCGCCCCACAGGGTAGCTACGAAGATGACGAAAGCGGCGAGAACAAACCTCCCCATGCCCGTCATGATGCTTCTCCAATATTTGGATGTACCACCAACATCATAGCCGAAAGTTCAACCTGAGACACTACCTGGCGCGGACAGCTTCGACCAAGAAGGGACTACCGCGAATTACTCGCCTTCGGCTTCTCGCGCACATTGCCCCAGGGATCGACGCTTTGCTTGGTCTGGATCCCGTCCAGGGCGGATTTGTAGGCCTTCTCATCGGCCTTGACCGCGTGTGGTTCCTCTCTTGCAGGCGGCTTCTCCATCTTGGGGAGACTCATGCCGGGAGGCGTACTGGGATTGGCGACCTGCGCTTGCGCCGGCAGCGTCAGCCATGCAACTGCGATGAGTGTCGTCACGACGATTCTCATCGACGTTCTCCTTGGCGCTGGCGAGGTTCACCGACCGCGTCCTGGCGGCAGCGTGACCCGCAAAGAAATAGCGCGGGTCCCGGAGGACCCGCGCTTTCATATTTAGCAACTCAGCGAAGTCGTGCCAAGCCGCAAAGGAGTTAGCCGATCAGAAGGCTACGCCGATGCCGCCGAACCCGACGAAGACGCTGCTGCAGTTGGCGGAGCCGGCCGCGGCGCAGCTAGTGGTCCCGCTCGTGCTGAACGCATCGGCACTCTGCAGGGCAGTGTTGATGATATCGTACCACTGGAAACCGGCCTTGGCGTACCAGTGACCGTACTGCGCCGGCATAAATGACAGCGGCATGATGGCGGTGAGGCCGGTAGTGAACATGCCAACTGAGCCGCTCGATGCGCCGAAGACCGCGGGGGCGCCGTTCCAGAAGGACGACGGTCCGACCGTGACGTAGGTCGGCGCCTTCAGGGTCACCGGGATTCCCCAGTACTTCTCCAAGTTGATCGTCGGCGTCATGCCGATGAAGAAGTCGTAGTTCTGGGTCTCGCACGGGAAGCACGCCGCCGAGACGCCACCACCATTGATGGTGCCGATGCTGTTGAACTCGTAGTAGAAGGTCACGTACGGATTGAAGGTGATTGGCCAGCCGGTGAACGAGTCATTGAGAGCCAGCTTGACTTCATCCCATACGAGGGTCGGGAAGCCCGAACAAACGGTCAAACCGCACTTCCCGTTCGTATCCGCAACGTCGTCGGAAATGACATTGAAGAACGTGTTGCTCAAGGTCCAGTACTGACCGAAGGTCACAGACTGGCTGAG
>JBAPYW010000028.1:0-78386 GCA_049284935.1 Xanthobacteraceae bacterium
AAATAAGCCAGGGCGGGGCTGCAGCAAAAGCCGCATCCAATTTTTCTTTTTCGGTAACACCGGGAAAAGCATCGATTATCGCATGACGAAGGGGATGTCCCATTAGCAACACGGGATCTTTGCTGAATGGTGTCATGCGACCTTCACTGTCCGGTTCACAACATAATTTTCTCTCCCCATTGCGGAGCAATCGGGGAAATCGTTCACCGCAGCGTTTCCACGCTTGCGTCTCTCTCACACGTTCCCTTGCAACGGGTAACGGCTCGCCGATCGTCGGCCTGCCATACCGGATGATGAAAGCCAAAACGGCTGCGTGTGAAACCGCTCCGTTGAGGATACGAAGCCATTCTTTGCCAGCGCCGCGCACCCGTTGGATGTGGGGTTGCGCCAGTTTTTCCAATCGCGCGAGTTGCCGAAAGCGGGCCTGCCTCATGTCTCGAGCCCACCCCTTATCTGCGCCTCTAGCGCGTCCAGACGCTTTACAACGTACGCAATATCAATTGCATCACGATAGGCCTTTGTAAGTGTGGCAAGTGCGGCGCCTTCGCCAGGGCTGATCTTTGCCTCCGATACTGCGCGCATGATCTGGCCAAAAACCTCAACGGCATCGTCGGCGACATTCAACTTAGGCAAGTCGAGGTTGACCAGCCGCTCGCGCGGAAGGATGCGACCGAGCAAAAACTTGAGCATCGCGGTATCGCCCGCCTTCGCGCGTTGCACCGCCTTGCGCACCAGCGCCTGCGTTTCACCCTCGAGCAGGGCCGCTGCGACCACTGTAGTTCGATTTCTAGATCCGAGTTTCCGGCCGCTATTGCCTGCTACGAATGGACGCCCGCGGTCTTTTTTAGGGCGAATCGTTTCTGTTTCGTCCGAGTCACGCATGACGCACTCCGACTTTGGCCCCCGTTTAAACGGTACGTGGCACGTCGGTTGCAAAACCGCCATACGGCCAAATCGTTATAATTACTTATGCGCCGCAATTCGGCCAACATTGATTACGGATGACTCTTGTGTTAGGTAAGCAACCTATAGTTGAGTTATGTCTTGTATATTCTTGCGGCTGTATATTTCGTCTGTCGCGTAAATGCCGCGTATTTACGCGGAGGCTCTTAGGATAACCTGGTCTTTACAGGGCAAATCGCGCAGCTGCCCCGCAGTATGATATCTCATAGGAATCGAAGAAGATGATTGCGGTGCCGATACCGTAACAATGTCGCACTTTGCCGCTGGGATCTCATGAGAGCACCAGAGTCCAGCCGCCGCGTGCCTGTGGGCTCTTGGGTCGACCGGTAAGCAACGAGATACGAGATGACGTATTCATAGCACTTGCCAAGCACGGAGCGTCAGCGGCCTTGAGCAACTGGCATGTGCCGCCTATGCTCCCTCAAAAGAAGAAATCTGCACGACTCTCTAAGAGAGGGCTATCGCTCTCTAGAGAGGGCTATCCGCCGGCGGGGGGAGGAATCGCTGTTGCTGGATTTTATTCAGCAGGTGGTGGGGGGCATTGCGCTCGGTTGCGTCTATGGCCTGATCGCGCTGGGCTTTGTCCTTATCTACAAGGCAACGGAAGTCGTGAATTTCGCCCAAGGCGATCTCATGATGTTGGGTGGCTTCTTTGCCTACACCTTCATCGACCAGCTCGGCTTCAACTATTGGATCGGCTTTGCGCTCGCCGTCCTCGCCATGGCGGCGTTCGGCAGCCTGGTGGAACGGGTCATCGTGCGCCCGATCCTGGGTTATCCCCAGTTCTCTATCGTCATGGTGACGATCGGGCTTGGTTTCGCGCTGCGCGCGGTCGTCGGCATGATCTGGGGCACCGACGATCTGCGCATCGACACCCCGTTCTCCTCGGGTGTCGTGCACATCGGGGCGTTGGTGCTTGCAGATGACAAGCTCTCCGTCATCGTGGCGACGGTCCTGTTGTGCGGGGGGCTGTGGGTCTACTTCAACAACACCCGCATGGGCATCGCCATGCAGGCGACGTCGCAGAATATGCTCGGCGCTTATTATATGGGCATCCCGGTGAAGCGAGTATTCTCGCTCATTTGGGCGATCAGTGCCGCGGTTGCGGGTTTTGCCGGGGTGCTGCTGGCGCCGATCGCGTTCATCCACACCAATGTTGGCTTTCTTGGGCTGAAAGCGTTCCCGGCGGCTGTCCTCGGCGGGTTCGGCAGCATTCCGGGCGCGCTCGCCGGCGGTCTCATCATCGGTGTCGCCGAGACCCTCTCCGGCTTCTACCTTCCGGAAGGCTTCAAGGATGTCGCCGCCTACATTCTCCTCCTCATCGTATTGATGGTGCGGCCTGAAGGGTTGTTCGGCCTGCATCTGCGAAAGAAGGTCTGAAGCCGTGCGGCCGATCTTCCAGACCGACTACGATCAGGACATCCGGCTGATGCGTCACGGCGGCTATTGGTGGTCCTACGGCACGCTCCTGCTGTTGGTTCTGCTCGCGCCGTTCGTCGTCGGCTCCTATTTGCAGAGCCAGATCGTCTTCGTCTTCATTTATTCGATCGTCGGCGTCGGCCTTCTCATCCTCGCCGGGTTCACCGGGCAGACGTCGCTCGGCCACGCCGCGTTTCTCGCGATCGGGGCATATACGGCGGGATACATGCAACGGCTCGGCGTGCCGTTTCTCGTCTATCTCCCGCTTTCGGTCATTCTTAGCGGCGCCGTCGGCGCGCTCGTCGGCTTTCCAGCCTTACGGCTCTCCGGCATCTATCTGGTGATCGCCACGATTGCGTTCGGATTCATCATCGAGGAGGTCGCCGCGCGCTGGGAGAGCGTGACCAACGGTAATGACGGCATGCGGGTCAAACCGATCGAGTTTTTCGGCGTGACACTCGGCCGGGAAGGGTATGGTTTCTACTATCTCTGCCTTGGCTTGCTGATGCTCGTATTGCTGCTCGCGCTCAATATCCTGCGCTCGCCGACCGGCCGTGCGTTCGTCGCGATCCGCGATAGCGAGATCGCGGCGCGGAGCATTGGCGTCAATCTCGCAGTCTACAAGGTGGTGGCGTTCTCGATCAGCGCAGCGATGACGGGTCTGGCGGGCTGCCTTTACGCGCACAAGCTTTCTTTCATCAGCCCGGAAATGTTCACGCTCCTGCTTTCTCTCGAGTTCGTCATCGTCATCCTGATCGGCGGTATCGGCAGCCTGCACGGAGCCGTGCTCGGCTCGATCTTCGTCGTGATGGTTGATCCGTTTCTCGGCTATCTCAAGGATGACGTTCCGCACATGATCGGCAAACTGGCGCAGGCGTTCGGCGCCTCCAATGCAGGCGCAATACAGGACACGCTCTCCGCCATCGGCGGTGCCGCCGGCCTCAAAGGCGCAATCTACGGCGTGATCATCATCCTCTTCATCATCTTCGAGCCGTACGGGCTGTACGGGCGCTGGCTCAAGATCCGGCTCTATTTCGAGCTGTTTCCGCTGTACAAGAAAGCAACGTTCCGACGGCAGAAGACCTACCTTAAATCGGAGCGCAACCGATGAGTTTGCTGCGGCTCGACGCGATTTCGTTGAGCTTCGGCGGCCTTACCGCCGTCGACGGCGTGAGCTTTGCCGTCGAGCGCGGCGAGATATTCACCATGATCGGCCCGAACGGCGCGGGCAAGACCTCGATCTTCAATATGATCTCGCGCTTCTATCAGCCGAGCCGGGGACGCTTATTCTTCGAGGATATCGACATTACCTTGATGCCGCCGCACCAAATCGCCGAACTCGGCATCGCCCGTACGTTTCAAAACATCGAATTGTTCGACAATGCCACCGTGCTCGACAATCTCCTCGTCGGACGGCACCGGCACCGCACCACCCGCATTTTCGAGGACATTCTGTTTCTCCCCAAGGTGCGCTGGGCGGAATACGCCGATCGCTACCGCGTCGAGGAGGTCATCGAATTCCTCGATCTGCAGAAATATCGCGATCTCGTTATCGCCAGCCTTCCCTACGGCGTGCGCAAGGTGTGCGAGCTTGCCCGTGCCCTCTGCACAGAGCCAGAACTTCTGCTGCTTGATGAGCCGTCGTCCGGACTTAATGTCGAGGAGACCGACGATATGGTGTACTGGATCAACGACATCCGCTCGGAGTTTGGCATCACTGTGCTGATGGTCGAACACGACATGACGCTGGTCAATCGCGTGTCCGACCGGGTGCTCGCGCTCAACTACGGCCATGTGCTGGCGCTGGGAACACCCCATGAGGTGGCACACGATCCCGCCGTGATCGCCGCGTATATCGGAACCTGAGGATCATCATGGCTGATCCGGCGCCGCTGCTTTCGGTCCGTAATCTCGAGACCTTTTACGGGCGCATCATGGCGGTGCGCGGCGTAAGCCTCGCGGTGCCACAGGGCGAGATCGTTACCGTTCTGGGCGCCAACGGAGCCGGCAAGACGACTATTCTGAAAACCATTTCCGGCGTGCTGGATCCGCAGAAGGGCGCGATCGAGTTCGACGGCCGGCCAATCCACGGCATGGACCCGGACCGGATTGTGCGGTTAGGTCTCAGCCATGTGCCCGAAGGCCGCGAAGTATTTCCGTTCCTGACCGTGAGCGAGAACCTGGCGATGGGCGCATTCCTGCGCACCGACCCTGACGCCGTGGCGCGCGATCGCGAACGGCTCTTCGGATATTTTCCGCGGCTCAAGCAGCGTCTAGAGCAGCGCGCGGGACAGCTATCGGGCGGTGAGCAGCAGATGCTGGCGATCAGCCGCGCCCTTCTCAGCCGCCCCAAGCTGTTGCTTCTCGACGAGCCTTCGCTTGGGCTGGCGCCGTTTCTGGTCAAGGAGATATTCACAATCGTGCGCCGGCTTAATGACGAGGAGGGAATCTCGATCCTGCTGGTCGAGCAAAACGCCCGCATGGCGCTCGAGACCGCGCGCTACGGCTATGTGCTTGAGGTCGGCCGCGTTGTCATGGCCGACACGTGCGCGCGCCTTGCCGCAAGCCGTGACATCCAGGAATTCTATCTCGGCGCCAGGGAGATCGGCGCGCGCGGCGAGCGCCGCTGGAAGCGAAGGAAGACTTGGCGATGACCGGGCTCGCTCACCTCCCGACACGGTACCGGGGTCGCCGTTACGGAACGCGCCATGGCTAGGCCAGCGGTCCTGACGGTCGCCGAGACCTTGCCGAAGAGCTTTTTGCTGGCCGTCGGGACCCGCGGCGGCAGGCCCGCCCTGCGCGAGAAAGTGCTCGGACTCTGGAAGACCATTACCTGGAACGACTGGCTGACGCGCACCAAAGAAATTGCCTTCGCTCTCGACGGCCTTGGATTCCGTCCCGGCGACGTTGCTTCCGTGCTCGCCAATACCGTTCCGGAATGGTGCTATGCCGACATGGGAATTATTTGCGCCGGTGGCGTTTCGTCCGGCATCTATCCGACTGATTCCGCCAAGCAGGTTGCCTATCTAATCAACGATTCACGCACCCGCGTGCTGTTCGTCGAAGACGACGAGCAGCTCGATAAGGCGCTGGAAGTACGTGGCCGCTGCCCGACGCTTGAGCGCATCGTGATCTTCGACATGGAAGGTTTGGCGAAATTTGTCGACCCGATGTGCGTCTCGCTTGAGGCATTTCGAGCGGAGGGCCGCGCCCGCATGGCGGGCCGCGAGGATTATTGGGACGCGATGGTCGCTTCGCGCGGACCGGATGACCTCGCCATCCTGGTTTACACCTCGGGGACGACCGGACCTCCCAAGGGCGCGATGCTCAGCCATCGGAATATCGTGACGCAGATGCGCCACGCCTCCGACGTACTTTCGTATTGCGAGGGGGACGAGCGGCTCGCCTTTCTGCCGATGTGCCACGTCGCCGAGCGCATTGCCGGCTGCTATTACGGCATCGCGACCGGCGCCATCTCGAACTATGCGGAGAGCCCGGAGACGATGCCGGAGAACATGCGCGAGCTGCAACCGACGCTGCTCGGTGCAGTACCCCGGGTGTGGGAACGTTTCTATTCTGCGATCATGATTGCGCTGAAGGACGCGACGTGGCTCGAGCGCCGGGCCTATGAGCTTGCGATCGCGGCCGGCTACCGGATCGCGGATGCGCGACTCGCCAAACGCGCGCCTACGCTTTTCGCGCGGATCGGTTTTGCGCTCGCTTATCGGCTCGTGCTGCGCAACATCCGGCTCATGATCGGCATCGACCGCTCCCGGTGGCTGTTCACCGGGGCAGCGCCGATCGCACCGGACCTGATCCGCTGGTATTTGGCGCTCGGCGCCAACATGTACGAAGTCTACGGCCAGACAGAGAATGCCGGGCTTGCTACCGTGATGCCGCCGAACGCTATCAAGCTCGGCACCGTGGGCAAGCCGGTTCCCTATGGCGAGGTGACGGTCTCGCCCGAAGGCGAGATCCTGATCCGCGGCGATTTCGTCTTTATGGGCTATCTCAATCAACCGGACCGCACCGCGCAGACGGTCGATCGCGACGGCTGGCTGCACACCGGGGACGTCGGCCTGATCGATAACGAGGGCTATGTGCGGATCACCGACCGCATGAAGGACATCATCATCACCGCCGGCGGCAAGAACATCACCCCGTCAGAGATCGAGAACCAGCTCAAATTCTCGCCTTATATCAGCGACGCAGTGGTGGTCGGCGACAAGCGGCCTTATCTGACCTGTCTGGTCATGATCGACCAGGAGAACGTCGAGAAATTCGCCCAGGACAACGCGGTCCCGTTCACCAATTACGCCAGCCTGTGCCGAGCCGGTGAAGTGCGGGACCTCATCTGGGGCGAAATCGAGAAGGTCAACGCCAATTTTGCCCGCGTCGAGACCATCAAGCGCTTCCACCTTATTGAGCAACAGCTGACGCCGGAGGATGACGAGTTGACGCCGACGATGAAGCTCAAGCGCAAGTTCGTCAACGAAAAGTATCGCCAGGAAATCGAGGCCATGTATCGCAATGTGGCTGCCGCTTAGCCGGTTCGGGAGGAGTTTTGACGCTGCCGGGCAGCTGCGCTACCATTCAAAGAAAAAACAGACGGGTAGCCGCGAACCGAGCATCTCGCTCCGGTCGCGTCGGACGTTCAAGGGAGGAAACGCATGACGTATCGTAACGGCATGGCGGCGCTCGCCGGCGCTGCGCTTGTATTCGCCGCGCCGATGGCGCTGGCGCAGACGAAAACCACCAACCAGGGCATCAGCGACACCGAAATCGTCATAGGGACCCATCAGGATCTTTCAGGCCCGATCAAAGGATGGGGCGTGTCGGTCGCCAATGGCATGAAGATGGCGACCGAGGAGATCAACGCGGCCGGCGGCATTCAGGGGCGAAAGATCCGGCTGATCGTGGAGGACAGCGGCTACGATCCCAAGCGCGCGGTTTTGGACACCCAGAAGCTGATCGAGAAGGATCAGGTGTTTTCCATGGTCGGCGCCATGGGCTCGCCGACGGTGCTCGCCGCGCAGGACATCGTGCTCGAAGCCGGCGTGACCCAACTGTTTCCGCTGACCTCCGCTCAATTCACCTTCAAAATGGATCCCGGCAAGCCGCAGGAGCGGCTGAAGTTTGCCAACCTGTTGCCTTACGTGGAATCGACCCGCGCGGCGCTCAAGTACATGGTGGATTCGAAGCATTCGAAGAGACCCTGCATCATGCATCAGGACGATGAGTACGGTAAGAACGTGCTCGACGGCTTCACCCAACAGCTTGCGGCGATGAAGATCGAACCCGGCACAGTGACGAGCTACAAGCGTGGTGCCAGCGACTTCAGTGCCCAGGTCGCACGCATGAAAGCCGACGGCTGTGATCTCGTGGTGCTGGGCACGGTCATCCGCGAGACCATCGGCGCCATGACTGAGGCGAAGAAGCTCGGCTGGACGGTCGATTTTCTCGGCGCCACGCCGACGAATGTCATAGAGGTGCCCACGCTCGGCAAGGATGCCGTCGAGGGCCTTTACGCCGCCGCCGAAATGGAGGTTCCCTACGAAGACACCGCAAATGGCAAGGTCAAGGACTGGCTGGCGAACTACAAGAAGATGTTCGGGGTCGAGGCCAACACCCAGGCGATCATCGGCTACAATGCCATCGAGATCTTTGGTTTCTACGCCAACGCGGTCGGCAGGGATCTGACCGGGCAGAAACTCCTTGCTTCCCTCGAATCCGGCAAGGAGTATCACGATATCTTCGGCTCGCCTCCGGTCAAGTTCTCGCCCACCGATCATCTCGCGACCTTGGTGACCCAGGTCCAACAAATCCAGAACGGGCGCTGGAAGGTCATTCGCGAGGGCTTGATGTTCTGACTTTAGCTTTGCCAGCAGGATGGGCCGCGAGCAGCGCGGCCCATCCGACGTGGCCGTATCTAGCCCGCGCCAAAACTTTGCAGTGCACGCGGGATCCGAAGGACTGCTGCAATGACCGCTCTGCGAAACCTCGCCCCCGTCGCCAACGCGAGCAGCTCCGACGTGATCGCACCCGACTGCCGTGGACTCAACTTTTGGCAGATCGACCGAGCGCTCCGCGATCTGCTGACGCTCTACCTCGACGAGGCGGCGCTCCAGCATTTCACGCCGCATTTCGAGCGGCTGGGCGAGCTGGCCGGCGGGCGGCTTGATGAGCTGGCGCTGCAGGCCGATAAGCACCCGCCGCTCCTGCACCATCGCGACCGCTTCGGGCGCGATGCCGACTGGGTCGAATATCACCCGGCCTATCGCGAAATGGAGCGTATCGGCTTTGGCGAGTTCGGCCTGCACGCCATGTCGCGGCGTGCCGGCGTCCTCGGCTGGCCGCACGCTGCGCCGGCGCTCGTCAAATACGCCATGCAGTACTTGTTTGCCCAGGCTGAGTTCGCACTGCTCTGCCCGCTCTCGGTCAGCGATACCTCGATCATGCTGATCCAGAAATACGGCGACGAGCGGGTGAAGCAACGCTACCTGCCGGGCATGCTGAGCCAGAACATGGACACGCTGCTCAAGGGTGCGCAGTTCATGACCGAGAAGGCCGGCGGTTCCGACCTTTCCGGCATCGCGCTGACGGCTAATCGTGTCGGCGATCACTGGGAACTGTGGGGCGATAAATGGTTCTGCTCCTGCGCCGACCACGACATCGTGCTGCTGCTCGCCCGTTGCCAAGGCGCGCCCGCCGGCAATGCCGGGCTGTCGCTGTTCGTCATGCCGCGGCGGCTCGAAGACGGCAGCCGTAACCGTTATCGCGTGGTGCGGCTTAAGGACAAGCTCGGCTCGCGTGCCATGGCTTCGGGCGAGACCATCATGGAAGGCGCCGTCGCCTATCTCTTGGGCGAGCCCGCTCGTGGCTTAAAGCAGATGATGGACCAGGTAAACCTGTCGCGCCTGTCGCACGGCTTCCGCGCCGCCGGCATGATGCGGCGCTGCCTGAACGAGGCGCTGCAAGTGGCACGCCACCGCCACGCTTTCGGCCGCACACTGATCGATCACCCGATGGCGCGGCGGCAGCTTCTCAAGCTCATGCTGCCGACTGAACAGGCGCTGTCGGTCTCGGTCGCCGCCGCCGTAGCGATGACGAGCGGCGACGAGACGCAGCTGCGCATCCTGACGCCGCTGGTGAAATACCGAGCCTGCCGCGATAACGTGCCGGTCGCCACCGGCGCTATGGAGATGCGCGGCGGCAACGGCTACATCGAGGACTGGGCCAACTCTAAGCTTGTCCGCGACGCCCATCTCGGCCTGCTGTGGGAAGGGACATCCAGCGTCAACGCGCTTGACATCATCCGTCGCGCGGTCGGCCGCGAGCGCGCGCACATGGCGCTCGCCGACGCCCTGCATGGCCGTCTCGATCAGGCGCCGATTCCCGGCCAGTTTCGCGGCCGCCTGACCGCGCTGGTTGATCGCGCTGTCGGTTTCGTCGATAAGGTCGCCAAGCTGCCGGATGCCGAAGCCGCCAGTCGCCGTGCCGCGAGCGCGCTGTACCACGCCGCGAGCTCAGCGCTCATGGCTGCGGAGGGCGCTGAATTGGGTAAGCGCGGCGGCGATGCGCGTCGCTTGTTGCTCGCCCGCTTGGTGCTCGACCATCGTCTCGGCGAGGCCGATCCCTGGGCTTTGCCCAACGACCGCTGGGAGCAGGCCGTCGCCACCAGACTGCTGGGCGACGGCTCAGTTTCGCTGTCGGACGTCACGTCGCTATTGGCTGCCTGATCAGCCATTGCGATGCCCGGTCCGATGGCGCGTGCGTCAAGGTGCCCACGAGGTGCCTACGCGCCGTCTCGGCACCCTCGTCCTTGGTTCTTGATCAAGATCAAAGCGTGAAGGACTGAACAATGGGCTTATTTTCAACGTGGCGCATCTAAGCACACTTAAGAATAAGAGCCTTGTTGCCTGAGGTTTCGTCGCTTGGCAGCGCTGCAAAATCAGCAGCGATAATTGGAAACAGTAAATGCAATTGACCGACGAGGAACGCCGGATCTTGGACGGCGCCTGCGGAGAGCCACAGCGGATCGCGCTCGGCGTCTTGGTTAAACTAGGCGATGCTTACGGTGCCGACCGCATGGTAGAGATCGCCAGCGCTCATATCGTGGGATCGTCATATCAAATCGCTGGAGAAGCCGGGATCGAGATCTACAGCCAGCTCGTTGAGCAGGGCGCAAGAGTGAAGGTGCGCACGACCTCCGACCCTGGCTCTATCGACTTCGCTCGCTGGCGAGAGTTCAAGACGCCGGCAGACTATGCCGAGCGGCAGATCAAGATCGCAGAGCTGCTCGGCCGGATGGGCGTGATCCCGACTTGGACATGCACCCCATATACGACATTCAACGTGCCCAGATTCGGCGAGGACTTGGGCTGGTCGGAATCGAGTGCGGTGGTTTTCGCCAACTCGGTCCTCGGCGCGCGATCCAACCGGCTGGCCGCATATATCGATGTGTGCGCTGCTCTTGTCGGCAAGGTGCCGCGATTCGGTCTGCATCTGGCAGAGTGCCGGCGAGGCGAGGTGCTCTTCGATCTGGCCCCGGACCTCTCCGAAAACTTCGAGGATCATTTTTTCCCAGTCCTCGGTTTTTATGTCGGGCAGAGGACCGGCGACCGGGTTCCCGTCATCACCGGCATTCGCCGCGCGACGTTCGATCAGTTGAAAGCCTTTGGCGCGGCTGCCGCGGCCAGCGGATCGGTCGCGCTCTACCATATGGTGGGTGTCACGCCCGAGGCCCGCACGCTGGAGGAGGCATTCGGCGCTCGTCCACCGGTCGAGCGCATCGCTGTCAGTCGGCGAGAGATCGTCTTCACCATGGAGCAAATGAGCAAAGGAGACAGCGGCGCGGTGGACGTGGTCGGCGTTGGTTGCCCGCACGCCTCCATCGATCAGATGCGACGATACGCTACGCTGCTTCAGGGAAAGCGTATCCACTCCGGGACCGAGCTCTGGATCTGCGCCAACACTGTGGTCGAGGATATGGCGCGAAAAATGGGCTACGTTGAAACGATCGAGCAGGCCGGGGCGAAACTGATGGTTGGCACGTGTCACAACGATTGTCCCCTGGGTGCCTGGGGCTTTAACCGGTTGGTCACCGACTCGGGGAAGTTTGCCTACTACACGCCGACCACGGTCGGCGCGAAATGCATCTTCGCGAGCACCGAGGCTTGCATCGAGGCGGCGCTGACAGGACGGGTAGAACGGCCATGAGTTCGCCGCACGTTATGCTTCAAGGCAAAGGATGCGCTCCCGGGGAGTTCGAAGGGGAGGTAGTGGTCTCACAGCAGCCCTTCGGTTTCTGGCAGGGCATCGATCCGCAAACGGGCACGGTAATCGACAAGCGACATGATCTGTGCGGAACGTCGCTTAAGGACAAGGTCTTCTTCTTCCCCTATGGTCGGGGATCCACGGGCACTCCGGGCATCTTTCTCGAGGCCGTGAGGAACGGATGCGCCCCTGCGGCTATCGTGAACGTGAAGAGCGAACCTATGATCGTAATGTGCGCGCTGCTGGCTGAGGCGTTCTTTAACGTCCGGATTCCAATCGTTGACGGTCTGGATGGCAATTCCCGAGCCGTCCTCCGGACCGGAGATCGGGTCCGGGTTAACGGAACAACGGGTGCGATCGAAGTCATCTCCCGGGGCTAGTGCGCGCTGGAACCCGATGAGCGACCACCTACGAAGGCCATGCGATGTTCGGAACCTGAGCGTCATGCGATACGCCGTCATCAAGCAAAGTGACAGCCGTTCGTTCGCGTCTCGGACTGGGTTATCCGGAGGCGCCGATTGAACGCGTATTCAGGGGTGGGTTAGCCGAACACCACGTAATCGGCACGGTGCTATTTGAAACCTACGGAACCCCTGGGTATGCGCCCGCCCGCCGCTCCGTTTTGGTCGCGGAGCGCGCGGAGATCCGTCGATGAGGCCGCTGGAGGGTCTTTTCGTTCTCGATTTCTCGACCCTACTGCCGGGTCCCATGTCCACCCTGCTGCTCGCCGAGGCGGGCGCCGAAGTCGTCAAGGTCGAGCGACCCGTTTCAGGAGAGGAGATGCGCTCCTACACGCCGAAATGGGGAAGGTACAGTGTCAATTTCGCGCTGCTCAATCGCGGCAAGAAGAGCATTGCTGTTGATCTGAAAGACGCAAGAGACAGGGAGCGGCTCCAGCCCCTCATTGAGCGCGCCGACGTGATCGTCGAGCAGTTCCGGCCGGGTGTCATGACGCGCTTTGGCCTCGATTACGAGAGCGTCATGAAGGTCAATCCGAAGGTGATCTACTGCTCCATCACTGGCTACGGTCAGACTGGGCCGAAGCGGGACATCGCCGGCCACGACTTGAACTACATTGGAGACACTGGCCTTCTCGCACTTTCCATGGGCGACGCCGCAACAGCTGTCGTCCCGCCGGCACTCATCGCGGATATCGCCGCGGGCGCCTACCCGGCAGTCATGAATATCCTGCTCGCATTGCAGGAGCGGCAGCGGACCGGACGCGGTCGCCGCCTCGACATCGCCATGACCGATAACCTGTTCCCGTTCATGTATTGGGCGCTGGGCAACGGATTGGCCGCGGGCCATTGGCCCGGCAATGGTTCGGACCTCGTCACCGGTGGGACGCCACGCTATCGACTGTACAGGACCCGCGACGGCAAAGTGCTTGCCGCCGCTCCTATTGAAGAGAAATTCTGGGGGGTTTTCTGCGATGTCATCGGCCTCGATGACGACCTCCGGGACGATGCCAAGAACCCGGCCGCAACCATCGCGCGGGTCGCCGAGATCATCGCGTCTGACGACGCTGCAGTTTGGGCCTCGCGCTTCGCCGGCAAAGACAGCTGCTGCTCCGTGGTCGTAACCATCCGTGACGCCTTGAACGATCCGCACTTCAGAGCCCGCGGGCTGTTCGACCACGTTCTGGTGAACGAAGACGGTCACACGCTGCCAGCGCTTCCCGTGCCGATCGACTCCGCCTTCCGAGCGCCGCCCGAGACCGCGATAGCGGCTCCGGCGCTCGGCGCTAAAAACGCAGATCTCTTCCGGTGAGAATCGTGCGCGCGTACAAGCACTCGAATGCCGGAGAGCGGCGGCATGGCAGTATTGGAAGGAGCGATTGAGAGCGTTATAGCTTTGTCAGCTCGCGCAGGATGACAAGATGCTGGATGTCGTTGGTGCCCTCGTAGATGCGGGTGACGCGAGCATCGCGATAGAGCTGCTCGACGGGAAAATCGCTGAGATAGCCGTAGCCGCCGAACGTCTGGATCGCCTCCGAGCAAACCCATTCCGCCGTTTCTGACGCGACCAGTTTGGCCATGCAGGCTTCCTTGAGGCATGGCTCACCGTGATCGCGCAGTTGGGCGGCGTGCAGGACGAGTTGCCGGGCTGCCTCGATGCGAGTGGCCATGGCGGCGAGGCGGAAGCCCGTCGCCTGATGCTCGATGATCGGCTTGCCAAAGGTGACGCGTTCCCGGGCATAGTTGAAGGCCGCGTCGAACGCGGCCCGCGCGATGCCGACCGCCTGCGCGGCGATGCCGATTCGACCGCCCTCGAGATTTGAGAGCGCAATGCGATAACCCTGCCCTTCATCGCCGAGGCGAAGCGAGGCAGGAATGCGCAGATCCTCAAGCACGATTTGGCAGGTATCGGAGGCGTTTTGTCCCATCTTCGACTCCACCCGAGCGACGGTATAGCCAGGTGAGTTTACGGGCACGAGGAAGCCACTAATGCCGCGACTGCCCGCATCGGGGTTGGTTTTGGCGAAGACCAAAGCAACGTCAGCGTGCTTGCCGGTGGTGATGAATTGCTTGGTACCGGACAGGACGTAGTGGTCACCGTCCCGCCGCGCCCGTGTCGTCATTGCGGCGGCGTCCGAGCCACCCTGCGGTTCGGTCAGGCAGAAAGCGGATAGCATCTTGCCCTGCGCCATCGGACGCAGAAAACGTTCCTTCTGCTCCGGTGTGCCGAACATGACGATAGGCATGCAGCCGACCGAATTGTGGCCGCTCATGATGGTGGCGCAAGCGGCGTCGCCGGCGGCGATCTCTTCGAGCGCAACGGCCAGCGAGACGGTATCCGCTCCCACACCGCCCCACTCAGCCGGCACGGTCACGCCGAGGAAGCCCAGGCGTCCCATCTCCGCCAGCGCATCGCGCGGAAAGATACCACCGCGGTCCCAGGCCGCAGAATTGGGTTTGAGTCGCTGGCGCGCAAACTGGCGTGCCGTGTCGCGGATCATGGTTTGTTGCTCGTTGAGCATCATGGAAACATCCGAGTGACCAGAGGAATCAAGAGACGAAACGTTGTCGCGCTATTTCACGGAGCGAGAATTTCTGTATTTGCCGCTTGCCAAACGCAGCATCACAGTCGGCACATCGAGGCGTTCCGAGGCCATGGTCCGCAACGAAAAGATGCCGACTGCGGACGACCCGCAGCCGGCATGACTTCACATCTTACAGGCGGGCGAAGGCGGTGCGATGGCGTGCGCGGCGTCCACCGTAACTTCGACCACCGGCCTGAGTTCGCCGTCCACGCGGGCGACGCGACCGATGTAGTTCGGGAGCATCAACTGATGATCGGCGGCCCGCATGGTGACGTTCCCATAGAAGGGTACATCGAACGATATATCGGACAGAGCTTTTGCCACTGCGTCAGGTTCGACGCTGTGCGCCCTTTCGACGGCGGCAAACAAGGCCTTCATCGCCACATAGGTTTCGGCTTCAAAATTCCCCGGCTCCTTGCCGTATACTTTCACCCACTCTGCAACGAAGGCCTTGTTGCCGGGCGTGTTCAAGGTCGATGTGTAGTTGATGATGCCCCACATGCCATCGGCTAGATCACCCATGCCCTTGATGGTAGATGGCACGGCAAAGCTTTGGCTGACAGCGAAGACTGAATCAAACAGTTTGAACTGCTTGGCCTGGATGCCGAAATTAACGGCATCGCGGCCCGCCTCAGCCACCCACAAAGCGCTCACCCCGGCATCTTTGATTTGCTGGATGTAAGGCGCGTAGTCCTTGGTGCCGAGCGGCGCGAAGAGCCTGATCTTGATAGTCTTGCCGGCAGCCGTGGCGCCGGCAGTGAAGGCATCGGCCGAATCGTGGCCCCAGGCGTAGTCGGCGGCCATCACTCCCCACTCGCGTTCCGCTCGGGTCTTCAGCCACGGCCCGATCAACGCCATGTCCATTGAATCGGAGTGATTGGCGCGGAACACTCGCGCGTTGCAGGCCTCACCGGTTAGCCGATCGCTTTTATTGATGGAGGAGATGTAAAGGGCATCCCATTTCTCCATTTGACCGCCGATGGCTAGTCCGACCGCCGAGGAAATGGTGCCGGTCAGCAGACGGTAGCCGCTGCGCACAAGTTTCTCGGCGGCGCGCCGCCCGGCGTCCGGATTTCCCTCCGTGTCGGCGTATTCCAACTCCACCTTGCGGCCCTCGACGCCGCCCTTGGCGTTGGCCTCCTTGGCGGCAAACTCGGCACCGCGTTTGGCCTCCGCGCCGAGCTCGACATAGGGGCCGGTCAGTGAAGTCGGTATGCCGATGCGAAGAGGATCATTGGCGAGGGCAGCCTGGGACCCCACCAAACCAGCGGCGATGGCCACCATAGACACAAAGAAAGCGTTGCGCATTGCTCGTTCCTCCGTTTTCAGATGATGATGTGCTTTTGCAATTCCGCCAGGGTCGTATTGGCGAGCAGTCCCTGTTCGACCACCCGTCCCTTCGCGAGCACGTGGTACGAACGCACCACCCGTTCGACCAGGCTCAGGTTCTGCTCAATCAGCAATATCGCGGTGCCTTCGTCGGACAGCCGTTGCAACACCTTGGCAACGTCGTCGACGATGACTGGAGCCAAGCCTTCGCTCGGCTCGTCCAGTACCAGCAGGTCCGGGTTGGCCATCAGGGCGCGGCCGATGGCCAGCATTTGCTGCTGCCCGCCACTCAGCGCGTTGCCCGGGCTGTCCGCCCGTTCCGTCAGGATTGGAAAGAGCTCATAAATGCGGCGCAGCGACCACGGGCCGGAGCGCTTGGGCGCCGCACCCAGCAACAAATTCTCACGCACGGTTAGATTAGGCAGAATGCCGCGCCCCTGCATCACCGTGGCAATGCCGGCGCAGGCCGCTGAATAGTGTCGGATGTCGCGGTATTTCGTGCCCTGCAGGTGCACACGCCCGGACAGCAAACGGGCAATGCCGAGGAAAGTGTTGACGATCGTCGTCTTACCCACACCGTTACGGCCGAGGATGGCGACGGCATCGCCCTTGTCGATGGCGAAAGAGATACCATGCAGGATGCGGGCGTAGCCGTAGCCGGCCTCAACCGAGTCGAATGCCAACAAAGCATTCATGCGGCTGATCCAAGATAGGCTTCGACCACGGAACGGTCTCGGCGAATCTGATCGGCAGAGCCCTCGGCCAGGACCGCGCCCAATTGCAGGACAGTGATCTTATCGGCAATGGAGAAGACGACCTCCATGTCGTGCTCCACCAACAGTACGGTGACGTTCCAACGCTGCGCCAAGCTCCGCAGACGCTGCGCCAGAAGCTTCGACTCTTCGAACGTGAGTCCGGCGGCCGGCTCATCGAGCAGCAGGACGGACGGCCGTCCGATGAGGGCTAAGGCCAGATCGAGACGCCGCTGGTCGCCATAGGCGATGGCTCCTCCGGTGCTGTCCGCCAGCGTCGCGAGGCCGAATTCCTCGAGCAGAGAGTCGTCGTCGCCGCCACCCACCCGTTGGGCGGCCAAGCGCAATTGGGCGCGCACGGTCAGGTTGGGAAAGATGCTGGTCCTTTGAAACGAGCGCGACAGACCGATCAGGCGGCGCTGCGACGCGCGGAGTCGACTGATGTTCCTGTCGAACAGGTGAACTTGACCGGTCCACTTGCGAGCCCGCCCCGAAATCACGTCGATGAGGGTGGATTTACCCGCTCCATTTGGTCCTATCAGCGCGCGGATCTCGCCCGCCTCGACCTGAAGATTCACGCCGTTCAGTGCGGCAAAGCCGCCGTAGAACTTGGTGACATTTTTGACCTCAAGAGCTGGCAACGGGATCCTCCCCTTGCCGACTTTCGATCAGCTTGCGCATCCAAGGAAGCAGACCGGCCAAGCCTGCCGGGAAGGCCACCGTGGTGACGATCAGCGCCATGCCGATGATGCTCAGCCAGTGCGCCGTGTAACCGCTCAGCAAGTCCTTCACGAAAAAGTAGACGAATGCCCCCGCCACCGGTCCCCAGAACGCCCCGCTTCCTCCCAAAATGGCCATGATCAGCGCCGAACCCGACGCGGTCCAGTGGACGGTGTCCGGTGAAATGAAGGCGTTGTAGAGCGAAAACAGCACGCCGCCGACGGCTGTCACCGCAGCCGACATTGCGAACATCGCCGCACGCGGCAGCAGCGTGCGATAGCCGAGGAAACGCACTCTTTCCTCGTTGTCGCGGATGGCTTCGGTAAGAACGCCTAGCCGGCTGGCGCCGAGGACGGAAACCAGCGCGAGCACCGCCACCATCACCAGCCAGGACACGATCAGCATTCCGCCCGGCTGTTGGAAGGTTTTTAATGATAGGCCAAAGAGGTGCGGCGGTAGCCGCAGGCTGAGGCCGTCGTTGCCGCCGGTTATTCCACGCATGCGAGTTGCCGCCTCATAGACCGCTTGGCCGACGGCGAGCGTGAGCATGCCGAACGCAATGCCATGCACGCGCACGATCACCAGGCCGATGACGAAGGCCGCACAGGCAGTCAGCAAAACTGCTGCGCAGATCAATAGCTCCACCGGCATCAGCTTCAGCGGCAGCAGGGCGCCCAGCATGTAGCCGGGCAGGCCGAAGAACGCGGCGTGGCCGAAACTAACCGTGCCGTTCTGTCGCAACAGCAGCCCGACACCGAGCGCGAAGATGGCGAGGAAGGTCGCTTGGGCGACCAGCGACTGGGTCAGCAGCGACGGCGTCAGCCAGGCGACCAGCGGTCCGATGGCCGCCAGTCCGGCCCAGCCGAAAAGTCGCATGACCCTCATACGCGTTCTCCGGCGAGACCCGCGGGCTTCCACACCAGGACAGCGATCATCAGCAGGAACGGGAGGAGCGACGTCAATTCGGGCATGAACACCACGCCCAGGACGTTAATCTGGCCGAGCACAATAGCAGTGACGAAGGCACCTCCTATGCTTCCGAGTCCTCCCACCACGACCACGATAAAAGAATCGACCAGGATGTCGCCCGCCATGTTGGGCGCTAACGACAATAGCGGCGCCGCCACCACCCCGCTCACGCCGGCCAGCGAGGCGCTGATCGCCACCACCAACGCGCTGACGCGGTCGGTGTTGATTCCTTGCACAGCGGCAATCACCGGGTCTTGGCTGGCCGCACGGACAAACAAGCCAACCCGCGAGAGTCTGAGCCACAAGAGAAGTCCGAGCGCCGCGATGGCCCCGAAGCCGATCATTGCCACGCGGTAAGCCGGAAAGCTTGTTCCAAACAAAGACCAGTCGGCCGCCAGCGCGGAAGGAGCAGCAAACGACAGGGTGTCTTTGCCCCAAATCGTCAGCACCAAGTCCTCGGCAACGAGCGCAAGACCAAAGGTGACCAGCAGCGTGGTGAGAGGGTCGCGCCGCTGCAGCGGCCGGAACACGACGGTGTCGAGTAGCAGGCCGACCAATGCCAGACAGATCGCGGCCGCTATCAAGCCACCCCAAAACCCGAAGACGGCGCTGGCGCTGTAGCCGATATAGGCGCCCAGCATGTAGAGCGATCCGTGGGCGAAATTAACGATCCGGCGGAGCCCGAACATCAAGGCGAGCCCGGACGCGACCGTGAACAGCAGGGCGCCGTAGACAAGGCCGTTCAGCAGTTGAATTGCCATGTAGCGTTTCGCCCCTCTGAGGACTTCGCCCCGCCCGGTGTCTGTATGGCGACGAACGCCATGCCCGGAGCCCTAATTTATCATTCGAAAAAGATAGTCTCAAAATCGAATGACTATTCATTCGAATGCTAATTGGGCGGGCCGTTCTGAGTCAAGTCCGCCCATAAGTTGTACTGAGGCATCGTTCCCACCGCCTGAGCAGTGGTCTTCGACCGCACCACTGTCTGCGCTTGCTCTCGTGCGTTCGACAGAATCCTATATTTCAAGGGCTCGCTTGACTTTATTGGGCAGCGCAGCCAAATTTGAATGAACATTCAATTACAAACCGCCGGTGGGGGGGGCTGTTGCCGCTGCTCGCAGGTCATCCCAAGGACAATTGATGGATACCAACGCTGCCCGCCAGAGTGAACACCCCGACCGAGTCGAATGGCGGCGCGAACAGCTCGTGCGCGCTGCCGTCCAACGATTCGCGATCAACGGCTATCATCGCACGACAATTAAGGAAATCGCGGACACGGCGGGGGTAAGCCCCGGTCTGATCTATTCCTACGTCAAGGATAAAGAAGAACTCTTGCTTTTCGTGTTCATGGCAATCTTCAAAAAATATCAAGAAGAAATACCCAAGCAGCTCGAAGGAATGACCGACCCGTTGCAGAGATTCTGTACGGCCGTGCGGGCTTATTGCGAATCGGTGGGGAGCAACGTGGGCGCCACGGTTGTCGGCTATCAGGAAAGCAGGTCGCTTAGTCGGGAGCGAAGGAAAATAGTCAAGGGACTCGAACTCGAAACGAACGAACTGATTGCCGGACCCGTGAAAGAATGCATGAAGGCGGGATATTTCCGTTCGGTCAACGCCGACCTCCTTACATTTCGCCTCGTCCTGTTCGCTCATGGCTGGGCGCTCAAACAGTGGTATTTTAGGGACATCATCACGCTCGACGGATATATCGAAGAGGGTCTCAATCTCTTGCTGCATGCCCTGCTGACGCCATCCGGATGGCAGCATTGGCACTCGCTGATCGCTGGCGAAGTGGGAACGCTGGAGCCACGGCAGCCTGCGAAGCGATTCGCCGTGTCTTCGAAAGAAATAACGCAGGGCGATGACGTGCACCCGGATGAGCGGCCATGAAGGCGGTGATCGCTCGCGCTTTCGGGCCGATCGAATCGCTGGTGGTGCGTGAGTTGCCCGATCCCGTCGTCGGTGCCGGCCAAGTGGTGATCGACGTGGCCGCTGCCGGGGTCAACTATCCTGACCTGCTCGTCGTCGGTGGCAAATACCAAATTCTTCCGCAGCCGCCATTCATACCCGGCAAGGAGGCCGCGGGTGTTGTGTTGGCGGTTGGTCCCGACGTTACGACTTGTCGCGTCGGCGATCGCGTGATGGCCTTGGTGGAACATGGGGCCTACTGCCAACGTCTGCTGGCACCGGCGGCCAATTGCTTCGTTCTCCCCGAAGACATGGGGATGAACGAGGGGGCCGCATTCGGCTTGACGTTGCAGACCGCTTACTTCGCCCTCGTGGTGCGGGCTGGGTTGGCGTCCGGCGAAACGGTCCTGGTTACCGGTGCCGCCGGAGGTGTCGGCATGGCTTGCGTCCAGCTCGCCCGCGCTCTCGGCGCTACGGTAATTGCCGGTGTGAGCAGTCAGGAGAAGGCCGCAGCGGCCCGCGCCGCCGGAGCCGACCACGTGATCGATCTTTCCGGCGAGGGCCTGCGCGACCGCATCCGACGCGACGTGCGCGCGCTGACCGACGGCAAGGGCGCTGACGTGATTTGCGAGGTCGTTGGCGGCGACGTTTTCAATGGTTGCCTGCGCTCCCTGGCCTGGAGCGGCCGCATTGTGGTGCTCGGTTTCGCCGGCGGCGCCATTCCGTCGATCCCGGCCAATTACCTGTTGCTCAAGAACATCTCCGTCACCGGACTGCACTGGAGCGACTACCGGGAGTGGCATCCCGAGTGGATGCGCCGCGGCCATGAAGTTCTGTTCGACCTGTATCGGAAGGGACTGCTCGGCACCCAGGTTTCCACTGCTTACCCCGTCGAGCAAGTGGTGGAGGCGATGCGGCAGCTACGTGACCGACTCGTCAAAGGCAAAATCATTTTAACAATGGCGGGGTGAAGGGAACTTCGGCCACACGTCGCTCCCTGTTCAGTCTGAACAATGAGCTTGTGGCCGCGGCCGCCGCTGCGGACGATAAGTGAATGAGACCGCGTCCCATGACTGAACCGACTCTTCCCGTCTGGACACCAGCCGAATGGGCCCGCATCCACTGGCCGCGACGGATGCTGACCGACTATCTGGACGATGCAGTGGGCCGCCATCCCGACAAGGTAGCGATCGTCGACTACAACAGCATGAACCGCGCGGCGACGACGTTATCGTATCGGCAGCTGCAGCGCATTGTCGGCCGCGTCGCTGCCGGTCTCGCAACGATGGGGGTAAAGAAAGGCACCATCGTCGCGTGCCAATTGCCGAATTGGTGGCAATTCGTTGCTCTCTATCTCGCTTGTGCACGCCTGGGAGCGATCATCAATCCCTTGATGCCGATCTTCCGACAACGTGAGTTGCGTTACATGCTCGGTTTCGCCGAGGCCGAAGTCATGGTGGTGCCGCGGCTGTTCCGTGGCTGTGACTATCCCGCGTTGATCGCCGATATCCGTGCCGACCTGCCGCGCCTCGCCCATCTGCTGGTGATCGGCGGCAGTGGCGAAGAGTCCTTCGAGCGGCGTTTGTTGGATCGCCGCTGGGAGGACGCGGTGGATTTGGCGGCCCTATTCGCGCGCCAAGCTCCTTCACCAAATGACGTCACTCAACTCCTCTACACTTCGGGAACGACCGGCGAACCAAAGGGCGTGATGCATACATCGAATACCCTGCTTAGCATCCTGACCAAATATCAGGAACGCTTGGGGCTAAACGGCAACGACATCATTTTCATGGCCTCACCCATGGGCCATCAGGCGGGGTTCATGTATGGCCTTATGATGGGCCCGATGCTGGGCGCCAAACTGGTGCTGCAGGACATCTGGAACGCCGATCAGGCGGCTCTGCTGATCCAGGACGAGGCCGTCACTTATACTATGGGGTCCACGCCATTCCTTGCCGACCTCACCGATTCGCCCGCGGTAGAGCACACCGACATGTCTTCGCTGCGCACTTTCGTGTCGTCGGGTGCTCCCATCCCCAGCACCCTCGTGCAACGTGCCACGCGCCGCCTGGGCGCCCATATCATTTCCGCCTGGGGGATGAGCGAGAATGGATCGGTGACCACAACTATTCCCGGCGACCCCGACGATCGCATCTTCGGCACCGACGGCGTCGCGCTGCCGGGGATCGAGGTGCGCGTAGTAGACAGCGACGGCAGAGCGGTGGAGACGGGCGTAGAAGGACATCTCCAATGCCGCGGCATCAGCATGTTCATTGGCTACTTCCGGCGTCCTGAACTCAATCAGGCGACTCCAGATGGTTGGTTCGACACCGGCGACCTCGCCCGCATGGATGCCGACGGTTATATCCGCATCACCGGACGCGCCAAGGACATTATCATTCGCGGCGGGGAGAATATTCCGGTGGTGGAAATCGAGAACCTGCTCTATCGGCACCCGGCCATTCGCCAGGTCGCCGTCGTCGGCGTGCCCGACCCGCGGCTGGGCGAACGCGCGTGCGCGTTCGTCGTTCTACGCGACGGCGAGCGCTTCGACTTTGCCGAAATGATAGCTTACCTTAAGACCCACCAGCTGGCTCGCCAATATTTGCCTGAATATCTCGAAATCATTCCGCAGATGCCGATGACCGCGAGCGGCAAGATACAAAAATTCCAATTGCGGGAAATAGCCAAGGACGCAAGTCGTCCGCGGTCGATGAAGCCCTCGCTTTAGCCCGCGAAGGTCAGGCCGCCGCTGACACTCAACACCTGTCCGGTAATGTAGTCGGACTTCGGGCCAGCAAAGAAGACGATGGCATCCGCGATCTCCTCCGGCTTGCCAAGACGGCGGAAGGCGATCGCCTTAATAAAGGCTTCCTTAAGCTTGTCCGAGCGCGTGTTGAGCAGCGGCGTGTCGGTTGGACCCGGGCAGACGCAATTGACGTTGATATTGAAGCGAGCCACTTCGCGCGCCAGTGACTTGGTGAAAGCGATGAGGCCGCCCTTGGCCGCCGCGTAGGCGGTTTCACCCGTTGAGCCGACCCGGCCGGCGTCGCTTGAGACATTGATGATCTTACCTCGGCGGTTGGTGATCATCTGCGGCAGCAAGGCTTGCGTGAGGTGCAGCACCCCCGTCAGATTGCCCCGGACCACCTTGTCAAGATAATCCGGCGGTGTATCGACGAAGAGATGGAATTCACCGAAGCCCGCTGCGTTGATAAGGACGTCGACCTTCGGGTCACGTGCGAGCACTGCGGCCGCACAGCGCCGTACCGAGTCGCTGTCGGTTAGGTCGATCGACTCGTAGTCGATGACGGAGCCGAATGCCTTGCCCTCCTCAACCAGTGCCTTGCCTTTCGTCCGGTCGATATCGGCGCAGATGACGCGCGCGCCCTCACGCACAAGCCGCATCACCGTCGCCTTGCCGATGCCCGAGGCGCCACCCGTGACTAGCACGGTCATGCCAGAAAACTCCATGTTCTTCCCCCATGCTTTTCGGTTGTCAGAACCGAGCGCCGTCGAGAAAGGCCCCAACGCGTTGTCGCGTTTCGGAATCGGTCTGTAGACGATAAGTTGCTTCGAGTTCATCAGCGAAGCCGCCGCGCCCGGGTTCGCCAGCCGCGGCGACACAGAGCTTGGCCGCTGCTAGGGCCGCGCGCGGCAGCGCCGCAATGCGCCGCGCAATGTCTGCGGCGCGCGGCGCGAGCTCCGGTTTCGGACAGCACCATTGTACGATGCCGAGACGTTCGGCCGTCACGCCGTCGACGGTCTCGGCCGTGAGGATCATACGGTTGGCGAGACCGCGGCCGACGAGCCGCGTCAACCGCTGCGTACCGCCGGCCCCGGGAATCAGTCCGAGCTTGACTTCCGGCAGGCCAACCTTGGCCTCGGCCGCGGCAATCCGTAGATCGCAGGCCAGCGCGAGTTCGAAACCGCCACCAAGCGCCGCCCCGCCGATCTCCGCAAGCGTTACCTGTGGCAGTGTCTCGATACGCGCAAAGAGACGCTGGATCGTCGCGACGTAGGCATAAGTCCGATTCGAACCGTCGGCGGCATCGAAGCGTGCGCGCATCTCCTTAAGATCGGCGCCGGCGCAGAATGCCTTCTCATCTGAACGCACATGCAACACTTTCCAATCCTGCCGCTCCGCGAGCTCATCGACGATCCGCAGGAAATCGGCCACCCAAGCCTCACTCAAGGCGTTGACGGGCGGCGATCGCATGACGATCGTGGCGACCTGATCGGAAACGTTCACTGTGAACATGGCTGGACCTGCGGGTTAGCACAGCACGATGGGAGACCTGCCAAACGTCGGCCATGGCCGTTGGGCATCGCGCCGGCGAAGCGCGCGTTGGCCGACTGCGAAGATATTATCGCCATGATTTTCAATGATCACGTAAGTTCTTGTTCTTTTGTCAGGATCATGAATAATGTTTTGAACCAATGTCAATTCGCAGCTTGAGGAAGATTGTCGTTTCGGGGATGCCTGTCAAGCGTTCTGCCGGGTCGGGGAGTATGCGAAAGCGTATGTTGCCGCCAAACACTTGCTTGCTGGCAGCAAGCTTCTGGCGCAGCCGTGTTTCGGCGGTGCGGGCGCTGCTTCCGCCGATGGCTCTAACGCGGCGCGGGGTTGGGATAAGACTGCCTCGGTGCGCGGCCCCTGCGGTCGCGCGTCACCAAGCGGAGACTTAGTCGGCTTCGCATTTCAAGCGCTGAATGCCGCATGCAAGAGGGAAGGAACATGAAATTCGACACAATGATGGTCGAAGCGCGCCGCAAGGAGATGCGCGCTCGCGGCTATTGGCGGGACGAGCCGTTCACCGATCACCTCGATCGCTGCCTGGCTGAAGTTCCTGACAAAACGGCCATCGTCGATTTCAACTCGATGGAAGGAAGGGGCCGGCGCCTGAGCTATCGGGAATTCGGAACCATGGTCGACCGCCTGGCCGTAGGCCTTGGCGAGTTGGGCGTCGGAAACGACGATGTCGTTTCCTGTCAGCTCCCTAACTGGTGGCAGTTCACGGCGCTGGTGTTCGCATGTTGGCGCATCGGCGCCGTCATAAATCCGATGATGCCGATCTTTCGCGAGCGCGAGGTCAAATTCATGCTGAGCTTCGCCGAGAGCAAGATCTTCATCGTACCGCGAGAGTATCGTGGCTTCGACTATCCGGCGATGGTGCGCGGTATCCGTTCTGAGCTGCCGCATCTGCAGCGGATGCTGGTGATCGGAGGCAGTGGTGAGGAGAGCTTCGAGCGGATTTTGCTTGAGACGCCGTGGGAGACCAAGCGCGACGCCAAGCGTCTGTTTTTCGAGCGCCGCAGGGCTCCGGATGCCGTGATCCAGTTGCTCTATACGTCGGGTACGACCGGTGAACCGAAAGGCGTTATGCATACGTCAAACACTCTTCTCTCCAACATCTATCCGTTTTGCGAGCGGCTCGATCTCACGGCAGACGACATCGTGCTGATGTCGTCGCCGATGGCTCACCAGTCCGGCTTCCTCTACGGTCTCCTGATGCCGGTCGTCTTGGGCACAACGGTCGTCCTGCAGGATGTCTGGAACGGCAAGCGTGCGGCGGAGCTGATCGACGAAGAAGGGGCAACGTTCACTTTTGCCTCGACGCCGTTTCTTTCGGACCTCACCGATGCGGTCGCGCAGGGCGGCGGCAAGGTGGCAAGCTTGCGGTTCTTCGTTGCTGCCGGGGCTCCCATTCCCCGCGTTCTGGTCGAGCGTGCGACAAAGACACTCGATGCGATCATCATTTCTGCGTGGGGAATGACCGAAAACGGCGCCGTCACCACGACGCAGCCCGGCGATCCCAACGAAAAGGCGTTCTTCACCGACGGCCGTCCGTTGCCTGGCATGGAAGTCAAGGTGGTTGCTGCCAACGGTGGCCAGCTTCCGCCCGGGGAAGAAGGGCTTCTCAAGGTGCGCGGCTGCTCCAACTTCGTCGGATATCTGCGGCGGCCGCAGCTCTACAACCACGACGCTGAGGGCTGGTTCGATACCGGGGATCTCGCCCGCGCGGATGCGGACGGCTACGTGCGTATTACCGGCCGCGCCAAGGACATCATCATTCGCGGCGGTGAGAACATCCCGGTGATCGAGATCGAAGGCTTGCTGTTCCGGCATCCCGCCGTGCAGTCCGTCGCTATTGTCGGAATGCCGGACGCTCGGCTCGGCGAGCGCGCTTGCGCCTTCGTCGTACCGAAATCAGGTCAACGCTTCAGTTTCGATGACATGGCCCGCTTCATGACGGAGCAAAAGGTCGCTCGCCAATATGTGCCGGAGCGTCTCGAGTTGCTAAATGAGCTGCCGCTCACGCCGAGCGGAAAGGTGCAGAAATTCAAACTGCGCGAGATGGCGAAGGCGCTTTCGCAAACAGTTTGAAACAGGCGTTCGATGAAATCCCGCCGGGCTGTTTTCCCGCGGCGCTGGAATGCCTGGTGTTTACATCTAGCCGGCTGAAAGCAGTTCCGCTGACTTGAACTCCCCAAGGGCAGGTCGCGTACCTGCCCCGCAGTATGCTATCCCATACCCGACACGGATAATGATTCCGGGGCCGGGCGGCAAATATGTCACGGCCGCCGCATTATTCCGAGGGGTGAAATTGGGTTCGGACATGGCTATCACGCTGAAAGATCTGGACGTCAAGCTGTTCACGGATGGCGTGGATAAAGCGCAAATCCTCGAAATGGCCAAGCAGCCTTGGATCAGGGGCTTCACCACCAATCCGTCGCTGATGAAAGCGGCGCGCGTTTCCGACTATGTGGCCTACGCGCGGGATCTGGTCGCGGCGGTGCCCGACCGGCATATCTCGTTCGAGGTATTTTCCGATGACATCGCGGAAATGGTCGGGCAGGCCCGCGTGATCAGCACCTGGGGACCAAATGTCTACGTCAAGCTGCCGGTGTCGACGACTCGCGGGGAGCCGCTCTATGAAGCCGTTCGTGCCCTCTCGCAGGACGACATCAAGGTCAATCTGACGGCGGTCTTCACCGCCGAGCAGGCGGCAAGCGGGATCGAAGCACTGTCGGGAGGCGCGCCGGCTTGCGTATCGGTGTTTGCCGGACGGCTCGCCGACGCTGGCATCGATTATCGGCCGATCATGCGCGACGCGATCGCGCGGGCACGCCAGACGACGAATGTCGAGATCATCTGGGCGTCGACCCGCGAGGTCTTCAACGTGATCGAGGCCGACGAAATGCAATGCCACATCATTACCGCGCCGGCAGCCGTACTCAAGAAGCTGCCATCGCTGGGAACCAGGACGGCAGCGGAGCTGTCGCTGGATGCGGTCAAGGCGTTCCGCGAGGATGCGGTGTCGGCCGCACTCACGCTACCGATTGCGGCTTCGCGCGCCGCCGAGTGACCGCTGCACCCTGACGCTCTGGGTCGGCGTGGCGCTGCGGTTAAGAATTCCGCTTTTTCGCCGTGAGCTCGCGTTCCTGCCCTGGGGCGCGTTGGCTTCGCATCGGGACCACGCCAGCTTCGCCACATACTGTCTTGGCTATTGGTAGTGAGTCGGGATTTTGCGCTCCACAGGCGGCCGAACGGCTCTGTCGCCGCGGTACGCCGGCTCGCCAGGACAAATCCTGATTAAGCTTGCGTTCACGCAACCGAATGATTCCGCGCCACTCTAAACCCTTCCCTTAGGTGTATTTCCTACCCTCAAAAGAGGTGGATCCTTTCGTTTGCGCGCATGTTACATCCTACAGGTCGGTCAATTTTTCGTTTTCTCATAGCCGTTGCGGTCGCCGTCATCTGTGCGGCAGCGCTCACAATTGCGCTGACAATTTGGTGGCTGCGTTCGGAGGCCATTGCCGGCGCCTTCAGGGATTCCAGCAACCTTGCCGAGGTGCTCGCCGGCCAGACCGCAAGCTCGGTTCAATCGATCGATATGATTTTAACCGAAGTTAAAGCCGAAGAGGAATTTCGCAGCGCGCAGATGCCGAACGGCTTCCAGCATACCAGTCGCAGCGAAAACACGTTTCAATATCTTATCGGGCGTCTGTCGCGCCTGCCGCAGGCCGCCTTTATCACGCTGGTGGATAACAAGGGGAAAATCGCCAATACAACGCTGCAGTGGCCGCCGCCAGCGGTCGATCTGTCAGATCGTCCCTATTTTCAGTACTTCAGCAACACCGATGATAACCGTGTCTACATCAGCAACGCTCTCATCGGTCGCCTGGACGGAGCGCAGTTCGTCGCTTTTAGCAGGCGCATCAACGACGCCAACAACGGCTTCCTTGGCACGGTTGTGATTGGTGTCGGCCTCAGCCATTTCCAAAAAAGCTATGAGGCTGTCGCATCCCTGCCCGATCAATCATTTAAGCTAGTGCACCGCGACGGCACCGTCATCGTACGTTACCCCGATCCTGCAAATCTCGGCTATGACAAGATGCCGGCAGCTTCTCCTTGGCATCAGCTGGTTGCTCAAGGCGGGGGTAATTACCGATACCCAAGCCACATTGACGGCGTCGTTCGCCTGTCCGCTGTGCGGCCGCTGCGCGACTATCCCCTCGTCGTCAATGTCGGTGTATTGGAAACGGCGGCGCTGGCCGCCTGGCGCGTCCAGGCCATAGCCATCGGCATTGGCACATTGCTCTTCGTGGCGTGTTCGCTGTTTCTGCTGCGCGCCCTGAGCAGACAATTTCACAGCCTCGAAAGGTCGGAGGTTGCATTGGTCAAAAAGACCGATGAGCTACAGCGAGCCAAAGCGACAGTTGATGCCGCTCTGAACAATCTGGTGCAGGGCGTAGTGATGTTCGACGCCAACCTCCGACTTATCGTCTGCAATCAGCGTTACCTCGATATGTACCGGTTATCGCGGGACATCGTCAGGCCGGGCACTGCGCTGCAGAAAATCATCGAACATCGAGCCGCTGTCGGCAGCTTTGGCACCGACGACGTCGAGCGGTATGCCACCGACATCTTGACCGCAATGGAGCGCGGCAAGCTATTCAGCAGGACGACGAGCCTGCGTGATGGCCGAATTATTCACATCGTCAGCCAACCGATCGAGGGCGGCGGATGGGTCACGACCCACGAAGATGTCACCGAGGCCAAATCCGCGGAAGAGCGAATCGTGCACCTCGCACACCATGACGCGCTGACCGGCCTGCCGAATCGCAAGCTTTTTTACGTGCAACTCGAACAAGCGCTCAAGCGCGTGAGACGGGGAGAGCGGCTGGCGGTCCTGTACCTCGACGTCGATCATTTGAAGCGCATTAACGACACTCTCGGCCACTCGGCCGGTGACAAGCTGATCAAGGCCGTAGCGGACCGCCTGTGCGGCTGCGTCAGAGATGTGGATCTGGTCGCCCGCCTCGGCGGCGACGAATTTGCCATCATTCAGGCATCGCTTAATCAAAACGCGGATGCCGCCGTGCTCGCCACGCGGATCCGTGAAGCGGTTCACGAGCCGTTCGATCTGGATGGCAATCGCGTGGTGGCCGACATCAGCATCGGCATTTCCGTCGCGCCGGACGACGCCAGCGAATTCGACGAGCTGTTGAAAACCGCCGATATCGCGCTTTACGAAGCCAAGAATCTGGGGCGCGGCACCTTTTGTTTTTATGAGGCGGAAATGAATGCGCGCATTCAGGCCCGTGCCGAGTTGGAGCGGGACATGCAAGGCGCGCTCGCCAACGGTGAATTCCAGCTGTTCTATCAGCCGATCGCCAGCCTCGACGGCAACAAGATCGCCTCATTCGAGGCGCTTTTGCGTTGGCACCATCCCAAGCGCGGTCTGGTGTCGCCAGCCGAGTTTATCCCCATTGCCGAGGAGACCGGGCTGATCATCCCGCTCGGCGAATGGGTGCTGCGCACGGCGTGTGCCGAAGCGGCCAATTGGCCCGACGACGTTCGCGTTGCCGTCAACGTTTCCTCGGTTCAGTTGACCAGCAAGGATTTGGTCGATGTCGTGGTCGGCGCCACCGCCTCGGCCAATATCAGGCCGACCCGGCTCGAGCTCGAGATCACCGAATCGGTACTGATGCAGAATACCTTCGCCAACCTGGCCACGTTAAAACGCCTGCATGAACTCGGCGTGCATTTTGCGATGGACGACTTTGGTACCGGTTATTCGTCGCTCGGATATCTGTTGAGTTTTCCGTTCCATCGAATCAAGATCGATCGCAGTTTCATCTTGGGTCTGGCGGATAAGGGCGAGGCCCGCGCCATCGTCCGCGCCACCGTTGATCTGGCGCGAAGCCTCGGTATGCGGGTCACCGCCGAAGGGGTGGAGACGGCGCAACAATTGCAACAGGTTCGCATCCTCGGCTGCACGGAAATCCAGGGCTACCTGCTCCATGCCCCGCGGCCGGCCGCGCAAATATTGCAACTGCTCACATCGCCTCCCGGGGGGCTAACCCGTTCGGCTCCGCCCAATGTGTCGGTGAGCCAAAAAAGTGGAAGAATGTGTCACGTAAGACCGGACCTTGCATGCAATCGTCGTCTGACCGAGCGGGAATGCGACGTTTTGAAGGGAATCATGGCCGGAGAATCTTGCGAGGAATCGGCCTGTCAGCTCAACAAGAGGCCGCAAGTCATCGAAGACTATCGCGAGCGCATCAAGCAAAAGATCGGCGCTAAAAACCTGAACGAGGTCATTCAAATCATGATGACCAAGGGCTGTTCCGCTGTCGAGCGGCAACGGAAAGCGGGATGAACCGCGCTTCAAGAGCGCCACCGCGGGCCGCCAGATCATTTTAATGCCGCGACATCCGATGGTATAGTCGGTCGCAGGGGGTGCGGACCGATACTGAGGCGCGCATGATCTTCCGCCAGCTGTTCGACAGCACGTCCGGTACCTATACCTATCTGCTGGCCAGCCGCCATGGCGGCGAGGCGCTGATGATCGATCCGGTGCTGGAGCGGGTCGACCGCTACCTGCAGCTGGTGCGGGAACTCGACCTCAGGCTGGTGAAAGCGGTCGACACGCATCTGCACGCCGACCATGTCACCGGGCTGGGCGAGTTGCGCGACCGCACCCGCTGCATCACGGTGATGGGCGAGCATAGCCGCGCCGATGTCGTCTCGATGCGGGTGGCGGAAGGCGACCGCATCGAGATCGAGGGACTGCGTCTCGACGTGTTGTATACGCCGGGCCACACCGACGATTCCTACTCGTTCCTGCTCGCCGACCGCGTTTTCACCGGCGACACGCTGTTGATCCGCGGCACCGGCCGCACCGATTTTCAGAACGGCGATCCGCGCGCGCAATACGATTCCATCTTCAACAAGCTGATGAAGCTGCCCGACGAAACGCTGGTCTACCCCGCGCACGATTACAAGGGCGAAACCGTCTCCACCATCGGCGAGGAGAAATTCTTCAACCCGCGGCTCAAGGTCAGATCGGTCGACGAATACGTCGATCTGATGAACAATCTGAAACTGCCAAATCCGAAGATGATGGATGTGGCGGTGCCGGCCAACATGCATGTCGGTCTGCGCCAGCAGGACATCGCGCGCCGGGGCTGGGCGCTATCGGCGGCCGACGCTATCGCGTTGTGCGGCCGCGCCGATGTGGCGATGGTCGATTTGCGCGAGAAAAGCGAGCGCGACAAGCAGGGCATTATTCCCGGCTCGCTGCATGCGCCCTATGCGGACCTGCCGGCCACCCTCAGCGCCGGCGGCATGCTGCAGCAATTGGCGGCGGCGACCGGCAAGCGCGTGGTGTTCTACTGCGCTTTCGGCGAGCGCTCGGCGATGGCGGTGCAGGCGGCGCAGGATGCCGATCTCAAATCTGCCCGTCACATCGAGGGTGGCATCGCCGCTTGGAAGAACGCCGACGGACCGCTCACGCGCTGAGGGGCGTGGGGGGTCAAGTTCGAGCTCATCCGGGATTTGTCGCGACCCCTTGGGGCCGATCAGGGCGGGAAAATCGGTCCAAATCCCCATTCAAATCGCCTAAAAGACTTTTCTTCCGGCAGCGAATCATAGCCTTCCTTGAGGAGCGCATCCGCGCTTCAAGGAGGGCATTCAATATGGCTCATTCACAAAAATCTGCGAAACCGGCGGCTGCGGCCAAATCCAAGCGCCCGGTGACGCTCAAACATCTTGCCGCGGCCTTGGCCGAGGAGCACCAAATTTCGAAACGGGCCGGCGAAGCCATCCTTGGCGATCTGGTCGGCACCATAACCAAGCACCTCAAGAAGGGTGAGCGAATCCGCATAGCCGGGCTGGGCATCCTGCAGGTCAGAAGGCGCGCCGCCCGCATGGGCCGCAATCCCGCCACCGGCGAAGCCATCAAGATCAAGGCCGGCAAGAAGGTCGCATTCCGGGCGGCCAAGGACTTGAAGATGGCCATTTAGCTCGGTCACACGCTTGCCATCGCCCCGGCGACGGCGGGTTGCCGGGGCGTTGATTTTTGGCTCGGTGAAGCCCGCAGAGGCGGCAGTTGCTATCTGCGAGACGGGGAATGGAGTCGCCTACGGCGTCTTCTTCACCAGCGGGCATTTGGACTCCGACAGCGGTTGGAAGGCCTGGTCCGCCGGGATCGTGGCGACGAGCTTGTAATAATCCCACGGCCTTTTGGATTCCGCCGGCTTCTTGACCTCATACAGATACATGTCGTGGACCATGCGGCCGTCCTCGCGGATCTTGCCGTTCTTGGCGAAGAAGTCGTCGACCGGCATCGAACGCATCTTCTCCATCACCGCCTGGGTCTCGTCCGTGCCGGCGGCCTGCACCGCCTTGAGGTAGTGCGTGGTCGCCGAATAGATGCCAGCCTGCGTCATGTTCGGCATCTTGCCCATGCGCTCGAAATAACGCTGCGCCCAGGCGCGCGACGCATCGTTGCGGTCCCAGTAGAAGGCGTTGGTCAGCAGCATGCCTTGCGCCGTCTGCAGGCCGAGGCTGTTGATGTCGTTGATGAAGACCAGCAACCCGGCCAGTTTCTGGCCGCCCTGCACGACGCCGAACTCGGCCGCCTGCTTGATCGAATTGGTGGTGTCGGCGCCGGCGTTGGCGAGCCCGATCACCTTGGCTTTCGACGCTTGCGCCTGCAGCAGCGCCGAGGAGAAGTCCGACGTGTTGATCGGAACGCTGACGCTGCCGAGTACCTGGCCGCCGCTCGCCTTGACAACGCCAGCCGTGATCTTTTCGAGGTCGTGGCCGAAAGCATAATCGGCCGTCAGGAAGAACCAGGTGTTGTAGCCCTCCTTGACCATGGCGGCGCCGGTGCCGTGCGAGAGCGCGTAATTGTCGTAGGTGTAATGGATCGAGACCGGCGTGCAGGCTTCGTTGGTGATGCGCGCCGCGCCCGGCCCGTTGAGGACGACGATCTTGTTCTTGCTCTTGGCGACATCGATGGCGGCGAGCGCCGTCGCCGATGCGGCGACGTCCATGAGCGCGTCGACGTGTTGGTTGTCGAACCATTCCCGCGCCGTGGCCGAGGCAATGTCCGGCTTGTTCTGGTGATCGGCGGAGATCACTTCGATCGGCTTGCCTAGCACTTTGCCGCCGAAATCTTCAACTGCCATCTTGGCAGCCGTAACCGCGCCGACGCCGGTGATGTCAGCATAGATGCTCGACATATCCTCGAGCATACCGATTTTCACCACGCCGTCGGAAATCTTGTCCTGGGCCTGGCCGGTCAATGTGCACGCGAGCAACAGTGCGGCGCCGATTGCAGCCGATCTCTTCATAGTTCCCTCCCGAGTGGCCGGCTCGCTATGCCGCCAGCCGCAGGCATTCGATATCCGATACCAGATACGCGGGCTGTCCCATCATGCTCTGCGGATAGGCGTTGGCAGAACCAGCCTGCACGGACAACGACCGAGAGCGATGAAGGCGCTTGATGACAGAACACCACAATGGACGGACGATAGACCATGTCACCCCCTCGGCAAAGCCGCCGAGGCATCGACTTTTATCCACTGGCGCGCTGTGATGGGGTAACGGAGCTGTTGATGCGGACAACCTATGGGCCGGATTATCCGCGCACGCTCGGTGCGCTGCTGGAGCGGTCCGGAAAGGATCCGGCGGAACCGGCAGTGACCGACGCCGCGGGCACGCTGCACCGGCGCGCCTTCCAAGACCGCGTGCTGCGGGTGGCGGCGGGCTTGCGCGCCGGCGGTGTCGGCCCCGGGGCTCGGGTGGCGCTGTGGTTGCCGAATAGCACCGCGTACCTCGCCGCGATCTTCGCCTGCGCTCGGCTCGCCGCGCTTGCCGTCCACATCAATACGCGCTTTCGCGTGGCGGAAGTCGGCAGCATCCTGCGCCGGTCGCGCGCCATCGCGCTGGTGACGGAATGGGGGTTCCCGCCGGTCGACTTTCCGGCGATTTTCGCCGCACTGCCGCCGGAGGATCGCGCCGCATTGCGCTGCGTGTTCGGGCTTTCTTCCGGCGTGACGGAACTCGCCAGCCTGCCGGTGTTGCCGCTCGAGGGTGCTGCAGCCGATGCGGGGCCGGAGGAGGCAACCGGGACGACCCCCTGCCTGACGTTCACCACCTCAGGCACCACCAGCGGGCCGAAACTGGTCCTGCACGATCAGCAGACCATCGCCGGCCACGCCGTCGACGTCGCCCGCCATATCGGGCTGGATGCGGCGGATGTGGCGCTGCTTGGCGCGGTGCCGTTCTGCGGAACGTTCGGCAATGCGGCAGCGATGGCCGCGATCGCCGGCGGGGCGCATGTCGTGTGCCTCGCGCAATTCGACGGTGAGGCGGCGGCCGGGCTGATCCGTCGGCACCGGATCACTCACGTGATCGGCGGCGACGACATGTTCGGCCGCATCGCCGCGGCGGCTGCCGGGCGTCGGTTCCAGTCGGTGCGCTTCGCGGGTTTCGCCGCCTTCCACTCCTCCGCCGCCACCTCGATCGCCGACGCGGAGGCGGTCGGCATGCAGCCCCGCGGCCTCTACGGCAGTTCGGAAGTGCAGGCGCTGTTCTCGATCTCGGAGGGCGACAACCGCCGGCTCGGCGGCGGCGTCCCTGTCAGCAAGCGAGTTCGGCTTGCGGTGCGCGATCCGGAGACCGGCCGTGCGCTGCCGCCCGGCGCGTCCGGCGAGCTGTGGATCGACGCCCCGTCTCGCTTCATTGAGTATCTGGAAAATCCGACCGCGACCGAGCGCGCGATCGACGCCGACGGCATGTTCCGCACCGGCGATCTCGGCCGCCTGGCCGACGCGGGATTCGTCTATGAGGCGCGGCTGGGCGATGCCATGCGGCTTGGCGGATTCCTGGTCAGCCCCGAGGAGATCGAGGCCGTGATCCAGGTGCAGCCCGGTGTCGCCGGCGTCCAGGTCGTGGCGGCGTCCGCCGGAGAGGGCGATGCGGTGCCGGTGGCCTTCGTGCGGCCGGCCGACGGGGCGGTGCTGGACGAGGACGCCTTGCGGTCACGTTGCCTCGAGCAACTGGCGCGGTTCAAGGTCCCGGAGCGCATCGTGCTGGTGGATGCGTTCCCGACCGTCGACAGCCCAAACGGCCCGAAAGTGCAGAGGGTGCGCTTGCGCGAAATGGCCGAGGCGCTACTACGGTAAGAGCGCGGCGCGCCTCGCGATGCCACTAGCGGAGTAATCCGCTGAGCAGGCCGCGTTGTGCGCTGTCAGACCCTTTGACAACGCCGAGAGCAATGGGCAAGGCTGCCGAAGACGCTCGCCAACCTGATCGGCATCATGACAAAATCCGTCCTCGGCATCATCGGCGGCTCCGGCATCTATGACTTGCCGGGGCTCAAGAACGCACAAAGCAAAACCGTCAACAGCCCCTGGGGCAAGCCCTCCGCGGCTTTGCTGGCGGGCGAGATCGACGGTCTGCCGATCGTTTTCCTGTCGCGCCATGATAAGGGGCACAGGCTGTCGCCGACCGACATCAACTATCGCGCCAACATCGATGCGCTCAAACGCGCCGGCGTGACCGATCTGGTCTCGCTCTCGGCCTGCGGCTCGTTCAAGGAGGATTTGCCGCCGGGCACTTTCGTTCTGATCGATCAGTTCGTCGACCGTACCCATGCCCGGGCGAATTCGTTTTTCGGCACCGGCTGCGTGGCGCATGTCTCGATGGCGCATCCGGTGTCGCCGCGGCTGCGCATCCATCTCGCCGAGGCGGCGATGGCCGAAGGCCTCACCGTCGTGCGCGACGGCACCTATGTTTGCATCGAGGGTCCGCAATTCTCCTCGCTCGCCGAGAGCCTCACGTACAAGAACCTCGGTTATTCGGTGATTGGCATGACCAACCTGCCGGAGGCCAAGCTCGCGCGCGAGGCGGAGATTTGCTACGCCACCGTCGCCATGGTGACGGATTTCGACTGCTGGCATCCGGACCACGACGCCGTCACCGTGCAGGACATCATCAAGGTGCTGATGGCCAACGCCGAGAAGGCCAAGCAACTGGTGGCGCGGCTCGCCCGCGATTTCCCGCGCGAGCACGAGCCATGCCCGATCGGCTCGGATCGCGCGCTCGACAACGCCTTGATCACCGCTCCGGAGGCGCGCGATCCGGAGCTCTTAAAGAAACTCGATGCCGTCGCCGGCCGGGTCCTTCGGCCGCATTAGCGACCGTCGACGCAGCAAAACTGCGGAGCTTTAGCGGCGGCGCCGATCCGGCCACGGGTCAGACGTGGTTACTTGGGAGTCGGCGGATAGCCCGCTGCGGCAGCCGGTGCTCCGCCCAGTACGCTCGCGTCAAGCGGCTTTCTCAAGATGCTTGAACGCAGCGAGTCGGCGCGCGCCGCTGATTGTAGCGACAATGCCTGGGGCAGCGGCTGATCGGACGGCTGTCTCGTTACCCCATCAAGCGGTGAGCCGGAGTCGCCGTCGTCGCTGGTGCGGTAGGTCATGGTCGCGCTGCGCCAGCGACCGATCACCGACGCGATCAGATCGCGGCTGATATCGGTGCGAAGGTCTGAACGGGTGTTGCCGAACGCCTCACTATTTGGCCGACGGTCGGCCGACAATTCCTTGAAACGCATGCAGGTGGGCAGCGCGACGGCGACACCGAAGGTGAACACTTCACGGGTCCCAAGGGAGGGAATAAATGAAATCAGGTTGGCCGCAGCATCCGAAACTGCGGAGCGGACAAATGCTTGGTCGCACTCGTTCGATAACCGCATGACGAATAGCGTCGAGCACTGGGACAGGATCGTCGGGTCGATTTCCGCTGGCCGCTGCGTAACCAAGCCGAGGTATACCCCGTATTTGCGGCCTTCCTTGGCGATGCGCGAAAGCGCGCGACGGGTTGGGCCGAAGCCGATATTGCGGTCGGCGGATGCGTAGCGGTGGGCCTCCTCGCAGACAAACAACAGCGGGGAAACGCCGTCGCTCCAGAGGCCGAAGTCAAAGGCCATCCGGCAGACCACCGACACGACCGAGTCCACAACCTCGGCCGGAAATCCGGCGAGCCCCATGATCGTCATCGGCGTGCCTTCGGAGGGCAACCGGAACAGATCGCCGAGTACGTCGGCCATAGTATCGCCGCCGACATTGGCGTTCTCAAACATGAAGCCGTAGCGAGGATGATTCCGATAGGTCTGAATCCTCGAGATGAGCTTGTAATAGACCATGCGCGATGAACGGTTCTCGAGCTTTCCCATGCGCTCGTCGAGCAGGCTGATAAGATCCTCAATTCGATAAGGCACCGGCGTATCGGCGGTAAAACCGGCACCGCGCGCATCGCGTTTCTTGATGATCTGACGATCGTCCCCGGCACGAAGCTGCTGATAGGCCACCTTTGCCAGGGGAATGACCTCCGAAAGAATCTGGACTTCCTCGTCGACACCCGGCCGGCCGCCAAAGAAGACGTCGACGATCTCCTCGAAATTGAACAGCCAAAATGGCAAACGCAGATTTAGCGGTGTGAGCGCGTGCACCTTGCTGCCGAAACAGCGCCCATACTCGTTGTGCGGATCCACCAAGAAAATGCGCAAGTGTGGTCGTGTTTCCAGGATCTTCTGCAAGATGATGGCGACACCGCTGGACTTGCCGACGCCGGTCGTGCCGAGGATGGCGAAATGCCGGTTCACCAGATCATCGATGTCGATGTGCACCCCGATGTTCGGGTTCTGCTGCAGATTGCCGATATGTGCGCGATCAGCATCGGCCCTGCCATAGACGAGCCGCAGCATGTTCTCGGTGAGCATCAGGGCGGTGTCGCCGATATTAGGATACTCCGAGAAACCTCGCTGGAAGCGCAACACACCATCGTCGCTTGAGTAAAACTCGCCAATCAGGTCGAGGCTGGCCACTTTGCGGAATGTCTGACTGCCGGTCGCAGGGGCGAGGGGTTGCTCAGTGACCTCGGTGATCAAGCCGATGACGACCGCCTTACTCGTCTTCAGGCCCATGAATTTGCCGACGGTCGGGGTGTCGTCGCGGAGCGCCCGCGCAACGAGCTCGACGGAAGCCTGCGAGCCGTTGATGCCCACCACGCGGCCAATCGATTCGGGGCGCGTGCTCGTTGTGCCTGTTTGAGGTGCGACTGCTGTATCCATGAATACAACGGGGGTTGCCGGTAGCATCCGGTCTCACGGCACAGTACCATCGCGCAATTGCGGTTGTATTAATGCGACATTTGCCGCCTCATTGATAGTTCGCTAACCAAGATGCGTTTCGTTTTGGGTCAACGGCCGAAGCAGCGCGAAAGCGCCGGCTCGGATTATTCCAACCAGGGTCAGGAAGGCAAACAATGAGTGGCGAAGTTACATATACCGATCTCCTCTATGACGAGCGGGACGGCGTAGCGACCATCACCATCAACCGGCCGGAGAAGCTCAACGCGTTTCGCGGCAAGACCTGCGACGAGTTGATCGACGCGCTGAACCGCAGCGCCTGGAACGCCGGAATCGGCGTCATCGTGCTGACGGGGGCCGGAACGCGAGCGTTCTGCACCGGCGGCGACCAGTCGGCGCATGACGGCGGCTACGACGGCCGCGGTACGGTCGGGCTGCCGATGGAGACGCTGCACAACTTGATCCGGCTGGCGCCGAAGCCGGTCATCGCCAAGGTGCGCGGCTACGCCATCGGCGGCGGCAACGTGCTGGCGACGCTGTGCGATCTGACGATCGCGGCCGACAGCGCGCAATTCGGGCAGGTGGGCCCGCGGGTCGGCTCGGTCGATCCGGGCTTCGGCACGGCCTATCTGGCCCGCGTCGTCGGCGAGAAGAAGGCGCGCGAAATCTGGTACATGTGCCGCCGCTATACCGCGCACGAGGCGGCGGCGATGGGCCTCGTCAACAAGGTGGTGCCCGACGACCAGCTCGATACCGAGGTCGAAGCGTGGTGCCGCGAGATCATGGAGCGCAGTCCCACAGCCATCGCCATCGCCAAACGCTCATTCAATGCCGACAGCGATTCGATCGCCGGCATCGGCGCTCTCGGTATGCAGGCGCTCAAGCTTTACTACGAGACCGAGGAATCGAAGGAGGGGGTGCGCGCCTTCAATGCCAAGCGCAAGCCGGATTTTCGTAAATATGCCAAGTGAGCGTCAGCGATCGGTGGCGGATCGGTTGTTTCGGCGCCACACCTGGGAAGCCGCCAAGCCGACGCAGGCCGCCAAGGCGTCGACGGTGAAATCGCTAAGGCGGGCGTGGTGTCCGGGCACGAAGAGCTGCGCCAGCTCGATGGCGCCGGCAAACAACACTAACCCGATCGCAGTGGAATAGCGCGGGCGATAGCCGAGGCCGAACGCCAAGCCGGCCGCTGAAAATATGACGAAGTGCTCGAGCGCGTGAAGTCCACCGAGTCTTGGCCGCAGTTCGGGAGGTACCAACGACAAGATGACGATGGCGACACTCAGAAGCCATGCTGATATGCGGACGGCCTTCATCATGAGAGGCTAATCAAGTTCTACCGCGCCGCGGGCGCTTCGGGATGCGCGGCGCCGCTGCCCGCAGGCGACCGCATGCCATCGAGCAGCGCTGTGTGAAAAACGTCGGGTGCCTGGATTTGCGGCGCATGCCCCAAATCGGGAAACTCGACCAGATGGGCGCGCGGAAAACGCGCCGCCGCCGCCTTCGCCAGCACCGGGTAATTGCCCAACGTGGCACGGATAGCGGGTGGCGCCAGGTACTTGCCGAATGCCGTCGTGTCCTTGTCGCCGACCATCAGCAACACCGGCACTTTGACTTGCTCGAACTCGTAGAACACCGGCTGGGTGTAGATCATGTCGTCGAGCAGGGCCGAATTCCAGGCGACGATGTCGCGACCCGGACCGCGATAGAGCCCCGCCAGCATCTGCACCCAACGCTCGTATCGCGGCGACCAGGTCCCGGCGTAATAGGTCGTGCGCTCATAATTGCGAATGCCGTCGGCGGCGGTCTTTAGCTCCTGTGCGTACCACGCGTCGACGCTTTGCCACGGTACGCCCTTCGCCTTCCAGTCCTCCAGCCCGATCGGATCGACGAGCACAAGCTGGTCGACGTCCTCGGGATACATCAGCGCGTAGCGCACGCCGAGCATGCCTCCGGTCGAATGCCCAACGATGGTGATGCGGCCAATGCCCAGCGAAGCCAGCAGCGCATGGGTGTTCCCGGCGAGCTGCTGGAATGTGTATTGGTAATGTGCCGGCTTGGTCGATTTGCAGAACCCGATCTGATCGGGAGCGATGACGCGGTAGCCGGCGTCGCTCAATACTCCGATAGTGTCCTGCCAGGTCGCCGCGCAGAAGTTCTTGCCGTGCAACAGCAAAACCGCGCCGCCATTCGGCGCCTTTGGCTTCACGTCCATATAGGCCACGTCCAGGGCCTCGCCTTGCGAGGTGAAGGAGAAGTGCGACACCGGCCAGGGATACTCGAAGCCCTGCAATTGCGGCCCGTAGGCCGCGCCGTCATCGGCTGCACGGACCGGGGAGGGGGCGCCGAAGGCGGTGGCGACGCTGAAGCAGAGCAGAGAGAGAGGAGCCCAGCGCATGATCCGACCTGCCATGAACAACCCGCCCCGCTGGGGGCGGAGCCCGGAACCGCCATCTTACGACGCGCCGCCCAGCGGTGCCATCGTAAGCCTTGGAAGCAAAACGTGTTTATGTTCCAGCCGGAATGGGTCGCCAGTCGGCTCAGGCCATGCTAGGTGGGGGCGTGGGCGATACAATCGAGGAGGAGCCTTTTGAATCATGGCTGAGGCTGTCAGGGTTGGCGCAGACGGTCCCTTGAAAATCGGGGTGGTGGGCGTTGGCGTCATGGGGAGCAACCATGCGCGCGTGTTATCGGGGATACCCGGCGTTCACCTGGTTGGTATCGCCGATCCTGACCGCAAGCAGCGGGATTTCGTCGCCCGCACGCTCGGTTGTGACGCCTTCGCCGACATCGACGGCTTGCTGCGCTGCCGGCCCGACGCGATCACCATCGCGGCGCCGACGCACCTGCATCATGACCTGGCGCTGCAGTGCATTTCCCGTGGCATCCATCTCCTGGTCGAGAAGCCGATCGCGCCGACGGTCGAGGAGGGTCACGCCATCGTCAACGCCGCCCATGGCGCCGGCGTCACGCTGATGGTCGGCCACGTCGAGCGCTTCAATCCGGCGGTCGAGTCGATGAAGCGGGCGATCAAGGGCCAGGACATCCTCTCGATCGCTATTACCCGCGTCGGCCCATTCCCGCCACGCATGTCGAACGTCGGGGTGGTGATCGATCTCGCGGTGCACGACATCGACCTGATCCGCTGGTTCACCGATTCGGAGATCGTCGAAATCCAGCCGCAACTGTCGAGCGCTGTCGCCGAGCGCGAGGACATCGCGCTGTTGCAGTTCCGCACCGCCTCCGGCGTGCTGGCGCACATCAACACCAACTGGCTGACGCCGTTCAAGGCGCGCACCATCCACATCGCCACCCGCGATAAATACCTCATGGCCGACTTGCTGACGCTGCAGGTGACCGAATGCTTCGGCTTCCAGGCCGACGGCAGCTACTCGATGCGGCATTTGTCGGTCGGCTATGCCGAGCCGTTGCGCGCCGAGCTATTGGCATTCGTCGAAGCCATTCGCAGCGGCCGGACGCCCGCCGTGACCGGGGAGGAAGGGGTCGCGAGCCTTGAGATCGCGATACGCTGCTTGACCGCCCGCGCCCCACAGCCGAGCGTGCTGCAGCGCAAGCCGCGCCGCGTCGCCGGCTAGCACATGACCCGGAACAGCGGACGGCGGTTTTCACAAAAGACCATGCTCAAACAAAGAACAGAGCGCGGCCTGTTTCCAACTCAATTGCCAATGCGCTAAGTAGGCGTCGATCGAGTCGGCACCGAGCCAGGATCGAATCATGAATCAACACGCTCGCCTTGAAGAGAGCGCGATCCCGTTCATCGACGTTGCCGCCCAGCGCCGCCGCCTCGGCCGTGACATCGACGACGCGATTGCACGGGTGCTGGCGCACTGCCAGTTCATCCAGGGGCCCGAAGTCCGCGCGCTCGAGGCCGCGCTTGCGATGTTCTGCGGCGTGCGGCACGCGATCGCCTGTTCGAGCGGAACCGATGCGCTGCGGCTTGTGCTGATGGCGTGGGGGATCAAACCGGGCGACGCCGTGGTCGTCCCGGCTTTCACGTTCTGCGCGACCGCCGAAGTGGTGGCGCTGGCCGGCGCGACGCCGGTCATGGCAGATGTCGACGCCGAAACCTTCAACCTCGATCCGGCAAGCTGCGACCGCGCGGTGGCGACCGCCAAGCGGCTCGGGCTGACGCCGCGGGCCATGATCCCGGTCGATCTGTTCGGTCTGCCGGCCGATCACGACGCCATAGCTGTTATCGCCGCCGCGCACGACCTGCGCGTCCTCGACGATGCGGCGCAGGCCTTCGGCGCGACCTACAAGGGCCGCAAGCTTGGCGCGCTGGCAATGGCAAGCGCGACCAGTTTTTTCCCGGCCAAGCCGCTCGGCTGCTATGGCGATGGTGGCGCCGTCTTCACCGACGACGACGAGCTGGCCGCTCGCGTGAAAAGCCTGCGCGTGCACGGCGAGGGCGCCGACAAGTACGATGCCGCCCGCATCGGCATCACCGGTCGGCTCGATACCATCCAGGCGGCGATTCTGCTGGAAAAGCTGAAAATCTTTCCGGAAGAAATAATCGCGCGGAATGCGGTGGCGCAGCGTTACGCATCCGGGCTTGCCGGCGTCGCCACGGTGCCGGGCATTGGCAACGAATCGACTTCGGTGTGGGCGCAATACACCATCCGGCTGGCGCCCGGACGGCGGGATGCGCTCGCGGCCGCGCTCAAGTCGCAAGGCATTCCAACGGCGATCTATTACGCCAAGCCGCTGCATCGCCAGGCCGCCTATCGCGGCTTCCCGGTGGCGGACGGCGGGGCGCCGGTGAGCGAGCGATTGGCCGGGGAAGTGATCAGCCTGCCGATGCATGCCTATCTCGACCAGCCGGTCCAGGATCGTATCATCGCCGCGGTTCGCCGCGCGCTGGCTGGCTAGAGGGCTTATCTTCTTCCGCTTTGCGGGGGAGGATTAAGGGCGGCAATGATCGAGCGGATTCTCACCGTCGGCGGCTTTACGCTTCTTTCGCGCCTCACCGGCTTTCTCCGCGACATCATGCTGGCGGCAATCCTCGGCGCCGGGCCGGTCGCTGACGCCTTCTTCGTCGCTTTCCGGCTGCCGAATCATTTCCGCGCCATATTTGCCGAAGGCGCCTTCAACGCCGCCTTCATTCCGGCCTACGCGCGCATTCGCACCCAGGGCGGAGAGGCGTCGGCGAGCGCCTTCGGCGACCGTATCTTTACGCTGCTGATCGCCACCCAGGTGGTTCTGCTGGCGCTCGCACTCCTGTTCACGCCGCAAGTGATCGAGGTGCTTGCGCCCGGCTTCTCGCACGAGCCGCACCGCTTCGTATTGGCGGTGTCGCTGACGCGGATTACGTTTCCCTACCTGCTGCTCATTACGCTGGTGACGTTGTGGGGCGGCATTCTCAACGCGCTGCATCGTTTCGCCGCGGCGGCGGCGGCGCCGATCCTGCTCAACCTGTCGATGATGGCGACGCTCGCGCTTTACGCCTGGTTCGGCGGTGCCGCCTATGCGGCGGCCTGGGGGGTGCTGATATCCGGCGTGCTGCAAGTCGCGCTGGTCGGCGGCGATACGCTGCGCGCCGGCGTGTTCACGTCCTTTCGTGCGTTGCGCTTCGACGACGACGTGCGCCACTTCTTCAAGGCGCTCATTCCGGCGACCGTCGGCTCGGCCGGCACGCAACTCGCGCTGTTCGCCGACACCATCATCGCCAGTTTCCTGGCGGCGGGCGCGATCTCGGCGCTGTATTACGCCGACCGCATCGACCAGCTGCCGATCGGCGTCATCGGTATTGCCGTCGGCACGGTGCTGCTGCCGGAGATGACGCACCGCATCGCGGCCGGCGACGATGCGGGGGCGCGCGCGGCGCAGAATCGGGCGATCGAATTCGCGCTGCTGCTGGCAATCCCCTGCGTCGTCGCCTTCCTGGTGGTGCCCGAGCAGATCATGCGCGGCTTGTTCATGCGCGGCCGGTTCACGGCCGAGGACGCGCATGCGGCGGCGATGACGCTGATGGCCTACACGATCGGGCTGGTTCCCTTCGTGCTCATCCGGAGCGTCGTCGCGCCATTCCTCGCCCGCGGCGACACCGCGACGCCAGTCAAGGCGGCGCTGATCGGCACCGCAGTCAACATCGTCTTCAAGGTCGCGCTGATGGGTTCGCTGGCGCAAGTGGGGCTGGCGCTGGCGACGTCGATCGGCGCCTGGATCAATTTCATTCTGGTGCTTTGGTTCGCCGCGCGCGCCGGCCTGATCGCCTCCGATGCGACGCTGAAATCTTCGCTCGCCAAACTCGCCGCGGCGGGGCTTGCCTTCGCACTGTTGCTGTTCTTGGCCGCGCCTCTGGTCACGGTGCTGTTGTCGTCGTTGTCGAGATTTCGCGACGCAGCGGAATTGCTGGTGCTGGCGCTGATCGGCGGATTGTTTTACGGCGCGCTCACGCTCGCGCTGTTCGGGCGGCGCTGGCTGGCGCTGATGCGCAAGCGCGCGCAAACGGCGCCGGCAGCGAGCATCGATGCGTTCGAGGGCACCTCGCCGCCGCCGCTCGGTCCCGATGCAGCGTGAGCAAAAGTGGTTCCCGCTGCCGGCGCGGATCAAGATGCGGCAAACGCTGTCCTAAAGGCTTCTGGGATGGTGGCCGCCGCCGGCCGGCCGTCGCTTCGGCGCCCGAGCCAGACGCGCGCCTCGAAGCCCTCGAAAATCGGTCTATCTCCGCAGAATCCCTTGTACTCAGCACGAAGGCTCGTTTCGCCCCAATGCCTGATCTCCGCTTCGATGCTGAGAATCTCCTCGTGGGTCGCCGATGCGAGGAAGCGGGCGTTAGCCTCGACGATCGGAATGCCGACAATGCCATAGCCCTCGCGCATCGCCCGCAGGCTTTGGCCGGCGTCGCGTAGCAGCGCTTGGAAGGCGCTGTCCATCCAATAGAAATATTTCGGATAAAAGACGATACCTTGTTCGTCGCAATCGCCCCATACGATCCGCACGTCGAGTTGCGTTCCCATGCTTTCATCCCCATCCGTGCGCAACACTCCGCCACACTAACCGGATTCCAACGGTGTGACGATCGGACAATCCGAGTGCGGTCGAATTAAAAGGGTCGATTGAATTCGGCCGCCTTTGAAAAACTCGGTCAGGCCGCAGTAGCGGCCGGTTGCGTCGCAGACACGCCGGACGGCAGAGCAGCGTGCTTCGACAGGAATTGATCTTCGAATTCCGCCGCCGACATGGGGCGGCCGAAATAATAGCCCTGCCCTTCTTCGCACCCCATGCTCCGCAGCAGGTCGGCGGTGGCGCGGTCCTCGCGATGCAGCCGGGTGCGGTGCTAACTTTTTTGCAACGATAAAACTGAATTTGATCGGCCGACCGCAGTATCACCCTTTATGTCTGCGCGGCAGGCACCCTTTCGAGCGCTTGGTCGTGGCCAAGCGCAAGCACGATGACCATGGCCACGAGCGCAAGCGCAGCAATCAGCAATAGCCCGCCGGTGAAGCTGCCGGTCGCGTCCTTGATCCAGCCCATGGCATAGGGCCCAAAGAAGCCCGAGAGATTGCCGATTGAGTTGATTACGGCGATGCCGGCGGCGGCGGCGCTGCCGGACAGCGCGGCGGTCGGCAAGGTCCAGAACACCGGCAGGGCCGCTAACACGCCGCAGGCGCCGATCGTGAAGGCAACGACGGTTAGCGTGGGGTTGCCGGTCAACGTCGAACCGGCGATGCCGGCGGCAGCGATCAAGAGGGCGACCGCAGCATGAGCTTTGCGTTCGGCCTTAGCGTCCGAATGACGGCCGTACCAGATCATGAACGCGGCGCCAATGGTGTAGGGGAAGGCAACGACCCAGCCCGTCATGGCGTTCGACAAGCCAAAGGCCTTGATGATCTGCGGCAACCAGAAGCCGACACCGTAAAGGCAGGCCACCAAGCCGAAATAGACCAGCGCCAGCGCCCAGACGCGGGGATTGAACATGGCTTGGAAGACCGAAAGTTCTTGCACGCGCTCGCGCTGCCGGCGCTCAGCGTCGAGGCGGTCGCTGAGCCAAGCGCGTTCGTCGTCCGCAAGCCAGTGCGCGTCGGCCGGCCGGCTGGTGAGGTAGAAGTAGGTGACGAAGGCGAGCAACACCGCTGGCGCGGCCTCGATGATAAAGAGCCATTGCCAGCCGGCGAAGCCGCCGACGCCGTCCATGCCTAGGATCATGCCGGAAATCGGCGCGCCGATGACTGAGGAGAGCGGAATCGCGGCGATGAAGGAGCCGATGATGCGGCCGCGATAAACCGAGGGGAACCACAGCGTCAGATAGAAGATGATGCCAGGGAAGAATCCGGCCTCCGCGAAGCCGAGCAGCGCGCGGATCACGTAGAAGGTGGTCTCGGCGCTGAATCCGGCGGCACGGGCGATGCCTGGGATGAACGCCATCAGGGCGGAGAGGATACCCCAGCTCAACATGATACGCGCGATCCACTTGCGGGCACCGAACCGGTCGAGGAACAGATTCGATGGCACTTCGAAGAGGAAGTAGGTGAGGAAGAAGATGCCGGACCCGAAGCCGAACATGGTCGCGGTCAGACCGAGCGCCTTGTTCATCGTGATCGCGGCGAAGCCGACGTTTACCCGGTCAAGATAGGCGATGAAGTAGCAAACGACCAGGAACGGAATCAACCGTACCGACACCTTCCGGATGGTCCGGGCCTGTACATCCTGCATCTGTGCTTCTCCCCAGGTGACGTCGCGCGCTCTCTCTACGAAAGTTCATTGCCGGACGATATTGTCCCGACCCTCAACCCCACAATCCCGACAGTCCGGAATACACGCCGAAGATCACGGTCGAGGCGATCACGATCGCAATGATGACGGCATAGACGCCTTGCAGCCGATAAGGCTTGGGCAGCCGTCGCGCCAGCAAATAAAGGAATCCCAGGACGATCGGCAGCAACAGCGCGTTCATGACCTGCACCCCGACGCTCAAACTCACGAGGTTGACGCCGGAGACGACGATGAGCGCACCGGCGATCAGCGTCGCCGTGTAGATGCCGTAAAACCAGGGCGCTTCATGCGGCTCGTGCTCCAGCGAATGCTTGGTGCCGAGAACTTCGCTCAGCGTCCGCGCCGCGGTCAGCGTCACCACGATGGTCGCGACCACGGCGGCACCCGACAAGCCGAGACCGAACAGGAGCTTGCCGGTAGTTTCGCCCAGGTACGGCGTGATCGCCTGGGCGATTTGTTGCACGGTGTCGAGCGAGCCGGAATGCATGGCTTTTCCCAGCGTCGCGGCCGTCGCAATCAGCACCGCGGCCATGACGATTTGCGTCACCATCGCGCCGAATGCGGTGTCCAGTCGCGCGGCCGGCAAATCGTCGAGCGACAGGCCTTTTTCCACGACCGACGACTGCTGATAAAACACCATCCAGGGCATGATCACCGCGCCGATATTGGCGGCGACCAGGTACAGGTATTTTGGCTGCTGCCAGGCGATATCGGCAGCTCCCGACGCCACGGCGGCCAGGTCGGGATGGGCCCGCCAGGCGACGAACAAAAACACCACCTCAAATGCCCCGACGGCGATCGCTATGCGTTCGACGAAGAGATATGAGCCCCGATAGGCCATCACGATCAGCGCTACCACGATCAGCGACATGGTGACGGGGGTGGGAACTCCCATCAGCAGGCCGACGCCCGCCAGCCCGCTCAGCTCGCTCAACAGCGCGCCGACGCAAGATAGCACCAGCGTTGCGACCGAAAGCCAGGCCCAGCCGCGGCCGAAGTGGACGCGGATCAGCTCGGCGTGGCCTTTGCGCGTCACCAGACCAAGGCGCACGGTCAGCTCCTGCACAATGTACAGGATCGGCACCAGGACCAATTGCAGCAGCAGCAGCTGGTAGCCCCATTGCGCGCCGCTTTGCGCGGCGGTGATGATGCTGCCGGCATCGGTGTCGGCGAGCATGACGACGATGCCGGGACCGGCGACAGCAAGAAAGTGACGCCAGCCCGCAGACCGTAGCACCGGTGGCGCGGCGAGGTCGGAGCCTTTCAAGAGGAACATTCTCGGCTGCCTCGGGAAACCCAAGCGAACGCATGATATGCAGCAAATCCGCGTCGGCGGACGTTGATACATATCAATCGCCCGCCGGGTTCCTGACGTTTTATGACCATCGAAGGCGCTCCGCCGTATGGTGCGCCGGCCTGTCCGATCAGCGAGCACCATCGATCGGCCGGTTTTCGGTCCAATCCCAGGTGCCGTTGTCGCGATCGCGAACCGCCTGCTTCCAGCCGACCGTCTCGGCGCGCGTTTTGAAATTCACGCCTTCGGGCGAGTGTCGGGTAATGCCGTCGAACACGGTGGCGATGAGCTGCGTGGTCTTCAGCCCCATCGCCTCAATCGCCTGGTTGACGACGAGCTTCTGCATCGTCAGCTGATTGACCGGCACGCTGGCGATCCGTTCCGCCAGCGCTTCGACTTCGGCATCGAGCTCGTCGGGCGGCACCGCCTTGAGCACCAGCCCGAGTTTCTCGGCTTCGCTGCCGGTGATCTTGTCGCCGGTGAACAGCATGCGCTTGGCCCGCTCGGGGCCGAGGCGATAGACCCACATCGCCGTGGTCGGGCAGCCCCACACCCGGGTCGGCATGTAGCCGATCCGCGCATCGGTGCTCATGACGATCATGTCGGCGCACAGCGCGATATCGGAGCCGCCGGCGACCGCATAACCGTGCACCTTGCAGATCACCGGCCGGTACGAGCGCCAGATGCTCATGAACAGTTCGGTGTTCCGCATCATGAAGGCATAGTCCTTCATCGGGTCCCACGGCATCGGCTGGGTGACGCCGGTGCCGCCGCTGCCCTGCGCGTAATAGGTCAGATCGTAGCCGGCGCAGAACGCCTCGCCGGCGCCCGACAGCACGATGACGTGGACGCCGGCATCTGCGTTCGCTTGGGCGACGCAGGCGGCGAGCTCGACCGGAACGTCGTCGTCAATGGCGTTCATGACCTCCGGGCGGTTGAGCGTAATACGCCCGATCCTGCCGTCCTTCTCGTAGATCACCTTCGGCATTCAAATCTCCTTGTTCGATGAGACGGGAAGGGGAGGAAGCTCGCGCTCTCGGTTGGCGGCGCCCATTCAAGTGGCAGCCGCCGGACTCGGCGCCGGCCCTTCGCTGAGTACGCTGTCGTCGCCCGCGAAGAGCGCTTCGAGTATCCGTTGCTCCCTGCTGACGACCAGTTTCATGAACTCGTCGACGCTTCCCGTCTGGCGGCAGGCATTGTAACCGCGCTCTGCGAACTCCTGGAGATCGCCAAAGCCTGCCAGCCGCGCCGGTTTGCGCGCAAGGGCGAGAGTGGTGCCGACGAACCGCTTGCTTGCGAGGCGATCGAGGGATTGTCCAAGGTGCTGAATGAGGTGGATCTGTCGTTCGCGGTCCTTCCGACGATCGACCTTGCGGTAAGCGTTGCCATAGGCGGCGGCATCGATCGTTTTGATCCGTTGCCCCAAGGCCTCCACCATGGCGGCGTCGAGATCCTCCGAGAGGGCATCCAATTCGATCGCGTCGACGACGGTCTCAAGACCCGAGACGGGCAGCAATCTGCTCATAAGCGGGACGACCCGATCGAGTGCCTGATCGCGCCCACCGACGTCGTTGGCGCTGTAAATGTCGGTCAGGAAGAAAGCCGCCGCGGGCCCGAAACGCGCGCTTGCAAGCAAGTCCGCGTGGGTGCGGGCGAGGCGGTCGGCCTGCCACGTGCGCAACCACTGGCGACGGTCTGCGGTCTGCGGATTAGCCCTGGCCGAGGCTCGCAAACGGGCCGCAAGGTTCAGCTGGGTCGTAAGACGCTGAACGATTTCATTCTTGTCGTCCGTGGTTTCCAATTCGAGCCTGATTTTGCTGGGAAGGCCTCTGGTTGCACGCGCCGCTGTCCTCGGCAAGGCGCTCGCAGACCTTACCAGCCGCAGGGTTCGGGGGCGACTGACGATGCGCTGCTACGCGGAAACGGCTGTCGTTGGCATTGATCTTTCGGACAGGCGCGGCAATGTTATTCATTGGACAAGGGAGAGCATCATGGTCAAGAAGAGTCATGCGCCGCCCGGCGGCTTGCCGGCGGTAATCACCGGGTCGGCGAACCAAATCTTTCTGGCTGGACTAGGCGCCTTCGCCAAGGCGCAGGAAGACGGGACCAAGATCTTCGACACATTGGTGGAAGAGGGGACCAAGGTTTTCAACGGGCTGGTGGCAGGAGTCGAAGCGGTTCGCGGGCGCGCCGTTGGGGTGGCGGAGGATACGATGGCCGAAATGAAGGCCGCGGCCTCTGGCACGTGGAACATGCTGGAAGGGATGCTTGAGAGACACGTCACTGGTGTGCTTCAAGGCTTGAACGTAGCGACCAAGAAGGACATCGATACTCTCGCTCGCCGCGTCGCGCAATTGGGAGCGAAGAAGCCGTCCGCAACGAGGAAGAAATCGCCGGCCAAGTCGGCGCGCAGCCGCGGCGTGCGAAAGTCGCGGGCTAGGAAGCGCAAATAGGCGTAGTTTTACAAGCTCATCGGCTCATGCCGGCGTGCGGATAAGGGAGTAAGCTCGCGTTCCCCGCTGTTAGTCAGCGTTTACCAGCGGACTCATGTTCGGGCTGTCGGACGGCGAGCGCGGTGAACCGTGGGTCATCAGCGCCAGGGGATAACGGCCTGGCTCGCTCGAGCGGACCAGCAACGCTTCGAGGCTGTGCGCGCCCGCACCCGGCAACGGAACACGGATGTCCTCGCGCCCGTATAAGTCTGCCGCCGGGCTTTGACCGGCAAGGCCCGTGACTAACGCGGCGGTAACGGCAAGACGCGTCCACGTCATCCTGCGCTAAGCCTTCAGCGCCGCGATCACCGCCGGGGCAACCTCGTCGCCCCATTCCTGCACGAAATGCCCAGCGTCGGCGAATTCGAGCGGCGGCGGGCAGCCGCGAATGTCGCGATGCAGCGCGCGCATCACCGGCGGCCCAAGCACGGGATCGGTCATTCCGATCGCCATGACGCTGCGTCCACGCCAATCGTTGCGCCAGAAGTCGCGCGCGGCGCGGCCGATCGCGGCCCCGGGGCTGTCGGCAAATTCCGGCACCAGATTGGGAAAGCGGCGCACGCCGGCTTTATAGCGTGCGTCTGGATAAGGTGCGTCGTAGGCGGCGGCCTCGGCGGGCGATAAATGCGGGCACGCCCGCGCCAAGAGCTTGCCGACGGCCATGTCCGGATGGCTGTTGGAGAACGACCGCCAATCCAAAAATCCCTTGGACAGCGGCATGTCCCCGGTCGGCAGCGCTGTGTTCATCACGATCAACCGGCTAAAGCGCTCGGGCATGTCCAACGGCAGTGTCAGGCCGAGCAGACCGCCCCAGTCCTGCACCACCAGCGTGATGTCGGTGAGAGCGAGCCCGCGGAGGAAGGCCAGCAAGCTGTTGCGATGGAAGTCGAACGTATAGACCGCGTCGTCGGCCGGCTTGTCGGAGCGGCCGAAACCAAAAAAGTCGGGCGCGACCACGCGGCCGCCGGCCGCCAGAAAATGCGGGATCATGCGTCGATAGAGATAGCTCCACGTCGGCTGGCCGTGCAGGCAGAGAATAGGCGGCGCATCGGTTGGGCCCTCGTCGAGATAGGACATCGCCAGGCCGGAATAGCCCGGCAGGTCGTCGCGGCTGTGCGCGCGCCAGGGAAAGCCGGGCAGGGCAGCGAAACGCTCCGGCGGCGTTCTCAAGATCTCGGTCATTTTGGACTCGGTTATGAACGGCGGTTGGATCCAGGTTTTCCATTTGCCATTGCCACTGTAGCACCGAACGACGACCGTCAGCCTAGGGCGCCAACGAACGAAAGCGGCCGCCCGGCTTCCCCGGGCGGCCGTTCTCACTCTTAGCGGACAGCGGCGAAGCTTTGCTCAGCCCCAGCGGATGGCGATGGCGCCGCCGATGGACAAAGGGCGGGTACGCATCCGGTTGCCGTCATTGCCGGATTGAATGATCCACATGCCGCCTTCGCGGCCGACGATCTTGCCCACGTGATGCGGCCATACGACTACGGCGCCGATACCTGCTGGCCCGGGCTGTCCCCAGCGCGTCCAACTGCGCGCGAGGTTGAATTGCGGGCCCGGATCGCTGCCGACGAGCTGCCGCATCTGCCAACCGCACCAGGCGCGCGGGCGCCCGCCATATCCGCCGCGGCGCGCGCCTTGCGTCGACCAGGCGAACGCTGCTGCCGCCGCATTTCGATAGCGCCAAGCCGAATTGTAATGTGCAGCCCGCGTGGCCGCGTAACTGTACGCAACCCAATGGCGCCCCGTTTCATGGTGAACGCCATAGCGGTGGGCGGTGCCGTGCCGGTGGGAGTGGTCGTGCGCGTGGGCGGTTTGCGCAAATGCCACCGTGACCGCGAGCGCGGCTGTCAACGTCGTCAACTTCATTCGGATACTCCTAGTTTTCTTACGAGTGTTCTTTCGCTGTCTGCCGACAAAAAACTCGCCCAAACCGTGAGGTTTGAGCGAGTTTCAGCAGACGAAAACGCCTCGCTGGACGGCGAGGCGCGCGGGCGTCATAGCATCCCTAGGAGATTTCCAGATGCCCTAATTCGCATGGCTCGTATTTGCTCGGTGGGCAAGCGGCGCCAAATTGTCGCCGCTATTTGCCGACCGAAAATCCATTAATTGTTTTGTCGATTTCTTGACTGCAACCCGCTGCGATATGCGCACGTTTGACGTGCGAACGATGCGGTCGGCTCATTCGAAATCGGTCGAAACGTCGCTCACCGGCTGCTGCGCTTCCATCTTGATGAACCTGATCTTGCCTTGCGCCGCGGCGAGCGCCTTGGCCAGATCGATGCTGCGGATCGATTGGTCATCGTAGGTTCGGAGGTACCAGTGTAGGTTCTTCAGATCGGAGGCGCTGGTCCAGGTCGTGGCTTCGGCGTGCATCTGGCCGTTGTCCACCTCGCGCACCGCGCCGTACGGAATGTCGAAGTTGTTGAGGATATGGAATGCCTGCAACACCGCCTGCGCTCGTTATGCCTTTTACTCTGACGCGTCTCCGCATGGGTTATTCCGGACGGCACGGCGTTGCGCGTCGGGGACTAACGGGTTTTCGCCGCACTGAGGACGGCCGAGCGGTAGGCCACGCTTACGCCGTCACTGGTGATACGCGCGCGCATTCCCAGCGTATCGCCGTCGATGCTGCCCTCGATCAGCGCAAGCAGGCCGGTGCGGTCATTGTCTTGCGGAAACGACCCCCTGACGAGATCGGTCGCCAAATAAGACAGTTGGAACGTCCGCACGGCGGGCTCGCCCAGCCTCATATCAACGAACAATCGGCGCATGTAATCGAGCGTCCTGAATTCGACTGTTGACGGATCGCGCCGCCGCTCCATGGCGTTGAACGCCAGCGCCGTTTTCGGATCGTCGGGCGCTAGTCCGTCGCACAATACGATGCGGCCAGCGGGCGCCGCCAGGCGAAGCATTTCCGCAAAAGCTCGCGCGGGATCCTTGAGATGGTGGAAGGCGAAGCGACAGGTGACGGCGTCGAACGACCCGTCGGCGTACGGGGCGGCATAAATGCCGCTCTCCTTCCATTCGATATTCGAGAGACCCCGGCTTTTGGCAAGGAGGCGAGCTTGGTCGAGCATTGCCGGCGTCGTATCGAGGCCGACGACCCATGCCGCGCGCGCGGCGAGCGCGCAGGCGACTGAACCGGGGCCGCAGGCAAGATCGATCGCGCGCCCGCTCGAACCAAGAGCGGCGGCCTCGACGATAAGTTCGAGGACGTCGTGGGCGTGCAGCTCAGCATTGGCGGCAAACCCGCGCGCTTGGCGGGTGAATTGGTCAGCGATAGTGCGCTCATGCGCGCGATGGTCATTACTGTTCATGGGGGAAGGGCTCCGATGCAAAAGCCAGCCAGCAAGATTTCGGCCTTCCGCAGAAGGCCGGTCAGCTAAGTCGAAGCGCTGCACCGATCGGAACCATCAGTGGAGGAATATCCGCGAAGCCGACAGGGATCAAGCTTCGTGCGCAAAACGTAAATGAAATTCGCTCACACCGCCCGCTTGCGCTCCTGCGGCACCAGCGAGATCGTGAGCCGCTCGGTGCCGCGCAGCACGTCGAGCGCGACGCTGCGGCCGATCTTCTCACCGGTGAGCGCGCGGATCAGATCGTCGGCGCCGGTGATGGCGACGCCATCGAGGCCGAGGACAATGTCGCCGGCTTTCAGCCCGGCGCGATCGGCGGCGCTGCCGGATTCGGCGGTGCCGACCATCACCGCGCTGTCCTGCTCGATGCCGGCGGCGCGCCGCCGCCGCGGCGGGATCGCGGTCTGCTGCGCGGAAATGCCGATGAAGGCGCGGCGCACGCGGCCGTGCCGCACCAATTCGCCGAGCACGAACTGCGCGGTGTTGGCAGCGACCGCAAAACAGATGCCCTGCGCGCCCATGATCACGGCGGTGTTGATGCCGACGACTTCGCCGTGCGACGACACCAGCGGGCCGCCGGAGTTGCCGGGATTGAGCGCGGCATCGGTCTGAATGAGATCGTCGATCAGCCGGCCGGTGCGCGAGCGCAAGGAACGGCCGAGCGCGGAGACGACGCCGGTGGTCACCGTCGACTCGAAGCCGAGCGGGTTACCGATGGCGATCACCAGCTGGCCGCGTTTGAGCCGCTTAGAATCGCCGAGCGGCGCCGCGGTGAGCGTCACCGCTTCGTCGACGCGAATGAGCGCCAGATCGGTGTCGGGATCGTCGCCGACCAGGCGTGCGCGGAGATCGAGTCCGTCCGCGGTGGTCACCGCGATACGCGCGGCGGCGCCGGGGCTGCCGGCCGCGCCGGCGACGTGGCTGTTGGTCAAAATGAGCCCGTCGGGCGCCACCACGACGCCCGAGCCAGATCCGCCGCGCGATTTGTCGGCGCGGACAGCCAAGCCGACCACCGCCGGGCCGATGCGGTCGACCACGTCGATCACCGCGCGCGAATAGGCGTCGAGCAGCGCCTGATCCTCGGACGGCACCGCTTGCGCCGCTGCCGCGGGTCGGCTGCCGCCCAAGCCGGCTTCATCGTTCAGGGGTATGAGTTTCACGGAAATTCGCCATGTTTGACCGGCATTGAGCGTATCGCACTAGCCGGACCGCATATATGGGAATGCGGCCCGGGCCGGGGAAGGGCGAGGAATCCGGCTGTGGTTGACAGCGGCAATCACTTGTGGTGCGCCAGTCAAACTCTGGGTGTGACGGTAAATCCGCGAAGGAGACTTTATGGCGATTGCCAATACGGCGCGCTGGGCCGCCGCGCTGTCGATCGCGGCAGCGCTGACCGGGTGCGGCCAGGGCCAGCAGCAAGCGGCGGCGCCGGCACCGCCGTCCGTGACCGTGGCAACCCCGGTGCAACGCACGGTCGTCGATCAGGACGAATATGTCGGCCGCTTCGTCGCCGTGGATTCGGTCGACGTGCGCGCGCGCGTTTCCGGCTACCTCACCGAGATCCATTTCACCGATGGCCAGATGGTGAAGAAGGGCGATCTCCTGTTCGTCATCGACCACCGGCCGTTCCAGATCGCGCTCGACCAGATGCGCGCCAATCTGGCGCAGGCGCGCGCCAACCTGGCTTTCACCGAGGCCGATCTCGCCCGCGGCCAGGAGTTGGTGCACAACAAGACCATCACCGAGCAAACCTACGACCAGCGCATGCAGGCCAAGCGCGTGGCAGAAGCTTCCGTTGCGGCGCAGGAGGCGATGCTGCATGCCGCCGAGCTCGACCTCAACGAATATTCGGAGCTGCGCTCGCCGATCGATGGCCGCATTGGCGACCGCCGCGTCTCCGTCGGCAACTTGGTGAACGGCGGCTTCGGCGGCAACTCGACCCTGCTCGCGACCATCGTCTCGGTCGATCCGATCCGCTTCGAATTCACCTTCGACGAGGCGTCCTATCTGCGCTACCAGCGTTTCGCCGGCGCCAGCACACAAATGGCGAGCGGCCAGGGCGGCGTCCCGGTAACGCTCAAGCTGATCGATGAGTCGGACTTCCAGCACACGGGCCGGATGGATTTCGTCGACAACGTCATCGATCGCTCCTCCGGCACCATCCGCGGCCGTGCGGTTTTCCCCAATCCTGGCGGTATCCTCACACCCGGCATGTTCGGCCGCGTCCGCGTGCCCGGGTCGCCGTCTTACACCGCGCTCTTGGTGCCCGATGCGGCGATCGGCACCGAGCAGGCGCGCAAATTCGTGCTGGTGGTCGATGACGGCGGCGTCGCCCGGCAGAAATACGTCACGCTCGGCCAGCTCGGCGACGGCTTGCGCGTGATCAAGGTTGGCTTGGCGCCCGGCGACCGCGTGATCGTCAAGGGATTGATGCGGGCGCGCTCCGGCATGAAAGTCGCGGTGGAAGCGCAGGGCACTCCCGCCGCCTCGGCGCCGCCCAAGCAGGCCGATCAGGTCAAGGCGGATTAACACCGGTATGCGCCTTTCGCATTTCTTCATCGACCGGCCGATCTTCGCCGCCGTGATCTCGATCGTGTTCGTGATCCTCGGCGGCGTGTCATTCGCGCGCCTGCCGGTCGCGCAATATCCCGAGATCGCGCCGCCGATCATCAACGTCACCGGGCAATATCCCGGCGCCAGCGCCGACGTCGTGGCCTCGACCGTGGTGACGCCGATGGAGCAGCAGATCAACGGCGTCGAGAACATGCTGTACATGTACTCGAATTCAACGGCCGACGGGCGCTTCTCCATCCAGGTCAGCTTCGATCTCGGCACCAATCTCGACATCGCCCAGGTGCAGGTGCAGAACCGCGTCGCCATCGCGCAGCCGCGGCTGCCGGCCGACGTGCGCAATATCGGCGTCACGGTCAACAAAGCCTCGCCCGATCTGATGATGGTCGTGCACCTTTATTCGCCCGACAAGTCGCGCGACTCGCTGTTCATCTCCAACTACGCGACGCTCGAAGTGACCGATCCGCTGACCCGCGTCGACGGCGTCGGCTCGATTACGGTGTTCGGCAGCCGCGATTATTCGATGCGGGTGTGGCTCGATCCGGATCGCCTGCAATCGCTCGGCCTGACCGCGACCGACGTCACCAGCGCCTTGCAGGCGCAGAACATCCAGGTCGCCTCCGGCGTGCTCGATCAGCCGCCGGTCGCAAAGCCGGGCGCCTTTCAGATCGCGGTGCAGACGCTCGGCCGGCTGGCCAATCCCGACGAGTTCGCCTCGATCGTGGTGAAACAGACACCGAGTGCCGTAGTGCGGCTCAAGGACGTCGCCAATGTCGAGCTCGCCGCGCTCGACTATTCCTCGAACTCCTATCTCGACCACGACCCGGCGGTTGCGCTCGCCATTTTCCAGCGTCCGGGCTCGAACGCACTGGCCACCGCCGAAGGCGTCAAAACTCTCATGGCCACGCTATCGAAGCGCTTTCCGCCCGGCGTCAAGTACGGCATTTTCTTTAATCCGACGCAGTTCATCCGCCAATCCGTCGATGCCGTGATCGACACCATCGGCGAAGCCACCGTGCTGGTGGTGCTGGTGGTGATCGTCTTTTTGCAGACCTGGCGCGCAGCGATCATCCCGCTCGTCGCCATACCGGTGTCGCTGATCGGCACCTTTTTCTTCATGGCGGCGTTCGGCTACACGCTCAACAATCTATCGTTGTTCGGGCTGGTGCTGGCGATCGGCATCGTGGTCGACGACGCCATCGTCGTGGTCGAGAACGTCGAGCGCAATATCGCCGCCGGGCTGCCGCCGCGCGAGGCGGCGAAGAAGAGTATGGACGAGGTCGGCTCGGCGCTGATCGCCATCGCGCTGGTGCTGTGCGCCGTGTTCGTGCCGTCGATGTTCATCACCGGCATCTCCGGCCAGTTCTACCGGCAGTTTGCGTTGACCATCGCCGGCGCGACGGTGATTTCGCTGATCGTATCGCTGACGCTGTCGCCGGCGATGTGCGCGCTGTTGCTCAAGCGGCACGACCCGTCGCATCGCGACCGCTGGTGGGAGCGGCCGATCCACGGCTTCTTCGGCCTGTTCAATCGGGGATTCAACGGCGTCGGCGCCGGCGTCTCCTGGCTCGCCACCCGCACCGTGCGCCGCGCCGCCATCATGGTCGTGATCTATCTCGTCGTAATCGGTTTCGGTCTCAATCAATTCCGCAAGACGCCGGTCGGCTTCATCCCGCAAGTCGACGGCGGCTATCTCATCATGGTGTTGCAGCTTCCCCCCGGCGCCTCGCTGGCGCGCACCGACGAGGTGCAGCAGCGCGCGCTCGATGTCGCGCTCGGCGTGCCCGGCGTCGCCCATGGGGTGAACATCGTCGGCTTTTCCGGCGCCACCTTCACCAACGCGCCCAATGCGGGCGCGATCTTCCTGGTGCTCGATCCGTTCGAGAAGCGTGCCGAGGATCGGCGGCAGTCGGCGCGGGCCATCCAGGCGGAGCTCAATCGCCGGCTGTCCAAGCTGCAGGACGCCTTCGTCGTCGCGGTGCTGCCGCCGCCGGTCCGGGGCATCGGCACCGCCGGCGGCTTCCGCATGATGATCGAGGATCGCGCTGGGCGCGGCCCGGCGGCGCTGCAGCAGGCAGCAGCGGCAGTGACGGCGCGTGCCGCGAAAACCGCCGGCGTTTCCCAGGTCTTCACGCTGTTCGAGAATTCAACGCCGCAGGTTTATCTCAACATCGACCGCACCAAGGCGCAGCTCCTCGGCATCAACGTCCAGGACGTGTTCAACGCCCTGCAAGTCTTTATCGGCTCATCCTATGTGAACGACTTCAACCTGTTCGGACGCACCTTCCGCGTCACCGCGCAGGCGCGCGAGCAGGACCGGCGCAACGTCGCCGACGTGCTTAAGATCCGCGTGCGCAATGCCAACGGCGACACCGTGCCGCTCGGCTCCTTCACCACGGTGAGCGACATATCCGGTCCCTACCGCGTGCCGCGCTACAATCTCTACCCCGCCGCCGAGATCGACGGCGCCGCCGCGGCCGGCTATTCCCAGGGTCAGGCGATCGCGAGCATGGACAATCTCGCCGCCGAGACGCTGCCGGACGGTTTTGCCACCGAGTGGACGACGCTCGCCTTCCAGCAGATCAGGGCCGGCAACACCGCCATGTTCGCCTTCGTGCTGGCGGTGGTGTTCGTCTTTCTCGTACTTGCCGCGCAGTACGAGAGCCTGACGCTGCCGCTGGCGGTAATTTTGATCGTGCCGATGTGCCTGGTCGCCGCCATCACCGGCGTCATCCTGCGCGGGCAGGACAACAACATCCTCACCCAGGTCGGCTTTGTGGTTCTAATCGGGCTGGCCGCGAAGAACGCCATCCTGATCGTCGAGTTCGCTCGGCAACTGGAAGATCAGGGCCGCAGCCGCTGGCAGGCCGCCGTCGAGGCGACGCGGCTGCGGCTGCGCCCGATCCTGATGACCTCGTTCGCCTTCATTCTCGGCGTCACGCCGCTGGTCTGGGCGATCGGCGCCGGCGCCGAACTGCGGCAGGCGCTCGGCACCGCGGTGTTTTTCGGCATGATCGGGGTGACGGCGTTCGGTCTGATTTTCACGCCGGTGTTCTATGTGATCGCCCGCTGGATCGCCCAGCTCGGGCCGCGGCGCGGCAAGAAACGGCAGGCGGCGCAGCCGGCGGAGTAGGGTGGGCGCTTACTCGCTGCGCTCGAGCGCCGACGCCATCATTCCAGTCCCAAAGAGTAACGCCACTCGCTGCCCATATTGTCGTCGGTCACGAGCTGCTCGCCGGCGGTGCGGGCGAGGATGTCCGGGCAGGATTCGATCGCCTGCGGCGCGTTGGCGGCGGTGAGGCTTGCCTGCAGCCGGTCGAGCTCCGCGCGATCCTCGCTGCGCGACAGATCGAACACCGGCTGGCCGTCGATACGGTAGGCTTCAAGGATGTGGCGCCAACGCGCGAAATTCCAGCGGATCGGCGTTGCCGACACCACCATGTGATTGAGCAAGCGCGCCCCGTCGGCGAAGGCGAGGCAGCCGGTGCGTTGGACGCGGGCGGATTCGGTGGTGTTGTAAAAGAACACGCCGCCTGGATTCAGGTGGGTTTTGACGAGGCCGAGAAACTCGGCGGACAGAAGGTTGGTGACGTTGGCGCGGAAGTGCCAGGTGGTGTTCGAGACGATGGCATCAAAGCGCCGGCGGGGATTTGCCCGCAGCCAGCGGCGGCCGTCGTCGGTGACGATGGCGACCTTTGGGTTGGTCAAGAGCGAGGCGACTTCCGGCGTCTTGGCGATTAGTGTCACATAGCCCGGATTGATCTCGACAACGGTGAGCGAGGCGACATCCGGATTGTTGGCGATGACCTGCGCCCATGAGCCGGAAGAAAGGCCGATCATCAGCACGTCGCGCGGCGCCGGGTGGAACAGGCTCAATGCATAGGGCCGCACGATGCCGTTGCTATCGTGCTTGAGGTCGGTGTTGAAGCGCCCGTCATACATGCCGTTACCGAAAACGGTGCCGTCCGCCGCCACGGTGATGATGCCGCTGCGATTTTCCACGATGTCGACGAGGGAGAGGGAATTCGGCGCGCCCTTCCATTGCAGGTCGGCGAGCACGCCCGCCGACCAGCGCGGGATTGCGACGAGCGCCAGCAAAGCGAGCCCCGCCGCAAGGCTCGCGCGCAGGAGCTTCTCCGAGCGGGGCAAGGGCAGCGTGCCGGCCAACATTACGACGCAGGCGAGGCTCGCCACCACCAGCGTTGCCGCGAGCGCCACCAGGCTGAGGCGATCGGTCAACACGAATCCGGTGACGATTGAGCCCGCGGCCGAGCCCAGAATATTGGCGAAATAGAGCAGCGCCGTGCGCATACCGGCTTTATCGTCGGCGGCGACGCCAAACTCGGCGAGATTGGGCAGTAGCGAACCCCAGAGACGTGCGACCAGATAGATCAACAGAAACGCCAAGCCGACGATACCGCTGCCGAGCCAGACCAGATGGTCGAGGAGTGGTAGGAACAAGAGCCCGAGCACGCTGGCGCTCATCAGGGCGGTTACCGCGCGCCGGATCGCGCGCTCCGGCGGCAAAGCCGCACAATTGCGGCCGGCTTGCCGCGAGCCCGAGGCCAGCCCGATCAGGAAGGCCCCCAGCGTCAAGGCGAAGGCGGTCGCGCTCGAACCGGTGGCATAAGAGACGGTGCGGAAGAAGAAGATTTCGTAGGACAGCGATACGAAGCCGCCTGCACCGGCGAGCACCAGCGCCGGCACCAGCCCGAGCATCGGCCGGCGAGCCACGGACGCCGCCGGCGTGTCCGCCATGACGATGGTCGGATCGCGGCGATCGCGCCAATAGGCGGCGAAGGCGCCTGCCGCCACCGCCGCATTGATGCCGACGGCGACATACACCGCGCCCTGCATGCCGACGAACGGAAAGAGAAACGCGGCACAGGCAAGGCAGGCTGCGCCGGCGCCCAGCGTATTGACGTAATAAAGAAGGCCGAGCGCACTCCCCACATGGCCGGAGCGACGAACCAGATGGCCGACCAAAATCGGCAGCGTCGCCCCCATCAACAAGGTCGGAACGATGACCAGCGCGAGACTGACTGCGGCCGTCGCCGGCAACGGCAGACCGATGGTGAACGCGCTGACCCGGTCGAAAATCTTGAGCGATAGGAGACCAAAGGCCCCGGTCATCAACTCGATGCCGCCAAGCAGCGGCAGCAACGGGATGCCGCGCCGCTTCGACAGCCAACCGCCGGCAAGGCTGCCGAGACCGAGGCCAAGCATAAACGCGGTGACCACGATCGTTACCGATTCGATATTGACGCCAAAGATGCGAAATAGCGCTCGCTGCCAGGTCAGCTGATAAATCAGCGCCGGAAAGCCGGAGAAGAAGAACAACACGCACAACACGCGCGTCCACCGGGCGAGCCGGTCTATTTGCCGCGCATCCGCAGGATTCGAGGTCAATTCGAGGGTCGTCATTCGGCGCCGGAGCTCGCGTTCCGAAGAACCCTAGCGGCCGAACGTTACCCGACCATCAACGGCGATCGGCTATGGATGACCCGCTGTTGTGCGGCCGGGGCGCGGCGAAACGGCAAGCGGTGGAAGCCGCGTCCGGCATCATTCGCGCCGCGCCATCCGTGCCACGGCGTGATGCATTGGCACCGGCGATACTCCGACTTCCCGCAGTCTAGACGCGCCGCCGCTTCATCGGCGGATTCTCGCGACGCGACAGCTCGCCCTCCAGCGCCTTGATCTCGGCTCGGGTTTTCTCGAGCCATTTCGTGTTTGCGGCAATGAGCTGATTCAGCGCGGCGTCGTTTTTCGGCAGCCCCGCGCCGCTGGTAAGAAAACTCTGATATCTTAGAATGTTGACAATGGCCTCATGACTTTTAGCAAGCACTTCCAGAACCTGCTCGTCGGAAAGCTGAGAATAACTCATCGCTGTTCCTCCTCCTGCAGCCGCCAAAGCCGTAGCTAACCGCGCCGCGAAGATGGGCCTTTGATTTATGTCAACGCAAGGCGTAATCGGCGACCGCTGCGCGGATCGGTTCATCGCGCGGCCGGCATCGCCAAGTCTCTTGCCCTGGATCGCATATATCACTCATTGCGTCCCGCTTGCTGAGACGGTGCAGACCATTCAGCCACGCACCGTTCGAGATCTTTAAGGTTATTGTGCATCTGCTCAAATGCAAATCCGAGAGCGAAGACGCGTTCTGCCGCGTCGCCGGGAAGGCTGCGCGTGAAACCCTCGCGACGCAGCGCAGCGATCTCGGCGGCATAGGCATCGAGCGCCAATTCCACGGCGGTGAGCGGCGGCGGACCGCGGCCCGCCAGCAGCGCAACCGCACTGGCGCGCAAGTAATCGGCCAAGACCGCGCCGGCGCGCGCCAGCGACGGCTCGAGTCGCATTCCAATGGTCTCGGGCAGCGGACTGCTGGCAGCTCTGCCGATCATCACCAGGTCGTGGCGCAATCTGAGCAGCGTGCGCAACAGCGGTCCGGTGTCGGCGCCCACGGCGACACGCGCGGTGCGTTCGCGCTCGGCCTCGGCGCCCACCGTATCCAGTCGCACCAAGGCCTGGCCGATGCCGTCCTGGATACGGTGCAGCGCGTCCACGTCGAGACCTTTCGTCAAGCCGGCCAGCAGCTCGCCCAGCGCCCGCGCCATTCGATCGAGCGTACGGGCGGCGGCTTCGGCGACCTGGCGATGGGCGCGCGACGGCAACAGCAGAAACGAAACCACCAGCCCGGTGACGCCGCCGAGCGCCACCTCGAGCACCCGGTCGAGTGCCGAGGCGATCGGGCTGGCGTGGGTGATGGCGGGAAGCAGCAGCACGATGATGGCGGTAATCGGCGCGACCGAGAGCCTGGGATTGATCGCCGCGATGAAGGCCAGCGGCGCTACGGCAAGCGCCAGAACTCCGAGCAGCGCGATTTCGCTCGCATGCGGAATAAAGACGCCAATGGCGCCGCCATAGATCGCGCCGCCGAGGGTGCCAAGCAGATAATCGATCGCTGCCTTCAGCGCCCGTCCGACGTTCATCTGCGTGACGATGACGGCCGTCAGCACCGCCCATAAGGGCAGCGGAAGATGCAGCAATTGAGCCAGCGCCAAAGCCGCCAGCGCCGCTATCGTCACCCTGATCGCCAATGCCAGTTGCGCGCGGCGGCGACGCACCACGGCGCGCAGGCCGGTCCAGAGTCTCGCGCAGCGCGTCACGAGGCGCCCGCGAAACAGAAGCGAATGATCCATCTCGGCAACGGAGCGCGCATCACATCAGATCCACGGCGGCGAGCGAACCGGTTCGATTGACGGCCGTGTCGCCGACGCTGCAGAGAACTCAAGCCTTCCAGCCGGCGCCGTCGAAACCGGCTCTCGCATAGGCGACGCCGCCATCGACCGCGAGCGTCGCGCCGACCACGTAGTCGCCGGCGCGCGAGGCCAGATAGATAGCCGCGCCGGCCATGTCCTCGTCGGTGCCGATGCGCTTTGCCGGAACGCGCTGCGCCACCAAATCCGGATGGTCGCGCGCGGCGGTGTTCATGTCGGACTGGAACGGGCCCGGCGCGATCGCCGAGACGACGATGTTGTCGGCGATCAGCTTCGCCGCCATGCGTCGCGTCAGGTGGATCAGCCCGGCCTTGCTGGCGTGGTAGGAATAGGTTTCCAGCGGATTGACGAAGATGCCGTCGATCGACGCGATGTTGATGACCTTGGCCGGACGCTCGCGGGTCGCGGCGGCCTTGAGCGCGCCGTGCAGCGCCTGCGTCAGGAAGAACGGCGTCTTGACGTTGAGATCCATCACTTTGTCCCAGCCGTTCTCCGGGAAGGCATCGAACTCCGCCGCCCATGCGGCGCCGGCATTGTTGACGAGGATGTCGAGCTTTGGCGCGTGCGCGCTGACCGCGGCGGCGAGCGCGCGCACGCCCTCGACGGTTGCAAGGTTGGCCGGTATCGAGACGCAGCTGCCGCTCCCCTTCGCCAGCTCGGCCGCGGCCTCATCGCACTGCGCCGCCTTGCGCGCCGCGATGTAGACCCGCGCCCCTTGGGCGATGAAGCCCCGCGCAATCATCTTGCCGATGCCGCGCGAACCGCCGGTGACGAGCGCGGTGCGGCCCGCGAGCGAGAACAGGTCTGTCATCATCGGCACACTTCCTCTCCGCGAGACGCCGGCGTCGATCTTTGCCGTCGCTTGCGATCGTCATCCCGCCAGCTTGCGCGCGCCTTCGGCGGCGGCCGCCTCGCGCTTGGCCAATTCCTCGGCCACCAGCTCTTTCTTAGACAGCTTGCCGACTGGTGTCTTCGGCAGGCTCGGGCGGAATTCCATCTCGGTCGGCATTTCATACTTGGCGAGCTTGTCGGCGAGGAAGGCCTTGAGCTCGTCGAAGCTGAATGCAGGCTGCCCGGGCTTGAGCGCGATGAAGGCCTTGGCCGATTGGCCGCGGTAGGCGTCGGGAATGCCGATCACGGTGACTTCGGCGACCGCCGGGTGCTCGTAGATGGCTTCCTCGATGTTGCGCGGGAACACGTTGAAGCCGCCGGACAGGATCATGTCCTTCTTGCGATCGACCAGGGTGACGAAACCGTCCTGGTCGATCAAGCCGATGTCGCCGGTATGGAAACGGCCGCCGCGGAAGGCGTCCGCGGTCGCTTCCGGCTTGTTCCAATAACCCTTCATGACCTGCGGGCCGGTGACGCAGATCTCGCCCTTCTCGCCGACCGGCAGCACGCGCGTTCCGGTTTCGAGGTCGACGACCTCGATAACGGTGTGCGGCGCCGGCAGCCCGACCGTACCGGCCCGCGGCACGGCGTCGTTGACCTGCATGGTGCCGAGCGGCGCCGTTTCCGTCAGCCCGTAGCCTTCGCGCGGGGTGACGCCGGTGAGCTCGCGGAAACGCTGCAGCACCTCGACCGGCAACGGCGCGCCGCCCGATGCGCATTGCCGCAACGACGACAGATCGAACTCCTTGATCTTCGGATGATTGACCAGCGCCGTGAACATGGTCGGCACGCCGCAGAAGACGGTGATCTTCTTGCGCGTGATGTCGGCGAGCACACGGTCGGGATCGAACCGCATATGCATGATCATCGGCGTGCCGGAATGGATCGACAACAGCATGATGAACGACAGTCCGAAAATGTGGAACAGCGGCAATACCACCAGCGACTTGTCGTCATCGTTCAGGGGGGTGGTGCTGGTCCATCGGTTATAGGCGTTGAGCACGGCGGAAAAATTCGCGTGCGTGAGCATCGCTCCCTTCGGCACGCCGGTGGTGCCGCCGGTGTACGCCAGCACCGCGACCTCGTCCGCGAGCGGGCCGTGCGGATGACGCACGTAGGCACCGTCATTGGCGATGAGCGCGCCGAAATCGATCTCGCGCCCCGCGCCGCCGCTACGTTCGACCGCCGGGCCGACGAACGCGCGCACCACTGGTTCGGGCAGAAAATCTTCCAGATTGCAGACCACGAGGGTCTCGAACTTCGCCGTGCCCTTGAGCGCCGCGGTCTGCGGATAGAGCGCGCCGATGCCGAGCGTCACCATCACCTGGACCTCGGAATCGACGATCTGGTACTTGAGCTCGCGCGGCGCCGCCAGCGGACTGAAATTGGCGACGCGGCCGCCGGCCATCAGCACGGCGAAAAAGCAGACGACGTAATGCGGCGTGTTGGGAAGATGCAGCCCGACATTGACGCCGGGGCCGACGCCGAGCGCCTGAAAGCCTTTGGCGGCACGCGTCGCGAGATCGTGCAACTGCGCGAACGTCAATGTCTTGTCATAGAAATCGATCGCCACCCGGTCGGGCCAGTTTGCTGCCGCCTTGTCGAGGATGGTCTCGATCGCGACCGGCGGCGGCATCGGCGCGCCCCACGACACACCCGGCGGATAAGATTTTTCCCATAAGTGAGCGGTCATCGATGATCCTCCCGAGGGCGATCTGCGTTAACTAAGTTTGGCAGCGGCGCCTTATTAGGGCTCAATCGGAGCGATAGGCCCGTCGAATGCCGGAACTGGCGTCACCATTTGAGTTTTATATTCGCGTGTTTCCGGCCGCCCCGCAAGGCAGCCGCGCCAGCTCGATGCCGCGCGGCGTATCGCCGATTGGCGTACCGGAGTGAATTGGCAATTGACCCATGCTGTCGGCTTGTGGCCCATTGTTTGTTCGAATGCAGGCCGGCGCGCCGCTGCGCCTGATATGCGGAGCAATCGGGTGCAGGCGATGAAATTCGGCGTCGGCCAATCGGTCGTGCGCAAGGAGGACGATCCGCTGCTGCGCGGCCGCGGGCGCTATGTCGCCGACACCGCGCCGCGCGGCACGCTGCACGCGGTGGTGCTGCGCTCGCCGCACGCGCATGCTGGGTTTCGCATCGATGCGGCGAAGGCGCGGGCGATGCCGGGGGTGCGGCTCGTGCTCACCGGCGCCGACACGGCCGATCTCGGCCCGCTGCCGTGCTCGGCCATGTTTCCGGACGCCACCGTCGACGTGCCGCCGTATCCGATCCTGCCGCGCGACGAGGTGCGCCACGTCGGCGATGCGATTGCGTTCGTCGTCGCCGATACGCTCGATCGCGCCAAGGACGCCGCCGAGGCGATCGCGGTCGATTGGCAAGCACGGCCGCATGTGATCGGCATCGCCGCGGCGCTGAAGCCGGACGCACCGCCGGTTTGGCCACAGCACCGCAGCAATGTCGCCTTCGACGTCGCGCTCGGCGACCAGGTGGCGACCGCGCGCGCCTTCGCGCAAGCCGCGAAAATCGTGGCGCTGACGCTGGTCAATCAGCGTTTGGTGACGAATTACCTCGACACCCGCGGCGTCATCGCCGAATACGATGCGGCGGCCGACCGCTTGACGCTGACCTTGTCGAGCCAAGGCTCGCACGCCGTCCGCGACGTGCTCGCCGGCATTCTGCATGTGCTGGCACAGAAGCTCCGCGTGGTGACGCCCGATGTCGGCGGCGGCTTCGGCACCAAGCTGTTCTGCTATCGCGAATATGTGCTGGCCGCCGTCGCCGCCAAACGGCTGCGCGAGCCGGTGACTTGGATCGCGGATCGCTCCGAGCATTTCCTCGGCGATGCGCAGGGCCGCGACAACCTCACGACGGCGCGGCTGGCGCTCGACAACAGGCATCGCTTCCTCGCGCTTGACGTCGATCTCGTCGCCGACATGGGCGCTTATCTGTCGCAATTCGCGCCGTTCATTCCTTACCTCGGCGCCGGTCTGTCGCCCGGCGTCTATGATATCACCGCCTGCCATATCCGCGTGCGCGGCGTCTATACCAACACCGTTCCGATCGACGCCTATCGCGGCGCCGGTCGGCCCGAGGCGGCTTACGTCATCGAGCGGCTGGTCGACGTTGCCGCGCGCGAGGTCGGGATCGCGCCCGATGCGCTGCGGCGACGCAACTTCATCAAGCCGAGCGCCATGCCATACCGGACGACGACCGGCCAAAACTACGATAGCGGCGATTTCGCCGCGCATCTTCGCCGCGCGCAGGAGATTGCCGGCTGGACCGGATTCAAGGCCCGGCTGGCGCGATCGAAGAAAGCGGGCCGGCTGCGTGGCATCGGGCTTTCGACTTACGTCGAGGCCTGCGGCAGCAACGGGCCGGAGACGGCGACCGTACAGATCGAACGCGATGGCTGCGCCACGGTGCTGATCGGCTCGCAATCGACCGGGCAGGGCCATGCGACGGCCTACGCGCAGCTCGTCGCCGAGCGTCTCGGCCTCCCGCCGGAGCGCGTCGCCGTGGTGCAGGGCGACACCGACCGCATCACCAGCGGCGTCGGCACCGGCGGTTCGAGCTCGATCACCTGCGGCGGCGCTTCGCTCGACGCGGCGGCAAAAAGGCTTGCGGAAAATCTCAAAGCGCTGGCCGGCGACGCGCTCGAAGCCGGCGCCGGCGATCTCGAGATCGCCGATGGGTCGGTGCGCGTTGCCGGCACCGACCGGGCGATCTCCTTCGCGGCGCTCGCGCAGCGTCCGGATGCGGCGGACCACCTGATAGCCGCCGACGCCTTCACGCCGCCGCAACCGACTTACCCGAACGGCACCCATATCGCGGAAGTCGAGATCGATCCGGCGACGGGAGAGACGAGCATCGTCAATTACGTCGTGGTGGATGATTTCGGCGCGACCCTCAATCCGCTGCTGCTCGCCGGTCAAGTGCATGGCGGTACGGCGCAGGGGATCGGCCAGGCGCTGATGGAGCAAGCCGTCTACGATTCGGAGTCCGGCCAGCTCGTGACCGCGAGCCTCCTCGATTATGCCGTGCCGCGCGCCGCGGATGTGCCGGCCATCGCCTTCGAGACCCACAACGTGCGCTGCCTGCACAATCCGCTGGGCGTCAAAGGCGCCGGCGAGGCCGGCGCCATCGGCTCATGCCCGGCGGTGATGAACGCCATCGTCGACGCGCTGTGGCGGACGCTGCGCATTCCCCACCTCGACATGCCGGCAACGCCCGAAGGCGTGTGGCGCGCCATCGCTGAGGCTCGGCGGCGCGAGACGCTGTGACGACAAGCCTTGCGGTTTCGTGACTTCTCCCCCGCGGCGTTTGACCGTATCCTCGGCGGGCTCGGAGAACCGTGAATGATGGCAGCGATCCGCTTGGGCACCGTGCCGTCGAGAGGGGGAGGCTTTAATATGATTCGTACCGTGTTTGCAGTTGCGGCGATTGCGCTTGGCGTCACCGCCGCCATTGCCCAGCAGGACCCGATCGCCGCGCGCAAGGCGCTGATGAAAGCCAATGTCGACCAGGCCAAGATCGCCGTGGCCATGACCAAGGGCGAGGCCCCGTTCGATCTCGACAAGGCGCGCAAGGTCTTCGCCACGTTCGAGGATGCGGCGGCGAAGGCGCCGGCCCTGTTCCCGGAGAACTCGATCGACCAGGCAACGGCGGATGATCCCTACAGCGCCAGTCCCGACATCTGGCAGAACCTGGAGGACTTCAAAGCCAGGTTCGCCAAATTCGGCGCCGACGCCAAGGCGGCCGACGCTTCGGTGAAGGATCTGGATTCCTTCAAGGCAGCCTTCGGTAACATCGGCAAAAACGATTGCGGCGGCTGCCACGAAAAGTATCGCCTCAAGAAGAGCTGATGATGATCCGCCGCCGCGTCATCCGGCGGCGGGCAGCGAATGAAAGAACGGCGCCGCGATGCGAAAGCTTACGCTCATTGCGGCAGCCGTCGCTCTGGTGTGTGCGCTGCTCTGGGTGCTGACGATCCCGGCGACGGTTCCCGCCTCGGCTTTGCCGCCGCACACGCCGGATATCGACAACGGCAGGACCATGTTCAACATCGGCGGCTGCGCGTCCTGCCACGCCACCCCGAACAAGGATGCCGAGAAGGTCGACCGCACCCGGCTCGGCGGCGGGCTTGCTCTGCAATCGCCGTTCGGCACCTTCTACGTGCCGAACATCTCGCCCGATGCAGCCGACGGCATCGGCAGCTGGAGCGAGGCGGATTTCGTTACCGCGCTGTGGAAGGGGACCTCGCCCCAGGGGGGCCACCTGTTCCCGGCCTTCCCGTACACCTCCTATCAGCACATGGAGCTCGCCGATTTGCGCGATCTGTTTGCCTATCTGAAAACCTTGCCGCCGGTGTCCGGCCGGGCGCACCGGCACGATCTTGCATTTCCTTTCAATGTCCGCCGCCTGGTTGGGCTCTGGAAGGTGCTGTATCTCCACGGCGGGCCGTTTCGACGCGATCCTTCGCAATCGGCGCAATGGAATCGCGGCGCTTATTTGGTCAACGGCCCCGGGCACTGCGCCGAATGCCACAGCGCGCGCAATTTTCTCGGCGCCATCGTCGCCAGCGAGCGATTTGCCGGCGGGCCCAGTCCGGACGGCAAGGGCTGGGTGCCGAACATCACCCCGGCCGGGCTGCAGCACTGGTCGAAGGAGGATATCGCCTGGTCGGCGAAAGACATCGCCAGCTTCCTCGACGACGGCATGAATCCGGCCGGCGATTTCGCCGGCGGCGCGATGGTCGAGACGATCCGCAACACCTCCAAGCTCGACGCCGCCGACCGCGCGGCGATCGCCGCCTACATCGTCTCGCTGCCGCCGCGCCAAGGCCCGAAGCCGCTGCCGAAGAAATGATATTTCAGTGCTTGATTGGGTCGGACGGCAGCGGCGTCCGCAATTCATCGTGCGTTGCGGAAAGCGCCGCGGATCCTCGATTTCTCGTCCTTGGCGAGCCGGCGAAGTTTCGCGACGTCGCCCACCGCTACATCCGCAGCGCGCACGGCGACCCCGACTGATCGCAACTTGGCGAAGGTACGCGACAGCGATGATGGCGTGAGGCCAAGCCGTGCCGCAATCAACGCCTTGTCGTACGGCAAGGCGATGACGCAGGGACCGTGGTCGACCGGCGCCAGCGAGGTCAGGAACTCGGCAACCCGTTGCACGCCACTCTGCGCTTTGAGCTGCTCCACCTGCAGCATCAGCAGATACACGCGCTGCGACATGGAGGCGATCATGGCCAAAGCTATGTTCGGATCTTCCCGGATGCAGTTGATGATATGATCCGCAGGTACCCGGATCACCCTGGCATCGGTGACGGCCTCGGCCGTCGCCGGGAAGCGTGCGCCGGTCAAGGCGGCCGCCTCGGCAAAACTGTCCCCCTTGGTGAAAACGTGAATGACTGCTTCTTCGCCGGATACGTTGAGCCGGTAATGCTTCGTCCAGCCGTCGATCATGATGAAGAATGCCGTCGCCGGATCGCCTTGCCGAAACAGTGTGCTGCGCGCTTTCAGCGGCACCGCGGTCGCCGGCTTTACGATATGCGCGACCGTCTCCGGCTTGAGGCCGCGGAAAAGGGCGATGCGGGCAATGATTTCAAGATCGCCGGCCGTAGGGTGCGAGGCCATGTTTCAAGTCCCCCAAAAGCCCCGTAATGAGGACGTGAACGGCGCCGAGCGCGCGGGCCACGATCCGACCACCTCCTTATCACTATTTCAACCCGGTCGCGCGGTGCGGCGTTGGCTTCACATCACTAACGGTAGGGCGCCGTGGCGCCGCCGTGATCGCCTCGGTGATGGCTTCCGCCTGGGTTTCCGGCAAGACCCCATCGAGGAACAACTGCGCCAAGCCGTGAACCAGCGCCCACGGCGCGATGGCAGCCAAGTATGGGTCCTGCGCAGCGCGCCCTCTGGGCTGTACGCCGCCCTTCAGCCATTGGAACGCCTGATCGGCGGCGGATTTCAATTCGGGAAAGCTGGCGCGCTTCGCCATCTCCGGACCGAACATCAACCGAAAAACGCCGCGCCGCGACAACGCAAAGCGCACATAGGCCATCCCCATGGCCGACAACGGGTCGTGTTCGCTCCGCGAAGCGGCGGCCAAGGCTGCGCCGAGATCGCGAAATCCCTCGGCGGCCACCGCCGCCAGCAACGAGTCCTTGTTGGCAAAATGACGGTAGGTCGCCGGCGCCGAGACGCCGACGCGGCGCGCGGTCTCCCGCAGGCTGACGGCGCCGACGCCGCTCTCCTCCACTAATGTCATGGCGGCGGTGATCAGCGCCGGCCGCAGGTCGCCATGGTGGTAACGCTGTTTTTTTGATGTTGACATCGTTAACATGTTAGCATAGTTTACACTGTAAACATAGACCTAGATCAAGGCCGGCGGCGAATTTCGGCGCTCAGATAGGCAAAGACCGGGCGCCCGATCCGGCGGCTTTCCTCGCACCCTGCAGGGGAATGACCATGAAAACATTTTTCACGGTGAAATTTGCTCTGGCGCCGTTCGTCGTGTTCTGGGCGCTGCTCGATTTTGCATCTCCTGGAATGGCGATCGCAGCCGGATTTATGCTGGCGCTTGCCGGCGGCGCCTGGCGCTGGCACCGGCGTGAGATCAAGAATCTCGAGATCGGCGGCCTCGCCATCTTCCTCGGGTTAGGACTGGCCGATCTGATTGCTCCGCAATGGACCGGCATCCATGCGGGTTCGCTGTCATTCGCGGGTCTCGGCCTGGTCTGCCTTGTGACAGTGGCTTTGCGAAAGCCCTGGACCGCCGATTATTCCCGTGCGGCGTTCGCCGAAGCGGCCGAAAGCCCGATTTTCCAAGTGGTCAACATGGCGCTTTCGGCCCTATGGGGCGTGTTGTTCCTGTTGCTCGCGCTGGTGCGCACGCTGCAAGCGGGCGTGCTGCTGACGACCGCGATTGTCGTAATCGGCGCCTTGATCTCGATTTTCGGGCCGAAGCTCATAGCGCGGACCGCGATCAAGCGCCGGCTTGCGGCGCTGGAAACCTATCGCTGGCCGGCGCCCAAACTCGGCGGCGCTGGCGGCACCGATGTCGACGTGGCGGTTGTCGGCGCCGGCATCGGCGGACTGACGGCGGCGGCGCTCTTGGCCGATGCCGGTCTCAAGGTGGTCGTTGCCGAGCACCATGTCGTGCCGGGTGGATTCTGCCACACCTTCGTGCGCAAGGCGCGCCACCTTGGCAAATCGTGTATCTACCGCTTCGATGCCGGCCCGCACGATTTTTCCGGGTTATGGCCCGGCGGCCCCGTCACGTCGGTGCTACAGCGGCTTGGCGTCGCCGAACGGCTGGAATGGCGGCGCCTTGATCACACCTATCGCCTGCCGGGCTTCACCCTCGACGTGCCGCGCGACTGGCGCGACTACGTCGGCGAACTCAGCCGCCTGTTTCCCGCCGACGCGGGCGGTTTCGAGACGCTATTTGCGGATATCCACGCCATCTATGACGGCATGTATGCGACCGGCCGCGACAATGGCGGCATCCCCGGGCTGCCAACGACGGTCGACGCCATGCTGGATTTTCCGCGCCAGCACCCCCTTACCTTTCGCTGGCTCGACAAGCCGTTCGACGATCTGGTGGCGCAGCATATTCAAGATCCGCAGGCGCGCCGCGCGCTGACCGTGCTCTCCGGCTATATCGGCGACGGATCCGAGGTGCTGACCTGCGGCCGGGTGATGCCGCTGTTCGGCTACTACTTTCACGGCGGTTATTATCCGGCCGGCGGCTCCGGCCGGCTCGCCGACGTGCTGGTCGAAGCCATCGAGGAACGCGGCGGCGAGGTACGGCTCAAGAGCCCTGTCATCAGCATCGCGGTCGAGCACCACCGCGCTGCCGGCATTGGGCTCGGCGACGGAACGCGCATTTCCGCCAGGGCGGTTGTGACCAACGCCGACATGAAGCGCACGTTCCTGGAGCTCGTCGAGGCGCGGCACCTGCCTGAAGATTTCCGCAGCCGCGTTGCCGCGGCGGAGCCGGCGAACTCCGCCTTCATGGTCCACCTCGGCGTCGACTTCGTCCCCGACATCAAGCCGGCGGTGCATATATCGGGCGATCCCGAAATCGGGATGGAGACCCTGTCGCTGGTCGATCCGACCGCCGCGCCGGCGGGCCACGCGACTATCGGATTGATTACGCTATTGCCTTACGCGGAAGCCCGGCGCTGGTTTGCCGGGGAGGGCGCCGATGATTGGCGGGAGTGGCGCCGCTCGCCCGATTACCAGGAGCGCAAGACAGCGTTCGGCGACCGCTTGATCGCCGCGGCAGAGAAGGTCATTCCCGACCTGTTGAAGCACATTGTCTATCGCGCCGATGCAAGCCCGGTCACCTACGCGCGCTACGACCGCACCAGCGCCGGATCGATCTACGGCATGTCGCAGTATGGGCGGCTGCAAGGGGCGAAGAGCCCGCTGCCTGGACTCGTTGTTGCCGGCAGTGCGACCCACGGCGCCGGCGTCGAAGCGGCGGTGATTTCCGGCGCGTGTGCCGCGAACGCCCTTGTCCCAGGCCTGCTGGCGCGGCCGGCAGCGCAGAAACGGCGCAACCTGCCACGCGCTGCGCTGCCGGTAGCCGCGGCGGAGTGACGGCGGCTAGATTAGCAAGCGTCGCGCGCTACGGCCCGCCGCACGCCTTGGAGCTGACAGCGACCGGAGTGTTTACAGTCTGTGCTCCGCCTGCGAGGCTTGCCTCGAAGGCTGCGGATCGCAGCTCTATTCAAAGCCGTTCTGCGAACACTGAGAGACGCGGGCCATGCGATTTTCATCACTGACATTCAAGAGCATCACGGCGCGGCCGGTTGTGCTCAAACTGAAACGGCCGGTTGTCGCACGCATTGCCACGATCACCGACTGGCCGCTTATTCTGATTGACCTCCACACCGAGGAGGGTGTCATCGGCCGGAGCTATCTCGAACCTTACGCCGTCAAAACAATGAAGTATTTGATACCGGCGCTTCGTGACTTCGGCGAAATGCTCAAGGGCCGCAAGGTGGCGCCGCTCGAATTGTACGAAGCCGCACGCCGGTCGCTGCATTTTGTCGGCTATCAGGGCCTGTCCATGATTGCCGTCTCCGGGTTGGACATGGCCGCTTGGGACGCTTTGGCCAAGGCGGCGGACATGCCGCTTTGCGTTCTGCTCGGCGGTTCGGTCGGTCCGGTGAAAGCCTACAACAGCAACGGACTGTGGCTGCAGGAGCCGGAGGCGGTGGCCGCAGAAGCGATCGAGCTGCGCGACGAAGGCGGCTTTAGCGGCCTCAAGCTGCGGCTTGGCCGCGAACGAGTCCGCGACGATCTGGCGACGCTGCGCGCTGTACGCCAGGCGGTGGGCGAGGACACGCAGCTCATGGTCGACTTCAACCAGGGCCTCGATCTCGGCGAGGCCTTGCTGCGCTGCCACGCCATCGACGACTTCGGTCTGGCCTGGATCGAAGAGCCGATCATCTACGACAACCTCGACGGCTATATCCAGCTCGCCGCTGAATTGAAGACCCCGATCCAGATCGGCGAGAATTTCTACGGCCCCCGCGACCTTCACCGGGCGCTGCAGTGCAAGGCATGCGACTACGTGATGCCGGATTTCATGCGCATCGGCGGTGTCACGGGGTGGCTGAGGTCCGCCGCAATCGCCGGGACGGCGGGTGTACCGATCTCCACCCATCTCTATCCGGAGGTGGCCGCTCACGTAATGCGGGTCACGGAAACCGCGCATTGGCTTGAATGGCAGGATTGGGCCGATCCTATTTTGCAGAAGCCATACGAGATCAAGGATGGCCTCATTCATATTCCCGACGCGCCCGGCATCGGCCTAGAATGGAATGAGGACGCGGTGAAGGCGAACCGAGCGGATATCTGAGCGCGCTATCGACCGGCGCTTTGCAGCCGCTGCAGCGCTACGGCCCGCCGAACGCCTTGAAGGTGATGATGGTTCGCGTGTCGGCGACGCCGGGGATGGTTTGCACCTTCTCGGCGATGAAGTGGCCGATGTCGGCGGTCGGCTCGACGTAGAACTTCACCAGCAAGTCGAAGTCGCCGGCAGTCGAATAGATTTCCGAGGCGATCTCGGCGTCCGCGAGCCGGTTGGCCACCTCGTAGGACTTGCCGAGCTGGCACTTGATCTGCACGAAGAAGGGAACCATGCGCACCTCCGGATGGCGGTAGACTAGAGCCTTATGGGGTCGGATGGAATGACAACCGACGCCCCCTTCGCGGTATCGTCTGTGCAAACTCATTCTAAAGGTGAGATACCTTGAACCCAATCGATCTCCGCCTCTACGCCATCGTCGATGCCGAGCGGGCCGGCGGATACGCGCTCGCCGATCTGGCGCGGCGGGTAGCCGACGGCGGCGCCACTTTGGTGCAGCTACGCGATAAGCGCGGCGAAACGCGGGCCATGATCGATGCGGCGCGGGCGATCAAGGCGGCGCTGGCGGCGTTGGCGGTCCAGTTCGTGGTCAACGATCGCGTCGACGTGGCGCTCGCCGTCGGCGCCGACGGTGTTCATATCGGACCGGACGACATGACGGCCGAGGACGCGCGGGCGTTGCTCGGTCCGGACGCGATCATCGGGCTGTCGATCAAAACCATCGAGCAAGCCGCGGCGGCGCCGGTCGAGCTCATCGACTATGCCGGCATCGGCGGCGTCTATGCGACCACCTCGAAAGAGCAGACAAGCGCGCCGATCGGCCCGGAAGGATTCGCCCGCGTCGCCGAGGCGGTGCGCCGCCGCGCTCCGCACCTGCCGCTTTGCGGCATCGCCGGCATCGATGCCGGCAACGCCGCCGCCGTCATTGCGGCCGGCGCCGACGGCGTCGCGGTCATCTCGGCATTATCACTCGCGCCTGATCCGGCCGCTGCGGCACGCGGCTTGCGCGACATTGTGGATGCCATACTGGCGAAGCGGGGGACATAACGACGACGAAAGCTATAGCTTCATGTCTTTTTAGTTTTGCGTACTTTCGCTCGAGTACCCGCAGGCGGTTTCTTCTTCTTCTTTGAGTGATTGTAATCAACAGCGGCACGGACGAGATTTTTTAGAGCCCGCCCATTGATCTCGTCACCCTCGAAGAAATCGATCGCTCGCCACGCGTTGCCTTCGAGGCCGGCGTTGAAGACCTTGTCAGGATCCGGCAGCCTCGCCCCGTGGGCAAAGGTAAGCTTCACCTTCCCTTTGTGGGCGTTGGCGACCGCGATGATTCCGTCGCGAGACCACACCGGGCTTCCCATCCACTTCCATTCCTCGATTATCTCCCGGTCGGCTTCAAGGATGCTCTTGCGGATGCTGGCCAACGTTTTGCCGCGCCAGTCAGTGAGTTTTGCGATCAGCTGGTCAATACGTTCCGATGGATTCATTTGATATTCTTGCCTCGAATTCCGGTCCCGTTTCACTATCGATCATACGTGGTCGTGGCGACGCGGTGACGTGCTTCATATTGCTGCTATCCGCAGATGCCTACGCTATGCAGCTTTGTAAACGGGGCCTAATGCTTCCGATTGGCGGACTGGATTTCTTAGTGGAGCATGATTTTATCGGAAAACCGGCTGCCACTTTTCCGGATGTTGCTCTATTGCACCAGGACGTTTGAGAACTGCCAGGGATCGTCGCGATCGATGTTTTCCGGAAACAGCACGGAGCGGCCGTCGACCGGGGTCCAGTCGGTGTAGCGGCCGATCACCGGGCCGAGATAGGGCCGCTGGATTTCCAGGCAGCGGCGGAAATCCATCTCGTCGGCTTCGACGATGCCGCGATCGGGATTTTCCAGCGCCCACACCATGCCGGCGAGCACCGCCGAGGTGACCTGCATGCCGGTCGCGTTCTGGTAGGGAGCAAGCTGGCGGGTTTCCTCGACCGACAGCTGGGAGCCGTACCAATAGGCGTTTTTGGCATGGCCGTAGAGCAGTACGCCCAG
>JBAPYW010000029.1:0-37658 GCA_049284935.1 Xanthobacteraceae bacterium
TTCACTCTCGAGCAGCCGTTGCTGGTTGGCAATAAGCTCAAGCACTCGCTCATGCTCCTTGCGGATGTCCTCCTGGGCTGCATCCAAGGTCTGTTTCACTGTTGTCAGATCAATCCTTAGACGCTCAGCATCGACCTTGATCAGATTACACAGGGCTTGGACTCGCGCCGCTCCGAGGCTGTCGTCACCATCGACTGCTTGGGCAGGCTTTGGGCCACGAAGGTTTGTGGCTTCGTCGACGGAGTGTCGCTCGGCAGTTTGACGGATGGGAGGATCTTCCGACATTGAGCCTCCGATGGCCTCGATAAGTCTTCCGCTCCAAATCCAAGTAACGAAGGTCGCTTGATCACACCCGTTTTTGGAGGTTGTTCGTGGGAATAAGGCGCATCAACTGTTAACTAAAATTGCCGACGGCCCAATTCGGGGCCAGAGAACACAGGATGTCAATATATCGAACGATATGCAGCGGGGGCGGGGAGGCCGTTTGACTGATAGAGATCTTCGGAGCGCTGGCCCCCGCGCAACCGGGCTCTGCGGGCGCCCCCGTGACCCCTCGTCGCTTCGCCGTGGTAAATCACGCCTTGGTAAGGGGCGGGTGGGGTGCGGGGCTTAACCTTTCATTTACGATGATCTTGCAGGGGCAGCCTAGATAAGGCATTGTAACGGCTGCTCGCCGGCCACTGGGGACCTCGAAAGAGGGTGGCGGCGTGTAAGCCGATAAGGGGGTGGGCTATTCGTTCGCGCTCGGTAGGGAACGCGACGTGGAGCGAGAAATGGCTAATGGGTCGGAGCAGGGCGGCGAGGGGACATATGTGTCCCTGGCCGATCTCATGGATCCTCTGGCTGGCTCGCCCACGCACGGACAACGGGTGCCAACGTCATTTGTAAACCCACCTGTCATTGGCAAATTACAGAAGGTAACGGGTTCGGTTACCATCACGCGCGCCAACGTTATTGTCGCTCAGCCCGCTGTCAGTGATCTGGTTTACGAAGGCGATCTGATCGAGACCGGCATTGATGGCCTCGTCTCCATCGTCTTCGTGGATGGAACGACCTTTCGTCTTTACGACAGCGCCCATATGGTGCTGGACGAATTCGTCTTCTCTTCGGAGAGATCGTCTAATTCTGCGCTGTTCCGCGTCCTAAACGGGCGGTTCAGTTTTCTTTCCGGGTTGGTAGCGGCCACCGGCCGCCTAATGATCGACACTGCTGTCGCACGAATTCAAAATACCCGACCAGCCGCCGGCATTGGCGGCCTAGCTTTCACCGTTTTCACCGTCGGCCTCATTCACGAATTAAACGCCGCGAGCGCCAACATCGCTCTGCTTGATGACGGAACGATCTCTTGCAAAGACCTCAAGCACGGGGTCTTCGAGATCATCACCAAGGGAGATCACCCGCAGCGTTTCATCGTTGATGATCCCTGCGTGTCAATTCACTTTCAGATCGTTGGGTCCCAGGTCCGCGTCTCGGAAGTCGCGAACTCTCAGGGGCAAATGGCGGCATTCCATGACGCCTTTCTAAGCACGCTCGACAGCTTTTTGCGGGGACAGCAAGATCCCCTTATTCAGGAGTGGCAGCATGCGAACGCTGACCCGCACTCGACCACCACAGTCGGCAGCTCGACTCAGCCGGGGCAGCAGCTAGGTTTTGCGCAACTCGCCCCAAACAGCGAAACGACGCTCATCACTAGTGCGGGGGGCGGCTCGGGGGGCACAACCTCCGGGTTGACGCTTGCGGCAGCCGTAAACATACCGCTGAATGTCATATGGGATTCCTCGAGCAGCGGTACCTGGCCAACGTCGAGCGGCTGGAACGATGGTGCGCCGCCGTTGCCGATACAGAACGTTATTATTGATAATAATGATAATCCTACCAAGGTAACGTTCGACACAAACGCATCTATCTTGGGCCTGACGATTGAGGCGGGCGCCATCCTCAACATCGTCGGGGGTTCTCTCACCGTAACCGAAGCGACCACCAATTCCGGACTGATCGAGATCAATTCCTCGGGTGTCGATCCGACGTTCGCGATCACGGGCAACATATCGCTGCTGGGCGGCGGCGAGATTTGGCTACGGCCCCCGAGCCCTCCGAACCCCGCCGCAAACATGATCATTGCTGTAGGCGCATCGACGCTCACCAATGTCAACAACACGATTTTCGGCAGCGGCACCATTGGGACAGGCGACGGCACGCTAACTCTGATCAATGACGCCGCCGGCACGATCGATGCGCTCGGCGGTACGCTGATCCTCGACACCGGCCACACCATCAACAATTCCGGCATACTGGCGGCAGGCCTGGTAACGGCCGTCACAACGGCCCTCACGGGAACAGCGACCGGCTCCGGCACGTTGCAGATCGACGACGCCGTCGACAATACGGGAAACCTGGATGCGGGTCACAACAGTACGCTAATTGTTGACGGCCCGGTCACGGACACCGGATCGGCGACGATCGGCGCTAACGCGATTCTTGAATTCCAGTCCAGTGTCTCCGCCACGCAGACAATCGCGTACACTGGCTCGCCCGGTACGCTCGCGCTCTCCGATCCCACTGATTTCCACGCAAGCATTATCGGGCTCATCGATGGCGACAAAATCGATCTGACGGATATCGCCCCCTCTGACATTGCCTCCGCGACGATCGAAGGCTCGACCCTCGTTGTATTAGAGACAACCGGCGCTGGCGGCGCCGCGTTGACCTTCAACATCGCGGGGTCGCTTTCCGGTAGTTACTTCAGCGTGCAAAGTGACGGCGGAGTGGGCAGCGACTTGATCTTGCAATTGACGGTGAGTACCGAGGACGAGTGGATCAAGCCCTCGTACGTCCCGGCGCTCTACGTCGATGGTAGCGGACAGTGGAATAGCACGGCAGCAAATGTTTGGAGCGACGGCGTTCCAACGTCCACGTCGAACGTGTTGGTGGACCTAAGTGGTGCCTATACGATCACGGTATCGGGTGCCGAAACGGCGAATTCGCTGACGATCAGCGATAGCAACGCTACCGTGAGCGGCTCCGGATCGCTCTCGATTGCGACGATCACCAACAGCGGCGAGATCGAGGCGCTCGGCGGCATGCTGACCATCTACCCCAGCACGATCGGCAACGCCGGGACGCTGGCGGCGGATAGCGCGCAGCTCGACCTAGTCAGCCTGACGGTGACCAACACCGGGGCGGTGGAGGCAACCGGGGCGGACGGCATCATCGATCTGCAAAACGTCTTGCGTATCAGCGGCGGCGTTGTGACGACGATGGCTGCCAGCGACGCGATCGAGGCGACGTCTGGCACCAGCACGATCGAAGACGTCACCAGCTTCACCAATGCCGGCCTGCTGGAGGCGATCGACGGTGCCACGCTGGTGCTTGGCGGCGAGACCGTCACCAACACCGGCACGGTCGAGGCCGACGACGCCACTTCGACGATCGATTTGCAGAACGCCATCATCAGCGGCGGCACGGTCGAGACCGGCGGCAACGGCATCCTCGACCTGACCGGCAGCGCCCTCCTCGAGGACGGCAGCTTCGACAATGCCGGCAAGGTCAATGTCAGCGGCGGCGGCAACGGGATCGAGAACGAGACCAGCATCACCAACAGCGGCGCCTTCGAGGTTATGCCCAGCGGCGCGCTGACGCTGAGCACCGATGGGACGATCGACAACACCACGGGCTCGTTCACCGTCGACGGCACCGGCACGCTGACGGTGAACGACACGACCATCCAGTACGGCAGCGTCAGCGTCGACGGCCTTCTGGATTCGACCGGCACCAGCTCGATCAGCGACGCCGCCATCACCATCACCAGTACCGGCAAGCTTGAGGCGACCGGCGGCACGCTGACCATCGACCCCAGCACGATCAGCAACGCCGGGACGCTGGAGGCGAACGGCGCTCAGCTCGACCTGGTCAGCCTGACGGTGACCAACACCGGGACGGTGGAGGCGACGGGGACGGACGGCATCATCGATCTGCAAAACGCCACGATCGACGGCGGCACGGTATCGACCGGCAGCGGCGATGCGATCGAGGCGACGGTCGGCACCAGCACGATCGAGAACACGATAAACTTCAGCAACGCCGGGACGTTGGCGGCCAACGGCGCTCAGCTCGACCTGGGCGGCCTGACGGTGACCAACACCGGGACGGTGGAGGCGACTGGGACGGAGGGCATCATCGACCTGCAAAACGCCACGATCGACGGCGGCACGGTCAACGTCTACGGGCTTCTGGATTCGACAGGCATCAGCGCCATCGACGGCGCGACCATCACCAATACCGGCACAATCGAGACAACCGCCGGCACGCTGACCATCGATCCCGGCTCGCTCACCAATTCCGGCCTGCTGGAGGCGAGCGGCGGCGCGCTGATCGGCGGCACGTGGACGATGAACGGGAACGACCCCAGCGAGCTGATCGTAGACAGCAGTGTCAATAATTCTGGCGGGATGATCGATGTGCAGTACGGCAGCACAGTCGATATCGCCGGCAGCATCTCGGGCGGGAATGCCATCATCGACGGCGGTACGCTGACATATGGCGGCAGTTCGAGCGTAGCCACCAGTTTCGATGGGATCGGCATGCTTGTCCTCGATGGGACCAATGCGTCGAACCATTTTACTGGAACGCTTTCCGATTTCGGCAACGGCGACATTATCGATCTTGCCGGCATCGCTTACTCGAATGCACATCTCACCTATGATGACGACACGTTGACGGTGAGCGACGGCCTTAGCGGCCCGTCCATAACGATCCAGCTCGCAGGCAGTTACGTCGCTTCCAACTTTGTATTGAGTAAAGACGCGAACGGCGACGCAGAGGTGACGTTCACTTCGGGGGAGGAGGCATACGAGGCGCCGACGCTGTGGCTCGGCGGCACGACGGCGACAGTGAGCGTGGACGGCACGGTCACGTTGCCCTCGATCACGGCTATACCGGTTGACAGCGACGACAAGCTGACAGTGACGATCGACGGGCTACCGACGGGAGCCACCATCACCGATAACGGCACCGTATTCAGTGGGTCGAGCATCACGCTCACTGAGGCGACGGTCGGAACTACATTCAGCCTGGATGACCTCACGCTGAATGATGGGACCACCAATACAGCAAGTTTCACGCTGGAGGTGACGGCTAACAACACGACGTTCGGCGAACAAGGCTCGTCGGCTACGCAGGACATCACGGTGATGGTCACCCCGGACGCTCCGGCCGGCGTGGCTGGCAGCGCCATCAATTTGGCGCTGGCCAATCCGTCAGCAGCGGATGGCGAGCCGGTCGCTATCACCGTCACGGGTGTCCCATCCGGTTGGCAACTCAACGAAGGGACAAACCTCGGCAACGGCACCTGGACGGTAGAGCCGAACGACCTCGGCGCGCTGACCGTCACCACCGCCAACGAATTCACCGGCGCGATGGTGCTCCAGGTCACCGAAACTTGGACCAATGCCGACGGCAGCACCGGGATTGCGATTGTTGCCGACAATGTCGAGGCTTATGCGCCCGGCTCGCCGATCTTCGCACTGTCCGGTGCCGACACGCTGACAGGAGCCGGCGCGAACGATGTCTTCGTCTTCGCGCAGCCGATCGGCAACGACACAATCCACAATTTCAATCCTGCGAGCGACAAGATCGATCTAGTCGGCTTTACCAATATCAATGGCTTCAGCGATATCCAGGCCGACATTAGCCAAGACAGCGGCGGCGACGCCGTCATCACGCTCGCCTCTGGGGAAACAATCACGCTGCACGGCGTGAGCGCAGCTGCCCTTAGCGCAAGCGATTTTGTGTTCAATGAGACGCCCGTCACCGAGAACAGCGGTGACATGACGATCAGCGACGGCGCGGTCCTGCCGCTCGGCGGCACCATCGACAACACCGGCACGATCGCGTTGAACTCGACCGGCGATCAGACCGAGCTGCAAATTGTCGGTGCCGGCGTCATGTTGCAGGGCGGCGGAGAGGTTGTTCTGTCGGACAGCTCCGACAACGTCATCGTGGGGACAAACGCGGCCACCACGCTGACCAACGTCGACAACACGATGTCCGGTGCCGGCCAGATCGGCATCGGCGACGGCAATCTGACGCTGGTCAACGAAGCGCACGGCATCATTGACGCCAATGTCAGCGGCGAGACGCTCACCATCAATACCGGCAACGCGATGACCAATACGGGCACGCTGGAAGCGTCCAACGGCGGCACGCTGCTGATCGATGATGCTGTGAACAATTCGGGCGCGGGGACTGCGCTCATCGAAGGCGGCATTGTAGATTTTGCGTCGACGACGAATGTGAACGAAATAACGTTCAATAACGGCAGCGGCTCGCCGACCTACGGCGAGCTCGTTCTCGGCGATCCGACGAACGGTCAAAACGTCACAATCAGCGGTTTTACCGGAACTGCGCCGAACCTGACCGATTCGGATAGCATCGATCTGGCTGGTACTTGGACGGTTGAGTCGGAGACTTCGTCTGGTGGAAACACCGTCTTGTCCCTAAAAGACGGACCTGCGACCGTGACATTGACGTTTGACGATTTTAACGGAACGCTCAATGTTGCATCCGACGGCAACGGCGGCATGCTCATCACCGATCCGCCCGCGACACAATCCTGCGGCTCCCCGGTGTCGATCGGCGGCCCGGGCAACGACAATTTCATTTTCCATCCGAGCCTCGGCGCCGACACCGGCCACTTCGATCCAGCGGCAGACACGACCGAGTATGGCCAATTTAGCTCTCCTGTGGAGCAACACTGGGCGTTGCAAATAAGGGAAGATACCATTGAGTGTGCTCACGCCGGCGATGCCAGCACGCCACCCGACTTGGATGCCACCCACGTGCATTTCGCCCTGCACAACGCATTTCATTTGCAATAGCGCGAGCGCGTCGCTGATTACCAGCGCGTAGCGCCAAGCAGAAGTTTCCGGCGTCTTGTCAGCCTCCGCAGGTCGGCCGCCACCGCAATGGTGGCGTCACCTGCGCCATTGGAAGCGCATCTTCTGGGAACGGCAGCGGCGCGCTGACAGAGCTTCAGTTCATAAGGCTTTCAAAAACCACTGATTCCGCTGACTAGACCAACGAGGCCGGCGTCACAAGCCGGAGAATGACGAGCCGTCGATCCTCGATCCGACAACCACGGTCGTAGCGTGACCTCGAGCGGCACTAAGGTCCCATACGCACGTTTTCTGCGGAAGCTGCGTCAAGGCAGACATCGCGCGCTTGGCGGCAGAGTGGTCTCGTTGATCGAGGCCGTGAGACTTTAAAATGCTGGCGAACGCTCCGGCAGCTTGGCGAGGCTAGGGTTTGACGCCGGTCCGGGTCAGCAGGGCGTTGGGTGCCTTCGCCGGTCCAGCGCGCGGGGCGTGGCGATCCCCGCCAGAATCCTGGATTGAGGTTTGGATTTCGACGACACACTTCACTTGGCGAAAGCAAAAGGCTGTGACGCATTGGCGATCTTCAATCGGTGGTTTGCGAATGCTGCTAAGAAGCTGAGCAACATTGAGGTCTGGACGCTCTGTTGTCGACAGGTAGGTACGCAATACGCCAATCATTGCGCAAAATCATCAACCGATTGACATCTAGACATCAACACGCGTATGATTTGATGATGAGAACTACGTTGACACTCGACGATGATGTTGCTGCAACGCTTGAGCGATTGCGCCGCAATCGTCGTATTAGTCTGAAACACCTAGTTAATGAAGCGCTGCGTCGTGGTCTCAACGACATGGGCAGGCGTCGCAGGCCGCGCCAGCACGTCCGCACGCGTGCGGTGGCGCTCGGTCGCGTGCGCGTCGCCAGCATCGACAACATCGGCGAGGCGCTTGCCATCGCCGAAAGCGAAAACTTCAAGTGATACTGATCGATGCCAACATCCTAGTCTACGCCCACGTCAGTTCGTTTGCTCAACATAATTTCGCGCGCGACTGGCTTGATCGGCAACTGAACGCGACTGCCCCCGTCGGTCTGCCGTGGGCTAGCATCCTCGCGTTTCTGCGTCTGGTAACGAACCCGCGTGTGTTCGAAAGCCCCGAACCGATTGGTGAAGCTTGGCAGCAAGTGCGCGCCTGGTTTGCTGCCGAGCCGGCCTGGGTTCCGCAGCCCACAGAACGGCACGCCGATCTGTTGGGCGAGTTTCTCGCCTTACCGGGCGTCCACGGCAATTTAGTACCGGATGCACATCTCGCCGCATTGGCGGTGGAGCATGGGCTGACGCTTTGCTCCACGGACGGCGATTTTGCGCGATTTCAGGGGTTGCACTGGCTTAATCCAATAGCGTCCTGAAAAATTGGCAGCCGCCGTAGACTGACGTTAGGGATACTCTCTAAATGCGCGATTTTTTCCCGGGGATGAGTGGCGGCGCTCCCAAAAACGCGAGATCCGGCGTCTACGCCGGCGTTGAGGACCGGGCGATGGTTTTAGAGCTAGGAGTCGCTATGCCTCGAACGGTGTCATTGCTCCGGGGCAGCCTACTTCGACGACCGAACCGCCGGCTGTGAGTGGGCAACGATTCGACGAAGATCGGTGGGAGTCAGAGGCTTTGGGATTTAGGCAGCCCGCGGTCGAACATCGCGCGCGATGGTTGCTCCGGTTTTTATTCTCGTTTTTGTCAGATCATGCATCGCCTGCAGGTTCATCCAAAATTTGGGGCTGGTGTCGAAGAAGCGCGCTAGACGCAAAGCCGTGTCTGCCGTCACCGAGCGCTCGCCCTTCACGATAGCGCCGACGCGTGTTGCTGGAACCCACAAAGCGATCCCCAGCGCATTGATCGACATTCCTAGAGGCTTGAGAAATTCCTCGTTGAGTACCTCGCCGGGATGGGCGGTCACTCGGTTGGGGGTCGCAATAGCTTTAGTGGTAGTCGACGATTTCGACATCGGCGGGCCCTTCCTCAGTCCAGATGAAACAGATGCGCCACTGGTTATTGATCCGGATGGAGTGCTGGCCACGACGGTTGCCGGTCAGCACTTCAAGCCGGTTTGCTGGTGGTGCACGCAGGTCGTTGAGATCGCGCGCGGTATGGAACATGCCGAGCTTTCGCAGCGTAACACCAACTCCCGCTCCACTGCCGATTGAACATCATAGTCAGCGATGATGGCCGCCTCGAACGCTTTGTAATTTTCCGCATCCTCTAGCGCACCGATCACTGTCTCGGCGGTTAAGCCGTGGCGGACCGCATTGCGGCGGGAGCGCTGCTTGCCTTCTTTGGTAATTGGGCCGGTGCTCTTACACGCGTTGCGCCGCGACGCTGGGGGCCCAAGGCAGGTGGTCGCCACTGCAGCTCCAAGCGCGGCGGCCCCGGATAAAACAGGAGCACGCGACTTCCCAACGCTGCACCGAGCTTTGAGATGAAGGTTACAGTGCGCGGCTCGCAGTGTCCCGGGAGGCAGGTCTGCTTGCGGATACAGCCTCCCTCCCGGCGCCGTTGATTTCCCGTCCCCCGTTCGGGGATATCCCGGCAGGCCGATTGTGGATGCAAGGAGTAATTAAGAGCTTAAGGTGTGTCTCGGTCGGATCAGCCGGCGGCCTTTTCCACAGGTGCACATTGCTGCCACGTCGCAATCGGGACTAACCTTCGATGGGTGAAACGACCACCACCAGGGAATTACTTTCTGACGCCTGACAAAGAGCGGCGGGAGTTGCTCATTTGGGCGCTCATCATAGTTTCGATTTCTTTTGTGGCAGTTATTGTATTCATCTATTGAACCACGCTCCACCGGGCTTCCTACGCAATCTCAAACGCCACGCGCGCCCCCTATGATGCGCGGCGGTGGCTAGTGAAGGCCGGCTAAAGCCATGGGGCCCCGGTATTGGGCCGGTGGCAATGCTCCCCCCGCGTTCTCCGAACGCTTGCCTACGATGGCACCGTTCGTGGTTCCCACCGCAGCAGCTACAATAGCTTGGCGATGTTCGCCGCCATGCGGCGGGCCTTGTAGACGGCTTGACAGACGATTTGGAAGCGATGCGCCGAAGTCGTCGAAGCTGCGGTAGCGACGGACGGCAACGTCAAGATCAACAAAGTGTGGGCAGTAGGCGATATCGGCAGCCAAGTGATTAATCCGACTGCCGCTTTCAACCTCACGCAAGGCGCCATTCTCGATGGCTTCGGCCAAGCGCTGCATCAACAGATCACGATTGAGAACGGCCGCGTCGTGCAGGCGAATTTCGACACCTTCCCGCTGTTGCGGATGGCGCAGGCAGCACCGGTCGAAGTGCATTTCCTCAACACCGAGAACTCGCCAACCGGCTCGGGAGAACCACCGCTGCCGGCCGCCATCCCGGCACTCTGTAACGCGATCTTCGCCGCGACGAGAAAGCAGGTTCGCACATTGCCGATCGATACGGCGATGTTGAAGGCGTGAATTTTGACCATGCGCACGGGCAAACATGGGCGGTTTGGGCCCACGGATAAATTCTAGATTGCTAGAACCGGTGGTGTAGGTCGGGGTTCCGCACAGCTGTGCACCGCTCTTATCGGGCTCCCCGGCAGAGAACCGTCGCCGCAGGAACAAGGCGATGCGATGGCCGCTTTGGCGCTGTTCATGAACTTATGCCATGACCAGCATTTCAGCCGACTAACGATGTCCGGTTAAGATTCCAAGCCGATGGCGTAAGGGCGACAATGCAGCTGCGATCGGTTTAGTAGTCGGAAAATCATGGGTTCGCAGATTCGGATTCGATGATCACTTAACAGCGGTCTTTCGCAGCCCCGATGCTTTGGCGCCGACTTCGAGACCGGTTCGGGTCGGCGCGAAAACGAGCCCTTGCTCAGCTAAGGCGCTCGGATCCTGAGAAATAAGTTTTGCTCTGCGCCAGGCATCGAAGTCCGCGCGAAGTAGCGGTGGCGAAAACTTGCGGCCGATGCTGTCTGTGAACTGGACTGGACTGCCGTCGGCGCGTTTCTGCCAAATCCCCTCGTCATTTACTACGAGATGGCCATTTTCGGCGACCATGCGAGCCAAACGCTCAATCGATGGAACAAACATGCCCGGTCTCCGCGCCCTCAAGCAAATTTTAACCCAGTGGGACGCGCCGTAATCGCATCCTTTCTGTTCAGATACCTCTTCTCCTACGGTGCGGAATGTGACCCAAGGCACAAATCTGCGCTTTGCGCCAAGGTGGCGGACTATCGAAACCGGTTGAAACAAGCGCCGAGAATTTCTTCGGAGCCCCAATAATGGTGAATTTACCGTCAAAACGCCGGTGATTGCACTGCGGTCCTTAGCGTCTCAGCCACAGACGCGCGACGGCGAGCAATCGCCTGCGACGGGAGGATGCCGAAGCACGACGCCAAAGCGCTTGCGACAAACTAAAACAGCGCCCGGAAGGCCCGCTGAAATTCCATTCGAGACGCAATCGATAAAATTGTTCGTAATGTTGCGACGGTTCCTTGACGGTGTTTTCGACTGTTCGCTGCAAGGCTTAGGCGCCTTAACCGGACTGCAGCGGCGCCGGATTTATTCCTCCCCTGAACAAAACCGGGAGAGCGCGATCAAGCGCCGTACCCCGGACGTTTAGGGACGTCAAAATGTTCGGGCGCGTTGCGGTGTGCAGCATTGCTGCACTGCTTCTGGTCTCGCCGAGACCTTCTGGCGGCGAGACCAATGCATTCGCCAGTGTGGATGCGCCGGCCGTTTCTGTCGTGATCGCGACGCCGCACGATCGGGCTCCAGATCCGATCTCAGATCAGATCCCGGATCAGACCGAAGATCGGGCGCACGACGATGCCCAGGCAGCGGCGCAAATAGCGGCGCTCGATCCGGCGGAACCGTCCATCGGATCGCCGGCTGTCGTAGGACCCGCTATCCAAACACCGGTTTTGGCTGAACCGTTCGATCTCGACACGGAGCCGGTTGCGAGCGGAGAGGTTTTGACGAAGTGGAATGGCGTCGAGTCCGATATTCGCGCCGAGAAAGACATTCTCGAACTCTGCAGAACGAGCCCGGAGCGGTGTCCGGCAGCGGCGCGAAGCTTCCTGGCTATCGTTGCGCAAGGCCGAGCTCACACCGGCCGCGCCCGCATCGGGATCATCAATCGCGCCATCAACCTGGCCATCCGTCCCATGAGCGATCTCGCCCAGTGGGGCGTGCTCGACCGCTGGAGCGCCCCCCTCGAAACGTTCACCACCGGTCGCGGCGACTGCGAGGATTATGCAATCGCCAAATACGTAGCGTTGACCCAGGCGGGTGTTGCAGCGGAGGACGTGAGACTCATTATCGTGCACGATCTCGCCGTCGACGAGAACCATGCCGTTGTTGCCACTCGTTTCAACGGCAACTGGATCATTCTCGACAATCGCTGGCTGACGCTGGTCAAGGACAGCGAGATGCCGCGGATGGTCCCGCTGTTCGCACTTGATCAAAGCGGCGTCAGGCAGTTGCTGCCGATGACCGCGCCGGATGTGCGGCGTGCATCGGTGCCGTGCGCAAAAGCCTCGTGCGAGCCCGCTTCGTTCTGATCTATTTGAGCAGCTTCCTAGACGCTATTCCAATGGAGGCGGCAGATCGGTTTATAGGGAAGCGGCCGCCATCGTCGTCGCGTCTTTGACGATGAAGCTCTCGGTATGCTCCTCAAGCGCCCACGAAGGCGGCAGCCTCCCTGCCACCCACTCGTTCGTCACCACGGCCCAAACTTGTAGTTTATGCCGGCGCGTACGATGTTCTCGGTCAAGGAAACGGTGACGGGGACGCTATTTCCGCAATTCGCCGCCGTGCTGCAGGTCATGGTACCGAGGGCGGCGTAGAGGTATTCGACCTTGGCGGTCCAGTTGTCGGCAAAGGCGAATTCAATGCCGGCGCCTCCGGTCCAGCCGAAATTGTCAGCGCCGTCGAAAGTTGCCGGCGGGCTAAACCCCGCCTGGACCTTGGCGTCGGCGAGGCCGCCCGTACCATAGACAAGGACCCGATTGAACGCATATCCGAAGCGAGCGCGCAACGTGCCAAAAAAGGGGCTTTTGGTTTCGCAGGTAACCCCTGCCGTGCAGTAATTGGCGCTACTGCCGTTGCCCTTGAGGTTCGTCCAGTCGCCGTCAGCCTCGATGCCAAACACGAAGGCGTCGGCCTGCAAATTCAGGCCCACTGTGCCACCGGCGAGCAACCCGCGAAGGTTGAACGTGCCGGTCGCTACCGCGGGAGAAGGCGGAGAAGTGGCGCTTACTACCGCGGGAGCGTTCCAACTGCTGGTGCCGAAACCGTAGCCGCCATTCGCCCCGACGTAGATGCCGCTCCAATTGAAGGGAGCCGCGGCGGGATAGTAACTGGCCGGCGGCTGCGGCGACGGGAACGGTGCGGGCATATCAGCCGCGAGGGCCTGTCCCGCGGCTGTGAACACGAATACGCCGGCAATCAACATCCGTTTCATGCGACTCTCCTGCGCCGCCACAACTGGCGCCTCAGCCCCGTCGTCAGCCCGTGTCGCCTAACTGATGGTGCAGCCACAGAGATATTTTATCGGACCAGACGAAGAATAGTGTTGCTGAAAGGCCACGGCTAGCAAAAAGTCTATCCTTCCTTCTGTGCTGCGCCCGGATGCCGGAAATTCCCAGTAAATTTCCCCGTTCCTCCCGCCCAAAGCGCGACTTTGCGCCTCGACCTGGGCTAAAGGTTTTCGGCCCGCGATCGGAATGCCCACAACGATGAATTCCACCCCAAGCGCGCTGCTGACGGACCTTTACCAGCTCAACATGATGCAGGCCTACCTGGATCATGGCGAGACGAAAACCGCCGTGTTCGAGTTCTTCGTCCGCGCGCTGCCGGCCCGCCGCGGCTTTCTCCTTGCCGCCGGGCTGGAGCAGGCGCTCGACTTTCTCGAAAACGCGCGCTTCCCGGCCGCCGAGATCGACTGGCTCAAGAGCACCGGCCGGTTCCGCGACAACCTGCTCGATTATCTGCGCGAGTTCCGTTTCAGCGGCGACGTCCACGCCATGCCGGAAGGCACGGTGGTCTTTGCCAACGAGCCGATCCTGCGCATCACCGCGCCGCTGCCGCAGGCGCAATTCGCCGAATCGCGCCTGATCAATATCCTGCATTTGCAAACGCTGATCGCCGCCAAGGCGGCGCGCGTCGTACTGGCCGCGCCGGGCAAGTTGCTGGTCGATTTCGGCTTGCGGCGCGCGCATGGCGCTGAGGCCGGGCTGATGGCCGCGCGCGCGAGCTATGTCGCCGGCTTTGCCGGCACCGCCACCGTGCTCGCCGGGCGCGATTTCGGCATCCCGCTCTACGGCACGATGGCGCATTCCTTCATCGAGGCGTTCGCCGACGAGACCGCGGCCTTCGCAGCCTTCGCGCAGTCGCGCCCCGACAATCTCGTCCTGCTGCTCGACACCTACGACACGGAAGCGGCGGCGCGGAAGGTCGTGGCGCTGGCGCCGCGGCTCAAGGCCAAGGGCATCGCCATTCGCGGCGTTCGTCTCGACTCCGGCGATCTCGTCGCGCTGTCGCGCAGCGTGCGCGGCATCCTCGACGCCGGCGGGCTTGCCGACGTGACGATCTTTGCCAGCGGCGGCCTCGACGAGGACGCGATCGCCGGCTTTGCGCGGGCGAAAGCACCGATCGACGGGCTCGGCGTCGGAACGAGCCTCACCACATCGTCCGACGTGCCGGCGCTCGATTGCGTTTACAAGATGCAGGAATATGCCGGCCTGCCGCGGCGCAAGCGCTCGGCGAACAAGGCCACCTGGCCGGGGCGCAAGCAGGTCTGGCGGCGCTATGGGAGGGACGGCCGCATGGCCGGCGACCTGCTCGGCCTTGAAGGCCACGACCGGGGCGGCGAGCCGCTGATCCAGCCGGTAATGCAAGGCGGCCGGCGCTTGCGGCCGGCGCCTTCGCTCGACGACGTCCGGCGCCACGCCAGGCGCGAGCTTGAGCGGCTGCCCGAACCGTTGCGGCGCCTCGAGCCGGGCACGACCTATGCGGTCGAGGTCGCCGACGAACTGGTGCAGCTGGCGGCGGAAGTCGATCGCCGCGTGCAGGAGAAGACGCCGCCGTCGTGACAGCCATGAGCGGATGCGATCAGGGCCCATGAGCGAACGCGATCCGGACTTATGAGCGAACCCGCGACCATCAATGGCAGCGACGTCCTCATCGTGGTGGACGTGCAGAACGATTTTTGTCCTGGCGGCGCGCTCGCCGTGCCGCGCGGCGACGAGGTGGTGCCGATCGTCAATCGTCTCGCCGCACGGTTTCGCAATGTCGTGCTGACGCAGGATTGGCATCCGGCCGGGCACTTTTCCTTCGCTTCGACGCATCCCGGCAAAAAGCCCTACGACACCATTGCCGCCTCCTACGGGCCGCAAATCCTCTGGCCCGACCATTGCGTGCAAGGCTCGCCGGGTGCCGAGTTCCATCCGGCCCTGCATATTCCCCATGCCGCCTTGGTGTTGCGCAAAGGCACCGACCCGACGATCGATTCGTACTCGACGTTCTACGAGAACGACCGCACGACGCCGACCGGCCTGATCGGCTATTTGCGTAACCGCGGCTTTACGCGGGTATTTTTGGCCGGGTTGGCCTTCGATTTCTGCGTGCGCTATTCGGCCGAGGACGCCCAGCGCGAGGGTTTCGCGGTTTTCGTCATCGAGGACGCCTGCCGCGGCATCGATATGGACGGCTCGGTTGCGGCGACGCGCGCCGATTTGGCGGCGCTCGGTGTCGCCTGCATCGCGGCGTTGGAACCGACCTAGAGCATGATCCGGAAAAGTGGAAGCCGGTTTTCCGATAAGATTATGCTTCACCAAAGGAATCTGGAGCGGCAATCGATTCAACCGGAAGCGATGGCGCTCTCAGGACAGCCCTGGCGTCCGGCGGAACCCGACCTTTGATGGCCGCTTACCGTTAAGGCTCGTGCGCGGCAGTGCAGCGTCCGCTGTGTGCAATGCACAAAAGTCATTGACTCGGCGCAAAAGAGTCGAGACATTGACAAAATCTTAACTTTTGGGTCGCCGATGCGTCATCAAGCAGTCGAATCGCCGTCGAGCCTGCCCTCCCTGATGATGCCCTGCCCGATTTGCGCGGGTCGTATGGCGTTTCACGCCCGGCATCCCGTTACCGCCGAAGTCGAAGACACCGTCTATGCCTGCCGGAACTGCGGTGCCGAACTCATTCGCACCTCGGTCCGTCAGGGAGCTTACGCGACCCCGCCGTCTTCGCCGCCCCCGCTCAAGGACGCCGAAGCGGCCTGACACGCCTCACTCGCCGCCGGGCGGCGGCTATGCCGCCTTGATGATTTCGCCGGCGCTGTTATCGACGATGACCGGCGTGTCGAACCAGGCGATCTCCGGCGTGCTGCCGTAGAGCTGTTGCACCCGCGCGCGCCATTCGCCGGTATAGAGGGCCTCCGCCGCCTGCCGCGACTCCCACAGATAGACGCCGGCGGCGCGGCGGCCGTCCTCGCTACGCAAATAGTATTTGCGGATGAGCCCCGGCAGGTTTTTGTAATTCGGCGCGCTCGACTGAAAGCGCCGCGCGGCCTCCTCCAGGCTGATCGGCGACGGCAATGCGAATTGCACGATGGCGGTGATCATGACTCGTCTCCTTGCTCGGGGACGCGATGCTATCCCAAATTCAGTTCCTTGAAGAAGTCGTTGCCCTTGTCGTCGATGACGATGAAGGCGGGGAAGTCGACCACTTCGATGCGCCAGATCGCTTCCATGCCGAGCTCGGGATATTCCACCGTCTCGACCTTCTTGATGCAATGCTCGGCGAGGTTCGCCGCGGCGCCGCCGATCGACGCCAGATAGAAACCTCCGTATTTTTTGCAAGCATCGCGAACAGCCGCCGCGCGGTTGCCTTTCGCCAGCATCACCATCGAGCCGCCGGCCGCCTGAAAATCGGCGACGAAGGAATCCATGCGGCCGGCCGTGGTCGGCCCGAACGCGCCGGAGGCGTAGCCTGCCGGCGTTTTCGCCGGGCCGGCGTAATAGATCGGATGGTTCTTGAAATAGTCGGGCAGTCCTTCGCCGCGCTCCAGCCGCTCGCGCAATTTGGCATGGGCGAGATCGCGCGCCACGATCAGCGGGCCCGAGAGTGACAGCCGTGTCTTGATCGGATGTTTTGTGAGCTGCGCCAAAATCTCCCGCATCGGCTTGTTGAGGTCGATCCGCACCACCGCGCCGCCGAGTTTTTGCGTGTCGACCTCCGGCAGATATTTCGCCGGATTGTGCTCGAGCTCTTCCAGGAACACGCCGTCGCGGGTGATCTTGCCCAGCGCCTGGCGGTCGGCCGAGCAGGACACGCCGAGCCCGATCGGCAGCGAGGCGCCGTGGCGCGGCAGCCGGATCACGCGCACGTCGTGGCAGAAATATTTGCCGCCGAACTGCGCGCCGACGCCGAGCGCCTGCGTCATCTTCTGGATTTCGCGCTCCATGTCGCGATCGCGAAAAGCGTGGCCGTCCTCGGAGCCGTGCTCCGGCAACGTGTCGTAATATTTGCAGGAGGCGAGCTTGACCGTCTTCATGGTCATTTCCGCCGAGGTGCCGCCGATGACGATGGCAAGATGGTAGGGCGGGCAGGCGGCGGTGCCGAGCGTCAGCACCTTCTCCTTGAGGAAGGCGAGCATTCTTTCACGGGAAAGGATCGACGGCGTCGCCTGGAACAGAAAGGCCTTGTTGGCGGAGCCGCCGCCCTTGGCGATGAACAGGAACTTGTAGGCGGCGTCGGCCTCGGCATGATCGGAATTGTGGCCCTTGGCATAGATCTCAACCTGCGCCGGCAGGTTGGTGCGGGTATTCTTCTCCTCGAACATGGAGAGCGGCGCGAGCTGCGAATAGCGCAGATTGCGTTTCAGATAGGCGTCGCGGGCGCCCTCGGCGAGCGCCGCCTCGTCGCCGCCGTCGGTCCAGATAAGCCGGCCCTTCTTGCCCATGATGATCGCGGTGCCGGTGTCCTGGCACATCGGCAAGACGCCGCCGGCGGCGATGTTGGCGTTCTTGAGAAAGTCGTAGGCGACGAACTTGTCGTTGTCCGACGCCTCCGGGTCCTCGACGATGGCTTTGAGGCTCGCCAGGTGCGCGGGGCGCAGCAGATGATTGATGTCGGTGAAGGCTGCTTCCGCCAGCGCCCGCATCGCCTCGCGCGGCACCACCAGCAGTTCCTCGCCCAGCACCCGCTCGACGCGCAGGCCGTCCGCGGCGATTTTGCGGTACGGCGTCGTGTCCTTGCCGAGCGGGAACAGCGGGGTGTGCTTGTAGGGCGGCGTCGGGTGGGTGGAGAGGGGTGCGTTCATGGCCGTTTTCTCATGTTTTATGCGCGCAACCTATACACCTTTTTCCTCCGTTATACGTGGGCTTCCAGGCCATAGCTGCTGCGCGCCCGCCGCCCTTCAAGTAACGAAGTTCGACGGCGCGTAGCGGCGCAGCAGCCATTCGGTGTGCGTCGACGGCGGCAGCCGCCGCGGCCCGCCGACCGCGACCTGAGCGTAGGCTTCTTTCTGCAGTTCGGGCGGCATCAGCGGCCAGCCGCGCTTCAGGCACGGCTGGAGCTCGCCGCTGCACTTCCTGTGCCGCCGGCAATAGCCGCGCCGGCAGAAACGCCACAGCGGCAGCGCCTCGCCGTAGAGCAGGCGGATCGCCGCGAAGGCGGCTTCGCGCTGCTCGACCTCCTCCTCGGGCGTCAGCCGCTTGTGGTAGACGCCGCGCATTTTGCGTTTCTTGCGCCGTTTGCTCATGGTGGGTTCCTTGTCACCACCCGGCTTGAGCCTGTGGTCCATGCAGAAATGCCGCGAAGGAGACCATGCGGCGTAGCAAGCCTGCCCGTCGCATGGATTGCCGGGTCAAGCCCGGCAATGACAAAAAGCAAACCTGCTCTCGCGGCGCAGTGCGCCCGAGGTTTGCAAACAACGACCACAACACGACTTTTAGACTCGCCTCCGGCTAAAAAAGGGAGGCGGAGCGCCGAAAGGCGCAAGTTCATTGGCGCCGCGCCACACCGGCAAACGTTGCCGTTTGCCGATGCACCGCAGACAAGTCTACGCAGTCTGCGCAAACTCATCTGCTTACGCGGCAGCGGGCTTATCGAAGCCCGCTCGCCTTCCGGCGCTCCGCGGCGGCTCTTGTCGCAGCGACCGAACGCTCCGACTCAGCCCAGGCCGTGCTTCACGCGATGAAGTGCGAAGGCGTTACCTTCGCCTTTGGATCGCGCTTAAGCGGGGCACCCCGCGCGCCGGTCGTAGTACCGGCGGGAACGATGCCCGGACCGCCCGGGAGCGGGGTTACAAGCCCCGCCCGCAGGAACCGCACTCGCCCCATCCAACGGCTGTCACCGGTAGACGTCCCTGAACTGAGCGAGATTCGCATCTTATGTAGCCGAACGAGGGACGTGTGTCAATAGAAATGTGACAGACCCCAAGAGATGAAGGGGAATGCACCAGCGTAGCAACCTTGCCGCGCGTCGCGCCTCGGCCATTTTGTTGCTAGACCTGCGGCGGTCGCGAAACCACGGCCAGATCGATCAGCAGAAAGAACACGTACAACATCGCCAGCACGGCAGTTGTTGCCAGCTTGTCGATCAAACCGTAGCGAACGGCAAAGAGCAGAAGGACCGTTGCCGCCGCCTGAACGCCGTCGATGGCCATCCAGCGCTGGGCGATCGGGCGATCTTGCCGGCGAAAGAGCGCCAACGCCCCCCAGAGGAATCCCGCGAACACGAAACAGGCAGCGAGCAACAGGAATCCCTGCAAGCCCTGGGCGTGGATGATGGAGACCGCGAGAATGCCGAAAACGACCAACACGATAAGGTCGAAGAACAATCGCCAGAGTGGCTTGCTCTCGTTCGGGTTCGGCTCGCTGAGCACGAAACGTCTCACCGGGTTGCCGGCGGCATCGTGTTCTACGACTTCCTCGAACGTGGGCGTGACCTTGGGCACGTACATCAAGTTGAGATGGACGGCGCTGCCAACGATGTAGCGCAGAAGAAGCGCGATCACCGCAGCAACAAGGCAGGCCCGGCTCCAGAACGGAAACGCCATGAATTCATCAGGCAGCTTTTTAGCAAACAGAAAGTCGCCGATGTAGAACGATAAGGTCGCGCCGGTGAAGACCGCGAACAACGAGATCGATTTTTCAACGATCTGCTTGTAGTCCGACCGTTTAGTCGGGTCATAAAACCAGTCTACGATGTTTGCCATGATCGCCTCCCACTTGGCCCGAGCGGAGGTTCGTATTTTGGTTGCAAAAGAGGCATTTTGCAATTATGAAATAGAGCTGGCTTGGCAGGGCCTCTTCAGGTCCGTAAGCGGCCATGACGACGCCAGCGATCGCGGACGAACATCGCACCAGCGTCCGCATGATTGCCCGCCGCAACCGCAATCCCTAATCCCGGAAAAACTACACCGCCACCTTGGCGAGGAAGGCCTCGACATTGGCGCGCAGCTTGCCGATGTCCTTAGCCACCGTTTGCGAGGCGTCGAGCACGGTCTGCGCCGACGCGCGCGTCTCGGTGGTGGCGCCGGCGACCTCGCCGAGCACGGCGGCCATGACGTTGGTGCCGTCGGCGGCGCTGGTGACGTTGTGCTTGATATCGCCGGTGGCGGCGTTCTGCTGCTCCACCGCCGCCGACGCCGCGGACGCGGATTCGTTGATCGCCTGCATGCGCAGCGCGATGCGGCGGATCGCCTCGACCGCACCGCCGGTCGAGGTCTGTACGGCGAGAATGTGATCGGCGATCTCTTCCGTGGCCTTCGCGGTCTGCACCGCGAGCGATTTCACCTCGGCGGCGACCACGGCAAAGCCGCGGCCGGCGTCACCGGCGCGCGCCGCCTCGATGGTGGCGTTGAGCGCCAACAGATTGGTCTGCTCGGCGATGGCGCGGATCAGCTTGACGACGTCGCCGATCTTCTGCGCGCCGTCGGCAAGCCCGGCGATCTCCTGGTTGGTCGCCTGCGTCTCGGTGGTGGCGAGCCGCACCACCTCGCTCATTTGCATCAGCTGGTTGTTGATCTCGGCGATCGACTGCGACAGCTCTTCGGCGGCCGCGGCGACGATCTTGACGTTGTCCGAGGCCTCGTCGAAGGCGCGCACCGCGCCGGCGGCGCGCTGCGAGGTCTGCTGCGAGGAGTCGAACAGCGACGAGGCGGTATTGCGCATCGCGCCGGCACTGCCGCTGACGCTGGCGATGAGGTTTTCCATCTGCGGGCGAAACGCGGCGATGGCGGCGTCCACCAGCGCCCGGCGCTGCTCCTGATCGCGCAGCGCGGCGCGCTCCTGCGCCGCCTGCAGCCGTTCGCTGATGTCCTCATGCGTCGACACCCAGCCGCCGCGCGGCCGCGGCTCGTTGCTGACCGCGATCTTGCGCCCGTCGGACAGCTCGAACACATGGGTGAATTTCTTGCCGTCGCCGGCCGCCGCGATGGCGCGGCGGGCAAATTCCTCCGGATCCTCGGCCAACGTGCCGACGGCGATGCGCTCGCGCAGAATGTCGCGCAGGCTGAAGCCGATGCGCAGCCGGCCCTCGATCCGGTAGATCTCGGCAAAGCGCTTGTTCCAGAAGACGAGCCGCCCCAGGCCGTCGAACATGCAAAGTCCCTGGGTCATGTAGCTGAGCGCGGCGTCGCGCAAGTCCTGCTGCGCGCCGTTCGCCGCGGCGAGCCAGTAGAGGCCGCCGCCGAGGCCAAGTCCGATCGCCGCGCCGGCGGCGATTGGCGCAATGCCGGAGGCCTGCTCCACGACCAGGCCGACGGCGATGGCTGCACCGAGGACGATCACGGCGCCGACGGCGATCCACATTGCGCGGGCGCGGCCGCTCGTCTGCCGCAAGCGGGCGAAGACACCGGCGGCGGCCAATGCGGCGAGCAAGCCAACCCCGCCCGCCAGAATCGCGGACTGCCAGGGCATTCCGATCGTGAGCAGTGAAACCATTTGCCGCTTGCGAGGTTCGCCACAGAGTGAGCCGGCGGGGTGAAGTTTTCCTTAAGGCTGAAACCTTGTAGCTGTGCCTCTCTTCGGCAAAACTGCCGTCATTGAAGACACTATCCGCCGAATCATTTGACGGAGCATGATCTTTTCGGAAAACCGGTTTCCACTTTTCCGGATCATGCTCTAATACCGAGCCATGCCGTCACGCTCCTTCCGCGTCGGCCGCTCGGCAACCGGGCTCGGCCTGTTCGCGACCAAACCGATCAAACGAACCGCCTATATCGCGACCTATCGCGGGCGGCGCATTTCGACCGAGGAGTCCGAAGAGCGCGAGCGCCGCGGCGCAAAATATATGTTCGAACTTAACCGCCGATGGACCATCGACGGGTCCTCACGCTGGAATGCCGCACGTTATCTCAATCATTCCTGCCGGCCGAACGCGAAACCGGTGTTGCGCAAGGGCCGGATCGTGTTCGTCGCGCTGCGCCGCATCGCGCCGGGGGAGGAAATTACGTACGACTACGGACGCGAATATTTCGACTTCTTCATCAAGCCGTCGGGTTGCCGCTGCGCCGCGTGCGCGGCAAGAGCCAAAACCCGCCGGTCGCGGCGCCGACGCTAGGCCGATTACATCGCATTTTAGGCGATCTGCCGCCGCGGCTTTAACGCGGCATCGATAACGTCCCGCCCACTCTCACCATGGCGCAACACGCAGACCAAGGGCTACGCGAATGGATTTCGGAAAACGGATTTTGGCTGACACCGATCGCCCAGCGCCTGTCGTCCAGGTGACCTGCGTGCGCTGCTATGGCACCGGCTGGGTGCGCGAGCGCGGCGATCGGCTCCGATGCAAGACCTGCGCCGGAAGCGGACGCGTCACGGCCAAAGCGGACGGCGATTCCTGAGCGGCCCGCAGCGCGGTCCTAGAGCATGATCCGGAAAAGTGGAAGCCGGTTTTCCGAAAAGATCATGCTCCACCAAAGATCATGCTCCACCAAGGAATCTAGAGCGTCAATCGATTCAATCTGAAGCGATTGCGCTCTACGACGGGGCCAAACCCTTGCCCTTCAGCGCGCTGCCGATCTCGTCGAGCACCGCCGGGTCGTCGATGGTCGCCGGCATGGTCCAAGTGTCGCCGTCGGCGATCTTCTTGATGGTGCCGCGCAGAATTTTTCCCGAGCGCGTCTTCGGCAGCCGCGCCACCGTAATGGCGAGCTTGAACGCGGCGACCGGGCCGATCTTCTCGCGAATGAGCGCGATGCATTCCTTCTCGATCTCGGTCGGCGGCCGGTTGACGCCGGACTTGAGCACGATGAAGCCGCACGGCACTTCGCCCTTGAGCTCGTCCTTGATGCCGAGCACGGCGCATTCGGCGACGTCGGGATGCGAGGCGAGCACTTCCTCCATGCCGCCGGTCGAGAGCCGGTGGCCGGCGACGTTGATGATGTCGTCGGTGCGGCTCATCACGAAAATGTAGCCGTCCTCGTCCTTGAAGCCGGCGTCGGCGGTCTTGTAGTAGCCGGGGAATTCGTCGAGATAGCTTTCGCGCATGCGCTCGTCGGCCTGCCACAGCGTCGGCAGGCACGCCGGCGGCAGCGGCAGCTTGACTACGATCGAGCCCATTTTGTTGGCCGCCACTTCGTGGCTCGCCTCGTCGACGATGCATACGTCGTAGCCGGGCATCGCCACGGTCGGCGAGCCGTGCTTGATCGGCAGCATGCCGAGCCCCACCGGATTGCCGGCGATGGCCCAGCCGGTCTCGGTCTGCCACCAATGATCGATCACCGGCACCTTGAGCATCTTCTCCGCCCATTCGAGCGTCGGCGGGTCGGCGCGTTCGCCGGCGAGAAACAGCGTGCGGAATTTGCTCAGATCGTATTGCGCCAGAAGCTTGCCGTCCGGATCCTCCTTCTTGATGGCGCGGAAGGCGGTCGGCGCCGTGAACAGCACGGAGACGCCGTGCTCGGCGATGACCCGCCAGAAGGCGCCGGCGTCGGGCGTGCCGACCGGCTTGCCCTCGTAGAGGATCGAGGTGCAGCCGTGAAAGAGCGGCGCATAGATGATGTAGCTGTGGCCGACCACCCAGCCGATATCGGAAGCCGCCCAGTAGGCCTCGCCCGGCTCGACGCCGTAGAGATTCTTCATCGACCATTTGAGCGCGACCATGTGGCCGCCATTGTCCCGCACGACGCCCTTCGGCTGCCCGGTGGTGCCCGACGTATAGAGGATGTAGAGCGGGTCGGTGGCCGCGACCGGAACGCAATCGTAGACCGAGCGGGCGTGCGTGAGCGCGTGATCGCGCGTCTGCGCCCAATCGAGATCGCGGCCGGCGATCAACGAGGCTTCCGCCTGCGGCCGTTGCAGGATCAGGCAGGCATCGGGCTTGTGCTGCGACAGCGCGATCGCCTCGTCGAGCAGCGGCTTGTAATGGACGATGCGGCCGGGCTCGAGCCCGCAGCTGGCGGAGAGCACCACCTTCGGCTTGGCGTCGTCGATGCGCGTCGCCAGTTCGCGCGCGGCGAAGCCGCCGAACACGACCGAATGAATCGCGCCGATGCGGGCGCAGGCGAGCATGCCGATCACCGCCTCGGGCACCATCGGCATATAAATGATCACCCGGTCGCCCTTGCCGACGCCGAGATCGCGCAGCATGGCGGCGAGCACCTGCGTCTCGGTGAGCAGGCGATGGTAGGTGATGGTGCGTTTGACGCCGGCGAGCGGCGAATCGTAGACGATGGCCGCCTGTTCGCCGCGCCCGGCATTGACGTGGCGGTCGACGGCATTGAAGCAGGTGTTGCAGACGCCGCCGGGGAACCAGCGGCCGTAAATCCCGGCCTTCGGGTCGAACGCCGCCTTCGGCTTCTCGAACCAGTCGATGTCGGCGGCCGCTTCGCCCCAAAAGCCTTGCGGATCGCGCTGCCAGCGCGCGTAGACCTCGTGATACCGGCTCGGACGAGCGTCCATGGCGCTTTCCTCCACCCTCCCCAGCGGGAGCGGTAATGTTATTGGCTCATTCTCGATCCGCGGCCACGGCAATTGCAAGCTGGGCGGCAGTCCGCCACGGGTCACGGCGCCGGCAGCAAGCCCTAGCAGCAAGTCGGATGCTTTGATCTATGTCATCTGGTCGCTTGCAGACGTTGCGCCTTTCAGTAACGGATCGCTGTTTCTTGAGCCGCCATTGATCTAAACCGCTCGCTTTCGCTAGGGTTCGACTTTAGTAGCGAGGGGACAAATCATGCCGACGCCCTATGACATTGACCTCGACCGCAATGCAGCAAATTTTCAGCCGCTGACGCCGCTGTCCTTCCTGGCGCGCGCCGCCGAAGTCTATCCCGACGCGACCGCGATCGTTCACGGCGCGCGCTCCTGGAACTATCGGCAGTTCTATGGGCGCGCTCGGCAACTGGCGTCGGCGCTGGCGCGCCGCGGCATCAAGCGCGGCGACACCGTCTCGGTCATGCTCGCCAACACGCCGGCGCTGATCGAAGCGCATTACGGCGTGCCGATGACGGGCGCCGTGCTCAACGCCCTGAACACCCGGCTCGACGCCGCTCTCATCGCCTTCATCCTCGACCACGCCGACGCCAAGGTGCTGATCACCGACCGCGAGTTTTCCAAGGTCGTCAAGGAGGCGCTGGCGCGCGCCAAAGTGAAGCCGCTGGTCGTCGATTACGATGACCCGGAATTCAGCGGCGCCGGCGAGCGCCTGGGCGGCCTGGAATACGAAGCGTTGCTCGGCGAGGGCGACGCCGAGTTCGCCTGGCAAATGCCGAACGACGAGTGGGACGCGATCTCGCTCAACTACACGTCGGGCACCACCGGCGATCCCAAGGGCGTCGTCTATCACCATCGCGGCGCTTATCTGCTCGCGCTCGGCAACGTGATCACCTGCGGCATGGGCAAGCACCCGGTCTATCTGTGGACACTGCCGATGTTCCATTGCAACGGCTGGTGCTTTCCCTGGACGCTGTCGGTCGTCGCCGGCACCCATGTCTGCCTGCGTGCGGTGCGCGCGGCGCCAATCTTCGAGGCCATCGCCACCCGCAAGGTGACGCATCTGTGCGGGGCGCCGATCGTGATGTCGACGCTGCTCAATGCGCCGGCGCAGGAGAAGAAAGCGCTGCCGCATGTGGTCGAGTTCGTCACCGCCGCGGCGCCGCCGCCGGAAGCCGTGCTGGCGGCGATGAAGGCCGCCGGCTTCAACGTCACCCATGTCTACGGGCTGACCGAGGTGTATGGGCCGGCCTGCGTCAATGAATGGCGCCGCGAATGGGACGCGCTGCCCGGCGCGGCGCAGGCGGCGAAGAAGGCCCGCCAGGGCGTGCGCTACCCGGTGCTCGAAGCGCTCGACGTGCTCGATCCGGCAACCATGCAGCCAGTGCCGCGCGACGGCGAGACGCTGGGCGAGGTGATGTTCCGCGGCAACGTGGTGATGAAGGGTTATCTGAAAAACAGGTCGGCGACGGAGAAGGAATTCGCCGGCGGCTGGTTTCATTCCGGCGATCTCGGCGTCATCCATCCCGACGGCTACATCCAGCTCAAGGACCGTTCCAAGGACATCATCATCTCCGGCGGCGAGAACATTTCCTCGATCGAGGTCGAGGACGCGCTCTACAAACATCCGGCGGTTTCAGCCGTCGCCGTGGTCGCCAAGCCCGACGACAAATGGGGCGAGACGCCGTGCGCGTTCGTCGAATTCAAACCGGGCGCCAGCGCCACCGCCGAGGAGCTGATCGCCTGGTGCCGCTCACAGCTCGCCGCCTACAAATGCCCGCGCCACATCGTGTTCACGGAAATTCCGAAGACGAGCACGGGGAAAATTCAAAAATTCAAGCTGCGCGATATGGCGAAGGGGGCGTAGGCGCTCTGCTCACACCGCGCAAGGCGGAATGCTGATGGGATTTCGCTGTCGCGATAAAATCCTTAGCGCCTCCCCGCATGGGTGCGGGGAGGGGCGGGGCGGGAATAACCCAGTCTTGTCGATTAATGTAGGACCGCTTCTTGCCTGAGCCGCGCGATCTCGTCCTTGACGTGCAACTTGCGCCGCTTGAGTTCCGCGACCTTCAGACCGTCCGTCGCGGGGTGGGTTAGCGCTTCGCTGATTTCCTGCTCCAGCGCTTGGTGCCGTCTTTCGAGCTCTGCAAGATGCGATTCGATCGCCATATGGCAGCCTCCTTCCGTGTCATATCCCCCTGTGCGGGAACGCTACACCGGTTTGACCGCCCGCAAGGATACTCCTTTTGCCGCCCGGCGAAAATCCCCGCTGTGCACCGCCGCCATGCGGGCTTGTGGGGGGTTAACCAAAACGCGATAATCCATAGCGACTTACCCGGCCTAAGACCGTGCCCAAGGGGCGCCCGAGGCGGAACCACGGCGCGACCAAGGCGGCGATGACAAAAGAGGAAGAACGCGACCTTCGGGCCCAACTTGCGCGCCTGCAGCAGGAGCATCGCGACCTCGACGCCGCGATCGCGGCGCTGCAGGTTTCACCAGGCGCCGACATCATCCAGGTTCAGCGCCTGAAGAAGCGCAAGCTGCAATTGCGCGATCGCATCACCTTCATCGAGGACCAGCTGACGCCGGATATCATCGCCTAGCCTAGCTCGACGGGGGCGCGGGCCAAGCGCGCGCGCGGCCGCTCCCGCCGCGTCGCCTTGCGGTACATCGCCGCGTCGGCGCGAGCGAGCACCGCGGCGGGCGTGTCGAGCGGAGCCAGCAATGCGACGCCCGCCGACGCTTCGACCGCGAGCGTCGAACTTTTCCAGCGCACTGGCGTCGCGTCGATCGCCGTTTCGAGTGCGGCGGCTTTGCTCGCGGCGGCGATCTCATCGACGTTCCACAACAGCACGACGAATTCATCGCCGCCGATGCGCGCGACGACATCGGAAGCGCGCACGTGACGAATGAGCGTCGAAGCGACCGCCTTGAGGACGGCGTCGCCCGCGGCATGGCCATAGCGGTCATTGACCGGCTTGAATTGATCGAGGTCGAGATAGACGAGCGCCGCGCTCACCCCGTAGCGCTTCACGTAAGCGAGCGAACGCTTGAGTTCGCGCTCGAAGCCGCGGCGGTTCAGCGTCTCGGTGAGCGGGTCGACGTCGACCCGTGCCTCGAGTTCGCTGGTGTACGCCCGCGAGGCTTCGAGTTCGGCGGCGAGCCGCGCGACCTCGGCCGCAAGCCGTCGGGTGGCCGCGCCCAAACGCGGCTTCGGCGTTTTCGGCTCGTCCGTGCCGCGGCTTTTTTCGATTGGCGCGTTGCGCTTCGACCGCGGCGGCCGCAATGCCGCGGTCTTTCGCTGCGGTTTTGCCGACTTGTGCTGCACGGGCGCCCCACCTTCGAATCGCGGTGAAACATTAGCGCCGCGGCAGCCGCGATTGAGGGCGGCATCCCGGCTTACCAACGGTCGCAGCGAACGTGCGACGTATTGTCGCAACCCCCCGCCAACTCCCTGCGTGGCGTGGCAAAAATGACCGCACCAATCAAGCACTCATTCGGCAAAACCTCCATCATCGCGCCTGGAGAAACCCGATCGGCCTTGTTTCATCGCCGGCAAAGACCGCCGCCGTCAGCGGGCCGCCGAACACGGCAGCGGTATCGAGGTTCAACCGGTTGCCGCGCAGGTCCGGCGTGCCGCTTCCGAGCGGCGTGTGACCGTGCACGATGAGGCGGGCGTAGTCGCGCTGGTCGGAGAGAAACGGCTCTCTGATCCAGAGCAGGTCATCCTCGCGTTGCGCATCGAGCGGTTGTTCCGGATCGATACCGGCGTGGACGAAAAAGCGGCGGCCGTCGTCGTAACTCGACCGCAGCGAACGCAGCCAATCGACGTGCTCGGCGGGCAGTGCCTGGGCGCTGTCCGCGCCGTAGCTGCGCAGCGTTGCCGCGCCGCCGAGGTTGAGCCAATAGTCCGCCGGGATCGTCCCGTCGAAGACGCCCAGCGCGACGGCTTCATGGTTTCCCTTCAGCGCGATGACTTGCTCGCGCAACCGCGACTGCAGCTCGATGACATAGCGAACGACGCCGGCGCTTTCCGGTCCGCGGTCGATGTAATCGCCGAGAAAGACGAATGTCGTCGGCCGTCCCTGCGCGTGGCGTACGCAGCGTTCCATCAGTCTGCGCAGTTTGCCCAGCGAGCCGTGGATGTCGCCGATGGCGTAAGTCAGCACCGCGGTCACCTGATCCCCGTCCATTTGGAATGATGGCCATATTCAGGCACGATTGTTCAGACCACATTCACCAACAAATGGGAACTTAGGCGACAGGGGTCGGTTTTGAAGTTGAGTAAAGCAGAGAGGAATGTTTTCGAGGTGATGCCATGAGAAAAATTCTGACTACGCTTATCGCGGTGGCGGCAATCGGTGCGACCGCACTCGCCACGGCAAGCACTGCGGACGCACGCTGGGGTTATGGTTGGCGCGGCGGCTGGGGCTGGGGTCCGGGTCCCTTTATCGGCGGGGCCATTGTCGGTGGTGCGTTAGCCGCGGGCGCCTATGGCGCCTACTACTACCCCTACGGTTACTACCCCTATGGTCCGTATCCCGCCTACGGGCCCGGCTGCCGCCGCGTCTGGAACGGCTATGCTTGGGTCCGCGCCTGCTACTGAGCAGGCTGCCGGATTCACGGCGAAAATCGTCCCCCCGGTTCGGGGGGACGGCTTAATTTCGGTGCGCTACGACCGGTCGCACCAAACTTCCGCCAAATACTCGCAGTTTAAGAGTGACGGAGGCGGCGAGGAATTCGGGGGTTTACGGGGACTTCCGCTTATTCACTTCCCGGATCGGCGCCCGGCCGGTCACATGAGGAGAACACATGCACAAGTCGCTGGTTGCGCTTGTCGGCGCCGCAGGTATCGGCTTTGCCGCATTGGCTGCCCCTGCCCCGGCAAACGCCGGTTGTTTTGGTTGCGCCGTCGGCGCCGGAATACTTGGCGGCGTGGTCGCAGGCACGGTGGTTGGCGCCGCCATCGCCAACAGCCCTCCGCCACCGCCACCGCCCGGCTACTATCCGCCGCCGCCGCCTCCGGGCGCGTATTATCCGCCGCCGCCCGGCGCCTATCCGCCGCCCGCCGCTTACGCCCAACTGGCGCCCGGTTGCCGTTGGGGCCACCGCCGGGTTTGGGTTGAAGGCGTCGGCTATCAATGGCGGACCGTCCAGGTCTGTCCCTGATAGCGCGGCATGATGTGAATTTCACCGGCCGGCTTGCCTAAGCCGGCCGGTTTGTTTTTGTGATCTTGCGATCGCCTATGCGATTAAGCGCGATCAAGTTCGGTCACGCGTCACAACGAAGCGGCGACAGGCCCATATCACAATGCGGATGCGGTCACGCGACGATAGGGACGAAACTTGATGCTGCGCTCCCTCTCATTTCGGCGCGAGGCGAAGAGAGCAGACGGTGGCGCCGCCAACCGCGCCGACGCAGCGTGGGCGTTCGTCGAGCGCGCCGCGGCCCGCGGTCGTGAGCTTGCCGCCCGCGCCTGGCCGTGGCCGCGCGCGGTCTGGCTGCCGTACGCGATGATGGCGTTCAAAGGCGTCGCCGTCGTCGTGCTCTGCCTTTATCTCGGCGCCGCGCTGCTGCTCTACATCGCGCAGCGTTCGATGATGTATTTCCCGGAGACTATCCATACGGCGCCGGCCCAGGCCGGCCTGCCCGAGGCCGAGGAGGTGACGCTGACGGCGTCCGACGGCGGACACAGCCTCGCCTGGCATGTCGCGCCGCGCGACGGCAAGCCGGTGGTCCTTTACTTCCACGGCAATGGTGGCGCGCTGCGCTATCGCGTCGAGCGCTTTCGCCGACTCCTACGCGACGGCGTCGGCCTCGTTGCGCTCGAATATCGCGGTTACGGCGGCACCAGCGGAACGCCGACCGAAACCGGCCTCATCGCCGATGCCGAGGCCGCCTACGCCTTTGCCGCCGCGCGTTACCCGGCGCAGCAGTTGGTGTTGTGGGGCGAATCGCTCGGCTCCGGCGTCGCCGTGGCGCTGGCGGCGGAAAAACCGGTGGGCCGCGTGATCCTGGAAGCGCCGTTCACGTCCGCGGCCGCGATCGGCGCCACACGCTATTGGTATATGCCGGTCGGACTATTGATGAAGGATCAATACCATTCCGATGCGCGGATCGGAAAAATCACGGCGCCGGTCTTGATCTTGCACGGCGTGCATGACGAAATCGTGCCCTACACGATGGGGGAGCGGCTGTTCGCGCTGACCAAAGCGCCGAAGCATTTCGTGCGCTTCCTCGACGGCGGCCACGAAGACCTCGACAAGCACGGCGCGCTGCACGCGGTCGGCCGTTTCCTCGCCGGCGATCTCGACGAACCGCCCGTACCCCCGCGTTGAGCGGCGGCGAAATGCCGGAATAGCTCCTAGAGCGCGAACTCATAAACACGAAGAGGGCGGACGACTTGCGAGAGTCCGCTTGCCTCCAAAAGCCGACAAGTCGTTGGCTCGCAGGGTCATGCCGCTTCGGGCCACGAGCGACGTCGGCTTGCCTGTCCGCTCAGTTTGTTGGCGCGCGCAGCGCCGCCGCGCTATCCATTCGCTAGTGGCCGAATGCAAGAGTAAAATCAAAGTAAATCATCGGCTTAGAGGAGCGCATCCGCCCTCTTGAAATTTTTTTGGGCTTTACTTAAATCGTCGGCCGCCGGGGCGATTTATCGACCTCGATACAGGACCCCCTAAGGGGTCCAGCGGACACACCGAGGTGGCTTGGGACCCCATCTCGCTCAAGCCACCTCCTTGAGAAAGGAGGCAGCTCATGGAGCGTCGGCTAACGGACCGTTCAATCACGGACTCGCTTGACGATGTTCGAGAGGGGTGGGACCCAAAAGACTTGTTGCATCCCGCCCAGGCATTTGAGCATCCGTCTCACGTCGTCAATGATCCCGACCTCACCCTCAATGAAAAACGCGCGATCCTTGCTTCGTGGGCCTCCGACGCCTGCGCGCCAGAGGCCGCTCCTCACACGCGCTGCGCTCCTGGTAGTAAACGGCCAGTTCTGTTCGACGATGTGATTGAAGCTCTGCGCACGCTGGACAAGCAGGCCGAGGAACGGCGCGACGGCAGCGCGTCCTATCGGCGTGTATTGCGGAGAGGGCGCCTCGATGATCGCCCGCGACCCCCTCACCCCGAAAGGCGCTCGATCAACTGAGTGGAATAGCGTTGATGGAGAGAATTGGAGGTGAGACATGCGGCATGAACATCCCGATCTATCCAGTTTTATGGCGATGACCGGCTTCATATTGAGCTTCGCCGTCATCTTGGCGACGATGGCAAAATAGGGAGGTCGCCTTATGGCTAGCGGGGGTAGAATAGTGAGAGATGTCCAGCCAAATGACGTAGGTCAGCAAAACGTGCCCATCCGGGACGAACTTCCAGCGTTGGCCATCGATCAGTTCTACTCCTTCGCTGGCCGGTGCATGGACTGGGCGACGACTACGCGCTCGTTTGAGGAGCGAGCGCTCTATACTCAGATGGGACTGCAATGGCTTGCCGCGGGAGCGAGATTGCAGACATTCCGGCAATTCAACAAGCTCCAGAGTGGATTCTCAAGCAGTGTCCCTAGTGAAGGGCAAGCACATCTTCAAGGCAAAGAGCAAGGGTGCGGACATGATCGATCCATTCGACGCGCTGCTTAATCTTCAAAGAGAACTCGACGCGCACTTAGCCAGCGACTGGCTCCAGAACTTAACGACCAGCCGCGGTCCCTTTCCGCCTATAAACGTGTTCCAACAGGGGGATGATCTTTTGGCAATTATCGAGTTGCCAGGGATCGACAAGAATGCCCTTCAGATTCAAGCCAAAGAGAACACAATTCGAATTTCGGGCAAGAAGGCAGTGGACTATCCCCAGGGGGTCAGCGTGCACCGGCGAGAACGAGTCGTTGGAGAATTTGATCGCACGCTTTCACTACCGGTGCAGGTCGATCCTGAAGGCATTAAGGCTGAATATCGCGAAGGAATTCTAGCGCTGTTCTTACCACGATCCGAGCGCGATAAGCCACGGACGATCAAGATCAGCTGACAAACTCTTATTCCCGGACGACGGAGCAGGGTCATGGCCTCGAAACAGGAGCTACAAGTCCAGAAGAAGCAGGAGATCGAGAAAAAAGAGGAAACAACGATTCCGGCACGAGTATTCTTGCCCGTGGCAGATATCTATGAGACGCAAAACGCTCTTAGCGTCATCCTTGAAATGCCCGGCGTCGAAAAGAATAACGTCGAAATCCAGGTCGAAGACGATGTTCTTAATGTCAAAGGCCAACTCGATCTATCGAAGTATCAAGGACTGCTGCCGCTCTATACCGAATATAACGTCGGTCATTATGCCAGGAGTTTTCAGCTTTCCAGCAAGATCGATCAGAACAAAATCAGCGCGGAATTGAAGGATGGCGTGCTGTTCCTAACATTGCCAAAGGTCGACGAGGCGAAACCTCGAACGATTCAGGTCAAGTAAAAGAATTTCTGAGTGTTGCGGATGTGTCGAAAGCCAAAGAACTCGCGGCGATGATTGCAGCGGCTCCGGTTCAGCGCCCCTGATCTGCATGGTGCATAGTAAGTGTGGGTGCTGGACTTCCGCGATGGGTCAATCGCTACACGGATCAAGCCGGGAGCAAGTGGGCGATGTTCGCTGTATCCCAACAGCGGAAGCAAGATAAAAGCACTGATCTTTGCCGCGGTGGATTCAAGCTCCCAAACTGGAGCTTCGGATCATGCGCTACGAACTCTGTGATTTTGAATGGGCCACTATCAAGGCCGCGCGCCAGTGAATCCACGCCTTAGAACGTCTGGTAGGACTGCCCGATCTTGCCGCCGACGCGGGCAAAGCCGGTGCGCGCCGGCTCGTATTTTTCGTTGATGTTGAGCGCCTTCGCATAAGAGCCGGCCGCCTTCTCCTTTTGCCCGAGGCGCTCGTAGGCGAGCCCGCGGCTGGTCCACGCCTGCAGGTTCAAAGGTTGCATCTGCACCGCCTCGTCGAGATCGGCCGCCGCCGACTTGGCGTCGCCGACCGCGAGATAGCTGAGCGCCCGCGCCACGCGCGGCTCGGCCTTCTGCGTGGCGAGCCCGATGGCCGTGGTGAAGTCGTCGATCGCGATTTGGTCCTGATGCTGGCCCTGATAGAGCAGGCCGCGATTGTAGTAGGCCTGCGCGTTGTCCGGCTTGAGCGCGATGACTTTGTTGAAGTCGCCGAGCGACTGCGTGATGCGGCCTTGCTGGCGATAGACGATGCCGCGGCCGAGATAGGCGGGCGCGTAGGAGCCGTCGATCGCCAGCGCCTTGTTGTAGTCGGCAAGCGCCAGATCGAGCTTGCCGGCTTGGCGGTAGAGCAGGCCGCGGTTGGCATAGGCCTGCGCGTAATTGGCATCGAGGCTGATCGCCTTGTTGAAATCGGCGAGCGCCTGGTCCGGGTGCCCGGTTTCGGCAAAGACCGAGCCGCGCACATTGTAGGCTTGCGGATCGTCGGGATGCTTTTCAATGACCTCGGTCAGCGACGCGAGGTTGGATTGCGACGGCGTATAGACGGTCTCATCCTTCTCGGACGCCGAATTGCCGAAAGACCCGCAGCCGGCGAGCGCCAATGCGCCAAGCACAGTCATGGCGACCGCCGGGCGTCGCAAGGCGATACGCCGTTGTCGCCGCCTGCTTCTTACGACTGCCGGTCCTGTCATCCGATGCCCCGTCGCACCGTGCCCGCTTTCGCGCCTGGCGCCGGACCAATAGCCTAAGCCCGCCAAAACAAAGGCGCGGGCAAAATCAGCCCGCGCCATCGGCAAAAAACGTTGGCGATGCCTCAGCCAAAGCGCGGCGGGCGCGGCGGTCCGGACCTGGCGGCACCGGGGCCGGTGGTCGGCTTCGGCTTCATCGGCAGCAGGCCCTCGCGCTGCAACCGCTTGCGCGCCAGCTTGCGGGCGCGGCGGATCGCTTCCGCCTTCTCCCGAGCCTTTCGTTCCGAGGGTTTTTCGTAATGGCCGCGAAGCTTCATCTCGCGGAAAATGCCCTCGCGCTGCATCTTCTTCTTCAGCGCCTTGAGGGCCTGGTCGACATTATTGTCGCGAACAAGAACCTGCACGCATCCTCCTGTCAGTGCGCTCAACCAAGTGCGCTCGGTGAATGGAATGGCGGCGCAGGCGTTCACACCTGCGCCACGTTGCCGCGGTCTCTAGCAGATATGCCAAGCCAAGTCCACACGCCGCGCCGATGCCGTCTACTCGGCAAATACCCGCGTCACATGCCCCATCTTGCGGCCGGGCCGCACCGCGGCCTTGCCGTAAAGGTGCACAGCGGCGCCGGGCACCGAAAGCCAGGCGCGATAATCCTCGACCTCGCTGCCGATGAGGTTGACCATTTCCACGCGGCCGTGGCGGACCGGTTTTCCCAGCGGCCATCCGGCCACCGCCCGGACGTGCTGCTCGAATTGCGACACCGAGGCGCCGTCCAGCGTCCAATGGCCGGAATTGTGCACCCGCGGCGCGATCTCGTTGACCAGAAGGCCGCCCTCGCGCAGCACGAACATCTCGACCGCCAGCACGCCGACATAGCCGAATTTGTCGGCGATCGTCTCGGCAATCCGCCGCGCCTCAATCGCGGCGGCATCGGAGACTGCCGCGGGCACCCGCGATACCTTCAAGATATGGTCACGGTGCTCGTTCTCGGTGACGTCGAAACACTCCACCGTGCCGTCGCCCCCGCGCGCGGCAATCACCGAAACCTCACGCGCGAACGGAATGTAGGCTTCGAGGATGCAAGGCTGGCCGCCGACTGCGCGCCAGGCGGTTTCGGCATCGGTGCCGTTCTCGATCGTCGCCTGGCCCTTGCCGTCGTAACCGAACCGGCGCGTTTTCAGCACCGCGGGCCGTCCGACCCGATCGAGCGCCGCGGCAAGCTCCGCCGGCGCGCTGACCGCGGCAAAGGGCGCGGTGCCGATGTCGAGGCCGGCGACGAAAGTCTTTTCCGCGAGGCGATCCTGAGTGGTCGCCAAGACTTTGGGGTCGGGCAGCACCGGAAGGCGCGCGGCGAGAAACATCGCGGTTTCCGCCGGCACGTTCTCGAATTCGTACGTGACGACGTCGACATTATCCGCGAAGCGGTCGAGCGCCTGCGTGTCGGTATAATCGGCGCAGGTGGTCCGGTGCACGACATCGAAGGCGGGCGAGTCGGGATCCGGTGCCAAGACATGGCACTTGAAACCGAGGCGCGCCGCGGCGAGCGCCAGCATGCGGCCGAGCTGGCCGCCGCCGAGGATGCCGATCGTCGCCCCCGGCTCGAGAACGCGAGTGGCGGTGCTCACCCCGCGGAGTCCTTAGGCCGTTCGGCGACGGCGGCCGTCTGGCGCTGCCGCCAGGCTTCGAGGCGGCTGCCGAGCGCCGGATCGCTCAGCGCCAACACGCTTGCCGCCAGCAGCGCGGCATTGATGGCGCCCGCCTGTCCGATCGCCAGCGTGCCGACCGGAACGCCCGGCGGCATCTGCACGATGGAATAGAGCGAGTCGAGCCCCGACAGCGTCTTCGATTCGATCGGTACGCCGAACACTGGAAGCGAAGTCAGCGCTGCGGTCATGCCGGGCAGATGCGCTGCGCCGCCGGCGCCGGCGATGATCACCTGAAAGCCGGCGGCTTTCGCCCCTTTGGCGAAGGCGTAGAGGCGTTCCGGCGTGCGATGGGCGGAGACGACGCGCGCATCGTAGCGAACGCCGAGCGCGTCGAGCGTCTCGGCGGCATGCTTCATGGTGTGCCAGTCGGACTGGCTGCCCATGATAATGGCTACGGAGGTCGCTCCCGGCGGCGCCAAATGAAATCCCCTGCGCGAAGGTATCGGAGTGAGCAAAATCAACTAGATAGCGGCGGCTTAAGTGATGGTAGTGACAGACTTTAGTGATGGTCCAGCGCGGCGTCAGGTGTCGTCTCGGATTCTAGGGTGACGACAACGCGGATGCGAACGCCTTTGACGTTGACGACAACCTCGACCGGGAAGCCGGGCGCGCCCTCGACGTGCTCGTGATCCTCGTCGGGCATGGCGCGAGCGTAGCACGAATGAAAAGGCCGGGCGACTGGCCCGGCCTCTCATGTCACGCCGCCCGGCGCTTGGCTAGAGACTCTTTGAGCATACGCTGTGCCTCGTCGGCCGTCTCGCCTATTTGGCGCGCAACCTTTCTCAGTTGCGCGTGTATCTCATACGGGACCGCCTTGGCGAGCTTCGCTTCAAGCCGAGCCACCTGAGCGCGTAGCCTGCCATTCTCCGCCGTCACTTTGCGGTACGCGGGAAGCCGGATCACACTGCAGCAGAGAGACGATCGATCTCGGCTTTCCAGAACTGCTTTGGCGATCAACGTGATTCAGGAGTGGCCGAACATAGACAAGTTATTTCCACGGGGCGCCCCGAGACCTTATTTATGTGGGGGTTGCAGCCAGGTGGGGACTACACAGCGTCGTGGCGCGATAAGCCGACAGAGTATTCACCTGCATCGACGATGCCACGTGCCTGACAATCCGGCCCTTACAGCCATCCGCGCTCTCCGAATTCAGAAAGATCGACTCCAGGTGGGGCATACCATCCACCCGAGCCATAGCGGGCGCCAAGCTTCAGAGCGACCTCTTTGTTGCCATAAGGGATCCGTAGCGGCGTGCCTGCAACCGAATTTGGCTGCGCGGAATGTGGCGCGGCAGCAGCGTCAGCTTTGCGTTTCCGAGGCCTCTTCGTCGTCGCCGTCGATTGAGGCGCAACTGATCTCGCTGGCTTGAAGGCGGTCTTGCGACTGCGCTTGCGGCGCTTCGGGCTTCGGTTCGAGTCTATCCACGCGGACATCGCAGCCGAGTTGGCCTTGG